>JBCBAP010000004.1:0-114693 GCA_038532435.1 Pseudomonadota bacterium | reverse complement strand
GATCGCAATCTCCGCGAGCAGGACCTCCCGCTCTGGTTCCGTCGTGGCAAGCACGATCGCCTCGTCCACGTCATCATCGGACGGAGCCGCGCGCGAATTGAACCGCGCCTGCATGGCGTCACGCCAACTGAACCGCGCGCGCACGAGGTCCTCAAGGGTTTGGTCCTCCGCACCTTCCCGCGCCATGTTACGGCGAAGCTGCGCGACTGAGAGGCCGCGCCCCTCGGCAAACCGTTCGATCGCCTCCTCGACGTTCGCATCCGGCAGGTTGATGCCGCGGCGGGACGCTTCCTGCATCATCAGCGCCTCTTCGATCAGGGCGTCACGCACGACCGTGTCCACCGCGGCTGACCGGTTGCCCAGAGCGCGAAGGAGCCGTGTACGCTGATCGACCTCGTAGTAGGTGACCACAGTGTCGTTAACCACGATCGCCGGGCTGAACGGTGTTTCCTGTGCTGTGGAGGCGGGGACAAGGCCCCAGACCAGCCCGAGTGTGAGCAGGAGGCTCGTGATTGCTCGCATTGTCGATCCTTGTTCGTTCCGCTTCATCCCGGTGCGAGGCACACGGCGCGCGTGCGCCCCGAGGCGGGGCCGTTCAGCCCCTCGAGCCGGACGGTGAAGCTGTACTCGGTCGTTGGCTCCACCGTATCCGACCGGGTGTAGTCGCGCGAGACCGAAAAGAAGAACCGCGCGCACTCGTTGCCCCAACTCACGCCACCGCCCGCCTCGATGAACCGGTCGTCGCTGAGGTTCCGGCGGGCGCTGGCCGAGAATATCCAGCCACTGCCGATATCCCGTTCCGCATCGAGGCGCAACTCCGACCGGTCGCCGGTGCTGTCCGCGGTATCGTCCTCGGTGAGGAAGATGTAGGTTCCGCCCAGCCGGGTCTTTGCCCCGCGGTAGGACAGGGAAGCCTCGTTGCGGGAGATGTTCCCTGAATCGTCGGTGAGAAGCGCGCCTGCGACCCTGAACCGGGCACCGAGCGTCACGTCACCGGTCACCACATAGTTGGACTGGGTGTCGGACAAGCCAGTGCCGGGGGCGAAGAGGTCCACCGGCTCCTGCCGCAGCACCTGCCCGACGCTCGCCGTGACCGCGATGCCCGAGTTCAGCAACGCCTCATAGCGGAGACCCAGATTGAGGCGGGATCCCGGCTCGAACCGGTCCGTTCCGGGGAAGCGGTTGTCCGAAAACAGGTTGGTGGAATCGAACTCCACCAGAAGGCTATCCTCGTTGGGGATGAGGCTGTTCCTGTTGTCGTTCCCCGCAAGAACGAGCTGAGCCACGGGCTCGATGATCTGGGTCAGGGTCTCCGATTCCCGGGCGAGGGGAAAGCGCACCTCCGCCCCGCCGATCGGGCGCAGACGGCCAACGGCATCCTCCTCGAGGTCCGGGTCGTTCTCCACCTGATAGAGATCCCCGTCGAGGGAACCGAACGCCCGGAGGATGAGACCGGGGCCGACAATCTCGGACTTTTCCCAGCCTGACCCGAGGCTGAGCCGCCGCACGTCCCGGCCCACGTCGCGGGTCAGCACAACCGAAGACGCGCGCAGCTCCGTGTTGCCGAACATGCCGAGCCTGAAGACCTTCCTCACCTCCGCATCGGGCAGGACGATGGGCAGCTCGCTTTGCGGCTCATCATCGCGCAGGGACGTGTAGTAGGTGCCCTCTGTGCGCCAGAACCCGCGGTCGCCGTACTGTTCGAGGACGATGCGCGAGGTCAGCCGGTCCGTGGTCGAAAAGCCAAACTGTCGAAGGTATGAATCGTCGCTCACGTTCTGAAGCGAGAGGCGGGCGGTCGCGCCGAAGGGCAGGGTATAGCGCGCGTCTGTGAACAGATGATAGCGCAGGTCATCGCCGTCCACGAGGTCGGCAGCGGTCAGGGAGCCGTCGAGGTCGATGGACGCCGTGTCGAAACGGCGGCGGTATTGCCCTTCGAGGATCAGATCCTCCCGCGTCATGAAGAACGGCGTGATGGTCGCGTCCTGGCTCGGCCCGAGATTGATGAATACGGGGAGCTTCACCCCATAGCCATAGCGATCCGAATTGCGAAACTCCGGAAACAGAAGGCCTGTTGCGCGCTCAACGGAAGGGTCGGGATGCTGGAAATAGGGAAGGTAGAGCACCGGGATCCCGAAGGCATCGAACACGGCATTTTCGTAGTGGACGATCTTCGTCTCTTCATCATGAACGACCCGGTCTGCGCGGATCTGCCAGATCGGCACAGGATAGGCCGCGCAGACGACACAGGTGCTTGCCACGACCTTGGAGAGGACGTTGTAACGGTCCTCCCGCCGGGCAGCGGCACCGGCGGCGATCTGAAGCGCACCCGCGATCCTGCCGCGCGCGCCGGTGATCAGCCCGTCCCGCAGGTCGGTTGTCAGTTCTGCGGCGTCCGCGAAAAGCACCGTGTCGCCCTCGGTCTGCAATGTCAGCCCGTCAGGTGCGCGGATCTCGCCGGTCACATCATTGTAGATGATGCGGTTGGCCTGAAGGATCGACCCTTCGTAGAACACCTGCACATTGCCCGAGGCGATCAGATCGCGGGTGTTGTTGTCGAAGAAGATGCTGTCGGCGAGCAGGGCCACTGGCCGCTGCGGATCAACCTCTTGCGCGAGGCTGGGCGCGGGAACGACAGCGATGACCAGACACAGAAGCAGGCGAAGCACTAGCCGTCCTCGAAAAACAAGAGCAGTCCCATCGCCATCAGATGCGCGGTCATCGGGGGCACCCACGCGGCGAGGATGACCGGGATTGCCCCGGAAGAGCCGAGCGCCTGGGTGATGTCGGAGATGAAGAAAAGACCGAAGCCCGAGAGCACGCAGCCCAGGACCATGATGCCGGTCCGCCCGAACCGCGCGTGTCGCATGGAAAAGGCTGCCCCCAGCAGGACCATGGCGGCGAAGAGCAGGGGCTTTGCCATCTCCGTTTGCTGGTAGAGCCTGTGGCGGGTGGATGAAAAACCGGACGCCTCCAGCGTTTCAATGAACCCCTGCAGGTCCCAGAAGGAGAGGCTTTCGGGATCGGCGAAGCTTTCGAGGATCCGGTTGGCGGTCAGCTCTGTCGGGATGGTCAGGCGAACAAATCTCTCCTCGCTCAGGGCGGTGCCGTCCGTACCCTGGGAAAGCGACCAGTTCCGCCCGCCATCGAGCGCCCATTGCCCGGGTTCAAGGGCGGCAACCTGCGCCTGGATACGACGCACAAGGCGGCTTTCTGTGTCGAAGACAAAGAAGGTCGCGCCGATCAGTTCGGTCCCGTCGGGGTTTGCCCGCAGGGCGTGGATGACGGTCTGACCATCGTCCTCTGCCTGGCGCAACCACAGCCCTTCGCGGGAGATTGCGAGCAGGCTCGAGCGCCCCTTGAAGTATTTCAGCTCCAGCGCCTCATACCGGCTGAGCGCAGTGGCGGCGATGGGGTTGTAGGCGGCGAAGGCGAAGATGCCGAGCCCGATGGCGAGCAGCACCGGCGGGGTCAGGAGCCGCCAGGCGGAGATGCCCGCGGCCCGGGTCACCACGAGCTCAGACGATCGGGCCAGCCGTAGGAACGCCGCAAGGCCCGCCAAAAGGACGACGAAGGGCAGCGCCTTGTTCATCACGCTGGGTGCATGGAGCATCGCCATCGACAGAAGCGGCGCCCCTTCAATCGAGCTGTTGCTCGCCTTGCGCGACAGTTCGATCAGATCGCCAAGCACCACCAGGAAGTAGAAGCCGCCGAACGCGAGCAGGAGCGTCATGCCGAACCGGCGCACGATGTAGGAGGAGATCGTCCAGGTCATGCGGGCCGCCTCCGCCACCGCTGAATCGGGTTGGGCCCGATGCCGAGCAGCATGAGGCTGCCGAGGAACATGAGCAGCGGGGGCATGTAGAGCACCGGCCAGATCTCCGGCATTCTGACCACCTGCGCCTTGAGCACCACGCCGAGCAGGCGGAACCCGATCCCGACCGCGAGCGCCAGCCCGATGCGCACAGCGAATCCGCCACGCTGGAACCCTTGGGACAGGAACACAGCAAGCGCGACGAGCGGCAGGGTGAGTGCATAGAGCGGCGCGCTCAATTGATCGTGCCCCTCCGCAATCAGCTGCCCATAACGCTTCGCGCTGCCGCTCCAGATCTCCTCGGGGGGATTGATGAGGGTTGGAAAGAAGTACTCCTCCGGCTTCAGGTTGCGCCGCGTCGACGTCTGCTGGATCGGCCCGAGGTCGTACACAAGCTGATCGAAGTCGAGTACGGAAAGGTTGGTTTCGTTCGCCTCGAACCGCTGCGCGGTACCGCTGTACATCCCGAGCTGCAGCCGGTCGCCATCACGGATCAGGCGCGCCCGGTCGGCGGTGTAGGTGATCGGCTCCTCGGGCTTCCGGGCATCGTGGACAAAGATGCCCACCATGTCCCCGGTGCTCGCCACGTTGCGGATGTAGATGGTCAGACCGGCGATGGGGTTGGAAAACTGTCCCTCCCGCAGGATGGAGCTTGCAAGTTCCGCCCGGATCTCCGCCGTGCGTTCGCGCAACTGATTGGCTGACAGGGGCATCAGATAAAGCGACAACATCGCCATAGCGACCATGGCGACGACGCCGAACAGCAAAACGGGACGGGCAAGCGACGGCCCGCTTTGTCCGGCGGCCATCATCACGACCAGTTCGGACTCCGAGTAGAGACGGTTTACGGTCAGCAGCGTGCCGGCGAAGGCAGCGATCGGTATGACGATGGCAATCACCGTCGGCAGCAGCAGCGCGGACAGCTCCAGGAAGACCATGCCTGACTGATTGTTGTTGACCACCGTGTCAACGACACGCAGCGACTGTGTGAGCCAGATGACCATCGCAAAGATCAGCGCGAAGAAGCCGAACGGCCCAAGCAATTGTCCCAGCACGTATCTGTCTAGCTGACGCACCGGACCCCCTTTGGCAATCGCGTGCCTCCTTTGCCTATTGGCTCCGCCGGAACTGGTCAAGGCAGGGCAAAGGCACTACCGTCCGTCAAACCTGAATGTCCCGTCAGTCTGGAGCCTTAAGCATGACCACCCCCCTTCACATTTCGTTCAAGGAAGCCGAGCTGGATGCGCTGTCTGAGGCGACCGGCGCGCTCGCGGTCATCGTGGGCCCGGATGGCAGCCTTGATCGGCTCGCGCGGCGGGTGAACCGGCTGACGCGCAAGGCGCTCGAGCGGTTGGCGGAGAGCGACGAGTGGGAAAAGGTGCCGACCGGCGGCACGTTGGTGCTGTCCTACGCATCGGGGGTGGCGGCGGAGCGGGTGATCGCGCTCAAGCTGCCCCGGCGGGTGACGGCACTTGAGGCGCGCAAGGCCGGTGCAGCACTGGCAAAGGCGATGGGCAAACGGGACCTGACCGTGTGCGTTGCCGGCCATGCGCGGGCCGCCGAGATCACCTACGGCCTCGCCCTGCGGCATTATTCCTTCGATGCCTATCGCACGGTAGAAGACACGCCGCCTGCGCCGAAAGTGACAGTGCTTGCCAACGATCCGGAGGCGGTCTCCGCCGCTGCCGCACCGATGGCGGCGCTCACCGAAGGCGTCTTTTTCACGCGGGATCTGGTGAGCGAGCCCGCAAACGTGCTCACCACGACGGACTTCGCAGCCCGGCTGGCGGCGATGCAGGAGCTCGGGCTTGAGGTGGAAATCCTTGAGGAAGAGGAACTTGAGAAGCTGGGCATGCGCACGCTGCTCGCCGTCGGGCAAGGCTCCCGCAGCCCGTCGAAGGTCGTCGTGATGCAATGGAACGGCGGAGGTGATGAGAAGCCCTTTGCGCTCGTGGGTAAGGGCGTCGTGTTCGACACGGGTGGCATTTCGATCAAGCCCGCCGGCGGCATGGAAGAGATGACCATGGATATGGGCGGCGCGGGCGTCGTGTCAGGCGTGATGCGCGCGCTTGCCCTGCGCAAGGCGAAGGCGAACGTGGTGGGTGTGGTCGGGCTCGTGGAGAACATGCCCGACGGCAATGCCCAGCGTCCCGGCGATGTTGTGACCTCTATGAAGGGGGATACGATCGAGGTGATCAACACGGATGCGGAGGGGCGGCTCGTGCTTGCGGATGCGCTTTGGTACACACAGGAACGGTTCGAGCCCACGGGCATCGTGGATCTCGCGACCCTGACCGGTGCGATCATCATCGGCCTTGGTCACCATAATGCGGGTGTGTTCTCCAACGATGACACGCTGTGCGACAACTTCCTGGCCGCGGCGGCGGCCGAAGGCGAGGGGGCATGGCGCATGCCGCTCGGTGCTGCCTATGACAAGCAGCTCAAGTCGCGGATTGCGGACATGGCCAATGTGGGCGGGCGGGCCGGTGGCTCGATCACCGCCGCACAGTTCCTGCAGCGGTTCGTGAAGGAGGGCGTGCCCTGGATCCACCTCGATATTGCCGGGACCGCCTATGTGAAGTCGGACACCGACTTCGCACCCAAAGGGGCGACCGGGTGGGGCGTGCGCGCGCTCGACCGGCTGATCGCGGACAAGTACGAAGGCTGAGCCCGGTGGCGGAGGTCCTCTTCTATCGTCTGACGCGGTCCAGCCTCGCGGGGACGCTGCCGGTTTTCGTCGAGCGCAGCCTCGCCCGAGGCTCCCGCGTCGCCGTGCGCGGCGGATCGGAGGCGGGGCTTGCGCGGATTGACGATCAGCTCTGGAACCATGGGGACGGAAGCTTTCTGCCCCATGGACGGGACGGCGCCCCCTACGCGGAGGATCAGCCGGTGCTTCTGACGACCGGCGCGCCGACGAACGGGGCCCGGGTCCTGCTGCTCGTGGACGGGGCCCGGGTGGATCCGGCGGAGGCCGCGTCCTTTGACCGGGTCGCGCTGATCTTCGACGGCAACGACGCTGCGGCAAACGACACCGCGCGTGAGGATTGGAAGGCCGTCGCGGCCTCCGGCCACAAGGCGACTTACTGGGCGGAGGAAGAGGGACGTTGGGTGGAGAAAGCCTCGTCCGGCTGACAGGGCCGGGGTGACGGTCGTCCCACCCGCCCACCCCCGCCCGTCCCCCCGGCTCTCGGAGCAGTGGGCGCGCTCAGCGGCGCAGGATCATGCGGTCACCGCTGATCGTGAGCTCCGCATATCTCTCCAGATAGGACATGCCGAGGAGGGAGGTTTCGAGCCGCCCGTCATTCACGGTCGCCGCGACATCCCGGTCCGTGCTGCCCTCGAGCAGCACCCGATCCAATGTCACAGGGGCGAAGCGGACCGGTCCGTTCGCGGTCGCGGCGATGCCGGTATAGCGCAGGCTGCCCGGATCGATGCCGGCCCGGGCGGCGTCCGCCCGGGTGAGCACAATCGAGGTTGCCCCGGTATCGACGACGAAGGTGATGTCGGCGCCGTTCACCTGCAAGTTCGCGTAGAAATGGCCGTCACGCTGGCGCCGGAGAACCACACCGTTACCGCCTGTCTCCGCTCCTCCTGCCCGCGTGGTCGTGAGAGCCGTTTGAGAGGGGGCTGCGGTCAGCTGCTGGTAGACAAGCACCGAACCGATGAAGAGGCCCGTCAGCGCAAAGGCGGAAAGCGCTGTGCGTGCTGCCCAGGCGACGGATCCGAAGAGCGTACCGATAAGGCAGACCAGCGCGAGGACAAGCAGCCCGACCGCCGGTTCCATCAGCGCTGCAGGATCAGGCGATCCCCTTCCAGCGTCACGCGGGCAAACCGGTCAAGATATCCCATACCGAGGAGCGAGATGCCGAGATCGCCCCCGTTGACGAAGGCACGCACGTCTGTGTCACGAAACGCGCCGAATTCGATGCTTTCCAGCCGCACCGGGGCGATGTCGACGAGCCCGTTGGCGGTCTGCGCCTGAGCCAGATAGCGAAGCTGTGCTGGGTCGAAGCCGACCGCGCGCGCGTCCCGCTGGCTGAGTGAGATCCCGGTCGCGCCGGTGTCGACGAGGAAGGACACGGGCTGCCCGTTCACACGCAGGTCCGCATGGAAGTGCCCGTCATCCTCCCGGTAGAGCACGATGTCTCCCCCGTCGAAGGTTGCAACATTCTGGGAGAAGAGGGCGTTCTTCAGCGGTTCCTGCAAACCATACAGGGTCACGACGCCAAGGAAGATCAGCCCCCAGATCGCGGCATCCTGAAGCCCCTTGGACAGGCGGCCGCGGTACATGCTGAAAAGCGCAGTGCAAAAGGCGAGCAGCAGGATGCTCGAAAAAGCAAGCCGCGCCAGACTGTCACCATCCATTCAGACACCTCCGATCACGCCGATATCCGCGAGTCCGTCCAGTATGAACTGAATAGATAAGGCGGCCAGCAAAACACCCAAGATCCGCGTGATCACATTGATGCCGGTTGCGCCGAGAACGCGCTCCAGCAGACCTGCCCCGAGAAACAGCACCAGAGTGATCAGGAGCACCGTCGCAACGACGCCGAGCACGATGGCAAGCTGGGTGAGGTCTGTTCCCTCACCGCTCATCACAAGGATCACCGTGGCCATGGCTCCCGGACCGGCGAGGAGGGGCAGGGCAAGGGGAAAGACGGACGGGTCGGACTGCACCTCCGCTCCTGCCGCCTTCTCCCGTCTCGGGGTGCGCTTTTCGAACAGCATCTCGACGGCGATCAGAAAGAGCAGGATCCCGCCGGAGATGCGGAACGCGGGCATGCCGATGCCGACGGCGTTGAGCAGCGGCTCCCCGGCAATGGCAAACACTGCAAGGATGGCGAAGGCAATGCAGACCGCACGCAGGGCGATGCCCCTGCGCGCCCGTTGCGACATGCCCGGGGTCAGCGCGACGAAGATCGGGGCAAGGCCGATCGGGTCAATGATCACGAACAGGGTGACGAAGATGGTGACAATGCTTTCCGTCACCGGGCCGCCTCCGCCCGGTCGAGCCGGTCCTGTGCGTCGAGCCAGAGCGCTTCCGCCCGTTCGAGGCCGTCCATGACCTCCCGCCGCTTGGCCTGCAGCATCTCGATCCGATCCTGATCCCCGGTCTCGTAGAGCTTCGGATCCGCCAGACCGAGGTCGATCTTGTCGCGCATTTCCTCCAGCCGGGCGATCCGCGCCTCGCACTTGGCAAGCTCCGCCTTGAGCAGGGAGAGGGTGCGCCGCGCCTCGGATGGATTGGCCCGCCTTTTGGGCTTCTCCGTCACGGTCCGGTCCGGTTCGCCCAGCAGAAGACGTCTATACCCGTCCATATCATCGTTGAACGGGGCCACGTTGCCATCGCGCACGAGCCAGAGCCGGTCGGCGACGTGGGAGACCAGATGGGGGTCGTGGCTGACCAGGATGACGGCCCCGTTATAGTCCGCAAGCGCGCGCACCAGCGCCTCCCGGCTTTCGATGTCGAGGTGGTTCGTCGGCTCGTCGAGGATCAGCAGATGCGGCGCGTCGATGGCGCAAAGCAGCATGGCGAGCCGCGCCTTCTGCCCGCCGGACAGACGCTTGACTTCCGTCTCCGCGATGGCTGCCGGGATCCCGCCTGCGGCGAGCCGGGCGCGCAGTTTGGCCGGTGTTTCTCCCGGCCGTTCCCGTTGCACATGCTGGAGGGGGGTCTCCTCCGGATAAAGCTCATCAAGCTGGTGCTGGGCGAAATAGCCGATGCGCAGCTTGGGGCTTTGTCGCATGTCCCCGTCCATGGGCGCGAGGCGTCCGGCGATCAGCTTTGACAGGGTGGATTTGCCCTGACCATTCGCGCCAAGGAGCGCAATGCGGTCATCCTGATCTATGCGCAGGTTGAGCCCCTTGAGCACCGGCTTCACATCGTAGCCCACCGCGGCATCGTTCATGGCGACGATGGGCGGGGACAGCTCCTCCGGTGACGGGAACCCGAACGCGGCGACGTTGTTCTCGACAAGCGCCGCGATTGGCTCCATCCGCTCAAGCATCTTGAGGCGGGACTGGGCCTGTTTCGCCTTCGACGCCTTCGCGCGGAACCGGTCGACAAAGTTCTGCATGTGGGCCCGGGCAGCGTCCTGCTTGCGCTTCGCGGCCACCTGTTGTTCCAGCCGTGCCCGGCGCTGTGCGTCGAAACTGTCGTAGTTGCCCTGATAGTAGGTGAGGCCCAACTGATCGAGATGCAGGATCGAGGTCACGGCGCGGTTCAGTAGCCCCCTGTCGTGAGAGATCGTGATCGCCGTGTAGGGATACTTGGCAAGGAAGGTTTCCAGCCAGAGTGTCCCCTCCAGATCCAGGTAGTTCGTGGGCTCGTCGAGCAGTAAGACATCGGGGCGGGAAAAGAGGACGGCAGCAAGGGCGACACGCATCCGCCACCCGCCGGAAAATTCCTTGCAGGCCCGGGCCTGCGCTGCGGTGTCGAACCCGAGCCCGGTGAGGATGCTTGCGGCTCTTGCCTCTGCCGAATGGGCGTCGATGTCCGTGAGGCGCAACTGAATCTCTGCGATCCGGTTGGGATCGGTGGCCGTGTCCGCTTCCCGCAGCAGCGCGTCACGTTCCGTATCCGCCTTCAGCACCGTGTCGATCAGGCTCTCGTCGGAGGCCGGAGCCTCTTGTGCCACGCCGCCAATGCGGGCTCCGCGGGCAACTTCGACGCTGCCCCCGTCGAGGCTCAATTCCCCCCGGATCAGGCGGAACAGGGTCGTCTTGCCCGACCCGTTGCGCCCCACCAGCCCCACCTTGTGACCGGCGGGAATGGTCGCGGAGGCGCCATCGAAGAGCTTGCGCCCCTCCATGACGAAAGTGATGTCCTTGATCAGCAGCATGGCGCCGCTCTATCGCGATTCACCGCGTTGGGAAAGGGGCAGTGCGGAGGGGATGGCAGCGTCGCGGATGAGCCTGCACGCATATCCCCTTTTCGCTTTGCCCGCGCCGTGTTAAGCGCCGCGCATCATTCCCAGGGCAAGCCTGCCCGAGCAGACGAGGATCCTCGATATGGCCATCCAGCGCACGTTCTCCATCATCAAACCCGACGCGACGAAGCGGAATCTGACGGGCAAGATCAACGCCAAGTTCGAAGAGGCCGGATTGCGGATCATCGCGCAGAAGCGGATCCATCTGACGAAGGCGCAGGCTGGCGTGTTCTACGCGGTTCACGCGGAGCGCCCGTTCTACGATGAACTGTGCGAGTTCATGGCGTCCGAGCCCATCGTGGTGCAGGTGCTCGAGGGTGAGGACGCAATTGCGAAGAACCGTGAAGTGATGGGTGCCACTAACCCGGCCGAAGCGGATGAAGGCACGATCCGGAAGGAGTTCGCGCTTTCCATCGGTGAGAACTCCGTCCATGGCTCTGACGCACCAGAAACGGCCGCGGTCGAGATCGCCTACTTCTTCTCCGGGCTCGAGCTGGTCGGCTGAGCCACGCCTGCGCGCCGGGTAGGTCCCGGCGCGCGCCACCTTACGATTGCCCCCGGCGCAACATCGACGCGGCGGAGGCTGCAGTGCCCTGAGACGCGGAACTGCGTCTTTGCAGTACTTGAGATACTATCGGGTCGAACCGGAACCCGGGTTCGAAACATTCCCCGTCATCTCCCTAGTCGATCTAGATGAGGTTGCACGTTGGATGTGCCGGGCGGACGGTCCCTTGAGCCCCAACCTACTGCCTTCGATCACCAAGACCACTACTGTCTGGCTGAAGCCGAAGAAGCGAAAGGCGAATTGGGGTCGTTCCTGCAAAAGCTCGTTTCGAGAGAGTCCCGCACTCAGTTTACGTGGTCGGACCCCTCGACCTTCCAAAGAACCTCGTCGGTATCGAGCCGATCTTCCGCGAGGTCCAGATCGGGCATGAGCCCGTTGCCGAAGCGGCAGGTGTCAGAAACCATCGCAGTGGCGTCATGGCCCTAGAGACATCTCAGAGATCTGCTGACAACCGTGATCCGATCCACCGCAATGTCACGCTTGGTCGGATTGCGCCGAACCTGGACGCCTAGGATTTCTTCGTAAGATCGGCAGGACCGACTCCGATCTGGGAAAGCGCGCGGTCGAGCGCGCTCAGCGTTGCCTCGGGCGTGGATTTCGCAGCAGCCTTAATCTCATCGAACCGAGCGCGCAGAGCCACCTTCTCTTCCGGTGTCGCATTGTTCCAGGGGCGGCCCTGGAGGCCCATCACGAGCGCGTAGTACCCGATGAAATGCGGTTGGGTACCATGGGCGAGAAGCTGCGCGTAGGCCGCGTCCGCCCCGAGTGCTTCCACCTCTTCCGCCGTCGTCATCCCGGCCCGTGCGAACTGCGCGTCTGACTTGGGCCCGAGGTTGCGAATGGCGGAGACGGGGCGGCTCATGGGATCTCGATCCTCGTGCGGTCACCGGCGGCAAACCGGCGCAGCACTGCCGGGTAGAGACGGTGTTCAAGGGGAAGGAGCCGTGCGGCGAGGCTTTCTGCCGTTTCCCCGGACTGGATCGGCACGCGGGCCTGACCGAGGATCGGACCTGCGTCGAGTTCCGGGATCACCTCATGAACCGTGCAGCCATGCTCCGCATCCCGGGCGGCAATGGCGCGGGCATGGGTGTCGAGCCCCGGGTATTTCGGGAGCAGCGAGGGATGGATGTTCAGCATCCGCCCGGCCCATCGCGACACGAAGGCGCCGGTAAGGATCCGCATGAAGCCCGCAAGGCAGACCAGATCCACCTCAGCCTCCACGAGGTGCTTTTGCATCGCAGCCTCGAAACCCGTGCGATCTTCCGGCCAATCCCGGTGGTCGACGACGGCTGTGGTGACACCGCGCTCTGCGGCGTTGCTCAACCCGCCAGCATCCGGGCGATTGGAGAGGACGAGCGCAGGGCGAGCCGGGTGATCCGGTCGGGCCATGTCATCGACAAGGGCGCACATGTTGGACCCGCCACCAGAAATCAGGATGCCGACGCGCACGGGCGTCACCCAAGCGATCCGGTGTAGCGGATCCCGCCGCCGCCCGTGACCGTGCCGAGGCGTGTCACACGCTCGCCAGCCTCGGTGAGCCGGGCCGTCGCTGCGTCCGCCTGGTCGGCGGGGACCATAGCGACGAGGCCGACGCCACAGTTGAACGTCTTGAGCATCTCCGCCTCCGGGATCTCGCCCACGCCTTGCATCCAGCGGAAGACCGGCGGCATGTCGATGGCCGACAGGTCGATGTCGGCTCCCAGGCCCTCGGGTAGGACCCGTGGCAGGTTCTCCGTCAGGCCGCCGCCGGTGATGTGGGCAAGCGCGTGCACCATACCGGACTTCAGCAGATCAAGTGCGGGCCGGACGTAGAGCCGTGTCGGCTCCAGCAGGACCGCACCCAAGGAAAGGTCTGCAGGCGCCTGAAACGGGCAGGGCGCGTCGAAATCGAGGCCGGAGCGCGCAACGACCCGGCGCACGAGGCTGTAGCCGTTGGAATGCACGCCGTTCGATCCGAGGCCCAGCAGCACGTCGCCCACGCCCACATCGCGGGGCAGGGCCGTGCCCCGTTCCAAGGCACCGACGGCGAAGCCCGCAAGGTCGAAGTCGCCCTCGGGATACATGCCCGGCATCTCCGCCGTTTCCCCGCCGATGAGCGCGCAGCCGGAGCGGGCGCACCCTTCCGCGATGCCCTCGACAACTGCGGCGGCGACATCGACGGAGAGCTTTCCGGTCGCGAAGTAGTCGAGGAAAAAGAGGGGCTCAGCACCCTGACAGATCAGATCGTTCACGCACATGGCCACGAGGTCGATGCCGACCCCCTCCACATGACCCGTGTCGATGGCGATCCGCAGCTTGGTGCCCACTCCATCGGTCGCAGCCACGAGGATCGGGTCGGTGTAGCCCGCTGCTTTGAGATCGAAGAGGCCGCCGAACCCGCCGAGCCCCGCCATCACGCCCGCGCGGTTCGTGGCCCGCGCCGCGGGCTTGATCCGTTCGACCAACGCATTGCCCGCGTCGATGTCCACACCCGCATCGGCGTAAGTGAGGGACTCCGGTGTCTTCGTCATGGCGCAGCATCTCCCTTTGGCCACGCGGCATAGACCATGGGGCAGGGCAGGGCAACGGCCCTTGACCCCCGGTCCGCGTCTGCTATCGAAAAGGTGCTGGGCCTGTAGCTCAATTGGTTAGAGCAGAGCGCTCATAACGCTTTGGTTGCGGGTTCAAGTCCTGCCGGGCCTACCAGCCGATCCACCTTGCGCGTGCAGCACGTGCCGGAGCCTCCGGCCGGGATATTTTCTGCCAGAAGAAGAGGGGGCGGTGCGCCGGAGGGGGAGGATTCGTCCGAGGGGTTCTTGGAGCGCTGGATGCGAAAAGGCGCGCCCCGGAGGACGCGCCTTTCGGTTCGGCAATGGCCTCGCTCAGTTGGCGGCGAGTTGACGCGGCAGCTTGAAGGTCCAGAGGGTTCCCCCCTGATTGAGGTAGTTCACCTTCTTGGCCACTTCGCCGCCCCAGAGCGGCACCGCGCCGCCCCAGCCGGAGATGACGGAGACATATTGCTCTCCATCCTGCTCCCACGTCACGGGCTGGCCGACGATGCCGGAGCCTGTCTGGAACTCCCAGAGCAGTTCACCGGTCTCATCATCGAAGGCCTTGAACGCGCCCTCGGGGGTGCCGGTGAAGACCAGTCCACCTGCCGTGGCCATCACGCCACCCCAGAGCGGGGCGTCGTTCTTGACCTCCCACTTGATCTCTCCGGTGTCCGGATCGATGGCTTTGAGGGATCCGATATGGTCCTCATAGAGCGGCTTGATGGTGAAGCCAGCGCCGAGGTAAGCCGCCCCCTTCTTGTACGTGATCGGCTCGTTCCAGATGTCCATGCCCCACTCGTTGGACGGCACGTAGAAGTTGCCCGTCCGCTGGGAGAAGGCCATCGGCATCCAGTTCTTGCCCCCGAGGAAGGAGGGTGCGGCGAAGATCGTCTCCCCCTTCTTCCCGTCCGCTGCGTCGAGCGGATTGCCCGGGCGGTTCTCCTCCACGAAGATCGGACGCCCGGTCTCGTCGATCCCTTCGGCCCAGGAGATATCCTTCACGAACGGTGTGGCGGAGACGAAGGCACCATCCTCGCGGTTGAGGACGTAGAAAAAGCCGTTTCGGTCCGCGGTCGCGTAGCGCATGTTGCCTGCGCGGTCGGTGTAGGCGACGACCTCGTTCACACCGTCATAGTCCCAGCCTTCCCGCGGTGTTGCCTGGAAATGCCACTTGATCTCTCCGGTCGCCGGATCGATGCCGAGGCGGGAGGCGGCGTAGAGGTTGTCGCCCGCGTTGCCGTCGGTAGGCTCGCCCGCGTTGCGCAGATGGCTGTTCCAGGGGGCGGGGTTGCCGGTGCCGAACACCAGCGTATCCGTGTCCGCATCGTAGGATCCGCCGAGCCAGGTCGCCCCGCCGCCGGTCTTCCACATGTCACCGGGCCAGGTCGCGTTGAGCGTCCCGGTCATGGTGCTTTCCTCGCCGTTGAGCGTGCCCATGTGGCCTTCGATGACCGGGCGTGTCCAGACAAGCTCTCCGGTTTCGGTGTCGCGGGCCTGCACCTCACCGACGATGCCGAACTCGCCGCCGGAATTGCCGGTGATGATGAGCCCGTTCACGATGAGCGGTGCCGCGGTGTAGCTGTAGCCGGCCTTGTAATCCGCGATCTTCTTGCGCCAGACCACGTCGCCGGTCTTGTGATCGAGCGCGACGATCCGCGCATCAAGCGTGCCGAAGAAGACCTTGTCGCCGTAGATTGCAGCGCCCCGGTTGACCACGTCGCAGCAGGGCAGGATGCCCTCGGGCAGGCGGGCGTCGTACTGCCACACTTCCTTGCCCGTTTTGAGGTCGATGGCATAAAGTCGGGAATAGGACCCGGTGATGTACATCATGCCGTCGTAGATGAGGGGCTGGGTCTCCTGCCCGCGCTGCTTCTCACCGCCGAGGGAGAACGCCCAGGCCGGGACCAGATGCTCGACATTGTCCCGGTTGAGTGTTTCGAGCGGGCTGTAGCGCTGAAGATGTCGTCCCATCCCGTTGGTAACGACTTGAGTTGTCATGGTCTGATCGTTCGCCAGATCCTGCTCCGTCACATCGGCCTGAGCGGCCCCGGCGGCCATAAGGCCAGCGGTGACGGCGGTGATGAACCGGTTCATCAGCAACCTCCCTGATTATGTGTCGTTCGCGGAGGAAACGACCGCACACGGTCAAGTTTCCGCGACCTCAGTATTCGTCCGGCACTGTTGCGATGAAATTGCACAATGGTCGTAAAGGTCGCCTGACAGTTGCTCAGACCAAAGTCTCGGGGCGGAGGCGGTCGCGCGACCGTTAGGATCAGCGCAAACGATCCGGGAAGGATGACATGCGCGCCTTGAGTGCCGGACTGGCCTGTCTGGCCGCCTCCGCGGCCCTTGCGGGGCCCATGACCGGGGATCGTGTGGTTTATCTGCAGGATCTCGACGGGACGCGGATCGCGGTCGGGGACGTCGCCTTCGATGCGGACGGCGGGTATCGGCTCACCATGCGGGAGGAGCCGTTCACGGATCATTTCCTGTCCATGCGACCGTTCAAGTGCCTCGATGGACAGGAGAAGACCTGGTGTTATGTCCCCTATCCTTACGAGAACCGCAACCGGATCGCCGCAAACGATCTGACCGACCTCGAGTATGACCTTCTGTTCCTGTGGAAACGGTCCAACGAATACGGGATCAACATGTGGAACGGGGTCTACTACGATCTTTCGATTGTCGAAGGCCGTATCGAGGGACGTTTGCACGAAATGGACATGGACGTCCTCTCCGCCCCGCCGGACGCGGGCGATCTGCGCCCGGTGCGCGACGTGCATCTGGAACCCGGAGAGCCGGCGGGCCACTGGCTCCCCTACCTTGTGATCGAATAGGCCGAGCCTTTGGTCCTATTGGGCAACCGGCGCGGGCTGCTAGGGTGGCCGCAAAACAGGGAGGAGCACACGATGCTGAAGCGGGTCTTTACCGGAATCGCAGTCACCGCAACCCTTGTCGCCTCATCGGCCCTGGCGGAGATGCAGACGCTGCGCGCCGCGGTGCTGAAGTTCGGCACCGTGAACTGGGAACTGGATACGATCACGCATCACGGCCTCGATGCGGCCAACGGGTTTGACCTGCAGGTCCAGGGCATGGCGGGCGGTTCCGCGGCCAAGGTTGCGTTCCAGGGCGGCGAGGCTGATGTCATCGTGTCGGACTGGCTCTGGGTGGCGCGGCAGCGCGCGGCGGGCAAGGACTATGTCTTCATCCCTTACTCAAAGGCTGTTGGCGGGGTGATGGTGCCCGATGACAGCTCGGCGCGCTCGCTTGCCGATCTTGCCGGGGGCAAGGTCGGGATCGCCGGGGGGCCGCTCGACAAGAGCTGGCTCATCCTGCGCGCGTACGCGGAACAGGAGCATGGCCTCGACCTCAAGGGCGCGACGGAGCAGGTGTTCGGTGCGCCGCCGCTCATCTTCAAGACGGCTCTGGACGGTGACCTCGATGGAGCAATCAACTTCTGGCACTTCATGGCGAAAATGGATGCGAGCGGCATGCGTCCGTTGATCACTGTGGCGGAGGCGGCGACCGCCCTCGGCCTTGATCCGGAAACGCCGCTTTTGGGCTATGTCGTGAAGGGTGAGCTGCTGGCCGAAAACCCGGAAATCGTGCAGGGCCTCGCCACCGCATCCCGCGGGGCGAAGGAGATCCTTGCCACGCATGACGATGAATGGGCCCGCCTGCGCCCCCGGATGAACGCGAAGACCGACGCGCAGTTCGACGCGCTCGTCAGCGGCTTCCGGGCGGGAATCCCGGCGGAGGGTCCCGTTGACCCGGACGCGGCGGACCGGATGCTCAAGCTGATGGTCTCCCTCGGTGGCGAGGACTTGTTGGGCGACGCGACGGAGCTTCCCGACGGCGTGTTCGTCAATTTCGGAAGCTGACGCAGCGGGCATGAATGCGCCCGCGAGACATCTTCGCGCTGTGGCACCACCGGCCCCGGTGGAGCTGATGACGCAGCCAGCGCTCTTGACGGTCGCGCTTGAGGACATGCGCTTCGGCGCTGAGCCGGTGCTCGGTCGGTGTGAGCTGACATTGCAGCCGCAGGAAACCGTCGCGATCACCGGCCCTTCAGGCATCGGCAAGTCCACGTTCCTCCGGATCGTAGCGGGGCTCGAAACGCGCTACCGCGGCACGGTGTCGGGTCCGGCGACATGCGCAATGGTGTTTCAGGATCCCCTCCTGCTGCCCTGGCGCAGTGCAGCGGACAATCTGCGCCTGACCGCGCGCATCGATGGTGAGGCGATCGAGGCTTCGCTCGCGTCCGTCGGGCTCGGGGGGCTCGGCCACCGGTTTCCGGGACAGCTGTCGCTCGGGCAACAACGGCGCCTTTCGCTGGCCCGCGCATTCGCCACGCGCCCGAGCCTTCTGCTGATGGACGAACCTTTCGTGTCCCTCGACCCGGCGATGGCTGAGGAGATGCTGCAGCTCTTTGAAGCGCTGCGCGCAGCACAGCCTGTGGCGACCCTGCTCGTGACCCATTCGATGGCAGAGGCGGAACGCCTCGCGGACCGGACATTGACGCTCGGCGGCTCCCCCGCCCTGTTCCTATGACAGGGTGGCGAGGTAACGCTCCACAGACGGGATCGTCGTCAGGCGGACCTGGGTGACGTGGGCGGGCGCCTCAGCGCGCAGGCGTAGAATGCGGTTTCGCGCCGTGCGCCGCGTTCGGATGATAAACCGGATGAACTCGACCGTCTCACCGCTGAACTGCTCCGGGCATCCGTCCGGCAGGTCTGGCCGGGTCTGCCCGAGATATCGCAACGTCCGGCGCAGCACCCGGAAAAGGCGCAGCCACATCGGCACATCGAGCCAGATCAGGGTGTCGCACCGCGCTACGCGGTCGTCATAGGTGGCGGAGAGGCCGCCCTCCAGGATCCAGCGGTCCTTTGCATGGATCTCAAGAGACATCGCGATCTTTTCTGGCCGGGGGCGTTCGACCCAACCGGCCTTCCAGTGGATATGGTCCATATGATGGATCGGCAGGCCGGTGATCTCGCCCAACTTGAGGGCAAGGGTGCTTTTGCCCGATCCGGGTCCACCCACGATCATGACGCGCTTCACGATCCCCTCCCATCCACAAGAGGGCAGGGTCTAGCGCACTCCGCGCTGATTCAGAAGAGGGGTTGATACTTCCAGTTGTCCGCGTCGGGCGTGACCTCGTCGAGGTCATAGTCGGCATCCTGCAGCCGCCGCGCGACCTTCAGACCGTCCCGCGCGGCTTCATCCACATAGCGTTTGCCCAGCTCCACATCCCGGGCGACGCCGCGCCCGCGCATGAGGTCGAGGCCGTAGTTGAACTTGCCAACCGGGTCGCCTGCCTCTGCCGCACGCAGGTCCCATTCGGCTGCGGCGTCTGGATCCTCCGGGCCGCCGAGGCCGTTATCCTCCATCTGGCTCATCCAGGTCATCGCCGCGGAGTAACCTGCCTCCGCGCAGCGTTCGAAGAGCTCGCGCGCCGGGTCGTGCCGACCCGACTTGGTGATGTAGTAGCCGGTGGCACAGGTCACCATGTCGGTCTCGCCGCGGCGGATGTTCTGCATCACGCGGCCCATTCCCATCTCGAGCGGATTGAGCGTGCCGTCCGCGTCGTCAACATGGGTCGGTAGTGCTTCGTCGATGGTCTGGACTTCATCGCCCAGCGTGGGCGTCGCCAGCAGCAGGGTCGCAAGTACAAGACGGGTGATCATCAGAATGTCCTCCGGGCAGATGCCGAAGAATACCACAGCGCAAGACGCGAGGCACTGTCGCTATGGTCGTAGATGAGGGGCGATCGTTGTGAAGGTGTGCCGCTATGCCTTGCGGCTCAACTGCCCGCGGGCCGGGTCGTACCCCCAGAGCGCCAGCGCGCCGAAGACGGCAAATGCGACGAGGGTCCACCCGAGCGCCGGAGCGTGGAGTTCACCGTAAAGGGCAAAGCGGATGAGTTCGACCGCATGTGTGAACGGGTTTACCGCACAGATGTCGCGCAGCAGCGTCGAACTTTCTGCCATCTTCCACAGGGGATAGAGCGCGGAGGAGAGAAAGAACATCGGGAAGATCACGAAGTTCATGACCCCGGCGAAATTCTCAAGCTGTCGGATCAGCGACGAAAGCGCGAGACCGAGCGCGCCCAGCATGAGGCCCGAGACCAGCAAGGCTGGGATTACCAGCAAGTAGCCCTCCCGCGGCATGGTGATGTCGAAGAGAGCTGCACTTGCCAGAAAGGCGAGAGCCTGCAGGATCGAGATCACCGTCCCCGCGAGCAGCTTGGACAGCAGGAGCCACCAGCGCGGCAGCGGGCTCGTCAGCAACAGCCGCATCGACCCCATCTCCCGATCATAAACGAGGGAGAGCGAGGACTGCATGCCGTTGAACAGCAAGATCATACCGCAAAGCCCTGGAACTATGTAGATTTCATAGGTGATGTAGGTCTGGTAGGGCGGTGTGATCGACAGCCCCAGGGCCGCACGAAACCCTGCGGCGAACACGAGGAGCCAGACCAGCGGGCGCACGAGCGCGGCCAGAAACCGCTCCCTCTGATGCACGAAACGGAGCGCTTCGCGCAGGACGATGGCCTGCATTGCAACGAGCCAGGTCACGCGGCTGCCCCGGCCGTAAGTTCCAGAAAGCGGTCTGTCAACGGCAGGTCGCCCGCCACATCGCCCGCGATGCCGTCCGCGAGCAGTCGTCCACGGTGCAGGACAAGAAGGCGGTCATCGTCGCGCACCTCGTCGGTCAGATGGGTCGCCCAGAGCACTGTGAGCCCCCCGTCGGCGCACATCTCGTGGACGTCCCGGGTGAGTGCGGCCCGCGTGGCCGCGTCCAGGCCGACGCTCGGTTCGTCGAGAAGGAGCACGGAGGGTTCGTGGATCAGACTTCGCGCAATTTCCGTCCGTCGGCGGTGGCCGCCGTTGAGCGTCCGGGCGCGCTCACACCGCCGCTCCCGCATCTCCATCCGGTCGAGCGCCGCGTCGATCCTGACGTTTGCCTCTCGCCCAGAAAGGCCGTGCAAGGCGCTGAAATAGCGCAGGTTCTGCTCGACAGTGAGGTCGAGATCGAGCGTGGTCTGCTGGAACACCACACCGATCCGCGCAAGGGCCGCGCGAGGTGCACGCGCCATGTCATGACCCGCAATCTCGATCCGACCCTGCGGGCTGACGAAGAGGCGGGTCAACAGGCCGAACAGTGTGGACTTGCCCGCCCCGTTCGGCCCGAGCAAGGCGCAGAAAGCCCCGGGCTCGACTCCAAAACAGACATCGTCGAGCGCGATTTTAGCGCCGTAGCTGTAGCTTAGCGTGCGGACCGCGAGACCGCTCACTCGATGACGATCTCGATGCGCTGGGTCTCCCCGGTGGAGCCGGGCACTTTCATGTAGTAGGAGCCCGGTTTGATCGCGAGAAACCCGATCTCCATCGTGCCCGCCTCGTCGAATTCAACGCTGTCGAGGCCAAGGGGGCGGATCTCCAGCCCCTCGATCACGATCTCATCGATCCAGATGGCGCGGAAGAATTCAGGGCCGATCAGTGCGAGCTCCTGGCTGCCATCAGCCTCGATCTCGAACTCATAGTAAGTGCCGGACTTCAGCTCCCAACCCGCATCCGAAAGCGGCACGCCTGCCGACAGGGTAATCGGCGGCAGATCCTCCTTGTTCTTGGCCGACAGGATGCCCGCGAGGCCGAAGCCGCGGTCGTCATCGTCATCATCGGCAGACGCCCCACCGGCCACGGAAACGGCCAGCGCACAGGCCACAGCGAACTTCATCATTTCAAATCCTCCTCAGGGGCGCATGGCCGCCCCCCAGGGGAAGCGGCCAACCTTGATGGTCTTGATCGGTTTGCGGGAGGCGACGTCGATGACGGTGACGTCGCCGGAGACGCCATTGGTGGTGAAGAGCTGGCTTCCATCGGGTGAAAAGGCCATGTGCCAGACCCGGCGGCCGACGAGGATATACTCCTCCACCTCGAAGGTCTCCGCATTCACCGCTGCGACATGGTTCGACGGACCAAGTGCCACAAAGACCGTGTCCTCATCCTTTGTGAACTCGAAGCCGACGGGCTGCACCCGGTCCGGGTGGACGCCCTGCACTTCAAAGTCGATCTTCCCGATTTCCGACTGGTCCGCGACGTTGAAGATCGTCACGGTGCCGCCGATCTCCGAACTCACCCAGAGCTGCGCCCCGTCGGAGGTGAACTCCGCATGTCGGGGGCGGCTGTCCACGAGGGTGTTTGCAAACAGCGACTGGCTCTCGGTATCGATCCAGTGCGCCATGTTGGTGGTCTCGGAGGTCGTGATGGCGATGCTGCCATCCGGAGAGACGGCCATCCCCTCGGGCTCGATGCCCACGTCGATCTGGGCGATCACCCGGCGGGTTTCCGTATCCACCACAGTGGTGATCGCGTCATCCTCGTTGGCGATGTAAAGATGGCGGTTGTTGGGGTGGAGCACGAACTGCTCCGGATCCTCGCCGGAGGGCAGGTCGTGGAGGATCTCTCCCGTTTCGGGATCCATGACCTGAACCGTGTCGCTGTCTGAGGCGCAGATATAGACGCGGGTAAAATCCTTCGAGAAAGTGATGCCACGGGGGCGCTCTCCCGTTTCGATGGTGCGCACGACCTCGAGCGTTTCCACGTCGATCACGCTGATCGTGTCGTCCTTCTCATTGGTGACCCAGATCTCCCCGGCAAAGGCGGGGCTGGCGAGCAGGAGGAGGGGCAGGAGGGCTTTCATGATCTACTCCGTAAATGCCGTGCAGCTGCTTTCGGGCGCGTCGATGCCGAGCGTGTCGAGTTCGGTTTGCTGGTGGAGGAACCCTTCGAGCGGGGCGTTGGCCACCAGCGCGCGGGCGTGGACGAGCGGGATGGGTTGGCGAAGCTGCCCGTTCCACGGCCGGTAAGTCATCGGTCGCCCCTTGAAGCCCGCAAGCTCGAACGTGTCAGAGAGGATGTAGGCGCGCAGGACCGAAGCGTCGCTGCTGCTTGTCCGGGTCACGGCCTCTCCGAGGGTTCGGATCGCGGCCCATGCCGCGTAGTCCCCCGGCCGCATGGGGCGGGTGGCACTCTCCACGAACCGGCTTTGCAATTGCGCCGCTCCCCACTGTTCGACCACCGGTGCCCAGGCGACCGCGGTCAGTCCATCCGTGCCCGACACCGGGCGGGGCAGCCAGGTGTTGAACGCGATGTAGCGGTCGAAATCATCGATTGTGTCGACCACGACCAAGGCATCATGATCCGGGAAATCTTGCGTGAAAATGGGTATTTCCTGCGCTGCGTTGCGACGCATGTCCGCGTCGAAGGCCCATGTTTTTTCCGCCCGGATCCGCAGGCCAAACTTTGTCGCCGACTGTCGCATCGCCTCCGCATAGGCGAGATCGCCTTCCTGGGTCCCGACCACCATCGCAAGGTCCGTCCAGCGGCGCTTGACGAAAAACTGCGCGAGCGCGTCCGTCTCCATGGCGACAGAGGGCAGGGTGTGCAGAAGGTTCGGCGCACAGGCATCCTCTCGCAGCGCGAGGTCGGGCGCGGATACGTTGAAAAAGAGCGCGTCTGCTGCGCCCTCGACCGCCAACGCCGCGCCGATCTGATCCGCCGGTGCGTCGAGCACGACCAGATCGGACCGGGAGAGGGCTTCAACAACCCCCGCCTCCCACTCCCCGCCCGGCGCAATCGTGACGATGTCCATTTCGTAGGTCTGGCCAAGGAACCGGCCCGTGGTGCGGTTATCGTCCAGTCCGACAAGAGCGCCGGCCACGCCAAGATCCTCCGGAATGGGATCGAGGTTCGACAGGGTGGGCGGGTGTTCGACCTCCTGCTGGAGGTAGACAATGCGCACCTCCACGTCGGCCAGCGCCGCCGTCCCGCCCAGGACCAACGCCAGAAAAAGGCTGTTTTTCAGCATGTTTCCTCCGATTGCCTGAACGGTAACAGCCGACCTTCGCGTGGTTGAGTGAGACCAAGGTCGAAACCGCCCCCTGATTTCAACCAAGGTCGCATAGCTGCCCTGCATCAGGGACTGTTAGGGAATGGGAAACCGGACAATGAGGGTGTCGAGATGACCTTTTTCGTTTCCCGAGGGATGACCCTCACCGCTGCTCTGACCCTTGCCGTCTCCCAGGTGCTGGCGCACGGGGACGTCGCACCACAACCGGTGGACACTGCCGGACTGCCGGAAGTGGGGGAGGAATGGCTGACCGAAAATCCCTACCGCGACGTGGATCAGGAGATCTGGCAGCTTGCGGTCGATGTTGGGGCGTCGGGCTACAACCAGAACTGCGCCCGCTGCCATGGTCTTGGCGCCGTGTCCGGGGGGCTCGCCCCGGACCTGCGTTATCTGGAGGCGGAAGAGTATGGCGACGAATGGTACGTCGAGCGCTACCGCCACGGCTACACCCAGAACGGCATAACCAAGATGCCTGCGTTCGGCGAGTTGCTGGGGCAGAAGGCCGCGTGGGCAATCCGGACTTACGTGGAAACGCGGCCCGATGAGGGCGCGCTCGATCCGTTCAGCGACCGGTTGAAGGAGATCCGGGACATGCTCGCCGCCTGGGGCAACGGGTCCGTCGGGGCAGGGGACGTGGCAGCGCTGCAGGCCGAGTTGGCGGAGATTGCGGGTCAGGTCGAGACCGGATCCGGCGCGCCGATCGCGGACAGCGCCGCCTACCGCGCGGCCAATGTGCTGAGCGCATCGCCCGACGCCTTCGCGACTGCCGCGGAGGCCCTGACGATCGGCCTGCCCGCCGCGCAATAGTGGACGGGCGGCGCGTCACCACCGGGTTGAGCCTCGCGGCGGCACTCCTGTTCACCGCCGGGCAGGTCGCAGCCCGGTGCGCGGATTTCGTGCCGGGTCCGAAGCCGCAGAACGTGAACCGTGACCTGGTCGGGCACGACCTCGATACGATCATCGACCGGGGCACTATCAGCTTCGCCGTCTATGAAGATTTTGCCCCCTATTCCTATCTTGATGGGGAGGAGCCGAAAGGCATCGACATCGAGGTCGGGCGGATCATCGCCGCGGACATCGGCGTCGAGCCTGTCTTCAACTTCGTCGGCGCGGGGGAGACGCTGGAGGCGGATCTGCGCAACCATGTCTGGCGCGGCACGCTCGTCGGGCGCGACGTCTCCAACGTCATGCTCCATGTGCCTTATGACAGCGAGTTCTCCTGCCGGGTCGAGCAGGTGGTCTTTACGGGCCAGTATTTCGAGGAGGCGATTGCGATCGCCTACCGTCACGACGCCTATCCGGAGGACCCGCCGCTTCCCGCCTATTTCAGGTTCGACACTGTGGCCGTCGAGAACGACTCCATCGCCGATTTCTATCTGTCGTCGCTGGCGGGAGGGCAGCTTCTCAATCAGATCCGCCGTTACCCGGACGTGGAAGCGGCGATGAGCGCGCTCGAGACGGGTGAGGTGATGGCCGCGATGGGGCCGCGCGGCCAGCTCGAGGCCGGACTGACCGAGGCGACCGGCATTCACGAGCCGCCGTTGCCGGGGTTCGCCGTGGGTCGCTGGACCCTTGGGGTTGCCATCCGGCACAACTACCGCGCGCTTGCCTACACCGTGGACGACGCGATCCGCTACGCCATCGAGGATGGCCGGATGGCGGAGATCTTCGCGCGCCACGGGCTGACCTTCGCCCCGCCAGAGCGGTGAACCTACGCCCTTGGTCGAATAGCCGCCCCCCGGACCTGAACCTAGTCTCAAACTTGAACGGTGGACGTGGCTTAGCACCCGTGTACTGTGAACCAGCAATTGCCAGTTCTAGGGAGGCGAGTTTTGGATATCAGTCTGCGAGTGAACGGAAGTGAGCGAAGCGGGTCCGTTGAAGGCCGCACGCTCCTGGTGGAGTTTCTGCGTACGGAGCTGGGCCTGACCGGGACCCATGTCGGATGCGACACGTCCCAGTGCGGGGCCTGCGTCGTGCATGTGGACGGTGTCGCGGTCAAGGCGTGCACCATGCTCGCGGCGGAGGCCGCGGGCTCCGACGTGACGACCATCGAGGGCATGGCGAACCCGGACGGGTCGCTCGGCACGATCCAGCAGGCGTTTCAGGATCACCACGGGCTTCAGTGCGGGTTCTGCACGCCGGGCATGGTGATGTCTGCAGCCGCGCTGCTGAAGGAGAACCCCCAGCCCAGCGAAGCGGAGATCCGCGAGTATCTGGAAGGCAATCTCTGCCGCTGCACCGGATACCACAACATCGTCAAGGCGATCCAGGCGGCGAGCGGCCAGCTCACGGCCGTCGCGGCGGAGTAGCCGACGCAAGAAATGCCGGATGGCGCGCCACCGGGCGCGACCATCCCGACGCAACAGGGAGAACACGATGCCTAAGGACAGTGGAATTGGCGCCAGCTCTAAGCGGCGCGAGGATCTTCGGTTCCTCACCGGCGCAGGCAAGTACACCGACGACATCAATGTCGCGGGTCAGACCTACGCCTATTTCCTGCGCTCGAACGTGGCGCACGGCAAAATCAACGGGATCGACACCGCAGCAGCCGCCGCCGCACCGGGCGTGATCCGCGTCTTCACTGGTGCGGACTTTGAAGGGGTCGGCACGATCCCCTGCGGCTGGCAGGTGACGGATCGGTTCGGCGAGCCGATGCAGGAGCCTGCGCACCCGATCCTCGCGCAGGGCAAGGTACGCCATGTGGGCGATCCGATTGCCGTCGTGGTGGCGGAGAGCCTTTCCCAGGCCCGCGATGCGGCTGAGATGATCGATGCCGACATCGAGGAACTGCCCGCGGTCATCAACATGGCCGACGCGCTGTCGGATGGTGCCACGAAGGTGCACGACGATCTGACCTCCAACCTCTGCTACGACTGGGGCTTCGTTGAGGAGAACCGGGAGGCTGTGGATCAGGCGATCCAGAACGCCCACCACGTCACCAAGCTGGAGCTCACCAACAACCGGCTCGTGGCCAACCCGATGGAACCCCGGGTCGCGATCGGCGAGTACGATCCCTGGAAGGATGAGCATACGCTCTACACCACGTCTCAGAACCCGCACGTGATCCGGCTTCTGATGGGGGCGTTCGTGCTTGGCATCCCCGAGCATAAGTTGCGGGTCATTGCCCCCGATGTGGGCGGCGGCTTTGGCACGAAGATTTTCCATTATGCAGAAGAGGCTTTCTGCACGTTCGCGGCCAAGGCGATCAAGCGTCCGGTGAAGTGGACGTCCGACCGGTCGGAAGCGTTCATCTCGGACGCGCATGGCCGCGATCACGTGACAACCATCGAGCTTGCCATGGATGAGGAGGGCAAGTTCCTCGCCATCCGCACGGACACGATGGCGAACATGGGCGCGTACCTGTCCACGTTTGCGCCGTCCGTGCCGACCTGGCTCCACGGCACGCTGATGGCGGGCAACTACACCACGCCACTCATCTACGTGAACGTGAAGGCCGTCTTCACCAACACCGTGCCGGTCGACGCCTATCGCGGCGCTGGCCGCCCGGAGGCAACATTCCAGCTCGAGCGGGTCATTGATGTGGCCGCGCGGGAGATGGGGATCGACCCGGTGGAGCTGCGCCGGCGCAACTTCATCAAGCCCGACCAGTTCCCTTACGCGACCCCGGTCGCGGTGGAGTACGACACCGGCAACTACCACGCGACCATGGACAAGGCGCTGGAGGTGGCGGATGCCTCGGGCTTCGCCGCCCGTCGTTCGACGAGCGAGGCGAACGGCAAGCTGCGCGGCTTCGGCATATGTTCCTATATCGAGGCTTGCGGCATCGCGCCGTCGAACCTCGTGGGGCAGCTTGGCGCCCGTGCCGGTCTCTACGAGAGTGCGACCGTGCGGGTGAATGCCACCGGTTCGATCTCCGTGATGACCGGGTCCCATTCCCACGGGCAAGGTCACGAGACGACTTTTGCCCAGGTGGTTGCGGAGATGCTGGGCATCGACGAGGGCCAGGTCGACATCGTGCATGGCGACACCGCACGCACCCCGATGGGCATGGGCACCTACGGCTCTCGCTCCATCGCTGTGGGCGGCTCTGCCATGGTTCGCGCGACGGAGAAGATCATCGCCAAGGCCAAGAAGATCGCGTCGCACCTCATGGAAGCGTCCGAAAGCGATGTGGAGTTCGCCAACGGCCAGTTCACCGTTGCAGGCACCGACAAGTCGGTGGCCTGGGGCGATGTCTGCCTTGCCGCCTACGTCCCCCACAACTACCCGCTCGAGAGTATCGAGCCGGGGCTGGAGGAAACCGCGTTCTACGATCCGGCGAACTTCACCTATCCATCCGGCGTCTATGTCTGCGAGGTTGAGGTGGATCCGGACACGGGCAAGGTGTCGGTCGAAAGCTTCGCCGCAGCGGACGATTTCGGCAATGTTATCAACCCCATGATCGTCGAGGGTCAGGTCCATGGCGGTCTGGCTCAGGGCATCGGGCAGGCGTTGCTCGAGAACTGCGCCTATGACGAGAACGGCCAGCTCCTTTCGGGCTCCTACATGGACTATGCGATGCCGCGGGCGGATGATCTTCCGTTCTATGCGGTCGACCATTCATGCCAGACGCCCTGCACCCACAACCCGTTGGGGGTAAAGGGCTGCGGCGAGGCTGGGGCCATCGGCTCCCCGCCCGCGGTGGTCAATGCGGTGATCGATGCGCTCCAGTCCGGCGGAAGCGCGGTGCGCCATATCGACATGCCGCTTTCGCCCGCGAAGGTCTGGTCGGCGATGCATGGCTGAGGCCTGAGATCCCTCACGGCTCCGGCGGCACGCCGGGGCCGCTCCTCAACGGATAAGAGGTACGAAGATGTACAGTTTTGACTTTGTAAGCCCCTCCAGCGTTGATGAGGCCGTTTCGGCTCTCGCAGCGGAGGATGCACAGGCGCTCGGCGGGGGGCAGACCCTCATCCCGACGCTGAAGCAGCGCCTGGCGAGCCCTTCAGCGCTGGTCAGCCTGACCGGCATCGCGGGAATGTCCGGCGTCAGCCAGGATGGAGACGCGCTGGTGATCGGCGGGGCGACGACCCACGCCATGGTGGCGGCAGAGGCGGGTGCCTATCCCGCGTTGGCGGCGATGGCGTCCCACATCGGCGATCCGGCGGTGCGCAACCGCGGCACCATCGGCGGCAGCCTTGCCAACAACGACCCCTCCGCCTGCTATCCCTGTGGTGCGCTGGCGAGCGGGGCCACCATCGTCACGAATTCCCGCGAGATTGCGGCGGATGACTATTTCCAGGGCATGTTCACCACGGCCCTCGACGAAGGCGAGATCATCACCGGCGTGAAGTTTCCGATCCCGGAGAAGGCCAACTACCAGAAGTTCGTGCAGCCCGCGTCGCGCTTCGCCCTCGTCGGTGTGATGGTCGCGAAGTATGCGGACGGCGTGCGGGTCGCCGTGACCGGTGCTTCCGAGGATGGCGTGTTCCGCTGGTCCGAGGCTGAGGCGGCGCTGTCCGGCTCGTTCTCCGCGGCGGCGGTCGAGGGGCTCTCGGTCAGCCCGGATGGTCTCATCGACGATCTGCACGGTACACCTGCCTATCGGGCGCATCTGATCAAGACGCTGACGAAGCGCGCGGTGGGCGCTGCAGCCTGACGCTCAGGTGAGGGTGATAAGGTCGCCCTCAACATCGACCAACGTGATCCGCCGCAGCTCTGGCAGGGCTGCGGCGATTTCTTTTGCCTCGGCGGTGGTTACAAGGCAGAGCGCGGTCGACAGGCCGTCGGCGACGGTCGCCGAATCCGCCTCCACGGACACGGTCGACCATCGGGGTGCGTCGTTGCTGGTAGGCCCGAGGATGTGGCTTGTGGCGCCAAGCGACAGGGCGCCCGGGCTCGAGGTTGCAATCGCACTGTTTCGCAAGGTGCGTCTGGCGACTTCGCCCTGCACGGGGTCCTGAACGGCTACGGTCCATGGACCCCCGTCCCCTTTCGCCTCACCGATCGAGACGAGCTGGCTGTCGAACCCCTCGGCACGCAAAAGATCGGAGATCCGGTCCGTCACGAAGCCCTGCGCGATCCCGTTGAGCGTCAGGGCCTGTCCGTCGCCGAGCATGATCCCGTTCGGATCTCGCCGCACACGGTGCCAGCCGACCGCCTTTTGCGCCGCCGCGAGGTCACCTCCCCTCGCATGGGCGAGCCACAGCGGCTGAACGGTGGGATCGAACATCCCGCCGGTGAGCCGGTGGAGCCGGTCGCAATCCTCAAGCAAAGCGCGCATCTCCACGCTCACGTGCCGTGACCTCCCTACGGTGTTGAGGCGGACAAGCTCCGATCGAGGGCGATAGAGGCTGAAGATATCCTCGAGGCGGTCAATCTCTTGAAGTGCCCGGTCCAGCATCGGCTGAACGATGTCGCGCGGGCCGGTCAGCGTGATCTGCGCCTCGGCACCCAGCGCGATGCCGGACCAGCGGCTGTGTGCCTGTCCCGCACCGGGCACGCAGGCGGCAGAGGCCGCGAGGGCGATGAAACGACGGCGTGAGATCATTCGGCGGGCACCGCAGGCATTCTGCGTCCCTTCCGCGCTGCGAGGATCAGGGGCACACACTGGTCCGGGCTGTCATGGATCGTGACGCAGTCGAGACACTGGAAGCACTCCGAATACTGGATCTCCCCGCTCGGGGCGATCGCCTGATACTTGCACCGCACCTTGCAGAGCTGACAGGGGCTTCCACACGCCTCCCGCCGGGCGATCCAGTCGCGGCCCCGCAGCAGCCCGCCGATGGCCATGACCGCGCCAAGCGGGCAGACATAGCGGCAGAACCCTTTGAACAGGAACAGTCCCAGCACCAGCCAGAACGCCGCGTAGAGCACGTAGTACCATTCGCGGATGAAGAAGACCGTGATCGCAGTCTTGAAGGGCTCAACCTCGGCCACGGTGTCGACCTCGCCCGGTGCGATGAAGACCGTGGCGACGAGCCCCGCCAGCAGGACGTACTTCAGCAGTTTCAGCCGCGCGTCCCAAAGGACGGAGGGCTCGATCTGGGGGAGACGAAGTGCCTTGCCGATATAGTGCGCAAACTCCTGCAGCGCCCCGAACGGACAAAGCCATCCGCAGAAAAAGCCCCGGCCCCAGAGGATGAAGCCAGCAATTACGACCGCCCAGATCAGCAGCGAAAAGGGGTCGTAGAGGAGAAAGGCAAAGCTGCCGCCCTCCCACGTTGTCCGGATAACGCCCAGCACGCTGACGATGGACAATTGCCCCTGTCCCCACCACCCGACGAAACCGACCATTGCGGCAAGGAACAGAAGACGCACCGGCGTGAACACCCGCAGACCTGCAAGGCGGCTCTGGCCGAACCCCAGGACAACCACCAGCCCCGCAAGACCGGCGCCGAGCGCCGCCATATCCGTTTGCCGGTTTCGCAGCGCCTCAAGCCATGGCGGCACGGGCTCGATGACCTTTGGCCGGACAAAGAACCGTTCGTCGGTCACGTGTTCCACGTCGATGACGACGTTTCCGATCTCCGGCTGGAACATGCCGTGTTCGCGCACGGCCTGGACCTTGAGCGTCCAGGGTCGGGACGGATCAAAGCCGAGACGGCGGTCCGTCCGCAGGATCATCGCGACACCGTCGGGCACGCCGTCCTGCAATTCGACGAAAAGATCCGCATCGCGCAGCGCGACGGGCAGGCCATCCTGTTCTGCCGACAGCCAGTCTGGCGAGGTGTTGCGGACGAACTCTTCGGACACGAGCCCGTGGCGCCCGGTCTCGATCAGCAGGATCGGCTCGTCGTAGGTGGAGATCTGGAGGAACCCCTCGAGGTCCCGGTAGCCATCGCGGGACAGCACGGCTTTCGCGATACTGGGCGGGCCGAGGTCCACCACCCAGAGGTCGAGGTAAGTCTCTTCCGGATAGTCGAGAGCCTCCGGATCGTCGCCCTCCCAGAGCGTGCCGGCAAACGCATCCTCGATCTCCGCATTGGTCAGGGTCATGCGGGTCGCAATCCCCAGAGCCACGAGATCGTCCCAGGTGAGCTCCTCGATATGTTCTGGATCCGGGTGTGCCGGCGGGCCGGTCGAGATGCCCTGCATCTTCTCCCGCGCGACCAGCAGCGTTGCCGCGAGCACGCTCTCGTGGGCGATCCGCACGCTCGCCGTCGCCTTCGTCACCCCGTCGAGATAGACCAGCGACGAGCCATCTCCGCCCTCACCGTACGGTGTGCCAACCACGAGGGAAGAGGAGATCGAGTGACCGCGATACTGCTCGAAAAACTTGTGGAACGGGGCCTGCCCGAGGCCGGAGACAAAGATCGGCTCGTTGTGGGCAATGAGGCTCACATCCATGAACCGTCCCTCAAGATCGAGGATCACCAGCATATTGATGGGCGCGCCGGAGAAGCCCGGCAGGGGCGCCATCGGCTCCGTCTCAAAAACGTAGCCCGCCTCCGCACCGCCAGAGTTGAGAAGCCCCCATACGCCCTTGTCGTTGAGGGGCTCCCCAAGTGAGAAGGGCGGCATGATGTAGTCCGAGATCTGCTCCCGCGTCAGAGGCTCGGCCGCCTGCGCCAGACCGGTCAACAGGCAGAAGACGAACGCAACGCTGGTGAGCAACCGGACGAGCATGGGCCAAGCCTAGGCAGGCCCCGCGGGGCGCGACATACGACAATGGTCGAAATGGGCCGCTGGAACGGTTGACAGGGCGCGCGCGCGGGCGATCCTGCCCCATGGCACGCCTCAAAACCTCCCCCGTCGTCACGTTTGTGTCCGTCCTGGGCCTTGGGCTTGGTTGGGCGGTTCTCGCTCTGCTTAAGGCGGATCCTACGGTCCTGCCGCCCCCCTGGCAGGTGTTCGGGATCGCGGTGGAGGAAGCGCGCAGCGGAGAGCTGTGGCACCATCTTGGTTCCACGCTTGCGCGGGTGGCCGCGGCGTTCGTCCTTGCCATGAGCGTCGGGACGGCGCTCGGGCTGTGGCTCGGGCGGTCGGTCACAGCGAACCGCTGGGCGGATCCCTGGGTGATCGTGTTCCTCAACCTGCCGGCCCTGATGATCATCGTGCTCTGCTACCTCTGGATCGGACTGACGGAGGTTGCGGCGATCACGGCGGTGGCGATCAACAAGACCGCGATGGTGCTGGTGAATGTGCGCGAAGGGGTACGAACGCTCGATCGGTCCCTCGACGAGATGGCGCAGGTCTACCGCCTGACCCCGTGGGAAAGGTTCCGCCACGTGGTGCTGCCGCAGCTTGCGCCGCACATCTCCACGGCCGCCCGAAACGGGGTGGCGGTCATCTGGAAGATCGTTCTGGTGGTCGAGTTTCTAGGGCGGTCAAACGGAATCGGGTTCCAGATCCATCTCTATTTCCAGCTTTTCGAGACCGGCTATGTTCTGGCCTACGCGCTGACCTTCGTGGCGGTGATGCTTGCGGTCGAGTTCATCCTCATTCAACCGATCGAGGCCCGGGCGGCGCGCTGGCGGCGTGCGACAGGCTGAGCGGCTGCTGTCGCGCGGAGCGCCTTGCGGCGCACACTCCTGAGCCCTTCGGGCGATTGGCGCTCCAGGCTACTGGAGCGCCATACCGTCGCCGATGAGCAGGTTTGATCCGAAAAGGAGTGTCAGAGCGAAATGTCGATCGTGCCGTCCGGGTCGGCAGCGCGGGACTGGCAGAGGATCATCGACTTCTCCCGCTGCGCCTTTGACAGCACGAAGTCCCGGTGCTCGACATCGCCTCCGCGCACAGTGCACTTGCACACCCCGCAGATACCGTCCGCGCATTTGACATCCACGTGGATGCCGTGTGCCGCGAGCGCATCCGTCGCGGACTGGTCGGCGCCAACCGGGACCGTGCGCCCATCGTCAAGGCGCAAGGTGAAGGGGTGGTTCTCGTACTCCGGCAACTCCGGAACGCTGAAATACTCGAGGTGACGCGCCTCCTCCGGCACGCCCGCAGTCTCAGCCGCCTCCATGACCGCAGACATGTAACCCTCCGGCCCACAGGTGTAGACATGGGTGCCGGTCGGCGGGGATGCGAGAACCGTCGAAAGGTCCGCGCGGGTGCCTTCACGTGAGACATGCAGGCTCGCCCGATCGACCCAGGGGGCCTCCGCAATCGCAGGCCAGTAGGCCGCATTCGCGCGGTCAGGAACGGAGTAGTGCAGCGCGAAGGGGCGTCCAAGGGCGTGCAGCCGGTGGGCGAACGCGATCATCGGGGTGATCCCGATACCGCCGCCCATCAGGATGGTGTGAGCGGCATCCTCGACAAGCTCGAAATGGTTGATCGGCTTTGAGACAAAGATCTTCCGCCCAGGTGTGAAGATCCGGTGCAACAGGGTCGACCCACCGCGTCCCGCGGGCTCCCGGAGGACGCCGATCTCATAGACCGACCGATCCGCGGGGTCGCCGGACATGGAATATTGCCGGAGGAATTCCGGGGCCACGACGATGTCGAGATGAGCACCGGCGGTCCAGACGGGCAGGGGTGCGCCGTCGAGGCTGCGCAGGCGGTAGCGGGTGATGGCGTCGCTCAGACGGTCGGCCGCCGCCACTTCGACCCGGAGCACCGGCGCATCGCCGGGAACCGCGTAGGTGTGGATATGGTCCGTTTCGCCCCTGTCGAGCCTGATCCGGTACTCCTCCGCCGTGACCATCGCTTGGTACGCCTCGATTCCGGCCTCCCGGTCCATGGGGAAGGGATAGGGCCAGGGCGGAGGGGCGAGCGGGGCCGGATACACCGCGAGCGTCTGGTCCTCATACTTCAGGTCTAGATCCCGCTGCAGGTCGCGCCGATGGACGGGGCGCCGGGTCGGGCGGTAGGCCCCGTCCTCTTCAAGCTCGATGTCCCACCACCATTTCTTCCTGTCATTGAGGCCGCCGCGGCCGAGCCTGTCATCAAGCCGGGCGAGGGCGGGGGCCGCGGACGGAAGGTTCATCGCCGCCCAGCGGAAGGGGCGTTCCGCGAACAGGCCTTCGAGGTTCCAGGGGCAGGTCTTCATGCACCGGCCGCACATTGCACCGTTGAGATTGGTGATGCGGTAGGTCGCGCACTTCTGACTGTCCGACTTCCAGATCTCGTAGCCATTGAACATGAGCTTCGGGCCTGCGGTGATCGCGCCGGAGGGGCATTCGCGGGCGCACTTGTTGCAGCTTTCGCAAAAGCGCTGGAGCCCGAAATCGATGGGCTTGTCATGGTCGAGGGGCAAGTCGGTCGTCACCACACCGGATTTGAGGCGCGGGCCGAGAAACGGGTTCAGGATAACCTCCCCGATCCGGCTCACCTCCCCCAGGCCGCTGAGAAGCAGGAGCGGCGGTTGCAGCACCTCCCCGTCCATGACGGTGTGCGCCTTTGCGCTGTAACCAAGGTTGCGCAGGTGCTGCGCGATGACACCTCCGAGGAGGGAGAAGCGCAGGTAGGCGCGCATCGACTGGGCGACGGAGATCCAGTCATCGCCGCTTGCCCCTTCCATGGTTTCAAACCCCTGATCGACGATCATGCTGATCGCCTGATCGTGGGGCGGGTCGATCGGGATGCCGGTGGCGTCGTGGGAGTACCAGGTCCAGTCCGGACAGCGGGACAGGCCGACCGCGTCGACGCCGAGGAAGTAGGAGGCGGCCTTGACCCCCGCAGCGGCCCTTACCGGATCGAGCGGTCTGCGAGGGGCAACCGGTCCGTCCTGCAGCAGTACGAGCGCACCGAGCATTCGCCGCTGGGCGAAGGAGGGGGCGGATTTACGTGCGTAGTGCCCACCCTTTGCGTTGTCCTGATTGGCCTTGCCCATGTCGCCGAACTGCGCGCGGGCAAACATGTCCGCGCGTTTGGGCACGCGGGCAACCCGCGGCTCATCGATGTAGGTGGTCGGTGTGTCGACCCGCTTGAGCGTTTCGAAAGGGTGCGCGCCCAGCGCGTAGTCCCGGGCGGCATAGGGATCACGGTTGAGCGCCGATTTGGCGTGTCCGGCCCCAAACCACCATCCGGGACCGTTCAGGACCGTCGCGGGCTGATCCGCGAGTGCCGCGAGCGGGCGATCGTGGGTCAGTTCCATATCCGTGCTCACCGCCGCGACGCCGAACCGGCTCCCGATCCAGGGGGCGGCGATACCGCCGCCGTCAGGCACTGCGAGACCTGCAGCCACGGTCAATTGATCGAGGTCGAGGTCGCTGGATGTGGCTGTGTGGGCCCGCGCGTCAAAGCCGAGCAAACGGATGTAGTTCGCGATCACGATCGCGGTCTCGCTGGCCCGAAGGCAGGCACGGTGGTCCTGCGCGCCGGTGATCCAGTCGTGGCCCGGTTCGGCCTTGCGCGGATCCCGATGGTGTTCGTAGAGGAAGACGAGACAGGTTGTGTGGCCGGAGATGTCCCGCGCGGGCGCCTCGATAGACTCCTTCAGATCCGCCATGATCACGTCGATGCCCGCGGCGAGTGTCTTGGTTTGGCGGGTTCTCAGATCCTTCGCCAGCGCATCGATGCCTGGATTTCGCCGGGGTGTCGTCAGCCATGCACTCTCCGGCAACGCACCGACCCCGACCATGGAGGCATCGGAGAAATATCCGAACGCCTTGAGATGGTTTGCCCGTTCTGTGGGATCGCCGGGGATGTCGGCCCGGGCCGGGTTCACGATCCCGTCGCGGATCGCGTCCATCATCGCCTGAAACGGAGCCATCGCCGGGACGATGCTCTCCGGCTCATCCGGTCGGTCGAACGTGAGCATCGGCTGCGGTTTGAGGGCGTCGAGGTTCGGCATCACCGACCGCCGCCGCAGGTTTTCCAACGGATAGGGGCCAAGGTGAACGGGGCGTTTCCGGTCCGAGAAGAGCTTCACGCCCATGGGCTCAACCGCCCAGTGCGCTGCCGGGCACGCCGCTGATGACAGCGGCAACCTCACGGGCGAGGGCGCTCACCGCGGCACCATGGGCTTGTCCCAGCGATCCTACGCTCGTCGGATCGAACTCCTCGACAAAACGGAAGTTGCGAGCAATCGCCACATCGCCGAAGTCGCCTGCGACAACGAAATACTGCCCGGTGAAAAGCAGCGTACCGGATTGCGCGCCGAGCAACTGATCGACCTGCACCTCGACCCTGAGCTCAGGCCGATCCGTCAGCGGCCACGGTTCCGCCGCAACCCTGCTTCCGGGCAGAGCTGAGGAGAGACGGCTCGCGAGCAGTTTGGTAAGCGCGCGGGCAGGCGTGTCCGCCCAGAGCGTCCCGGGAATGAAGAGCACCGCGCCGCTTTCATCCTGGAGGGATATCTCCTCCCGGTTGGCATAGTCAGGCAGATTGATCTCCCGCACCAGCACCGTCTCCACATCGGCGACCACAGCCTGAACCCCGCTTGCATCGGTCACCAGGTACCGCTCCGTAGGGACGGAGGGACCGCAGGCGGACAGAGCGAGGGCAAGGGCGAGAAGAGGGCGGGCGATCATTGTGGAAGTCCTCAGCGACCGCGCAGCCATGCGGTCGGGTTGCGTTCGATGCTGCGGGCGAGCGCGGTGACAGCGCGGGCGGTGTCGCGGATGTCGCGCAGTGCAGTCTGCGCCTCGTAGGACAGCGTGCCGCCTTCGTCATAGGCGGCGAGCGTCGTCTCCGCCTGATCCGCAAGCGCCCGGACATCGGAGAGCAGACGGGGGAGGTCAGACGATGCGGAGGCAAAGCTGGTCGCGGCAGCGCTGGTGGCCGCGAGCGTCGTGTTCAGCTCATCAACCAGCCCACGTTCGCGGACGTCCGTCAGCACCTCGGTCATCGCCGCGAGCGCATCGCGCAGCGCGCCCGGTGCTTCCCGGATCGCGGGTTCCTCGAGGATGCCTTCGGCCTGGGAGAGCACGCCGTTCGCCCGCGCAAAGAGCGGGTCGAGGGGCAGGACGGCGAGCTGTTCGGTCAGCGCATTGAGATCCTCGACCAGCCCGGGCACCCCTTCCGACGCACGGGCCGCGGCATCCGCTGCGCGGGACGTATCCCGCAGCGTCGCGTTAAGGTTCTCGATCGCGCCACCCTCCTGAAGCGCCGCCAGCACGGCCGTTGTCTCGTCGAGCGTGGCGCGGAGCGCCTCCGGCGCACCCTGCACCCCGTCCGACCTGATGAAGGTTTGAAGGTCCCGCACGAAGGATCTCGCCGTGCCCGGCGTGGCGAGCAGATCCGGGTCCTGCGCTATCCGCTGCAGCGAGGCGATCAGATCGTCGACACCATTGAGCACCTCGGTCGCCTCATCGGTGACTTGTGTGAGGGGCAGACCGCGCAGGTCCTGCAGGGCGGCCGACGCGGTCTCGAGCACCGGGCCCACCGCCTCCGCCGACCGGGTGAGTGAGGTCAGCAGGGCGGTCGCTTGCGCGCTCACATCGCCGATGGAGCCGCCCGGATCGGTGTCGGAGATTGTGTCTACGATTGTGCCCAGATCGCTGATTACCGCCAGCAACTCCTCCGGTGCCCGCTGAACTTCATCCCGCGCGACCAGAGTGCGCAGATCCTCGATGAGGGCGGAGGCGGAGGCGGGGGCATCCCGCACGGCTGGGTCGTTCACGACCCTGTTGAGGCTGTCGATGAGGGTTACGGTGCCGGCCATTAACTCCTCGATGGGCAGGTCATCCACCCTGCGCAGCACCCCCTCCGCAGAGGCCGCAAAGCCGTCGGTGGAGGATGCGACGCTCGGGATGCGGGGGCGAAGGCCGTCGTTTGCAATCACCGCGCGCCCGCGTTCCCCGGTCTCGTGAAGATCGACAACCATGCTCCCGCTCAGCAGACCTGCCGACGTCAGCCGCGCCCGCAGTCCGCCGACGACAAGTTCGTTGAGAAAGGCGACCATGTCCTCCGGTTCCGTGTCCGCGCCGAGCCCGAACCGGCGGGGCTGGATCAGGAGCGTTGTCAGAAGCTCCGGCCTGCGGGGTGTCACGGTGAGGTTGAGGCGGGTCGAGAGGCCGATCACCTCGCCAACCCGCACCCCGCGATACTCCACGGCCGACCCGACGCTGAGGCCTCGCAGCGTTCCACTGAAGACCGCGGAAAACTCCACCGCCGCGGCGAGGTCCACGTCGAGGAGGCTGTTCTGCGCGGCCTCTTCGCTGGGATAGAGGCGAAAGAGCGTGCCCGGCTCGACCGTGTCGACGGTCAGACCCAGCGTGTCGAAGGCGATGCCGCCGCGGACCAGCGACGCAAGGCTTTCCACATTCAGCTCAGCACCTCCCGGCCCCAGCTCGAGCGCGAGGCCGGAGGCGTTCCAGAAAAGCGTGCCGGACGTGATCCGCTGATCGTGGGGCGCTTCGATGAAGGCGTCAAAGACGACGGCGGTGCCATCCTCGCTCAGCGCCTTAGTCTCCACACGGCCAACCTCGACACCCTTGTAAAGAACCGGAGCCCCCACATTGATGGACCCGCCATCCGTGGCACTCAGGCGGATCCGGCGGCCCGGAACGCCGGTGGGCGTCAGGGGTGCGCTGCGTTCCGCGAGGATCCGGGACACCATACCGTTCGGCTCGCTGTCGAAGCTCGCGGCAAGGTAGACGCCGGAGATCACCGTATCGAGGCCGCTCACGCCGCCGGCGGTGACCTGCGGGCGCACCGCCCAGATCTTCGCGTCGCCATCGAGGAAGGGGGCGATTGCCTTGTCGATGCGGATCTGGGTCACGACCTCGCTGAGATCATCGGAGAAGCGCACCTCCTCGACCACGCCGATCTCCACGTCCCGGTAGCGCAGACCGGTCTGACCGGCGGAGATCCCAGCGCCGTGTCGCAAACTGACTTCCAGCAGCGGGCCACGCTCCGAATATACCTGCCAGGTCACCCCCAGCGCGATGAGGAGCGCAAACAGAGGCACCAGCCACGTCAGGGAGATGCGTCGGCCCGGCCGCTCTTCCTTCGGTTCCACCGTCGCGGTGTTGGGCGTCTTACTCATTCCCATCGGTCCTTGCCGCGTCCCACAGCAGGCGCGGATCGAACGCCTGGGCGGACAGCATCGTGAACGCGACCGACAGCGCAAAGCACGCCGCCGCCGGTCCCGGAGCAATCTGCGCCGCAAATCCCAGTTGCACAAGCGCGGAGAGGATCGCGACCACGAACACGTCGATCATCGACCAGCGTCCAATGAACTCCACGATTTCATAGAGATGCATGCTTGACTTCGGATCGCGCACACCCCGCTGCACACTGAAGACGAGCCAGCCGATTACTGCGAACTTCATCAGCGGGATGCACACGCTTGCGAAGAAAACGATGAACGCGATGCTCCACGATCCGAGCGCGATGAGTTCGATCACCCCGCTGATGATCGTGTCGTCGCTACGGCGACCGAGGGTGTAGGTGCTCAGCATCGGATAGATGTTCGCGGGGATGTAGGCGATGATGCCCGCGAACCACCAGGCCCACACCCGCTGAAGCGAGTTCGGTCGGCGAGAATGCAGACGCGCAGCGCAGCGGGGGCAGTCGGCGGTGCCCTGGGGGCTGAGCAACGCGCAGCCCGGACAGGCGACAAGGCCAGCCTCACGGGCTGTCAGGGGCGCGGATCGAGCAGGTCCCATACCGTTGTCCTGTCCACGATGGCCTGTTCTAGGGCGATGACGAGTACCAGCAGCACGAAAGCCCAGAAGGCCGGGCCGTAATAGACCTGCGCGATCCCGCCCAGCTTCACTAGGGCGACGGATGTGCCGACGATGAAGATCTCCGCCATGGACCAGGGCTTCAGCGCCTCGGCCAAACGAAAGAGCCGCGCGGCCTGCGGCGCCGGACGCCAGCCAAGCCTGACCGGCAAAAGTGCCGCGTAGAGTGCGAGCACCCGCGCAATCGGGATGAAGATGATGCAGGCGGCGACCGCGAGCGTGAGCGGCACGTTGATCCCCCGGGAGAAGGATGCCGCCACGTCGAAAAGCGAGGCCGCATTGCGAAACCCCATCTCCGATATGGAAAGGAACGGCAGAAAGACGGCGGCCACCATGAGAATGGTCACCGCCGCGCCACTCGCCAGCATCCGGTCGATCGCGTTGCGCCGCCGGGCGACGAGCAGGCGATTGCATCGCGCGCAGCGCGCCCGGTCGCCGGGGCCCAACCGCGGAACTTCGTTGAGCAGATCACAGGTCGGGCAGGCGAGGACGTCCATCGCGCAAACCTACAGCCAATTTCTGCATCGGTTCAAGCGAGCCTACCGCGCGAGAACTTCCGAAAGGCGGCCGAGCCCAGCCAACAGCCCGTCATAGATGTCCTGTCCCAACGCCTCGCGCAGTCGAAGCTGCCGGTCTCGGAATGTCGGCCTCATCCGTTTGAGGAGGGCGTGACCGTCTGCGGTCAGGCGCACGATCTTCTTCCGCTTAGACCGGAGGTCGTGGACGAAGGTGACAAGACCGGCGCTCGAAAGCTCCACCGCGGTGCGGCTGATCTGAGCGCGATCGAGCTCCGTGTAGCGTCCGATGTCGGAAATCGAGAGGTCGCCGAGCGTCCCGATGATGTTCAGAACACGGTACCCGGTCAGGTTCACGGGCTGGTCGGTCAGCAGATCCTGGGCGTCCTTGTCGAGCTGCTTGCTGATCACCGCAAGGCGAAAGGTTAGGCGACTCTCGAGGTCGCGCAGATTGTCCAATCGTTGTTCCAGTGTCGTTGTGGTCGACGACATCGAGATACCCTTACATGTTGCGCATACATCAAAATTGTTGAGTTACAATCATTTAAGGGTAGCAAATGAGGGCTGGGGCGGGAAGCGTACATGGCTCAGCGGCTCTACAACCTCCGCGCTAGGATCTTCGCCGCATCGGGCTGTCACCGACGTTTGACGGCGATTGCGACCTGTCGGTCGATGCCCGACACACCGACGAGAAAGGCACGCGCGGAGGCGCGTGCCCTTCGTGATTTGAGCGGATCAGTCGATCTTCGCCACTTCCGCGTTGATTGCGGCGACCGCATCGTCGGCAGAGATGTTGCCATCGACATAGTCCCGCACGATCCGGTTGTAGGCGAGGCTCGACACGATCTTGGACGCGCGGTTTAGCGCGCCTTCCTTCAGGCCCCAGCGGTCGCCCGTGGACAGGCCAGCCACGATGTTGTCGATCACATCCTGCGGATAGATGTCCGCGAGCGGCGCTTTCCGGTCCACACCGACGGGCAGGGAAGCCCACTGGTTGACGAACTTCTCCGGATCGTCGGCGGTACCGCGACGGACCGGGAACTTGCCCTCCGGAGCCATGCGCAGGATGTCGCCGTAGCCTTCATCCATTACGAAGTTGATGAATGCGACGGACGCGTCCGTGTCCGCATCGGTGGTCACACCCATGTAGCGGATGTCCGCATAGCCCGCTCCGGCGGGGTTCGACGGTCCTGCAACCTGGGTGACGAAACCGGTCTTGCTGGCAAGCTCGCGGGACGTTGGATCGTCATTGATCGTCGGCGGAGCGCTGTCGCGCAGACCCGCAAGCTCGTCCATGATGAAGGGCGACCAGACAATCATCGCCGTCTTGCCCGCGAAGTAGAGTTCCCGGGACTGCTTCCAGTAGAGCTCACCGGCGGGGGAGGCATCGGCGGTCGCTTTGTAGAGCTCCAGCACCTCCTTCAGCTTCGTGGCGCTGTCATCGCCGACAGGCGAGTAGCCGTTCGCGAGCAGCAGATGCTCGAGCACCTGCATCATGTAGGTCTCGTCCACCTTCGTCGCGGTGGTGAACGCGTACATCTCCGGCGGATTGTGCAGCGCGTCGATGGCGGCGGTGATGCTCGCGAAATCGGTCGGGGGGGCGAGCCCGGCGGCCTCGAACAGATCCGCACGGTAGACGACCATCTGTGTCCAGCCGTCGACGGGGACGGTTACCCACTCGTCATCACCGGCGGAGGCGATGTCGAGAGGCTGCGCCGCGAACGTGTCAGCACCGAGGGTCTCAACGACCTCCGTCGCGGCGAAGGTGTCGAGGATGCCCGCCTCGGCCCAGGGCTGAACGTACTGGATCGAGTGATAGACCACGTCGGGCATGTTGTTGGCCGCGAAAGCCGCGGTCATCCGTGTTCCCAGATCCTTCTCGGAGACCGGCACGACCTCGACCTCATGGCCGGTCTGGGCGGTGAACTTGGCCGCCATCTCCTCCTGAATCGCGAGCCGCTCGGGCTGTTCCTCGAGCGTCCAGAACGTGACCGTGTCGGCGGAGACCGCGGTCGCAAGCGCTATCGCGCCGAGGGCCGTGGTCGCAAAAAGCTTAGTCATTTCTTCCTCCCAGTTGATCGTCGGGATCCTAACAACGTTGGCGCCGCTGGTCCCGATCTACGCAAAAAGCTTGAAGTACATCGTTATATCTAGTCAAGCTTGTTCCTGAGCTGCCAAGTCGCAATACGCCGTGTTTCCAGAGCGTTATCGAAGTGATTGGTGGATCGGACTGGTACAACGTTCCAGTTCACGGCAAAACAATGGAGCGTGGATGGTCAACACCGTCAGCATTTCAGCATCGCAGGGTGGCCATGCGCAGGGGCGTCCTTTCCTGCAAAGCGGTGTTGCGGGGAAGGCTGCCACATGCTGATCCGTCCCACCATCCGCACGGTCGCAGAACAGGCCGGCGTTTCCGTCTCCACCGTCAGCCAGGTGATGCGAGGACACGGACGGATCTCCAAGGAAACCCGGCGCAAGGTGCTGCGCGTTGCCGAGCAGCTTAACTATGTTCGGGACCGTCGTGCGGTTGCGATGCGCTCCGGCGAGAGCAGCGATGTCGGTTTCCTGATCAACAACATCGCAAATCCGTTCAATGCGGAGGTGGTGGCCGGGGTCAACGCATGCCTCGCCGACGCGGGCTTTCTTGTGCACGTGCTCGACGGGCAGGATGACCCGGTGCTGCAGGAGCGGTACCTGAGGACGATGATCGGCGGCGGCGTCGGCGGTCTTCTCTGGGTGCCCGCAAACGGGACGATGCCCGAGACCGTGGATTGGGTGAAACGGGCGAGCCCGGCAACGCTCACGCTGCTTCGCTCCCTCCCCGATCTTCCATTCGACCATGTGGGCGTCGACAATTCCGAAGGGATCGCCCGGGCGACCCAGCACCTGCTTGACCTTGGTCACCGCAGGATAGCGTTTCTGGGCGGGGACCGGGACACGCCCACCTTGCGACAGCGCATCGGCGGCTATCTGGGGACAATGATGGCCGGCAACGGACATCCCCCCATCGTGCGACGCTGCGAGGAGACGAAGACGGCGGCGAAGGACGCCGCCATCGCGCTTTGCCAAGAGCATCCCGACGTGACCGCCCTCGTCTGCAATTGCGACGTGGTCGCGCTTGGGTCGTCCCTTGGCGTGGCGGAGCTCGGCCATGGTGTCGGGCGGGACATCTCAATCACCGGCTTCGACGGGATCGAGGATGCGCGGCTCTGGGTGCCCCCGCTCACGACGGTCGAGGTCGATCCGAAGGGTCTGGGACAGCAACTGGCGGATGCCTTTCTCGCCCGGCGCGCCAACGCCGAGGCGCCGCTCAGGTCGGTCACCCTGCCGGTGCGGCTCGCGGTGCGTGCGTCCAGCGGACCACCGAACGGGGAGGGACGCCGATGACCAAGGCAACGCCAGAAGAGCTGGAGGTCGCGCGCAAGCGCATGGGGCCCATCGCCCGGCGGGAAATGCGCCTTGCCTTCGCCATGCTCGCCCCGACCGTCGCGGCGGTTCTGTTCGTGGTGCTGATCCCGGTGTTCGCCAATTTCTGGATTTCGGTAAAGCCTGTTGAACTGGCCGACCTTCGTGCAGCCACACCGCTTGTCCGCGAGCGTGTCAGCGGTGCGTTGGAGACGGCGGGGGACCGGGTGGATCTTGAATACCGGATCCGCTCCAGTTCTCCGCGCGAGGCGATCCGGGACACGGTTCTCGTCGATACCCTGCCACCCGGCCTCGTTCTCAGCGAGATGGACGAGATCTGCACGCTGGAGGACGCGACGCTTCGGTGCGATGTCGGAACGCTTGAACCGCGCAGCCAGGCGCGAATCCGCGGCGTTGTTGAAGCCACACCTGCCTATTTCGAGGGGGAGCCAGTGCCGCTTCGGGACTCCAAGCCTGTCGTGACAGGTACGTCCCGCAACGCGCTGACAAGCCTTGATTTCACGCTCGACAACTTTCGCACGGTCTTTGACGCGGCGGAGTTCTGGACGGTGCTCTGGGTCTCCATCGTCTACACGATCGGGGGCACGCTGGGCGCGCTTGTGCTTGGCCTTTTCGCCGCGCAGCTCCTGATGACATCCTTTCCGGGGCGGGCGGTGATGCGCGGACTGTTCCTCTTTCCTTACGTGTCGCCCGTGATCGCGGTTGCTTTCACATGGACGTTCCTGCTCGATCCCTTCTCCGGAACGGTGAACGCGATGCTGCAAACCACCGGTGCAACGACGGAGGCGATCAACTTCCTCGGTCAGCGGGGCCTCGCGCTGTGGACGGTGATCGCGTTCGAGGCGTGGCGGTACTTTCCGCTCGCCTTCCTCTTCATCCTCGCCCGGATGCAATCCCTTTCCGCTGACCTCAACGAGGCGGCAGAGATGGACGGCGCCACACCGTTTCAGTCCTTCTGGTACATCTCTATGCCCCAGCTCATCGGCATCATCTCCACGCTTTTCCTGCTGCGGTTCATCTGGACGTTCAACAAGTTCGACGACATCTTCCTGCTCACAGGGGGTGCTTCCGGCACGCGGACACTGACGGTCAATGTCTATGAACAGGCGTTCGCGCTCTCCAATCTTGGGGCCGGGGCGGCGGTGGCTGTCGTCATCTTTTTCATGCTCGCGATCTTTGTCTGGGTCTATTTCCGCTTCGTCCCGAAAGAGGAGGGGATGTGATGCGCCGTGGTGTGACACTCGCCGTGGCACTTGGTGCCGTCTGGGGTTTCGTTGTGGTGGTGGTGTTCGGCATGGCGATCACGATGGCCTTCGGGGCACCCGCCACGCTGACGGTCTGGCCGGCGGTTCTTGGCGGTGTCGTGGGGGCGTTTGCCCACCTTCTGTGCGTGCCGCGGTTCGGAGACGTGGTCGCGTGGGGCTACGGGGCGGCAGCATATGCGCTCGTTTTGTGCCTCGCGACCTTCTTCACCCCGCTCGGGTTCGCGTTCGGGGCGCAGTCCGGCTGGGCGATCATCGCCCTCATCTGCCTGTCTGGCCTTACCATCGGCGCCGTGGCTGTGGCGTTCCGGGGCCGGGACTGGCGGACGCTCAACCGCTATCGCGCTGAGGAGGTGATGGGACGGGCCTTCAAGGGTCTTGGCTTCGTTTTCTTCACCGCAATCGTCGTCCTGCCCTTCTACGCGATGCTGATGACGAGCTTCAAAAAACAGGCGGAACTACTTCAAAATCCATTGGATTACTCAATCAATATAAGCCAGGGCGCGACGGAGCTCTTCAGCTCCTACATCGAGCTCTTCACGACCTTCGATTTCGGCCGCTTCATCCTCGTCTCGACGCTGGTGTCCGTTGTGACCGTGGTGCTGACGCTGGCCGCGTCGATCCCGGGTGCCTACGCGATCTCGCGTCTCAACTTCCCCGGGCGACAGACCTTTTCTCGCTCGATCCTGCTGATCTACATGGTGCCGGCCATCGTTCTGGTGATCCCGCTCTACGCGGTGTTCAGCCAGCTCGGGCTGCGGGACTCGTTGCTCGGGCTGATCGTGATTTATCCGGCGACGACAATTCCCGTCGCGCTTTACATGCTGCAGGGATACTTCCGCGGCCTGCCTTCGGAGCTTGAGGAGGCGGGGATGATGGACGGATGTTCCCGTCTCGCCGTCATCTGGAAGATCACGCTTCCCCTGTCGCTGCCCGCCATCGCCTCCGTAGCACTCTACGTATTCATGATCGCGTGGAACGAGTTTCTGTTCGCGTTCATGTTCCTCGACACGCCCGATATCTTCACGCTGCCCCGCGCGGTCGTTTCACTCAATTCGTCCGAGGTGCCCCGGCAGCACCTCATGGCCGGTGCGGTCATCGTCACCCTGCCGGTGCTTGCGTTGTTTCTGTTTTTCGAGCGGTTCCTGGTCACGGGCCTGACCGCGGGTTCCGTGAAAGGGTAGTCCATGGTGCATGACGAAAGGGCCCGTCAGATCCTGCGGGAGAATGACCGGGGCGGCTACACGGTGCCGACGGCGGGGCTCTATCCGTACCAGTGGAACTGGGACTCCGTGTTCGTCGCACTCGGTTTCGCGACCTTTGACCGGGAACGGGCGTGGCGCGAGATCGAAACGCTGTTCGAGGCGCAGTGGCTCGATGGCATGGTGCCTCACATCGTGTTTCGGGTTGATGAGCCGACCTATTTTCCCGGTCCCTCCGTGTGGCAGGCGGAGCGTGGGCCGATCCCGAGCTCCGGCATCACCCAACCGCCCGTCGCCGCGACCGTGATCCGTGCGCTGGCCGGGGATGAACCGGAACGCGCGGCACATCTGCTCGACCAGGTCGACCGCTGGCACGCATGGTTTCATGCGGCGCGTGATCCGGATGGACTCGGCGTGATCGGCGTGATCCACCCGTGGGAGAGCGGGCGGGACAATTTGCCCGACTGGGACCGCCCGGGCGAGGCCATTGATGTGAGCGGTGTGGGACCATACACCCGTCAGGACACCTCGATCGTCGGGGCGGACATGCGGCCGAAGAAGCGGGACTATGACCGCTACGTGGCTCTCGTCGAGTTCGGTCGAGCGCTCGGCTGGGATCAGGTGCGTATCGCGCGCACATCGCCTTTCTTCGTCGCGGATCCGGGGATCTCGTCGATCCTGCTGCGGGCGGAGCGGGACCTTCACGCGCTTCTGGAGGATACGGGTCGCCCGGCGGACCATGTCGCCGAGCGCATCATGCGGCTCGAGGCGGGGATGGACCGGCTCTGGTCCGATGATGCGGGGGGCTACGTCACGCAAGATCTGCGCACGGGCCAGCTCGCCGACACGGCAACCTCCGCATCCTTCCTCCCTCTCTTCGCAGGCATCACCCGGCGCAAGGAGGGGCTGTTGCACACCCTTGATGCAATGGCGGAGAGGGTGGAGTTCCTCGTCCCGAGCTTCGATCCGAGGAGCGAGAGTTTCGATCATGTGCGCTACTGGCGCGGGCCCGTCTGGGCGATGGTCAACTGGATGATTGCCCAGGGGTTGACCGAATGCGGTGAGCGGGACTGGGCGGAGCGCGTGCGCCGGGACACCCACGCGCTGATCGCCGGTGGTGGCTTTGCGGAGTATTTCAGCCCCACGGACGGGCGCGGCTGCGGCGGTGGGGCGTTCTCCTGGACCGCCGCGATCTGGTTGGCCTGGAGGCTTTCAAACATCGGGGAGGCGCTGGCGGATGGGTGAGATCAAACTCAACGATATCCACAAGTTCTTCGGCCCGGTTCACGTCATCAAGGGCGTTGATCTGGAGATCCGGGAGGGCGAGTTCGTCGTCTTCGTCGGCCCGTCGGGCTGCGGCAAGTCCACTATGCTGCGGCTTATCTCCGGCCTTGAGGAGATCACGTCGGGCACCATCGACATCGACGGCACCGATGTCAGTCATCTGGGGGCGGCGGAGCGGGGGCTTGCCATGGTCTTCCAGTCCTACGCGCTCTACCCGCATATGACGGTGGGGGAGAACATGGCCTTCGGGCTCAAGGTCGCGGGAACGGACCGCGGGGGCATCGACACCGCCGTGAACCGGGCCGCTGACGTGCTGCAACTGGGCCCGCTTCTGGACCGGAAGCCAAAGGAGCTTTCTGGCGGGCAGCGGCAGCGCGTCGCCATCGGACGGGCGATCGTGAGGGAGCCCGCCGCGTTCCTGTTCGATGAGCCGCTTTCCAACCTTGATGCCGCGCTGCGGGTGCAGATGCGGATCGAGATCGCGCGCCTTCACAAACGGCTCGGCAAGACGATGATCTACGTGACCCACGATCAGGTGGAGGCGATGACGCTCGCCGACCGGATTGTGGTCTTCAACGCGGGCGTGATCCAGCAGGAGGGCGCCCCGCTGGATCTCTATCGCAATCCATCCAATCTCTTCGTCGCGACCTTCATCGGGTCGCCGAAGATGAACATCATAGGGTGCAGCCCCGCCGACGGCGGCGTCCTCCTGCCCGGAGACATCCATGTGGCGCTTCCAGGGATCGAGGGCGTTCCGGCGCATTTCGGTGTGCGCCCCGAGCATATACGGCTCACGGAACCGGCGGATGGCATCCTGCGCGGAACCGTCGGCGTCGCCGAGCATCTGGGCGGCGACAGCTTTGCCTACGTCGATGTCCCGGGTGTGCCCGACCCGGTGAACGTCCGGGTCGCTGGCGGCAGCGCAACGCTGCGCGAGGATGAGGAGGTGGGCCTCACGTTCGACCTTTCAGATGTGCGGCTGTTCGGTGCGGACGAGCTCCGCGTGACCTTCGCGGGTGGCTAACCCCCGGCGGATGCCGGGCGCTTCGGGTTTCACCAGAGAAAGTCCACATGGCCGACCGCGCGCATCAGCGCCTCGAGGTAATAGTAATCGCCGTAGGGAAGCATGTTGTCTGCCCGGCCGAGATCGACGAAGGCGGCACCTTCTTTGAGCAAGCCCTCGGCCCCGGGAACTGTGGCAATCTCGTAGCCGTCGACGAGACCCTTCAGGATACGGTCTGCGAGGGCTGTGTAGCGGTCCCCGTCCGGTCCTGGACCAAATCCCCGCGCAAGGATGTAGAGCCCTGCCGCTGTCACAGCCGCCGCGGACGTGTCGCGGTAGGGATGCCTGTCCGCGGGCAATGCATAGTCCCAGAGCGGCACGCCGTCCTCAGGCAGGTGATCCGAGACGTAGTCAGCCATCCGGGCTGCGGTGTCCCGGAACGCGATGTTGCCGGTCGCAAGGTAGCTCTGCGAAAGGCCGTGGATCGCCCAGGACTGCCCCCGAGACCAGCAGCTCTCCGCTGCCAGACCCTGATGCGTGAACCCTTTCACGGGCCGTCCGTTTTCCGGATCGAACTCGTAGCAGTGGTAGGAACTGTAGTCGTCACGCACAAGGGTCGCCATGGCCGTCCGGTTGTGCATGTTCGCGATGTCCGCGAAAGACTGCTGCCCCGTCTCCGCATGGGCCCAATAGAGCAGCGCCATGCCTTGCAGGCTGTCGATATTGAGCGCCCGGGTCTTCTGTGCCGCGAACTCCGGCGTGTCCCGCTGCATGGGATTCCAGCACATCACAAAGGGCATGGGCTGACGCCACCGGCCTGCGAGGAAGTCCGCGGCCCGTAGGGCCATTGCGCGCGCTGTCTCGTCCCCCGTGAGCTTGTAGTCCGCGACGCAACTCAGCGAGAACAGGAAGCCCAGGTCATGGTCATGCCAGGCGGGCGTGTCGAGGACCTTCTGAAAGTAGGCCCGCCGTGCCCGCGCGCTGTTCTTCAGCGCGTCGTCACCCGTGAGGGAATAGGCAAGCCAGAGCTGCCCGGACCAAAAGCTCGCGACCCACTCATCCGCTGTGCAGAACTCGTAGGTGTAGGTCCCTTCGATCCCCATCCGCGGGTTGCGCAGGCCGAACCGCGGGACGAGCTCGCTGACCCGGTCGAGCGCCGAGGTCAGCGCATCCGAGAAGAGCGCATGGTGCGCCGTCGGCGGCTGATAAAGCGCCAGTGTCGCGTAGGATTCCCCCGTATCCGCCGGATCGTCGAGTGTCATGGTCCCGTCCCTCAGGAAAACAGCGTGCCGCCGTTGATGTCGATGTTTGTGCCGGTGATGAAGGACGCCTGATCGGAGGCGAGGAACGCGACGAGGTTGGCGACCTCCCCGGAGCTGCCTTCCCGCTTGAGCGGGGTGATGTTGGCAACGTGGGTGCGCACCTCGGGCTTGGTGAAGACGTTGTGGAAGTCTGTATCGATCATGCCGGGGCAGATGGAATTCACCCGGATGTCCGGCCCAAGCTCCTTGGCAAGGCCCCGGGTCATCGTCATGACCGCACCTTTCGAGGCCCCGTAGGCCACGGCTCCGGGCCCGCCGCCATCGCGCCCCGCCTGGCTCGCAAGACCAACGATGGACCCGCCGGCGGACATGTGGGGCAGGGCCGCCTTCACGATCCGGAAGAACGAGGTTGTATTGAGGTCCATCACACGGTTCCAGTGCTCCACGTCCATCTCCGCCATGGTCCGGCGCGCGACGAGGCCACCGGTCACATGCACCACCACGTCGATACGGCCGGTGAGCTCGGCAACGGTGCGTGCCACCAGTGTGTCAACGTCCGCGTCCGATGTCATGTCGCCCTTCTGGGCGAAGGCCGAGCGCCCCATCCGGTCGATCTCTGCAACCGCACTGTCCGCGCCGTCGCCGGAGCTGTGATAGTTGATCGCCACGCTCGCTCCGGCCTCTGCTAGGCGCAGGGCACAGGCCCGGCCGATGTCCCGTCCTCCTCCGGTCACAAGGGCCGTCTTGCCCTTCAGGTCGATCTCAACGGAGGCCGGGTCGGTCTGTGTCTGAAGCATGCTCTGTCCTAACGGGATTTGAAGGATTTCGGGACCGTGACCTTGAAAGTCCGATCGTCGGCGCCGGTGAAGTAGAGGTCGCAGTCGTACCCCTGGTCGTCGAGGAAGTGGAAAATCCGCCGGGGTGCCCGGGCCGGGTAGGGAACCAGCAACGTTGCGATCCGGTGGCTGAGCGCGGCGGGAAATGTCGCGCGCAGGTGCGTGCTCTCGGGTAGGCCGTCGATCTCTGCCGGATCGACCCCCGGAAAACCCGTGGTTTGGCTGAGCTCGGCTGGCCCCGCCTCCGACCAGAGGAACTTTCCGTAGAGGCCCGCCCGCGTCCCCGCATAGCGGAAGGTCGAACTGCCCAGATCCATGGGACCGTTGGCGTGAAAGAGCCAGTCGAGCGTGACAGGGGTCTCCGCATCCACCTGATCGACCATGACGATGTAGCTGTCCTGCACAAAGTACACATTGCGGAGGACTGAGCTTACCTCGGGGGAGAGGCTGCGATAGGCCGCGGTCGCATCCCCCTGGATGAAGATGTGGTCGCCCTTGTCCGTCGCTTCCAGGATGCTTCCGGCGGCCTTCATTGCCTCCGCCTTGTCGCGGCCCGCATACTGGCCTTTGCCATTCAAGAGGATCGCATTCTTCGACTGGGTCTGTCGTCGCCAGACCTGGTGCATGGAAGAGTTGAAACCGATGTAGTGGCCGGACTGGATCGCCAGATCCTCGCCGAAGGCCGCGAGGCAGAATGCATTCTGATCGCCGTGACTGTGGCTGATTGACCCCCAGGGGCTCGATTTCATCACGAACTGGATATGCCGGTCCGGATCGCCCATCTGGGACTGGATGGCGGCCCAGCCGATCCCCTTGAACCAGCGCAGTCGGTCGTCCGTCGCGGGTGGCTCGGCGGCGACCTTGCCGAAATCGTGGGTGAAGACGAGGCTGTCGAAGTTCAGATCCCACCAACCCCAGTTGTAAAACTCCCGCTCCGTTCCCGGATCGTTTCGGCAGATCTCCTCGAAGTACCACTGATAGGCCGGGTTGCCGGTGACCCCGGCGAACTGGCGCAGGTTATACCCGAGCTTCAGGCACGGAAGGTCGCCCATGGTGCTGTCATCGCCGAACGTCGCACGGCGGGTGTCAGGCGCCTTGGTGTAAAGCGGGAAGTCTCCGGTCCGCTGGAAGAAGGGCCTTTGATAGAGGTCGATGCCGGAGGCGCTGCGCAGCAGATTTGCCGCATCGATCAGGTAGGCCATCCCGGTCATCCAGTAGTGCGGACCTTCCGCCCAGCCACCGTCCGTGTCTGCCCAGGGGGAGTAGAGTGTGAACAGGAATTCCACGGAATAGTGCAGCCATTCCTCCGCTTCCGGCTCTTCACCCAGCATCGCGAGGCAGGCGGGAACCAGCACCGCGGACACGGAACGCACCGCGTGGCTGTCAAAGGGGAAGAGATGGATCTGAGCGTTGCGGATCACATGGTCCGCGACCTGACGTGTCCGCGCGAGCAGGGCACGGCGGACCGTCACCCGCTCCTCCTCGCTCAGGTCATCGTGCAGCCAGTCATAGCCCCAGGCGAGGGCAAGGTTGACGCGGAACGCCCATTCATCGGTGTAGGCGCGTGAGGTTGTACCGTCCGGGTTCCAGGATGCAGCCTCCAGCAGCCAGGCCTTGGCCCGTCCGGTCAGCTCCGCATCCTGCAGGATCCTGCCTGCGATTGCCTGATGGCGGATCGCGTAGAGCAGCTCCTGACAGTCGATGTAGGTCTGTCGCCAGATGGAGGTGACGCGCTTGTCGTCCGGATAGCCTGCAGGCTCCGTCATCGGATCGCGGTCAGCCCAGGGCGTGACCGACTTGTCCATGAACGCGCGCCAGCCGCAATGATCCGGGTCCGCCGTCAGCGCCTTCCGAAACGCCTCGACACCCGTGTCGTCGATCCACAGCCGAGGGTGGGACGGCGTTACCTTGTCGAAGCGTACCTTGCGCGACGCAAGCGGCGTTTCCGTCAGACCTTCCGCAATGCTGAACGCGCGGGCGCTGCTCCATGCGCTCGACGGTCCACCATCCGACCAGACGCAATAGCGCCAGGTATAGCTCCCCGCTGGGAGAGCGTCGGGTGGTGTAAAGAAATTCGTCTGAATGTCCGTATAGAGCCGTTCCGTGCCATCGACCGTGACAACAGACAGCGCATAACGCGCTCGGTCCTCGATGTCCGGGATCCAGGAGAACCGGGGCGGCGTCTCTACGATCCCGGTCTCTGCATCGGGCACATACTGGATCATCAGCCGCCCGGCGGGGGGCTCGTCCAGGGCGCGAAGGGGCGCGGGTTCGGTCACGTTCATGTCCATGATGGCACTCCGCTGGGGGTGATCCGGGCGACGCGGAGATCGCGCCGCCCGGTCTGTAGGTCAGTTGTTGTACTGGCGCTCATAGGCGGACTGCATGACCTGCAGCACATCGCCGTAGCCCATGCTGTCGAGCTGGCCCATATAGCCGTCCCAGTCAGCCTCCACGTCGCCATTGCCGAGGATCCAGCCCTGCTGACGTTCCAGCATGAAGTCGCGGATGGACGGCCAGTAGCGGTCATAGACCTTCTGCTCGTCCGCGTTGAACGCAACGCCGAGGAACTGGTCGATCAGGTAGTCGCCCTCGTCGTAGAGCGCGATGCCTTCCAGCGCGAACTTGTTAGACCACTGCCGCTCATACTCGTAGTCCTGGAAGTAGCCGCGGGCCTGAAGCTGGGCACCGACTGCGTAGAGCTGGTTGTTCACCGGCCCGCCGTTCAGCAGCTCATCGGTGAAGATCGGCTCCCCATCCTCGAGCGTGTATTGCTGACCTTCCACGCCGAAGTTGGCGAGGCGGCGGCCCTCCGGCGAGAACCAGAAATCGAAATACTTGATGGTCTCGACCGGATGCTCGTTGGTGTAGCCGATGGCCCAGCCGTCCGGCTTGATCGGGATCCGACGATGCTCCTCGATCCGCTTGCCCGACACGGAAGCAGGCGGCGCGAACGCCTTGAACACGAAGCCGTCGATCTCCGTCGAAAGGCGGTTGTAGCCGGACGTGGATGCGAACCAGTCGTGGGTCGCGCCGCCAAGGTTCTCGGACAGAAGGTACTCACGGGCTGAGGACCCGCGGGTGAAGACCTCGGTATCCACGAGCCCCTCTTCGTACCAGCGCGCGAGGTTCTTGATCCCCTCGCGATAGCCTTCGCCCGCATAGGGATGCTTGATCTGGCCATCATCGACGTAGAAATCGTGATAGGTGTCCGAGCCGGAAGACCGGCCGTCCCAGAGTGTGACGAGACGGATGAATTCCGGCCACTGGCGGGCGAAGTAGGGGATTTCGTCCTTCAGACCGTTGCCGTTCGGGTCCCCGTCACGGAAGGCGCGCAAGGCGTTTTCGAACTCCTCGACCGTCTCCGGCACCTCGAGGCCTAGTGTCTCCAGCCAGTCGTAACGGATGAAGTAGGCCCGGCCATACTTTCCGTCCGGCAGGTAGGGGATGTAGTACATGTTGCCGTCGGCCGCGGAGATCGCGGACCGGATCTCGGGCCGCGACTCGAAGTAGGCCTTCAGGTTCGGGGCATGTTCCTCGATCAGGTCGTTAAGCGGGAAGAACGCGCCCTCTGGCCCGTACTGGTTCACGAAATCCTTCAGACGGCTCGATCCGACAATATCGGGGATCTCCCCGGTGGCGAGCATGAGGTTCAGCGCCTCGGTCTTGCCCGTGTTCTCGTCCGTCCGCGTGTTGGAACCGACGGTCGCATCGACAAGATGGATGTTCGTGAGCGCCCGCGCTGCCTGCTCCACGGGCCAATCCTCCTGATAGCGAGGATAGCGGGCGTGGTTCATCTGGATCGTGAGTTCCAGTGGCTCGTCGACGATCTTCAGATGACCGTCGGCCAGAGCCGGCGTCGCGATTGCCGTGCCCGTAAGCAGGGCCGCGGTGAGCGTCAGGTGTCGCATTGATTCCTCCCGATGCGATCGTTGGCTATTCCTTCACCCCTCCCAGAAGGATGCCTTTTTCGAAGTATTTCTGGATGAAGGGGTAGATGATCAGGACCGGGATAATCGAACAGACGATGATCGCGGCTGTGACGGTCTCGACCGAGTAGGGCGACGTCAGCAACGTTGCCGAAAACTCCTGATCGTCCGACAGGGTCACGATGGTGTGCCGCAGGTAGACCTGCAGCGGGATCTTTTCCTCGTCCCTCAACAACACCATGGCCCAGAAGAACCCGTTCCACCGCGACACCATGCAAAACAGCGCAACGGTCGCGATGGCGGGTTTGGACAGGGGCACGTAGACCTTCCAGAGCACCTGGAAGTCGTTTGCCCCGTCCATCCGTGCAGCCTCCTCAAAGGATGACGGAATGCTCTCAAAGAAATTGCGCAGCAGGATCAGGTTGAAACCGTTGACGGCGAACCCGATGATGATCCCGAAATAGCTGTCGAGCAGCCCAAGGTCCCGCATGTTCAGGAAGAACGGGATGAGGCCCGCGTTGAACCACATGGTGAACGCCACCAACAGGTTCCAGAACCGGCGCCCGAACAGATCGGGTCGGGACAGCGCGTAGGCCCCCGGGATCAGGAAGGCGAGCGAGGTGATCGTCCCGCCGATCGTGTAAATGAAGGTGTTGCCATAGCTGATCCAGAACATCCGTTCCGACAGCACCCGCTCGTAGGCCGCGATCGTCGTGCCGACCGGATGGAACACCACATTGCCCGCCCGCGCATCAAATCCTGAGCTGAACGACACCGCTGCCACATAGATGAACGGGTAGAGCGTCGACAGGGTGAAGAGCCCGATCAGCACCATGTTGGCTCGGACAAATATCCGGTCGCCACGGGAGTAGAGGTTCATGTTCATGGCCATCGCGTCCTCACCACAACGATGTGCGCGAGTAGCGCTTGGACAGGGAATTGGCGGTGATCACCAGGACGAAGGCGACAACGGCGTTGAAGAGACCGGCGGCGGCCGCGATATCGTACTGCCCGCCCTGAAGGCCCTGACGGAAGATGTAGGTGTTCACCACATCCGCGGTTTCATAGGTCGCGGGCTGGTAGAGCAGGATCACCATCTCGAAGCTAACCTCGAGCAGGTTACCGATGCGGATGATCAGCATAATGATGATCGTCGACATGATCGAAGGCAGTGTGATCCGCCACATCATCTGCCAGCGAGAGGCGCCATCCACGACGGCACTCTCGTAGAGCGTCGGTGACACTCCGGCGATGGCTGCGAGATACACGATCGACTGGAAGCCCGCCTCCTGCCAGATGCCCGTCCCGATGAAGATCGGGCGGAACCATTCCGGCTTCGTCAGGAAGTAGATCGGCTCGATCCCGAACCAGCCGATGATCGTGTTGATGATCCCCGCGGACGGGGAGAATGCGGTGATAACGATCCCCGCCACAATCACAGACGAGATGAAGTGTGGCAGGTAGACGATTGTTTGTGATGTCTTTTTGTAGGTTTTGTTCAACACCTCGTTGAACATGAGCGCCAGCAGGATGGGCACCGGAAACCCGAAGACGAGGCTGTAGAAGGAGATGATCACGGTGTTCTTCACCGCCCGGATGAACTGGGCGTTGTTGAACAGCGTCTCGAAATGTTCGAAACCGATCCAGGGGCTGCCCGCGATCCCGCGGAAGATGCTGTAATCCTTGAAGGCGATCTGAAGGCCGTACATCGGCTTGTAGAGAAACAGCAGCAGCCAGATGACCGTGGGTGCGAGCATCACATAGATCTGCCAGTGTCGGCGAAGGTGATCGACGATCTGCTGCAATCTGCTGCGGCTTGCCTGAACGGACTGGCCAGTCGTATCCCGGGATCGGCCTGGGGCAGGGACGTCGGTCACGTGAGCTTCTCCCTCATCCCGGCGCCTGGTTGAGCGTGAGACCTGTTTCGGCGTCGAACACCTTCACCATCGCGGCGGGGACATGAACCTCGCTGACGCCGGAGAGGTGCCCGATATCGCCTTGTGTCTCGGCCTTGATGATCATGGGATCCTGGCCGACCTCCGCATGCAGCAACGCCTCCGACCCCAGAGGCTCGACGAGATCGAGTGCGATCGGGAGGGGAGAGGTGTCGGGACCGGGTGACAGCGAGATGTGCTCCGGCCGGATGCCCAGGATCACGTCCCGGCCCGGGCTGTACGGCACGCTCTCAGGCACCGCGACCTTGCAGTTCCCAATGGTGACCGAGACCCCGTCGGCCCCGTTTCCGAGCGTACCGCGGAACTGGTTCATCGGCGGTGATCCGATGAATCCCGCGACGAACGTGTTCACCGGGTTCAGGAACAGGTCCATCGGCGTCCCGATCTGCTCAATCCGCCCGTCGTTCATGACGACGATCCGGTCTGCGAGCGTCATCGCCTCGACCTGATCATGTGTCACATAGATGGACGTTACGCCGAGCCGGTTGTGAAGCCGCCGGATCTCCGCCCGCATCTGGGAGCGGAGCTTCGCGTCAAGGTTGGAAAGTGGTTCGTCGAACAGAAACACCTTCGGATGGCGCACGATGGCCCTGCCCATCGCGACCCGTTGGCGCTGCCCGCCGGAAAGGTCGGCGGGGCGTCGGTCCAGATACTCGGTCAGACCAAGGATCGCCGCGACCTCATCAATGGATTTCAGCACTTCGGCATTCGGCACGCGACGGATCCGCAGCCCGAAGGCGATGTTCTCGGCCACGTTGAGGTGGGGGTAGAGCGCGTAGTTCTGGAACACCATCGCCACGTCCCGATCCTTCGGTGCGATCTGGTTCATCACCCGGCCGTCGATGGTCAGCGTGCCATCGCTGATTTCCTCAAGGCCTGCGATCATGCGCAAGGTCGTCGACTTTCCGCATCCCGAAGGTCCAACCAGAACGACGAACTCGTGAGCTGCAACATCAAGGTCGATTCCGTGGACGACCTGAACAGCGCCGTAGCGCTTGTACATACCCTGCAGGGTAACTGCGGACATGGGCCCTCCCTGGACCTGAAGTGCGCGGTCTTTGCCGCTTCGTTGAGTCGACTGGTATACTAGTATCTACGATTCTACAATCACCATTGGTCTCACAATGGGAGCTTGAAGATGCCGCGGCGCACCAATGCAAAAGCGGCGCAGCTTGCCGGGCTGCGCCGTTTCGAAGTGTCGTGGCGGATGAAGTGGACACAACTCGGTGCCAGGCCTCACAGGAAATCGTCGCGCCGCGGCACGAAGCAATCGATGAGGGTTCCGGGCTCCATCGCCTTGCAACCGTGATGTGCCTCGCGCGGTATGACGAGGCTATCCCCTGACTGCACAACAGTTTCTTTCCCATCTATCGTGAAAACAAACTTTCCGGACTGTACGAAGACGGTCTGCAGATGGGGATGGGAATGGGGTGCGCCGACGGCGTCCGCATCGAACGCGACCTCCACAGTCATGGCATCCGGCGTGTGGGCGAGCACCCGACGGCGGATGCCCTCATCTGCCTGTACCCATTCGAACGGTCCGTTCTCGGTTGTGCTCATTGGCGTGTCCTCCCAAACCCGGCCAAGAAACCCTCCTCAAAAAGAGGTCCTTCCCATGGGTAATCTGGTATGGTAGAGAAATCAAGGTTTCGAGGGACTTCATGGCACGAACGCAGTCAAAGCTGGACCGCCGCACGAACGCGGATGACGTCTTCGACTATCTGCACGGGCAGATCGTCTCGCTGAAACTGCTGCCCGGAACGCGGATCAGCGAGGTGGAGATCGCCAAGCAGTTCGACGTCTCCCGGCAGCCGGTGCGTGAGGCGTTCATCCGCCTTGCCAACCTCGACCTGTTGGTCGTCCGTCCGCAACGGGCGACTGTGGTCAGGCGGTTTTCGGCGGAGAAGATCGAACGGGCGCGCTTCGTCCGCCTGTCCGTGGAGTGTGAGGTCCTGCGACGTGCCTGCGCCACAGCGACCGAACAGCATCACAACCGGCTGCTTCGGGACCTCGAAAACCAGAAGTCAGCGATCGACAGCCACGATATCGACCGGTTCCACACGCTCGACTACGACTTTCACAAACATCTGTGCGAGGCGGGGAACGTGCCGCTCATGTTCGGCACGATCATGGAAAACAAGGTGTCGGTGGACCGGCTGTGCGTGCTCAGCCTGTCTGAACCCGCTGCGATGGACGTTCTGTACGAAGATCATAGCCAGATCACCACAGCCCTCCGAAACCGGGACGAGCCGACGGTGATCACCGCGATCACGCGGCATCTCTCCCGGCTCGATGATGTGATCACCGGGATCCGGAAATCCCACGCGGACTTCTTCGATACCTAAGTCAGTGCGCGGCTAGGCGGTCTGACTGTCGGACCATTTCTTGTCATAATGGGTGCCATCGCAGAACGGCTTGTTCTTGGACAGACCGCACCGGCAGAGCGAGTACTTCGTCCGGCTCGCTTCCGCCCCATTGAACTCCGCGTCCAGCGAGACGTTGGTGACGTGGTAGGGCCCGTCCTCCTCGATCTCGATCCCGACTGTACCGGTCGTCATGTGCTGGCCCGGCACGTCGCCCAGCGAAATGCGCAGCGCGCCTGAGGGGCAGGTGGCCACGGCCTCCACGATCTCTGCGAGGCGCCCCTTTTCCGGCTGGATCCACGGGCGCTGCTTGGGGTCGAACACGGCCGCCGCATGGGCCTGACATTTGGCCGCGTGGGTGCAGATCGCGGGCGTGTAGCTGATGCCGACCTCTACGCCCTCCACCGTTCCCGTCACCTCCATGGGTGTGTTGCGCAACTTCGAATGGTCCGGCGTGCTGTCGAACCCGGCCTGGTTGTGGCTCCCGTCGCAGAACGGCTTCTTTGCCGACAGACCGCATCGGCACAGTGCCGCCTTCGGACCCGTCTCGACCTCCGCACCGTCCGATCCGGTGATCAGGGGTGGGTTTTCCACGATCAGGGGGCCATTGTCGGCGGGGGAGATCTTGGGGAGGTCTGTCATCGGGGAACCTTTCGCATCTGATGTGGCGCGGGTCTCATGTGGCGTCAGTACAAAGTTGACCTAGTCCACCACACCAGACTTTCCATGCTGCGCCAAGTGAACACTGATGCGCGCTCGACCAGAAGCACATCGCCCGTTCACCTCAAACGATCCCCCCATTGGCGCGAACTGTCTGCCCGTTGATCCACCGACCGTCCGGCCCGGCGAGGAAGGCCACAACGTTGGCAATATCGTGGGCCGTCGCGAGGCGTTCCAGCGGGGGTGCTTTCGCCATCCTGTCGATCACCCCCTGCGGTTTGCCCTCGAGAAACGGTTCGGTCGCTGTTGGACCCGGTGAGACCGCATTGACGGTGATCGCGCGTCCGCGCATCTCTTTTGCCAGGATCGCGGTCATCGTCTCCACCACTGCTTTGGTTGCCGCGTAGACGCCATAGGTTTCAAGGTTCAACTCGACCACGCTGGTGGACAAGGTGACGATGGCACCGCCGTCCGGCATCCGGCGCGCGGCCTCTCGCAGCGTGTTGAACGTTCCCTTGAGATTGACCGCGATCAGGGCATCGAACACCGCATCTTCGGACTGGGCGAAGGGGGCGAGCTTCATGATGCCGGCAGAGTTGACGAGCACTTCGACCGGTCCAAACGCCGCTTCGGCCGCGTCGAACAGGCCGCTCATTGGGTGTGGGTCAGAGACGTCAGCCTGCACAGCTATCGCTGTTCCGCCCGCCGCCCTGATGTCCGCAACGACAGCCTCCGCACGCTCGCGACTGCCCGCGTAATTCACGACCGTGCTGAAACCGTCGGCGGCGAGGCGGGCTTCAATCGCCGCGCAAATCCCGCGGGAGCCACCGGTCACGACTGCTGTTCTGGTTGATGAGGATGTCATGATCTTTCCCGTCCATGCGATGCATGTCTCAGATCTGCGGGTCTGATCTACGACTCCTTCCGGATCGAATAATCAGGTTTAAGTGGACATCACTATCCATCTGAGACGAACAAATGAGGTGACATGGACCGGTTCGACGCGATGCATCTCTTTGTCCGGATCGTGGAGCGGGGAGCTTTACGGCTGCGGCACGGGATACCGGGGTCCCACGCTCGACGGTGTCGGAGGTGATCAAGCAGATGGAGGTGCGGCTCGGGGTGCAGCTCTTTCATCGAACCACGCGGGTTGTACGCCCGACCCTGGATGGACACGCCCACTATGTGCGGTGCCTTTCGATCCTGCAGGAGATCGAGGATGCGGAAGGCGATCTGGCGGGAACGGAACCGAAGGGAGAGCTCAGGATCGAGGTGCAGGGTACGCTTGTGCGCGCGTTCATCCTGCCCGGTCTCGATAACTTCATGGCGAAATATCCGGGGATCGACCTGTCGATCAGCGAACGGGATCGCTGGGTTGATTTGGTGGAGGAAGGGGTCGATTGCGCGATCCGTTGGGGTGAACTGCCGGACAGCGACCTGATCGTGCGCCCTCTTGGCCAGGCGGAGCGCTGCACCAGCGCATCCCCTGGCTATCTGCAGGCTCACGGCATCCCGAGCGAGCCCGGCGATCTTGACGCGCACCGCATGGTTGGTCTTCGGTCCATGACCAGCGGGACGATCCGTCCGCTGCATTTCACGGTGGATGGTCAAATTGAGAGCGCGACGCCACCGACCTCCGTATGTGTCACAGGACCGGAGAGCTATCGCGCGGCGACGCTGCGGGGGCTCGGCCTCGCGCAGATGCCGCTTTTCCATGTGGAGGAGGATTTGAGAGCAGGGCGGCTGGTGTCCGTTCTGCCGGAGTTCGAGGTTCCCCGGGTCCCGCTCTCACTGCTCTATCCCAGGAGCCGCCATCTCTCACCCCGGGTTCGCGTATTCGTCGACTGGACGGTTGCCGCATTTCGCGACGCTGAGCATGTCTAGATCCGGGGGACAGTACCGCCTTCGGCACTGCCCCCCATACGCACGGTCAGCTTTCGATGAACGACAGCAGGTCAGCGTTCACCTGCTCGGGGTGGGTGGCGAAGAACCCGTGGGACAGCCCCGCATACACCTTGAGCGTTCCGTTACTCAGGATGTCGACCGCCTTGTGCGCTGAATTGGCGATCGGCACGACCTGATCATCATCCCCGTGCATGACGAGGACCGGCACGTCGATTGACTGCAGATCTTCGGTTTGATCGGTTTCCGAGAAGACCTCGATGCATTGATAGTGGGCAGAGGCGCTTCCCATCATCCCCTGACGCCACCAGTTCTGCACCTGGCCCTCGTTGAGTTCGACCCCGTCACGGTTGAACCCGAAGAAGGGGCCGGAGGGCACATCCCGGTAGAATTGCGCGCGGTTCGCGGCGAGGGCGGCGCGAAACCCGTCGAACACCTCCATCGGGATGCCGTCCGGGTTCGCATCGGTCTGCAGCATCAAGGGGGGGATCGCGCCCAGCAGCGCGGCCTTCGCCACCCGACCCGTTTCAGCGCGGGCGACATAGCGTGCTGCCTCACCACCCCCTGTGGAGTGGCCGATATGGACCGCGTCACGCAGATTGAGTGTGCTGGCAAGCTCGGCAACGTCTGCGGCGTAAGTGTCCATGTCGTGACCGAGATCGGTCTGGCTCGACCGTCCGTGGCCCCGCCGGTCATGGGCAATGACACGATAGCCCTTCGACAGGAAGAACAGCATCTGTGTGTCCCAGTCATCGCCGCTCAGCGGCCACCCGTGGTGAAAGACGATGGGCTGCGCGTCCTTCGCCCCCCAATCCTTGTAGAAGATTTCAGTTCCGTCGGTGGTGGTGAAGGTAGACATGTGATTGCTTCCTTTCTGGGCGGACTGAGACTGGGCGGACGCGAGGTTTGCGACCGTGAGGGCGACGGATGTCGCCGCCCCCGTCAGCAGCACGTCGCGCCGGGTGGGATTGGTGTCGGTCGAGGTCTTCTTGGGCATCGGAAGATCCTTTCGGGCTGTTCTAATCTGTGACCCTCACGACCATCTCAATCTCGATCTTGAGATCCGGCCCGGCGAGGGCCGAGACGCCGACGCCTGTCAGGCTTGGCTGGGCTCCGTCGAGGAATCTGATGATTTGGGTCATCGAGATCTCAAGCGTGTCCTGATTGAGGTCGGTCACGTAGATGCGCATTTGCGCGATATCGTGGGGTGTCGCATCGAGAACCTCGAGCGCGTGCGTGAGATTGTCGATGACAAGCGCCGTCTGCTCCGACAGCGAGTTGGGCGTCGGGGTTCCGTCACGGGTCTGGGCAACCTGTCCGGATACGAAGGCAAGAGGGCCAGGCGGGACAACCGAGATCTGGGAGTATCCAATCATACTCGCATCCGGCAGCGTCTCCGGGTTCATACGCGCAATACTGGTGGTCAAGTCAGTCTCCTTTCCTTGATCGAAGCGGGGCATGTGTCTTGGTCAATCCGGTGAGCGCACCGCCACGAGGGCGCGGCGATCCAATCGGTGCAGTCCGGGCGGGATGCCCGATGGCGGGCAACACGCCTTCCTTCGCCGGCGGACGGTCAGGTCCGCGCGGTGTCAGTTGGGTTCGCGCAGATCAGTAGGCGACCTGTGCAAGTTATTTGTAACGATGCAACTAGGAGTTATAACGATACAAACGTGATTCGACAACTTTAGGCTGTATGTCTGAGGGCTGCTCCAGCGAACGTGATAGGACGAACGGCTGTGCGGCCTGAAACCGGGCGGAGATTTGCCGAAACGGCGGCGAGCGTTCACCGGGATGCGACCTCGATCCTCTGGCAACCGGTGGGAATTCCAATAATGTTGAAGAAAGGCGGCACCACGACCGCCCTGGAGGAGACAGGTTGACCGCGCGGGGCAGCAAACCAACGTTGAAGACGATCGCGACGGCACTCGGCCTCGGGGTGACGACCGTGTCTCGCGCTCTACGGGACGACGAGAAGATCAGTCCGCGGACCCGGGCGGCGGTGAAGGACATGGCGCGCAAGCTTGCCTACCGCCCGAGCCGCGCGGGCCTACGCCTCAGAACCGGCAAGACCAACGTGATTAGCCTCGTCCTCGACACGGAAGAGCAGGTCGGCAGCTTCATATCAGAAATGATCTTCGGGATCATGGAGGCGCTCGATGGCACGCCATACCACCTCAATGTCACACCCTACTCCCGGCATGCGGATCCGCTCGACCCCATCCGCTACATCACGGAGACGGAGGCTGCGGACGGCATCATTATCACGCGGATCGAACCGGAGGATCCCCGCGTGCGCTACATGATCGACAACAACATGCCGTTCGCGACCCATGGCCGGACGTACATGGGGGTCGAGCACCCTTTCTACGATTTCGACAACGAGGCCTTCGCCCGCATCGCCGTTGCGCGTCTGGCGGAGCTCGGGCGGCGCAGGCTGGCGCTGCTCGCTCCGCCCGACGATCTGAGCTTTCACAACCACATGCGGCACGGTTTCCTGCGAGGGCTGGAGGAGCATGGCCTCGAGGAGGTCCCGTTCACCGCCGTCACCAACGACAGTTCCATCGAGCAGATCCGCCATGCGATCCGCGATCTGATGCGCTCACCCGATCGGCCGGACGGAATCGTCAACAGCTCCGGCGGGGTGAGCGGAACAGGCGGCGCGCTGCTGGCCCTGATGGCCGGACTGGCGGACGCGGATGTCGTGATGGGACGGAACGTGGACGTTGTGACCAAGCAGCTCTTCCAACGGCTGCCCGTGTTTCGCGACGCGTTCCACATCGTCCACGAGGATGTGCGGGAGGCGGGCAGGGAGCTTGGCACCGCCCTCATCGGCTCGATCGATGGGCGGCCAGTTGAGGATCTGCAGACCCTCGCCGTTCCGACCCGGGTGCTCTTCCAACGTCCGGAGTTGCCGTCGGATCGGGAGTGAGGCGGCTGATCTAGGCTGACTGTCCGCGCGTGGCGGCGCCGAACCGCAGGCCATCGATCAAGAGATCCACCATCCGCTCCGTGTGTGCGGGACCGTCATCTCCCCCTGCGGCTGCCAGGTTCCCGATGGCCCGCAGCAGGTCGTAAGCATCGACGTCGCCCCGTACCTCTCCCGCCTCGTGCGACGCCGCAAGCAGGGTCTCGAGGGCAGGCTCGAAGTTTGCACGGAAATAGTCGGGGAGGGAGGCAAAGGCCGGATCGCCAGAATGCAACGCCTTTGCGAGGCCCTTCTTTGTCGCGATGAACCGGGTGTAGCGGTGCAGCCAGCGGCGGAGCGCCTCGAGGGGGAGGTGCTGGGCTGTGAGCTCCGCCGCGTCTGCCGCGCAGGCGTCGACTTCTCGCCGAAACACACCAGCGATGAGGTCAGATCGCTTGGGGAAGTTCCGGTAGACCGTACCGATTCCCACCCCGGCCTTTTCGGCGATCTCCCGGACAGGCGCGTCGACGCCCGAGCTCTCGAACACGAATTTTGCGGCTTCGAGCAACGCATCCGTGCTTCGCTGAGCATCGGCGCGGACCCGTTTTTTCGGTTCGTTTGCAGGGGCTTTCTCGGTGTGAGGCGTCTCTTTCGTCTGGCTCATGTGGTTGGCCCACTCGCATATAAGGAACATTGCTCCGGATGCGTTGACAAACGGAACACCACTCCGTATTTATATCGGAGCGCTGTTCCGTTTTATCGCATACAGCCGATCCACACCAGTCAAATCAGAAGGAAGAGGTCCCATGACCAGCCATGCCCCCGTCACGTTCCTCACCGCGGACCCGGCTCAGTCCCCGACGGTCTCGGTCGAACCGATCATGCTGAGCGCGCCGGAACGCGGCGAGGACCTTCAGATCCGGGTGTCCGCCCCGATCGTGGGCGATCGCCTGCCCGTGATCCTGATGGCCCACGGATTTGCGAAGTCCATGCGCGATTACGCGCCGCTTGTGGATCACTGGACCCGGCAGGGTTTCGCGGTGATCCAGCCAACTTTTCTCGATTCCGCGACGCTCAACCTATCGCCCGACGATCCCAGATCGCCCGATATCTGGCGTCACCGCGTCCGGGACATGACGCGGGTCCTCGATCACCTCGGTGAGATCGAGGCGGCGGTCCCGTCCCTCACGGGGCGTCTCGATCACGAACGCATCGCGGCAGTCGGCCACTCTTACGGTGCGCAGACCGTCGGCATTCTGCTCGGCGCGCGGGTCTTCGAGTTCGATGGTTCCGTCACTGACGACATGTCCGATCACCGGATCAGGGCAGGCGTGCTGCTGTCTGCAGCGGGGGAGGGTGGTGCCTATCTCAGCCCCTTCGCGGCGGAGAATTTCCCGTTCATGTCCCCCAGCTTCGCGGAGCTTGCGACGCCTGCGCTGGTGATCGCGGGCGACAAGGACGACTCGCCCCTGAGCACCCGCGGTCCGGACTGGTTCACCGATGCCTACTGGTTGAGCCCCGGTGCGGACGCGCTGGTGACGCTCTTCGATGGTGAACATCTGCTGGGTGGCATCACCGGGTACAGGTCGGCGGATACGACTGACGAAAACCCGGAACGGGTCGCTGCGGTCTCCGATCTCAGCACCGCCTATCTGCGCCGCGCACTTGATGGGGATGAAGCGGTGTGGAGTGCGGTAACGGAGACACTCCGCGCGCAGGACGCGCCCATCGGGTCCCTCCAGCAAAAGGGCGTAGGGCAGCAGCCGGTCGCACCCCAGAAAGGGCTGGACCGATGAACGCTCTCATTCAGGACGCTGCGCACATCCCGATCGGCGAGGCTGCGCAGACGATCTCCATCAACCCGATCACCATTCCGGCGGCCTGGCGTCCGCGTCCCCTGGAGGTCCGCGTGACTGCCCCGGTAACGGGTCAGAACCTGCCGATCCTCCTCCTGTCCCACGGACATGGGCCGTCGCTCTACATCCCGTCCAAGGATGGATACGGCCCGCTCGCGCAATTCTACGCGGTGCACGGCTTCGTGGTGATTCAGCCAACCCATCTGAATTCGAAAGTCGGCGGGCTGCCCGCCGATGCCGAGGACGGGCCGCTCTTCTGGCGGTCCCGGGTCCTCGATATGTCTCACATCATCGACATGCTCGATCTGATCGAGGCAGGCGTGCCCGGCCTCGCCGGACGCCTCGACCGCGAAAAGATCGCGGCGGTCGGTCACTCGCTCGGCGGGCAGACCGTGGGGATGCTGCTCGGCGCACGCCTGACGGATCCGCAGGATCCCGAGGCGACGGATGTCGATCTGCGTGATCCGAGGATCAAGGCGGGCGTCCTGCTCGCAGCCCCCGGCCATGGCGGACCGGACCTGACGGAGTTTGCCCGAGAAAACTATTCCGCACTCAATCCGGATTTCTCACGCATGGTCACCCGCAGTCTGGTGGTCAGGGGCGATGCGGACGCAGCCGCTCATCTGAGCGTCCGGGGCCCGGACTGGTACACGGACCCGTTTCGCAAGGGCCCCGGTGCTGCCGCGATGCTGACTCTGATCGGAGGCAGACACGGTCTCGGCGGGGTCTCGGGCTATGACGCAAAGGAGACGACGGACGAGGATCCCGAGCGGCTGGCGATCGTGCAACGCGTGAGCTGGGCCTTCCTCTGGTCTGCGCTCCACGAAGGAGACGCCGCATGGGTTCGTGCCCGCGATGCACTGCGATCATCCGCCTCGACCCATGCCCGTGTCGAAGAGAAGGACGATGCGACGGTCGTTTGACGATTTGCCCCGTCAGAACCGTCTGCGCAGCCCGAGGGCGAAACCGTTGGAGCCACTGTCCACGGGAAACAGGCCATATCCGTCGGAACGGTGGTGGAGCCTTAAGATGCCCTCGACCTCCGTGCGCGACAGGTCGAATTGCATCTCCGCCATCCAGTAGACGAGCATCGCGTTGGAATCGCCATTGCGCCGGACCTCTCCTTCGGGCTTTTCGTTTGCGACGGAGACACCGAGCCCGAAGGCGACGCTCTCCAGCGCGTTCAGCACGGTGCCGTCCCGGTGGTAGCGGACAACGACGGGCAGATTGGCCTCCAGATTGTCCTGTTCGCCGAAATGCTGAACGACCTGACCCTCATACCCCAGGCTCAGAGGACCCAAGGACAGGACATCCTGCCCATACGCGATCCCGACAAAGCCGGACCGCACGAACCGGGTCTGCCAGAGCTGGATGGCGTTCTCCCATGTGTCATCGGTCATGATCCCGACAAAGCCGGTGACAAACCGGTCCTTCTCCGATTGGGCGGTTGCGGAGAGGGGGAAGAGAAGAAGAAAGCAGGAGCAGACCGCGACGATCATCGCTGTCCGAGAGAAAGACCGCTGCACGATGGCACTCCTTACGCATTTCTCCGCACAGGTCCGTCGGACCGTCTCGCATGCTTTCGCGTCTGCACCATGGCACACTTCGGCGACTGCAGTGTAAAGCCAGCATACACACCCGGCCTCTTTCTGGTCGCTCACAATCGGCTGACTTGGCGTGCCGCGGTCCCGACAAGAAAGCTCGCTGCGACGGCGATCTTCGGTGATGTGGTTGTCCGGAGGATCTCCAGGTGCCATCGAGTCCGAAAGCAAGCCCCTCCTAGCCGCATTCGCTTGGCGCATGGCCAAAGCGCGCGCGAAAATCCTTCGAGAACCGGCCCAGATGACTGAACCCGCAATCGTAGGCGATCTCGCTGACCCGGGGGCGGTTCGCCCGGCGCGAGAGATGATACTTGGCCGTGTCGAGTCTGAGGTCCCGCAGGTAGGTCATCGGTGATGTGCCCAGGCTTCGTTGGAAGGCGATCTGAAGTGTGCGCGGATGTTGGTCGGTCGCCCTTGCGATGTCGTCGAGCCGGATGTCTTCCGCATAGTGCCCGTGCAGATAGTCGAGCGCGCGGCGCAGGGACCGGGGTGCCAGCACCGCCGGCTTTCGGGCCATCAGATGGGTGATGTTGCTTCTCAGATTGTGCAACAGCGTGAGCGCAATCTCACGCTCCGTCGCCATGAGCTGCAGATCCTCGAGACGTGACGCGAGCGTGCCGACCTCAAATGCCTGAGCCGTCCGCTCGGCGATGTATCTCAATGTCCTGCCTTCCGGCGTGCGGAGATCCACCGCAGGCTCGAACCGGATCTGGCCGGGCAGGGTCCGCCCCAGCCACTCCGTCGCCACAAGTTGCAGGAACGCGACATCCACCTGGATCATCAGCTTCTCGCAATCATGCCCCCAGGCCATCCGTGTGGGCCGGTCCGGGTTGAGCATGCTGCCCTGCCGGGGTGACGTGTCGACCTCCTCGCCACGATGCTGGATGCGCGCGGACCCCGTCACCGGGATCTGCAGGAGGTAGAAATCCTGAAGCTCGCCCGGGTCGATCTCCACATCGCCGCCATAGGCCAGAAAGTTGACCGAGACGTGGGATCCGCGGGCGTGGTTGTGGCGCACATTCAGCACCCTGCCTCTCGCCAGATCGAGGCGATGGTCGCAGTAGCGCATGGAAACAGCCTCCCGCGCCTCATCGAGGTCTTGCGTGTTCAAAACCTCGAACGAGGGAAGGAGACGGGCGCGCATCTGCATGATCGCAGCCTAGCAACCGGTTGCGTCGCTTCAAGTATGCAGTTTGGACTCGCAATACGGATAAGCGTTTTGGTCCACCTGACGGAAGCTGACCACATGAAATGAACCAAGGGGGTCGCTTATGGACTTGGGAGTTACTTCATCAGATGGCTTTGTCGGAGCCAAAGCCTGGAATGTCGTCGGCCAGATCTACACGCCGAAGCTGCACAGCCCAAACGCGTTCATCTGGCACGCCCAGATACCGGCTGAGACGTTCGTGCCGCCACACATTCACCCGACACAGGACGAGTGGATCTATGTCCTGAGCGGCGCGCTCGAGATCGAGTTCGGCCACGAAGAAGGCGCCGTCACCACCCACAAGGCCGGTGCGGGAGATCTCGTGCGGATGCCGATGGGAAAGTCGCACGGTATCTTTAACCGCTCCGGGGCCGAGGCGACCTGCATCTTCGGCGTTGCGCCTGCGCGCAAGCTGTTCGATCTCTTCGCACAGCTCGACGGCGTTACCGATCCGGCGGAGCTCGTCCGGCTCTCTGCGCTGCACGAGGTGGATTTCCTGCCACCACCACCGGACGCGGAGTGACCGCACATGATCGCGCGAAAGAAGGTCGCCGTGATCGGCGGCGGTGTTTCCGGCCTGGCGGCAGCCAAGGCGTTTGACGAACGGGGACACCGGGTCGTCGGGTTCGAACGCAGTCACGATTTCGGCGGGGTCTGGGAACTCAGCCGCTCCTACCCGGACGTGCAAACCCAGTCCCCGAAGGATCTCTACTGCTACACCGATCATCCGATGCCCGACGCGTATCCGGAGTGGCCCAAGGGCCACCAGGTCCACGCCTACCTGCACAGCTATGCGGATAAGCATAAGCTCCACCGCCTGTTCCGGCTGAACACCAATGTGAAGTCGATGGACAGACGGGACGATGGCGCGCCGGGCTGGACCCTGACGCTTGAGGCTGGAGGGCACGTCTGGACGGAGGACTATGATTTCGTGGCCATCGGCACCGGACAGTTCTCTGACAAGAACGCCATTTCCCATCCCGGTCAGGGGGGATTTGAGGACACCGGCGGCGCGGTGATGCATTCGTCGGAATATACCGATCCCGCGCTGATCACGGGCAAGCGTGTGGTCGTTCTCGGCGGCTCCAAATCCGCGACCGACATCGCTGTCAACGCAGCACAGAATGGTGCCTCGTCTGTCCATTGGGTCTATTTGGAACCCGTCTGGCGGGTCCCGTATTTCGTTGGCGGCATCAACTTCAAACGGCTGCTTTACATGCGGGCGCAGGAACAGCAGTTCAACGCGTGGGACAAAAGCGGTCTGCAACGCGTTCTGGCGGCCCTGCTGAAACCGCTCGTTTGGGCGAACTTTCGCGGGCTCGAGACACTGCTGAAGACCCAACTCGGCCTCAAGAAGTACGGACTGGTCCCCAAGGGTCCGATCGAGAAGGAAGTCTCATGCTCCGTGCCGATCGTAACCCCCGGCCTCTTCGAAGCGCTGAAAGCGGGCCAGATCCACAATGTGCAAGGCACCTTCGACCGCTACGACGGCAACACGATCCACCTGACCGGTGGGGAGACGGTCGAGGCGGATGTGGTGATCCAGGCCGTCGGGTGGAAGCTTGGCGTTCCCTACCTCCCACAGGAGTATCAGGACAAGCTCGTCGAGGATGACGGTCAGTACAGAACCTATCGGCTGTCTGTGAATCCCGAGCTGCCGGACATGGGTTTCGTCGGATTTAACTCGTCCTTCTGCACGGTTCTTTCGGCAGAGATGATCGCGAACTGGCTGGTGCGCTACGCAGATGGTCAGCTCGCCGATCAGCCCGATGGGGCCGCGATGACCCGGAACATCGAGATGATGCTCGACTGGAAGCGGAAGGAGAGGCCGGCCGCCCAGATCTACGGCGGTCTTTGTTCCGCCCCGTTCCACTTCAAGCATTTCGACGAGTTGCTCGCGGACATGGGCGCACGCAAGCGCAAGCGCTCCAATCCTCTCGCGGAACAGTTCGGCTACCCCGACCACGCAGCCTACGGCGAGTTCCTCGCCTCCTGCCCTCAATACCAGGCCGGATAGCCGATCCTACCCTCCAGCCCTCGGGCTGGAGGGAATTGACCGCCCAGGTCAGGACTGGCGTTCAGACCGTCCGACCTCGTGCCCTGGTTCGCTCAGTGAGCGCAGGGTGGCGGACCCAGCATCAAACGCATAGATTGGCCGGCACAAGTTCGCCGTGGGCGACACACGGCCCACGGAGTGTTCATGCCAATCGCTCATACGCACAAATCCTCACGCCTCTCCGTCGCCCCTATGATGGATTGGACAGATCGGCACTGCCGGTACTTCCATCGGCTGCTTTCACGCAACGTCCTTCTCTACACGGAGATGGTGACGGCGCAGGCGCTGGTGCACGGGGATCCGGAGCGGTTGCTGGGGTTTGATGGGGCGGAGCATCCGGTCGCGTTGCAGCTCGGTGGATCGGAGCCCGATCTGCTGGCCCAGGCCGTGCGGATCGCAGAACCATTCGCCTATGACGAAATCAATCTCAATGTGGGTTGTCCATCTGACCGGGTGCAGTCGGGCCGCTTCGGGGCCTGCCTCATGCGGGAGCCGGAGCTTGTCGCCGAGTGCGTTGCGGCCATGCGGCAAGCGGCGGGGTCCACCCGCGTCACGGTGAAGTGCCGGATCGGGGTCGACGAGCAGAACCCGGAGGAGGTGCTGCCGGAATTTCTCGCCCGCGTCTCCGCTGCCGGCGTCGGGCATTTCATCATCCATGCGCGCAAGGCGTGGCTGCAGGGGCTCAGCCCGAAGGAAAACCGGGACATTCCTCCCCTCGACTATCCTCTTGTCCACCGGATGAAGGGGCTTTTCCCGGCGCTCGAGATCGTCATCAATGGGGGGCTGATGACGCTCGCAGACGGTCAGGTGCACCTGGACGCGGGGCTCGACGGGGTGATGTACGGGCGGGCGGCCTATCACAGCCCTGCGGAGATCCTCGCCCCGGCGGACCGGCTGATCTTCGGTGTCACCACGCAGGATCCGACGATCGAGGATGCGGTGCGCGCAATGCTGCCTTACATCGAGGCGCGTCTGGTCGAAGGAACGAGATTGAACCAGATCACGCGCCACATGCTGGGGGCCTTCGCCGGGCGCCCCGGTGCACGGGCCTGGCGGCGGCTTCTCTCGGAGGAGGCACACAAGCCCGGCGCAGGACCGGTGCTCGTGGAACAGGCCCTAGCTCAGATCGCGCCGCTCGAACATGCGTGACATCGCGGAGCAAGTGGGGTGGGAGGTCTTTCCTGCGGAAGAGGCAGTCCGGCACTGGGTGCAGCGCACCGAAGCCTGGGTTTCGGACTATTTTGGTCCGGACCCGGACCGGGGTGAGTGGCGCCACGGTGGTACATGGTTTCCGGGCGTAAATATCCTGCCCAACGACGGCGCGGGCGCCCTGACCGGTGGTCCACCCCTCGAGGGGGCCGCTGCGCTGGCTGCCCTGCAGCATGAGCCAGACTGCTCAGCACCTTGGGACCGAGGGCAGATCTCGATCTGTCGTCCGGGCTATCCGGCGCAGGACACCGGGGAGAGCGACAGCGCACACCGGTTCCGACGGGATCGGGACGCGGCCCACCTCGACGGGTTGCTGCCGGTCGGAGCAGCCCGGCGACGCCACATGCAGGAACGTCACGCGGCGATCCTTGGGCTACCTCTGAACGCAGCACCTGCGACCGCGGCGCCTTTCGTGGTCTATGAAGGATCCCACCGGATCATGCAGGACATGCTGAAGGACGCGTTTCGCGCGGTTAATCCCAGTGACTGGGGCGCGGTCGATGTGACGGACGCATATCAGGCTGCCCGCAGGGAAGTGTTCGCGTCCTGTCCAAGGCGGCCTATTCAGACGAAGCCCGGTGAGGCCTTTGTCATCCACCGTTTCACGCTGCACGGCGTCGCACCTTGGACCGCAGCGTCCACCGAGGAGCGTCGGATCGCCTATTTCCGGCCCGAAACCGGGCGCAGCCCCCATGACTGGCTCGAGGGTCCATGATGACTGTTCCGTTCAAAAAGACTTTGCTGCTAAAGGAGTTTCCACCGCTCGTGGGGCAGGAGATCGGCCTGTCGGACTGGATCACCGTCGATCAGGCGATGATCGACGGGTTCGCGGACGTGACCCGCGATCATCAGTTCATTCACACGGAACCGGAGGCCGCGGCGGAGGGACCCTTCGGCGCGACGGTCGCTCACGGTTTCCTCACGCTTTCGCTGCTGTCGACCCTCGCCTATGAGGCGGTGCCGGTGCCGGAGAGCGCGACTGCCTCCATCAACTACGGCTTTGACCGGATACGCTTTCTCTCTCCCGTTCGGTCGGGCGCGCGTCTGCGGGGACGGTTCACTCTCCGCGGGCTCGAACGCGGGGACGGGGTGTTGACGCTCTCGCTCACCGCAATAATGGAATGCGAAGGCGAAGAGCGTCCGGCCCTCGCCGCGGAGTGGATCGTCCGCCTCTCCGTTACGTAAGGTCCGGGCGCCCCTTGCCTGCGGAGGCATGCCCGGTCAATGTGTAGAAAAACGGATTTGGAGGTGCGCCATGGATATCGGAGTCTCGGAGCGGGTGAAGCCGCTGATCGCGCAGGTGCGCGAGATGGTGCAGACGGAGATCGCGCCGCTCTCCGACGAGTTTCTGAGCCTGGTCGGCTCCACCGGCGACCGCTTCGCCTACACCCCGCGCATGACGGAAATCCTCGATGGGTTGAAGGCGACTGCGAAGTCCCGTGGCCTTTGGAACTTTTGGCTGACAGACAGCGAGAAGGGGTTTGGCCTGACCACGGTTGAATATGCCTACCTTGCCGAGGAGATGGGGAAGGTCCATCTCGCCGCCGAAGTCTTCAACTGCTCCGCACCCGATACGGGCAACATGGAGGTGTTCGAACGCTATGGCACGCCCGCTCTCAAGGAACGCTGGCTGAAACCGCTGCTCGAGGGCGAGATCCGGTCTGCCTATGCGATGACGGAGCCGGACGTGGCAAGCTCGGACGCGACCAACATGTCAATGACCTGCGTGCGGGACGGCGATCACTATGTGCTGAACGGGGAAAAATGGTGGATCTCCGGCGCCGGTGATCCCCGGTGCAAGGTCTATGTTGTGATGGTCAACACGCCGTCGGACGAGCGGCCAAAGCATCAGCAGCACTCGATGATCATCGTGGACGCCGAGGATCCGGGGATCGAAAAGCTCCGCGCGATGGAAGTATACGGGCATGACGACGCCCCACACGGCCACATGCATCTGCGCTTCACGGATGTGCGGGTCCCGGCAGAGAACATGCTGGTGGCTGAGGGGGCAGGGTTCCAGATCGCACAGGGACGTCTCGGTCCCGGCCGCATCCATCATTGCATGCGCGCCATCGGTCAGGCCGAGTCAGCACTGCAGCAGATGTGCGAGCGGGCGACGAAACGGACCGCGTTCGGCAAGCCGCTCGCCCAGCTCGGCGCGAACTTCGATATCATCGCGGAGTGCCGGATGGAAATCGAGATGGCGCGCCTGCTGTGCCTGAAGGCCGCGTGGATGATGGATCAGGGTGACGGAAGGGCGGCTGCCCCCTGGATCAGCCAGATCAAGGTCGTAGCACCCCGCGTGGCCCTGAAGGTGATCGACGAGGCCGTGCAGATGCATGGCGGTGCCGGTGTGAGCCAGGACACCCCGCTCGCCGCCGCCTGGACCCATGTGCGCACACTGCGCCTCGCCGACGGCCCGGATGCGGTGCACCGGCGGCAGGTGGCCCGGGCGGAATTGCGGCCCTACACCAACGCCTCGATCTGACATGGACCGGGCGGGCAGCGCACTCACGGGCGGAACAGGTGGCCGCACTGCCCGCGCGACCGGTCGGAGTTGAGTTATGTCTGAACTTGTCCTCGTCCGGCACGGCCAGGCGTCCTTCGGCACGGACGACTATGACCGGCTGAGCCCCGTTGGGTTCCAGCAGGCGCGCTGGCTCGGCGACTACTTCCATCGTCACGGCATGAGGTTCGACCGGGCCTTTCGCGGCAACCTCCGCCGCCATCGGGAGACGGCGGACAGCATCGCCGAAACCTTTCCCGTGCCCGCCTATGTGGAGGATGCCCGCTTCAACGAGTTTGAATCCGATATCCTCATCACCGAATACATTCGGGAAACCGGCGCGGACAGCCCGCGGGATCGGGCAACATTCCTGCACCACTTTCCGGAGGTTCTGGAAGGATGGGAACGGGGCACACTCAACGGGTCCGAAAGCTATACCGCGTTCCGCGCCCGGGTCGGTGCCGCGATGGCTGATGTGCTGCAGGAGGGTGGGCGCAACCTCGTTGTAACCTCCGGTGGGGTGATCTGCGTGACCCTCGCCGGGGTGCTCGGGCTCAGCGCCCGAGGTCTCGCGGACCTTCTGATGAACGTTCACAACGCCTCCGTCCATGTGCTGCGCATGGAAGAGGGGCGGCTCCGGCTGGAGCTGTTCAACGCGACACCCCATATCGACGGAAAGGAGCGCAGCCATGCCCGCACCTACATCTGACTTGCTGCCTCTCGACCGGCTGACGCCCTATCTGGAGGCCCACGTTCCGGGGCTGACAGGGCCGATCACGGCGGAGAAGACCCAGACCGGCCAGTCCAACCCGACTTTCATTCTGACGACGGCGGCGGGCAAGTATGTCCTGCGCCGCAAGCCGCCGGGCGCGCTTCTGAAGTCCGCCCACGCGGTTGATCGGGAGTTCCGCGTGATCTCGGCGCTTGCCGGCAGCGATGTGCCCGTGCCCGCAGCGCTTCATCTGTGCGAGGATGAGGATGTCCTCGGCGCAATGTTCTACGTCATGAGCTTCGTCGAGGGGGCGAACTGGGTCGATCCGCGCTGCAAGGACCTGAGGACGGAAGAGCGCGCGCAAGTCTTCGATTCCATGAACGAAACACTGGTCGCCCTACACTCCGTTGATGTGGAGGCGGTGGGCCTCGGCGACTATGGCAAGCCCGGGAACTACTTCGCGCGGCAGGTCGACCGCTGGACGAAGCAGTACCGCGCCGCGGAAACGGAGACGATCCCGGCCATGGAAGAGCTGATCTCCTGGCTCGATGCGGAGATGCCGGAGGATGACGGGCGCGTTGCCCTCGTCCATGGGGACTGGCGCATCGACAACCTGCTCTTCGATCGGCAGTGCCGGGTGAACGCGGTCCTCGACTGGGAGCTTTCCACCCTCGGCCATCCGCTCGCGGACCTCGGCTATCAGATCATGCAATGGCAGATGCCGCCGGGCGGCGAGGGCAGGGGGCTGATGGGGGTGGACCGCGGAGCGCTCGGCATTCCGTCGGACGAGGAGTACGTGGCACGGTACGCGGAGCGTATGGGGCTGGGCGACGCGCCGGATCTGACCTATCCGCTCGCCTTCTCCTTCTTCCGCATGGGATCGATCATCCAGGGGGTGAAAAAGCGTGCGCTTGACGGCAACGCCTCTAACCCGGAGGCCGGACTGCGCCTCGGCGCCTTCGTCCCAATGTTTGCCCAGGCCGCCCTTGCCAACATCCGCAAAGGGTAAGCCGGGGAGGGCACCGTTCCGCCCTCCACGGCTGAGGTCCGGCAACGAGCCCGATCACCATCGCGCACATGGGCATCATCTGCCACCTCACGCTGCCGCGATTTGATCTTTGCCCTCCGGGATGCCATCTGTCGCCAAGGCAAGCGGGGAGCGGACATGGGCGCGCTGGACGGAGTGAAAGTCGTTGATCTGACACGGGTTCTGGGTGGACCCTATTGCACCCAGTGGCTCGGGGACCACGGCGCCGACGTGATCAAGATCGAACCGCCCCAGGGCGATGAGACCCGCTATTGGGGCCCCCCGTTCGACGAGGATATCGGCGCAGCCTCCTACTTCATCGGTGTTAACCGAAACAAGCGCGGCATGGCCCTCGACCTCAAGCAGGCCCCGGCGCGGGACGTGTTGGCGCGTCTGATGAGCGAGGCGGACGTTCTCGTAGAGAATTTCAAGCCCGGCACCTGGACGAAGCTTGGCTTCGAGACCGAGGATTTCAGCACCACTCACCCTCGGCTGGTCCATTGCCGGATCACCGGTTTCGGTGCGGACGGCCCCTACGGTGGCCTCCCGGGCTACGACGCGGTGATCCAGGCCCAGGCGGGCCTCATGAGCGTCAACGGGGAGCCGGGAGGGGACGGCCTGCGCCTCGGCATCCCGCTCGTCGACATCGGCACGGGGCTGAGCGCTCTTGCGGGCATCGCCATGGCGCTCTTCGAACGGGAACGGTCCGGGCAGGGGCAGTTCATCGATATGACACTCTATGATTGCGCGGTGGCGCTCATGCATCCCCATGCGGCGAACCACTTCCTGAGCGGAAAGCGCCCGGGACCCACCGGAAACGCCCATCCCAACATCACCCCGTACGACATGTTTCCGACCGCGGGCGCGCCGATCTACATCGCCGCGGCGAACGACGGTCAGTTCGCCCGTCTCTGCCACACGATCGGAGCGGAGGCGCTGATCACGGATCCCCGCTTCGCCGACCATCCGTCCCGGAACCGCAACCGTGCTGCGATGCGGGAGGCGCTGCTGCCCTTCTTCGCCCCGCGCGACGGCGCGCAGCTTGCCCGCGATCTGATGGCCGTGAACGTGCCCGCTGGCCCCGTTCTGGGCGCGCCTGAAGTCATCTCCGATCCGCACACCGCACACCGCGGCATGGTCGTTGAAGCCGACGGCGTCCGCACCCTGGGCAACCCGGTGAAGCTCGCGCGCACCCCCCCGGACCCGACCCGGGCCCGCCCCCCCTCCTTCGGGGAGCACACCCGCGCACTCCTTGCCGAGGCAGGCTATGACGCGGACAGCATCGCCGCCCTCATCGCCAGTGGTGCGGCCCTCGACAGCACACCCGTGACGAGTTGAGCCCCATCTTCTTCTGGCTGAAAATATCCCCGCCGGAGGCTCCCACAGCCCAAGATTTGGACCGCCCGCTACGGCGATACCCTCCCTGCTAGAGGCGCCAATCGCCCGAAGGGCTCAAAGGAACGCGCGCATGCGCTCCGCGGGGCAGCGGGTGCCATTTGGTTGTGCCGGTCAGGCGCGCCTTCGGCGGCGGCGCCCACCGGACTCTCCGGTGTTGAAGGACACGTCCGGCAGGGGGGCGACAGCCCGCAGCCGCGCGTAGGGGTCGGCGGCATGGGGGATGTTGGAGGCGGCGACGAAATGCTCCTGGAACCGGGGCTCCACCGCTGTTTCGACCTTGTGGATCAACCGCACGTTCGCCTCGATCTCCCGCCGGGCTGCTGAATTGAGGAGCGCGATACGCGCCCCGGTCCCGGCCGCGTTTCCGGCGCTGGTGACCTTATCCACCTCGCAATCCGGGATCATGCCCAGAACCATCGCGTGCTTCGGAGAGATATGTGCCCCGAACGCGCCTGCGAGCACCACGCGGTCCACCCGGTCCACCTCCATCTGGTCCATCAGGAGCCGGGCACCCGCATAGAGCGCTGCCTTCGCAAGCTGAATCGCCCGGACATCCCCGTTGGTCACAGTGATACGTGGCGTGCTGTCGGTGCCTTCCCGAAGCAAATATTCGTGGGTCCGCCCTTCGGGCACACAGCGGCTCGTACCGGTCTGAGCGGCGGAGCCGATAAGGCCGCCCGCATCGAGCAGACCTGCCATCCGCATCTCCGCAATCGCCTCGATGATGCCCGAGCCGCAGATGCCCGTGATCCCCGTGGTTGCTGTGGCCTCCGCGAAGCCCGGCGCGTCCGACCAGAGATCGCAGCCGATCACGCGAAACCGGGGTTCCTTCGTCTCGGGGTCGATCTCCACCCGTTCGATCGCCCCCGGCGCCGCCCGCTGTCCCGCACTGATCTGGGCCCCTTCGAAGGCCGGTCCGGTGGGGGAGGAACAGGCGAGCACCTTGTCCGAGTTGCCGAGCAGGATCTCCGCGTTTGTGCCCACATCCACGATCAGCACGAGGTCGTCGGACTGGTGCGGCGCCTCGCTCAACGCGACCGCCGCCGCATCGGCCCCCACATGCCCCGCAATGCAGGGCAGCACATAGACCCGGGCGTTCGGATGCAGCTTCAGATCGAGCTCGGTCGCCCATAGGTTCATCGCATCCGCCGTGGCGAGCGCGAAGGGCGCTTGACCAAGCTCCACCGGGTCGATCCCCAGCAGCAGGTGATGCATGACCGGGTTGGCAACGAACACCGCCTCCACGATCAGCTCCGGGTCAATCACCGCCTCCGCCGCGATCTGCAGGACCAACGCGTTGAGCGCGTCGCGCACGGCGGCGGTCATCTCTCCCGCACCGCCGGGGTTGAGCATCGCATAGCTCACCCGGCTCATCAGATCCTCGCCGAAGCGGATCTGCGGGTTCATGATGCCGGAGGATGCGGTGACCTCGCCGGTCTGCAGATCGCACAGATGTGCCGCGATCGTCGTGGAGCCGAGATCGATGGCGAGACCATAGATCGTGCCCTCATAGTACCCGGGCCAGACCTGAGCGATCCGGGCTGCACTCAGCCCGTCCCCGTGATGCACCGCGACCGTGACCTTCCAGCCGCCCTTCCGCAGCGCGGGCTGGAGTTGCTGCAGCGTCCTGAGGTCGCCGGTCACATGGGCGAGCTGCCACTGGTCGGCCAGGGCGGCGATCAACCGTTCCAGATCGCCGGAGGGATCGTGCATGTCAGGCTCTGCAACTTCGACATAGTAGAGCTTCGTCGCTGGATCCATCACCACGGCTCGTGTGTCCGCGGACTTGCGCACGACCTGCTTGTGCACCTGGCTTTCCGGGGGAACGTCGATCACCACGTCCCCGGTCACCTTCGCCTGGCAGCCGAGCCTGCGCCCGTCGATCATGCCCCGCTTCGACCGGTAGCGTTCCTCGACCGCGTTCCAGGGCGTCAGCGCATCCTCCTGCACCGTGACCCCATGCTTGGGAAACGCGCCGAACGCGGGCTGCACCTGACACTTCGAGCAGATGCCCCGCCCCCCGCACACGCTGTCAAGGTCGACGCCGAGGGTCCGCGCTGCATCGAGGATCGGCGTGCCGACGGCAAACCTGCCCCGCTTCCCGGATGGGGTGAACACAACTAGGGGAAGGGTCTCGTCCGCCATTGCCTCGTCCGCTGTGAGAGAGTGTTGCGCGACCTTAGCCAAATGGACGCCGGGGGAAAGCCCAATAGCGCCGCCACATCGTCGCGCAGCGTCCCCGAACGCGGGATTGTGAGGTGAGCGGCGACACGTGGGCAGGTATCATTCCGTCAAATCCATATCCGGAGCATGACCATGACCCTGCCGCGACTGACAGCCTCCGTCCTCGCTCTCATCCTCTGGGCTGGCACGGTCCACGCCTTCTCTCCCTTGACGGAGGTGTCGGACGGGGTGCCCGACGGGGCGCAGATCCTCGACATCCGAAGCCCCGCAGAGTTCGCCACCGGTCATTTGGGCAAGGCACGAAACCTGCCCTATGGCATTTTTCGCGGCCCGAGGGAAAATCCGGGCCGCGTGCCCGAGGCCGCCGCTCTCGAAGCGGCTCTGGGGTCGGTTGGTCTGGTGCCGGATGCGCCCGTGCTTATCGTCTATGCGGGCAAGACGGTGACGGACTTCGGCGCTGCGGCTCGGGTCTACTGGACCCTCAAGTCGGCGGGTTTCGCGGAGCTCTCGATCCTCAACGGCGGAATGGAAAGCTGGCGGAGTGCCGATCTGCCAATCGCGAAACGCGCAACGCCGACGACCGCGACGGCACTCACGGTCAGCTATGACGAAAGCTGGTGGGTCGATGCGGACGCGGTTCAGGACATCGTGCTGGGCCGGGCGCCAGGCGTGCTCATCGACGCCCGTCCTGCCGACTTCTTCGAGGGGAAACGAAAGCACGGCGCGGCGCGGGAGGCTGGAACGCTCGCCGGGGCGCTCAACATCGTGCACGAGAGCTGGTTCGGGGAGCAGGGTGGCGAGATCGCCCCCGATCCCGCCATGCTCGACCGTTTGCGCGCGGTGGCGGCAGAGGCAAACGCCCCGCTGGTCAGCTTCTGCAACACCGGCCACTGGGCAGCGACGAACTGGTTCGTCGCCTCGGAACTCGCGGGCATCCCGGACGTGAAGCTCTATCCAGAAAGCATGGTCGGCTGGACCCTCCTCGCGCGCACGGTCACTGTGGGAGAGTAGGTGCGATGCCCGTGCCGCCGAGCCCCGCATCCGGGCGGGGCCCATCTATGTCGTAGGCGTCCGGTGCCGCGCAGGCGGCGGCGATGGCGAGCAAGAGCGCGATGAGAAAGGTACGAAGACGCATCAGGTTTCCTCGGTACTGTAGAAGTAGATCCCGGCGCGGACCCGGTGCAGAGCGTCGGGGTTTGTCGCGTCCTGTGCGTCGGCGGCGCGGGCACGCAGCGCGTTCAACAGCGCCATTCCCTCCGCCGTGGTGAGGGCCTTCAGCGCGGCCACATCCCCCCTGCTGAGACGATTGAAATAAAGTGCGCGATCAAGGTGTTGGGGCGTGCTGTTCAGCAGGTTTGCAGTCGCCGCCTCCCCATGATCCGCAAGGTTGCGCGCGTACCAGTCGAGCTGGTTAGGATCGTCTGTAGGGATCATTGTGCGGGTGAGCGGGTGGATCGTGTCACCGTCGATGGAGACAACATCCCGGCTCACCAGTTCGTCAAGCAATGTGCGCGGATGCACATCCTTTCCGAGGGATGTCGCAAAAGCCTCAAAATCGGGCCGCGACAGCGGGTCCGGTGCGCCGGGCCAGAGGGCGAGCGCGAGGGCCGCGCGGCTGCCGGGCGACGTTTTGGGCGGCGGCGTGTCCTGAAGGGCACGCAGATCCCGCCTCTGAAGGCCTGTGATAAGGCTCAGGCGGCTCAGCGTCCGCTTCTCGCCACGCCCGGTCAACTCCTCCTCAGCCACCTCAACGAAGCAACGCCGGACAATCTCGGAGACCTCTTGGAACAGGAGTCCCCGCCCGAGCGCCATACGGACGAGTGGTTTCAGGGCGAGGTGCAGGGCGGCGCGAGTATCCATACCTCAGCATAAATGCGCAAATTGCACATTTACAATGGCAATCTCGTTTGAAATAATATATGTGCAATCTACACATTTATGGAGGCCGTTATGAAACGCCACCTCACCCTGATCGCCTGTCTGCTCACCCTCGTCGCTTGTGCAACGCCCGAGGGCCATGTCGGGTTGGCCATATCGCCGATCGAGCCCTCGTCGAATCTGAACATCTCTGATCTACCGCAGGCGTCCGAACCGCTGCTGACGCTGCCAGCACGGATCGGACTTGCGCGCGTGGCAGGAGGCGCCCTCACCGAGATCCCAGCGGGCGAGCTTGATGCATGGGCGGAGATGGCAGCAGACCTTCCGGGGGTCTCGAGCGCCGATCTGGTGAGTCCGCTCCTTCTGAGTAGCATCGGCACACAGGGTGACGCGGTCTTGCTGAGGATCATGGAGGCAGCCAGGCGCCAGGGCATGGATGCGGTACTGGTCTATGACGTGACGAGCCAGGTGCGGCTCGACAACACGGCACTCGCCATCGCGAATCTGACGCTCATCGGGGCCGCCTTGCTGCCGACGCGGTACATCGCGGGGGAGGGGCGGGCGGACGCGTTGCTGCTCGACAGCCGCAACGCATACCCCTACCTGACCGCGTCAGCGGCTGTGCGGGATCAGAGCTACTCCGTCTCTTTCGGATCCCACGGCCGGCGCGACAGGATGCGGCGCGCGCTGGCGGAAAATGCGGTGACGCAGCTTGCAGGCGCGGTCCAGCAGCGCCTCAGGACGTTCGCGGAGGACTACGCGGGGCCGGCGGACCGCTAGCGCTCACGAGGCCCGGCGGCGGCGGCGTTCGCGACCGCCGCGGGCGCCTGCAGGTGCGTCACCTTCGGCAGCGGCAGGCTTGTTGGCCCGGATCCAGGCCGCACCGTGAGGGTCGTTGTTCATGAGCATGTTCGCGGCCCTGATCGCCTCCATCTCCTGCGGGCGAACCGGGTTCATGATCGCGGAGGTCATGCCCGAGGCGATCGCCATGGGCAGGAACGCCGCATTCATCCCGTGGCGATTAGGCAGGCCGAAGGAGACATTGGAGGCCCCGCAGGTGGTGTTCACACCTAGCTCCGTCCGCAACCGCCGCACAAGCTCAAAGACCTGCAGACCAGCCGTTGCCATTGCGCCGATGGGCATCACCAGGGGGTCAACCACGATGTCGTGGGCGGGAATGCCGAAATCCGCGGCTCGCTCCACGATCTTCTTGGCCACGGCGAACCGCACGTCGGGATCCTCGGAAATCCCGGTATCGTCGTTGGAGATCGCGACGACCGGCACATTGTACTTTTTGACGAGCGGCAGGATGGCGTCGAGCCGTTCCTCTTCGCCGGTGACGGAGTTGAGAAGGGGACGCCCTTCGGCAACCTCGAGACCCGCCTCAAGGGCACCGGGCACGCTCGAGTCGATACACAAGGGGATGTCGACAAGCCCTTGGACCAAAGACAGAACCTCCCGCATGAGCGGAGGCTCGGTCTCGTTCGGATTGGGGTTTGAGTTGTAGACCACGCCCGCATTCACATCGAGCATCGTCGCCCCGGCCGTCACCTGCTCCAGCGCGTCCTTTTCCACGGTGGAAAAATCGCCCGCCTCAAGCTCCGCCGCGAGCTTCTTGCGCCCGGTAGGATTGATGCGCTCGCCGATGACGCAGAAGGGCTGATCGAACCCGATGATGGCGGTTTTGGATTTGGATTCGACGATCGTACGCGTCATGGAAGGTCCTTCAGGCAGTCTTCAGTGTTGAACGCTCAAGCCTTAGCCAAAGCGCGGGATCGGTGTAATCGGCAAGTGTCTCTTGCGCGCCCGCCGCACGCAGCATCGCATCGTCGAGCCCGGTGCGCAGGCCGAACGTGTAGGCACCGGAGGCAGCGGCGGCCCGGATGCCGGAGCCCGAATCCTCAAACGCGATGGAGCATTCCGGCGTCGCGCCGAGCATACGCATCGCAGCCCGGTAGGGTTCGGGATCGGGTTTTGGTGCCGCACACTCCGCACCGATCACGACCGTGTCGAACCTGTCCCTGAGACCGATCGCGCGTAGCATCGCCTCCGCATTCTCCCGCGGGGCGTTCGTCACCACGGCGCGGGGCAGGGCGTGCCGGTCGGCCCAGTCAAGCAGAGCCACTGCCCCCGGGATCGGATCGAGGCCGTGCCCGAGGCGGGCGCGAAACTCCGCCTCCTTCGCATCTGCAAGTGCCGCATGCTCCGCCTCCCGCCCGGGAAAGTAGCGGGTCATGATCGCCTCGTTGGGCTGCCCCATGATCCGCGCCTTGTACTCCTCAAGCGTCAGGTTGTGGCCGGTCTCCGCGAGGATCTCGGCGAAAATTGCGTGGTGCAGATGGTCGGTGTCGAGCAGCGTGCCATCAAGGTCGAAGAGAAGGGCAAGCGGTGCCGTCATGCCCCCGCGGCCGCGCGCGCCGTGCTGGCGCCGAACTGACCCGCATACTCCGCGGTCTTCGTGATCCCGCCGAGGGGGAAGAAGTGCACCTTCTCGATCCCGAAGTTCGGGTTCGCCGCCTTGTGCGCGGCAAGGTCCGTCAGGAACTGGTCCGGAGTGAAGGGCAGCATGAGCTTTGTCAGATCCGCCGCGCGCCGCTGGAGCACCCGCAGGCTCGCGCCGACACCGCAGGCCATCGAGAACTTGATGAGTGTCTGCAGCTTGGCGGGACCCGCAACGCCGATATGGATCGGAAGGTCGATCCCCTCGGCTGCCAGCCGGTCAGCCCAGGCGATGACCGGATCGGCCTCGAACGCAAACTGCGTCGCGATCGCCATCTCCGCATCGGTCCGGTTGCGGAAGTCCTGCTTCCACCGGAGCGCGTCCATCACCGCCTGATCGGACCCGTCCGGATCGATGTCCTTGTTCCCTTCCGGGTGGCCCGCGACGTGAAGCCGGTCGAAACCGTGCGCGTCGAAAACACCTGTCTCGAGAAGCTGCATCGAGCTGTGGAAGGCACCGCGGGGCTGGTCCACACCACCTGCGAGCAGCAGCGCCTGATGCACTCCGACATCAGCATACCGCTTGACCCAGTCGGTCAGCGTCGCCGTGTCCGCGATGATGCGGGCCGGGAAATGGGGCATGACGGTGAAACCCTCACCGGCGATGCGCCGGGCGGTGGAGATCATGTCGTCAACGGGCGTGCCATCGATATGGGCGATGTAGACCCGGGTTTCCGCGGGCAGGAGTGCGCGAAAATCATCGATTTTCTCTGCCGTGCGCGGCATCACCTCGATGGAGAAGCCAGACAGAAACGACGACAGCGCCGGAGAGGCGGTCTGCGGCTCAACGGTCTTTTTACGTCCGAATGAAAGGATCTGCGCCATAGTGTTCATCCACCGTCTGATCTTGTTCAGGCCCGATTGGCCCAGCCGTCATTGGCAATCAGCAATTTGATCCGATCCGTGTCGAACTCGAGGTCAAGCCGTGTCGCCTCTGCTTGAGCAACCGCATCGGCCTCGCCGTCGACCGGATAGGGGTCTCCCTTCCGCCATTCGGAGAGATAGGCGTCGCTGTCGCGGGCGCCAACCTTCATCGCGCATCTGTCAATTGCCTGCTCGAACCGTTCGGGCAAGGGCATCTTGGATCCGCGACGTCCCTTTCCCACGATGACCTGCGCCGGGATATCCCGCCAGTAGACCACTGTGACATCAGGCATCGGCCAATCTCTCCTCACTTCAGGCAGCATATCCCCGGTTTCGACGCCGTGAACATGCACATGGGCGACTTCACCTGGTGAATTCACGACATGATGGGTTGCGGTGGAAAATCTGCGCCCGGGTCTTGTCGTTTTTGACGGTTGAATTGTCGCTTCCTGATACGTATTGTGCGCTGCAACGAACATCAACAGGAATTTTCCATGACCACAGCACAGCCGAGCGTTTCGTTCGAGTTCTTCCCCCCGCATTCGGCGGAGGCGACGCTGCGGCTGTGGCGGAGTGTCGAGCGGCTTGCTCCACTCGGTCCGCGCTTCGTGTCGGTGACATACGGCGCCGGGGGCACGACCCGCGACCGGACCCGCGCGGCGATCATGACGATCCGGGAGCGGGCGCGCCTGAATGTCGCTGGCCACCTGACCTGTGTCGGTGCTTCCCGGGAGGACACGCTCACCGTCGCGGAAGAGTTCCGCAGGCTCGGGGTGCGCCGGATCGTGGCTCTCCGCGGGGATCCGCCCAAGGGGCAGGGACGGTTCGAGCCCCATCCGGACGGCTTCACTTCTGCAGCCGAGCTTGTTGCGGCCCTCCGCCAGGTGGGCGATTTCGACATTGCCGTCGCCGCCTATCCGGAGGTGCATCCGGAGGCGTCGAGCCTCGACGCTGACCTCGACAATCTCAAGCGCAAGCTTGATGCCGGTGCGTCCCACGCGATCACCCAGTTCTGCTTTGAGAACGAGACCTTCTATCGGTTCCGTGACGCCGCGACGGCAGCGGGTATCACCGCGCCGATCCTGCCCGGCATTCTGCCGATCGAAAATTTCAGGAAGATGCGGAATTTCGCGGCGCGCTGTCGGGCCTCCGTCCCCCAGTGGATGATCAAGGCCTACGAGAATGCGGAGACGGAAGCGGACCAGCTTCTTCTGTCCATCGCCATCGCCTCCGAGCAGTGCTCCGACATGCTCGAGAATGGGGTCGAGCACCTCCACTTCTACACGCTCAACAACCCGGATCTGACCTACGACATCTGCCACACCCTCGGTCTGGCGACCGTCGCGCCTTCCATGGCATCGGTCCGCGACGCGGGCTAGTGATCGCCCCGGCACCTCGGCTTGCACACCCCCAGCGTGTCGGATAGACCGGACGGGAGGGGTTTGATGGGTCGGGCGCGTGTCCCGTATGGAAAAGCAGTATGGGCGCGGAACGGCACAGGACGAGGCAACGCAAGCGCGGTCCACACCGCGGGCGTAACGCGGAGGCCTCCGCCCCGCTCTATGCCGCCCTCGACCTGGGAACAAACTCCTGCCGGATGCTGATCGCGGCCCCCGAAGGCGAAACATTTCAGATTGTCGATGCATTCTCGAAATCCGTAAAGCTCGGCAAGGAGTTGGAGCGGACGGGCGCCCTGTCCGAGGCCGCGATCAACCGGACGATCGCGGCCCTTCATGTCTGCGCGGGAAAGATCAAGCGCCACGGCGTGCGGCGCATGCGTCTCGTGGCTACGGAGGCGTGCAGGCGCGCTGCCAACGGCAGCGATTTCCTCGCCCGTGTCACTGAACGCACCGGCCTTAACCTTGAGATCATCGATCCGTCGGAAGAGGCGCGGCTCGCCGTGATCTCCTGCGCGCCGCTGGTGGATCCAGAGGCGCATCAGGTGCTGGTCATCGACATTGGCGGTGGCTCGACGGAGCTTGTGTGGCTCGACGTCTCCGGCCTGAGCCCGGACGAGCGGTCGACAGCAATCATGCGCCTGTCGCTTACCGCACCTGGAAAACGCGGTGCCGCGGCGGCGGAGGATGGGCTGAAGGTCGTCGACTGGATTTCGGTTCCGCTCGGCGTCGCGACGCTTCACGAACGCTACTCGGATGTGGACGACCCTCGGTCCCGGTTCGCCCTGATGTCCTGGTTCTTCGAAGAGCAGATGGCCGAGTTCTCGCCTTATGTGAACGCACCCGAGCTGGTGCCTAACTTTCAGATGATCGGGACGAGCGGCACGGTCACGACCGTTGGCGCGGCCCATCTGGGTCTGACCCGGTACGACCGGACCGCCGTTGACGGCCTCACGCTCAGTGGGGCCGAAATCAACGCGGTCATCGACAGCTTCCTGACCAACGGTCTGACGGGCCGGTTCGGACAACTGGGCATCGGGCTTGAACGGTCGGATCTCGTGCTCTCCGGTGCTGCAATCCTGCAGACGTTGCTGCGGGTCTGGCCAACCGACCGGCTGCGCGTCGCCGATCGGGGCCTGCGGGAGGGCATGCTCTACGCGATGATGGGGGCGGACCAGGTGCTCAAGCGGGTGACCCGCTGATGGCCCGGCCACCGTCGAAAGGATCCAGCGGGCGGGGCACCCGCGCGCTGCATGTGAAGGTCAAATCCGCGAAGGGGCGCAAGCTCAGCTCAAAGCGCTGGCTCGAGCGGCAGCTCAACGATCCGTACGTGGCTGCGGCGAAGCGGGACGGCTATCGCGGCCGCGCGGCCTACAAGATCAAGGAAATTGACGACAAGTACCGGTTTCTCGTCCCCGGTGCGCGCGTGGTCGATCTCGGCTGCGCGCCCGGCGGCTGGTGCCAGATCGCGGTCGTACGGGTCAACGCGCTGGGGGAGCGGCGGGACAAGCGGCAGGGCACGGTCCTCGGCATCGATCTGCAGGAGGTCGAGCCCATTGCGGGGGCGGAGATCCACCAGCTCGACTTCCTCGAGGATGATGCGGACCAGAAGGTGAAGGATTGGCTCGGCGGTCCGGCGGATGTGGTCATGTCCGACATGGCCGCGGCCTCGACAGGGCACAAGCAGACCGACCACCTGCGGATCATCGCACTGTGCGAGGCGGCGGCGTACTTCGCCTTCGACGTGTTGGAGCCTGAAGGTACCTTTGTCGCCAAGGTTCTTGCCGGGGGCGCGGAGCATGAGTTGCAGGCGATCCTGAAGCAGAACTTTCGCAAGGTCGCCCACTTCAAGCCCCCCTCCAGCCGCACCGACAGCTCCGAAAAGTTCGTCGTCGCGACCGGGTTCCGGGGTCAGTCCGTCACCTGAGGCGGAAGCATCGCGCCATCGGGCAACTCGAACCGGCGGATCGATGCCGCGAAGCTCTCTAATCGCGCATTGCCAAACGGGACGCTGTCAGGCTCTCCACCCAGTGCTGTGGTCACATCACCATTCCAGCCGACGGGGGTCGAAGCGCATGGCGTGGAAAGAGGATCGAAAGTCGTCCCGATCCTGTCCGACTCCCGCTCCACCTCGTTTGCAAGGCCCTGCGCCTGTTCGAACAGAGCAACATATCGGCCCTGCCAATGGTCCCTTTCCTCCCGTTCCCGATCCCTCTGCTGTCGCAAATCCTCGATGAGCTTCGTGAATTCGGCAGGATCAGCACAGGTGGTGAACAGCTGGAGGGAGCACAGCAGACCTGTTCCGCTTTGTATGACTGCGCCTGCAATCATCGTCGCCAATCCGATGAGCGCGGCAGCGAGGGCGTTCGACATACCAACTCCTTAATGACCGGCCCGAAGACTATCACCGCAGACGAAATGATTGGAGGGCTTCCCATTCACCCCGGCCCGTGAGATAGAGCGGCGTCAACACCCCTTTGACCGAGCCGGAGTTGACCGATGCAGATTCGCACAGCCCTCACCTTTGACGATGTTCTGCTGGTGCCCGGTGCGTCTGAGGTTCAGCCCGCGGATGCGATGACCCAGACACGGGTTACACAGAGCATTTCACTCAATATCCCTCTCATCTCATCCGCCATGGATACCGTAACCGAAGAGAAGATGGCGATCGCGATGGCGCAGGCTGGCGGGCTTGGCGTCATCCACCGCAACCTCGATGTGGAGGAACAGGCGCGGCAAGTTCGGCGCGTGAAACGGTTTGAGAGCGGTGTGGTCTATAACCCGATCACCCTGACCCCGGACCAGACCGTCGCCGACGCGCGGGCGCTGCAGGAACGCTACAAGATCACCGGCTTCCCGGTCGTGGGTCCGGACCGCAGGATTGCGGGGATCGTCACCAACCGCGACATGCGGTTCTGCACGGATCTCTCGACCCCGGTCCGGGCGATCATGACCTCCGACAATCTTGCCATCCTGCGGGAGCCCGCAGACCTCGCGCAGGCCAAGCAGATGATGGCCGCCCGCCGTATCGAGAAGCTGTTGGTCGTCGACGAGAACAATGCGCTCACCGGCCTGCTGACGATCAAGGATCTGGAACAGGCGGTGCTGAACCCGCATGCCTGCAAGGACCAGCTCGGCCGCCTGCGTGTCGCCGCCGCCACCACCGTCGGCGAAAGCGGATTTGAACGGTCCGAGGCGCTGATCGACGCAGGCGTCGACCTCATCGTCGTCGACACGGCCCACGGGCATTCGAAGGCGGTCGGCGAGGCGGTTTCCCGCATCAAGAAGCTCTCCAACGCCGTTCAGGTCGTTGCAGGCAACGTTGTGACGGCGGAGGCGACACGGGCGCTGATCGACGCGGGAGCCGACAGCGTGAAGGTGGGCATCGGCCCGGGCTCGATCTGCACCACGCGGATCGTGGCGGGCGTGGGCGTGCCCCAACTGACCGCCATCGCGGATTGCGCTGAAGAAGGGGACAAGACGGGCCAACCTGTGATCGCCGATGGCGGCATCAAGTTCTCCGGCGACTTTTCGAAAGCCATCGCGGCGGGCGCATCCTGCGCCATGGTCGGGTCCATGCTCGCGGGCACCGACGAGGCACCGGGGGAGGTGATCCTCTACCAGGGACGCAGCTTCAAGGCCTATCGCGGCATGGGTTCCGTCGGGGCGATGGCCCGGGGCTCCGCCGACCGGTACTTCCAGAAGGAGGTATCGAGCGAGAAACTGGTGCCCGAGGGGATCGAAGGGCAGGTGCCCTACAAGGGTGCCGCGGGCGCAGTGATCCACCAGCTTGTCGGCGGTCTGCGCGCGGCGATGGGCTACACGGGCAACCGGACCATCGACGAGATGCGGAGCAATTGCGCGTTCGTCCAGATCACCAATGCGGGCCTCGGGGAGAGCCACGTGCACGATGTGCAGATCACCCGGGAGAGCCCGAACTACCGTCGCGGATGACGCAGCGTCGCCACATTCTGGTAACGGTTTTTCAGACAATGTGGGGGCAGGGAGGGTGCCACCATGGCTGAGTTCTTACTGTACACGCTTGAAGCGTCGAACATTACCGTCTCCGACGGTGAGTCCCTAAGCAACCCGGATCAGGGAAGCGGTGTGCACCTGCAGGACAAGGTGATCACTCTCAATTCCAATGCGTGGCGCACGGTGCTGGTGGAAGACAGCAACGATTCGAACTTCAACGATTCGGACAACAGCCAGACGCTGGTGAACGATGAGAACTACAACGACACGGATTTTGCCGCGGGTCGCAGGGTCGAGGCGGAGTACACCCTTGAGGTGGAGGATCCCGACGGAAACACCTACACGCTGATCGGTTTCAACATCAACGAGCCTGGCGTGACCACGTACACGACCGTCGAGGGGCTCGCCTTCATCGGCGGGGTTGGAGAATTTCCACCCCGGGACACCCCGCTCACCGTTATCGAGACAAGCGAGGGACCGGGCGGATCGTCAACGCCATACTCGACCTATGCAACCCCGCCCTGCCTGACCCCGGGAACGCGGGTTCGTGCCGAGGGGGGCGACGTGCCCGTGGAGGCGCTCGCGGTTGGGGATCTGGTGATGACGGCGGACCGCGGCCTGCAGACCGTCCGCTGGATCGGGACCGTGACCCTACCGGTCGGCGCGCTGGCCGATCGCCCCGAGCTTTGGCCCGTGCGCATCAGCGCAGGCGCGTTTGGGCCGGGCAGGCCTGCGCGGGACCTGACGGTGTCCCCCCAGCATCGTATCGCGCTGATGGACTGGCGCTGCGAGCTCTACTTCGGCCAGCGCACCGTTCTGGTCCCCGCACGTCATCTGGTGGACGGGATTAAGGTCCGGCAGGACCAACCGGACGCGCCGGTCACCTACGTGCATGTGATGTTCGACAATCATGAGCTTATCGATTGCGAGGGCGTGCTGACCGAGAGCTTCCAGCCCGGCCCGGTGACCCTGATCGGGATGGCACCCGGTGCCCGTGAAGAACTCCTGGATCTGTTCCCGGAGCTTGCCAGTGATCCGACACCCTTCGACGCGGCCCGGTGCAGCCTGAAGGGGCATGAAAGCCGCCTCCTGCGCCCCCCGGTCGACGAGATCCCGTCAAAGCTCCTGCGCCACTGATCCGGCGTCGCCGGAGGTTCGCAGCCCGCGGCAATTCCGCTGGAAACCGTTCGGCTCCCCGTGCCAAATGCGGGGACCACGCGCAGGAGGCCCCATGGCACACGGCTACGAAACCGGCAGATTGAACCTGCCCTTCACCGGAATCTGCACCTTCGGCAAGTACGAATACGTCGCCGATTGGACCAAGATCGATGCGGATGTCGCAATCCTCGGCGCGCCGTTCGATGCCGGGACGCAGTGGCGCGCCGGGGCACGTTTCGGCCCGCGCGGCGTGCGTGAAGCGTCCACGCTGTTCGCGTTCGGCCATGCCGGGGCCTACGACCATGAGGATGACGTAACCTACCTGGGTGCGGGCACCCGGATCGTCGACATCGGCGACGCGGACATTATCCATACGGATACGGAGGCGAGCCACCGGAACATCGAGGAAGGGGTGCGCGCCATCCTTGCCGCCGGAGCGCTGCCGGTCGTGATCGGCGGCGATCACTCGATCAACATCCCCTGCCTGCGCGCATTCGACCGGCAGGCACCGGTGCATGTTGTCCAGCTCGACGCCCATCTCGATTTCGTGGATGAACGCCACGGCGTCCGCCATGGTCATGGCAACCCGATGCGGCGTGCGGCGGAGCTCGACCACGTCACCGGCATGACCCAGCTCGGCATCCGCAACGTGAGCTCCACAGCGCGGGAAGGGTATGCGGACGCGCGGGCGCGCGGGTCTGACATCCTTTCCGTCCGGCAGATCCGCGCGCTCGGCATCCCGGAGGTTGTTGCCCGGGTGCCTGAAGGCGCCCGGCTCTATCTTACGATAGACATTGACGGGTTCGACCCCTCCATCGCGCCGGGCACTGGCACGCCGAGCCATGGCGGATTTCTCTACTATGAAGGATTGGAGCTCATCGCCGGTCTCGCCCACCGCTGCGAGATCGTAGGCCTCGACCTTGTCGAGGTGGCACCGGACTACGATCCGACGGGAAGCACATCGATCCTTGCCGCCCAGCTTTTGCTCAACGGGATCGGCCGCATCCTTCATGCGAGGTCGGCCCCGTGACACCCGCCGCCCGCCACGGCGCGGCCATCGAGGTGATCGACCGCATCCGCGACGGTACTGCGACGGAGGCGGCCCTGACCGCCTGGGCCCGGTCAAACCGCTACGCGGGGTCCGGGGACCGCGCCGCAATCCGTGATCTGGTGTTCGACATCGTCCGCCGCTGGCGCTCAACGGCGGCGCGCGGCGCGGGCGAAACGGGCCGCCAGAGGATGCTCGGCCTTTTGCGGGAACGGGGCACCGATCCGAGCACGATCTTCACCGGCGCCGGTTACGCCCCGCTTCCCTTGACGGAGGCCGAGCACGCGCCTGCTCTGCCAATGGACAGGGCGACATCGCGCGACATGCCGGGTACGCTCATCGCCGAGGCGGAAAGATCGCTCGGTCCTGATCTCGACGCGGTTTTTGATGCCCTGCGGGAGCGGGCGGAGGTCTATCTCCGCGTCAATCTGCTCAAGTCCGATCCTCATACGGCGGCGCAGGCTCTCGCGGCGGAAGGGATCGAGACCGAACCTCATCCGCTCAGCCCCACCGCTCTGCGTGTCGTCACCAACCCTCGGCAGGTGGCGCAGTCATCTGCGTTCAAAACTGGTTTGATCGAGTTGCAGGATGCGGCTTCTCAGGCATGCGTCGATTTCGCCGCTCCGCAGAATGCGTCCACGATCCTCGACTTCTGCGCAGGGGGAGGAGGCAAGGCGCTCGCACTCGCGGCCCTCGTCCCAGAAGCGCGGGTCACCGCCCACGACATCGCTCCCGCGCGCATGCGGGACATCCCCGGGCGTGCCGCCCGCGCCGGCGCACGCATCGACGTGCGCTCACCGCAAGAGCTGGGCGATGCCCTTTTCGATCTCGTGTTCGCAGATGCGCCCTGTTCGGGGAGCGGTGCGTGGCGCAGGTCGCCGGACGGCAAGTGGGCGGCAACTCCGCAGAGGCTCAGAGACCTCAACAGTCTGCAGGATGACGTGCTGCGCACCGCGGCAACCCGTGTTGCACCCGGAGGCCGACTGATCTATGCGACCTGCTCTTTCCTCAGATGCGAAAACACGGATCAGCTCACCGGGTTCTTGGCCAATCATCCTGGCTGGGTGGTGACACGCTCTCGCCAGTTTTCCGTGCTCGAAGGAGGTGACGGGTTCTTCGTTGCCGAGCTGAGGAAACGAGCACCCGGTTAGAAACATTTGTCTGGATTCACCACCTATTAACTCTAGGCTGAAACAAACGGAGCATTAACAACCGAGGATCGGCGTGCAGAACATCTCACAACAGCTTGGGATCGGTGGGGCGGCAAAGATCGCGCTCGGGATCGTCGGGGGCACGCTTGCGCTGGTGCTCGTCTGGATCGCTGCGGGAACGCCGATCATCTCCAGCGAGACCGCGTTGCTGCTGGTCTGCACGATCTTTGCCTTCATCCTCGGGACGCGCCTGTCTGATACGGGCAGCACCGCTGATCCCGTGGCGGATACGGATGAACTGCAAAGCAGCCTCGATGGTGTTGTGTCCGGCACGCGGGAGGAAAGCGTCGCCGAACGGCTCAAGGGAGAGATCCGTGATGCGGATCAGGCGGTCTATCAGGCGCTGAAGCATCTGCGGAGCAGGGGCCGCGTCGACATGCCGGTCGAGGGGCACGACGGCGCCCTCGGCAATCTCGTTGCCGTTCGCAGCAACGATGTGGTCCGTTGGTGCGCCACGTTCTTCGACACTGGCGCGGTTGCCCAACGCACGCTCTTCGCCCTGAGCCCCTTTGCCATGGTGCGGATGGAGGATGGCAGCGTCGTGGATATGACACCGGAGGCGCGCAACCTGCTCGCCCACGGGGATGGCAGGCCGGAGGATTTATTCGCCCAGGTCGCCCCCGTTACAGATCAGGTCGTGACGCTCCCGGATGGTTCGGACAGACGCCTGAGGTGTCAGGTGCTGGAGCGGGGCGCGGGGCGCGACATCCTGCTCTTTCCGCTTGCCCATGACGACGGGGCAGATCCTTCCGTCGATCACCTGCTCGAGCGCCTGCCGTTGCCGCTGGTCCGGCTCGACCGGACGGGGAGGGTGGTTTTGCCAAACGCCGCGGCAGATACGCTCCTCGGCAACGGCCTCACGCCGGGCGTCATGGTGTCGGACATTCTCGAGGGGCTCGCATGCCCTATCCAGCAACGGGTCCGCGAGGTTGCCGAAAGCCGCTGCGCGCGCAAGCCGGAGGTGGCGCGCCTGCGCAACGCGCCGGATGAACGTTTCATCCAAGTGTCGCTGCTGCCGCTGACCGAAGACGGCGAGACCTCGATACTCATGCTCATGAGCGACGCAACAGAGCTCAAGACCCTCGAGGCCCAGTTCGTACAGAGCCAGAAGATGCAGGCGGTGGGTCAGCTCGCGGGCGGGGTGGCGCACGACTTCAACAACCTTCTGACGGCCCTCTCCGGGCATTGCGATCTTCTGCTCCTGCGCCACGAAGTCGGTGACAGGGACCACTCGGATCTCGTCCAGATCCGGCAGAACGCAAACCGGGCGGCAGGGCTTGTCCGGCAGCTTCTCGCCTTCTCACGCAAACAAACGTTGCAGCCGCGGATGCTGAACCTCGCAGATGTCCTGAGCGACCTTTCCCATCTGCTGAACCGCCTGCTCGGCGAACGGGTGACGCTCAGTATCAGCGCGGAGAAGGATGTGCCCACCGTGCGCGTTGACGAGCGTCAGCTCGAGCAGGTGATCATGAACCTCGTGGTGAACGCGCGAGATGCGATGCCCTACGGCGGGAGCGTCACGCTCACCTTGCGCAAGGCGCAGTTTACGGAGGAGTACTGCCGCGATCGGGCCACCGTCCCGCCGGGCGACTACGCGCTGATCGAGGTGACGGACACCGGCCTCGGCATCGCGCCCGGTGACCTCTCCAAGGTTTTTGAACCCTTCTACACGACGAAGAAAGTCGGCGAAGGCACGGGCCTCGGTCTTTCAACCGCATACGGCATCGTGAAGCAGACCGGCGGATACATCTTCGTCGACTCGACGCTCGCGAAGGGAACGACGTTTACGATCTATCTGCCGCGCGCGATCACCGATCCGGTGGCACATACCCCGTCGGCTCAACAGAAGCGTCCCGTGGACGTCACCGGCCAGGGCGTTGTCCTGCTTGTGGAAGACGAGGCACCCGTGCGCGCCTTCGCCATGCGCGCGTTGGAGCTGCGAGGCTACAGCGTGCTCGAGGCCGGTTCAGGCGAGGAGGCGCTCGATCTGATTGCGGGCGGCGTCCCCGATCCGATCGATATCATCGTCTCTGACGTTGTGATGCCGGGACTTGACGGGCCCACCTGGGTGCGACAGGCGCAGGAGATCTATCCGGATGCGCGCGTGATCTTTGTCTCCGGCTACGCGGAGGAGGTTTTCTCCGACGATACCGATCCGATCCCGAACAGCTGTTTCCTTGCCAAACCCTTCTCCCTCTCGGAGCTTACGTTGAAGGTGAAGGAACAAATCGAGCTTCAGAAGGCTCGGGAACTGGTGGCGATCGACGAGTAGATCTCATACTCCGGCGTGAAGTAGACAGCGAGGCGATGCGCAAGCTCTTCGGGGAGGTCGAGCGTTGAACAGGGAGAGACGTTGAGCCTGTCGAATGCGATCTCCGCACCGATCCTCGCCGACAGAAACTTTGCGGCGGCCCCCAGATCATCATAGCGGAACAGATGATCGATCCCCACTTCGCCATCCTGTCCCTTAACGAACTCTACTGGCCTTCCGACACGGGCGAAGACAGGCGGGTCCGGTGAAAGATAGCCTTCGACGAAAGCCTTGAAGGTCACATCGGCGGTCGAGTTTGCCTTGCCCGCGAGGGCATCCCTCTGCCGGTACCGGTACCAGCTGCCAAGCCAGTCCACCGGGTCCCGCATGACTGCCACGGTCTCGATCCGCCGGTCACCGTGCTCGATCAGGGGACGGATCGTCCGATTGAACTTGCGCACCCGCATATGCTTGATCCCCGGATCTCCGGTCATCACCACATCGCAGTGAGGGCGTAACGCAGCCTCGATCGCGGTGGACGCGGCTTTCGTCATCGCGAGAAAGGCGAGACGAGCCGGCAGGCAAACCATCATCTCAAATTTTCCTTTTTCTCTATCCTTAACAGATTGGTAACCGGTTCAACCGCATTTTCGACAAATCGAATGAACCGGCTTGTTCCATTAATGTTCTTACGATAGTGTCGGAACAAGTCATGAACGTTCTGGCGTTTGCCGGGGCGAAACAAACGTGAAATAAGGAACATGACAGATGGCAGAGTCGGTTTTGAACCTGAGCGAGAGACGCGGAATGGACAAGCAGAAGGCGCTGGATTCAGCCCTGGCACAGATCGAACGTAGTTTCGGCAAGGGCTCGATCATGAAGCTCGGCGCCCGCGAGGCGATCATGGATGTGGAGGCGATCCCGACAGGGTCCATCAGCCTCGACATCGCCCTCGGTATCGGCGGCCTGCCCAAGGGCCGGATCATCGAGATCTACGGGCCTGAGAGCTCCGGTAAAACCACTCTGGCCCTCCATGTGCTTGCAGAGGAGCAGAAGCGGGGAGGTGTGTGCGCCTTCGTCGATGCGGAACATGCGCTCGACCCCAGCTACGCCCGCAAGCTCGGTGTTGATATTGACGAGCTGCTGATCTCCCAGCCTGATGCGGGAGAGCAGGCTCTCGAGATCACCGACACGCTGGTGCGCTCCGGCGCTGTATCGGTGGTCGTGGTCGACTCGGTGGCGGCGCTCACGCCGAAATCCGAGCTCGAGGGCGACATGGGGGACAGCTCCGTCGGCGTGCAGGCCCGGCTCATGAGCCAGGCGATGCGCAAGCTCACGGGATCGATCAGCCGTTCCAAGTGCATGGTCATCTTCATCAACCAGATCCGGATGAAGATCGGCGTTATGTTCGGGAGCCCGGAGACCACCACAGGCGGCAACGCGCTGAAGTTCTACTCCTCTGTGCGCCTCGACATCCGCCGCATCGGCGCGCTCAAGGATCGCGACGAGGTGGTCGGAAACCAGACCCGCGTTAAGATCGTGAAGAACAAGGTCGCGCCGCCGTTCAAGCAGGTGGAGTTCGACATCATGTATGGCGAAGGGATCTCCAAGACCGGCGAACTGCTCGACCTCGGCGTCAAGGCAGGCGTCGTCGACAAGTCCGGCTCCTGGTACTCCTACGGCGATGAACGGATTGGTCAGGGTCGGGAGAATGCCAAGGCGTTCCTAAAGGAAAACGAGGACGTGGCGCTGGAGATTGAGGACAAGATCCGCGCCGCACACGGTCTTGACTTCGACCTTGCCCCGGGTGGCGGTGAAGAGGACATCCTCGAGGCCTGACATCAGGGCAAAGGCGGGACCTTCCCGCCTTTCGCCTTCCGGTGGACAGTCCCGCCGCCCCGGGATACATCCTGAGCCAAGATAAAGGCCCAAAGGATGACCCATGGCGAACCTTAACGATATCCGCACCACGTTCATCGATCATTTCGTGAAGCATGGTCATGCGCATGTCGCGTCTTCGCAGCTGGTCCCGCGCAACGATCCCACACTGCTCTTTGCCAACTCAGGCATGGTGCAGTTCAAGAACCTCTTCACCGGGCTCGAGACGCGGGACTACAGCCGGGCTGTCACCGCACAGAAGTGCGTGCGGGCAGGGGGCAAGCACAACGATCTCGACAATGTCGGATACACAGCACGGCATCACACATTCTTCGAGATGCTCGGCAACTTCTCTTTCGGTGACTACTTCAAGGAAGAGGCGATCCCGCTGGCCTGGGATCTCATCACGAAGGAGTTCGGCCTCAACAAGGATCGGCTGCTCGTGACGGTCTATCACGACGATGACGAGGCGGCTGATATCTGGAAGAAGTATGCGGGTCTGAGCGACGACAAGATCATCCGCATCGCAACGAATGACAATTTCTGGATGATGGGTCCGACGGGCCCGTGCGGCCCATCCTCGGAGATCTTCTACGACCACGGCGATCACATCTGGGGGGGGCCTCCGGGCACTCCTGAGGAGGATGGCGACCGGTTCATCGAGATCTGGAACCTTGTCTTCATGCAGTTCGAACAGTTCGAGGATGGCAGCCGTCAGCCGCTGCCTAACAAATCGATCGATACCGGCATGGGTCTCGAACGGATGGGCGCGACGCTGCTCGGCTCCCACGACAATTATGACACGGACATCATGCGGGATCTCATCGAGACATCCGCCCAGGTAACCGGCGTTGACCCTTATGGCGATCAGAACGTCCACCACCGTGTGATCGCGGACCACACGCGTTCGATCTCCTTCCTGATAGCAGACGGGGTGCTGCCCTCCAACGAGGGGCGCGGATATGTTCTGCGCCGGATCATGCGGCGGGCCATGCGCCATGCGCACCTGCTCGGCGCGAAGGATCTGGTCATGCACCGCATGATCCCGACGCTCGTCCGCCAGATGAGCGGCGCGTTTCCGGAGCTTGGCAGGGCCCAGGCACTGATCGAGGAAACGGTGCAGCTTGAGGAAACGCGGTTCCGCCAGACCCTTGACCGGGGGCTCAAGCTTCTGACGGACGAGCTTGATGGATTGCCCGATGGCGCGACCCTTCCCGGCGAGACGGCCTTCAAGCTTTACGACACATACGGTTTTCCCCTCGACCTCACGCAGGATGCGCTGCGGGAGCAGGGTCGCGCGGTCGACACGAACGGGTTCGAGGCGGCCATGGCAGCGCAAAAGGCGAAGGCGCGTGCGGCCTGGTCCGGGTCGGGCGAGGCGGCGGACGAAAGCATCTGGTTCGACCTTGCCGACACCCATGGCTCGACCGAATTCCTCGGTTATGGCACCGAAACGGCGGAGGGCCAGATCCTTGCCATCGTCGCGGAAGGAGCAGAGACCCGGAAAGCAGGCGAAGGTGCCCAGGTTCAGATCATCCTCAACCAGACCCCGTTTTACGGAGAGTCCGGTGGTCAGGTGGGCGATACGGGCACGCTGCGCAGCGACAGCGGTCATGCCAAGGTCACCGATGTAAGGAAGAAAGCCGGGCTTTTCATCCACATGGCGGAGGTTGTTGAAGGAACGCTGTCGACCGGTCAGGCGGTGACGGGTGCTGTCGATGAGGACCGGCGGGGAGCCATTCGTGCCAACCACTCCGCCACGCACCTGCTGCACGAGGCCCTGCGCGCGTCGTTGGGAGACCATGTCGCACAGCGCGGCAGCATGGTCGCGGACGACCGCCTGCGGTTCGATTTCTCCCATTCCAAGGCGATGGAAGCGGATGAACTCGCGATCGTCGAGCGCGAGGTCAACAGCTACATTCGGCAGAACACGCCCGTAGAGACGCGGGTGATGACGCCGGACGACGCGCAGGCGCTCGGCGCGCGCGCGCTTTTCGGAGAGAAGTACGGAGATGAGGTGCGCGTGGTCTCCATGGGACGCAATCCGGGCAGCGGTCTCGGGACCGACGGTGACACCTACTCGCTGGAGCTTTGCGGCGGAACCCATGTGGAGCGCACTGGCGACATCGGGTTCTTCAAGCTGATCGGCGAGTCAGCCAGTGCCTCCGGCGTGCGGCGAGTCGAGGCCCTGACCGGTCCTGGGGCGCTTGCGCATGTGGCGTCGGAGGAGGCAGCACTCGGGCGCGCCGCGGGTTTGCTGAAGACGCACACTGCGGAAGTGGCCGAACGGGTTGCGGGCCTGATGGAGGAGCGGCGCAGGCTGCAGTCGGAGATCGCGGACCTGCGCCGCCAGCTTGCCATGTCCGGCGGCGGCTCTGGTGAGCCCGAGGTCAAGGAGATCGGCGGTCGCAAGTTCCTCGGCCAGGTGCTCAAGGGCGTCTCTGGCAAGGAACTGCGTGGGCTCATCGATGAGCAGAAGGGCCGGATAGGCTCCGGCATCATCCTCCTTATCGCCGATGCGGACGGGAAGGCGGCCGTGGCCGCAGGTGTGACCGACGACCTGACGGACAAGGTGTCCGCAGTCGACGTGGTGCGCGCCGCGGCGGAGGCGCTCGGCGGAAAGGGCGGAGGCGGCCGCCCGGCGATGGCGCAGGCCGGCGGCGCCGATGCATCCAAGGCGGCCGACGCGATCGCCGCTGCAGAAGCCTTGCTCGAGGGTGCCGCATGAGCGCCTATGTCATTGCACGCATCGAGGTGACGGACCCGGAACGCTACGCGACCTATGCGGCGCAAACCGTTGACCTTGCGCAGCAATTCGGTGGCGAGTTTCTGGTCAAGGCGGGGCCTATAGTCCAGCTAGAGGGATCGGGGCCCGAACGGCATGTCGTGATCCGATTCCCCGACCGGGCGGCGGCTCAGCGGTTCTACGACAGCCCGGAGTACGGGAAGATCCTGCCGATCGCGCTCTCCGCATCACGGCGGGATCTGGTGATCGTCGAGGGCGTCTGAGCGTCATTTTCTTCGTGCTGCCCGCGCGCTAGGCTGCGGGCATGACCCAGGCCCGCACACTCCGCTATAGGCTCTATCACCTGCTGGAGGTTGATGGCGGCAGGGATCCGTGGTCTCGCGCGCTCAACGGGGCGCTCGTCATCCTCATCATCGCGAACGTGACCGCCGTGGTGCTTGAGACGGTTCCCGAGTCGCGGGAGGCCTACGGTCCCGCGTTCCAGATGTTCGAGGTCGTGTCGGTCGCGATCTTCACCATTGAATATCTCGCGCGGATCTGGAGCGTCACAGCCGCGCCCCAGGCGGACGGACGCAGCCCGACGCGCGTCCGCATCGCGGCGATGCTCCATCCCTACGCTGTGATCGACCTCATCGCGATCCTGCCCTTCTACCTTAGCTTGCTGATCGGGATCGATCTGCGGGCGATGCGGATCTTCCGCCTGCTGCGCTTTCTCAAGCTGGTGCGCCATTCGACGGCGCTTGTCACGCTGGCACGGGTTCTGCGGCGGGAGGCGCGGGCACTCTTTGCCGCACTCATCATCATGAGCGGGCTGCTCATCCTTTCCGCCACCGCGATGTACCATGCGGAGCGGGAGGCGCAGCCGGACGTATTCGGGTCGATCCCCGCAGCGATGTGGTGGGGAGTGGCGACACTCACCACCGTGGGCTACGGCGACATGATCCCGATGACGCCGCTGGGAAAGATCCTCGGCGGCTGCGTCATGCTCTTCGGCCTTGGCATGTTTGCGCTGCCTGTCGGGATCATGGCGACCGGCTTCACCGATGAGATCCACCGGAGGGACTTCGTCGTGACCTGGGGCATGGTGGCGCGCGCCCCGCTCTTCCAGAGCCTGCGTGCGGCGGAGATCGCCGAGGTTGCCCGCATCCTGGAGGCCCGCAGCATCCGCACGGGCGCGCTTATCATGCGCGCGGGCGATCCGGCGGATGCGATGTTTTTCATCCAGTCCGGGGAGGTGACGCTCGAACTGCCGGACGGACCGCAGCGGCTGGAAGAGGGGGACTTCTTCGGGGAAGGGGCGATCCTGCGGGGTGGCCTGCGCATGGCCTCCGCCCGCGCAGCGACGGAGACCCGGCTTCTGGTGCTCGAGGCGGACGACCTGCTGCGCCTGCGCCGCAGCAACCCCACGCTCGCGGGACACCTTGACGAGGTGGCCCGCCTGAGGTCCCCTGACACCACCCCAGCCACTGAGAGGATCGACCCATGACCGCACTCTGGATCGCACATATCTCCGTCCATGATGAGGAGGCCTATGGCCGCTACGTAAAGGAGGCGACGGCCTGCGTCGCGGCGCACGGAGGTGCATTCATCGCCCGGGGCGGGAAGTACCGGCAGATGGAGGGGCCCGACCGCCCCCGGAACGTTGTCGCGCGCTTCCCCACATTCGACGATGCGGTCGCTTGCTATGAAAATCCGCGCTATCAGGACGCGCTCAAAATCGCCCTCGCCGCCGCGGACCGGGAGCTGGTGATCGTCGAGGAGGCCTAGAGAACGGGCAGGGCGGTCGTCTCTTTCACCCGCTCCATCACGAAGCTGGCGGACACGTCCGCAATCTCGACCCGTTCGATAAGGCGGCGGTAGAGGACGTCATAAGCGGCGACGTCCGAAACCTCCGCCCGCACCATGTAGTCGAGATCCCCGGTCATGCGCCAGACCCCGGTGATCTCCGGCAGGCTGCGGGTCGCCTTCGCAAACTGATCGAGCCAGGCGCTGTCGTGCCGATCGGTCCGGATCAGAATGAAGACGGTGAGGGAAAGGCCGATGACCTCCGGATCGATGAGGGCAACCCGGGCCCGGATCACCCCCCGTTCCTCCATCAGCTTGACCCGCCGCCAGCAGGCGTTGCGGGAGAGGCCCACCTCCTCCCCAAGCTCGTCGAGCGAGCAGTCCGCGCGCTCTTGCAGACGGTGAAGGATACGCCGGTCTATGGGATCAAGTTCGATCATGAGACGTATATGCCTTAAAGTGTCCCAAGATTAAAGGATTTGAGCCAACAATCGGGAATGCCTCCCATCCTTCCTGCGTTAGCCTCCTTGCCAGACCAAATCATGGAGAGCCCGATGATCAAACGCCTGTTCCTCGACCACCCCGCCGCCGTCGAAGAGACCTACTTCGAACACATGCGCTTCGCCGGCGGGTTCGGTGTGACGCTGCTCATTGCCGCGTTCGCGGCGTTTGCCCACGCCCTCATCCCGGCGGTATGTGAACGCACGGCGAGCCGGATTGTCGCCCGCCTCTACGCCCGCACCCACAACCGGGGTCAGTAACCCCGTGTGTCGCTGGGCCGCCTATATCGGGCCGGAGGTGTTTCTGGAGGACATCCTCTGCACCCCGGAACACTCGCTCATCCACCAGTCGCTCAGCGCCAGCGAGTGCAAGACGGCCACGAACGGGGACGGTTTCGGCGTGGCCTGGTACGGCACCCGCGACGAACCCGGGATCTTCCGCGACACGCTGCCCGCATGGTCGGATGGCAATCTGCGCAGCATCGCACGTCAGGTTCGCTCCCGGCTCTTTCTGGGGCATGTGCGCGCCTCGACCGGCACGGCGACGAGCCGGGACAACTGCCACCCGTTCGCCGTCGGCAGATGGTCGTTCATGCACAACGGACAGGTGGGTGGATACGATCAGATGCGGCGCGACGCGGACATGCTGATCCCGCGCGAGCTCTACCATCACCGGCGCGGCACCTCTGACAGCGAAGCGCTGTTCTTGGCGGCCCTCGGCGATGGGCTCGATACGGACCCGCTAGGTGCGCTTGAGCGGACCGCGGCGACGTTCGAAGAGCTCGCGCGCAGCACGGGGCAGAGGCCTCATCTGCGCCTGTCCGCGTGCCTTTCCGATGGTGCGCGGCTCATCGCCCTGCGGCATGCTTCCGACGATAGAGCACCGACCGTCTACTACCGCTGGCTTGAGGCGGGCGGTTGGGCGGTCGTCTCTGAGCCATACGATGCGGATCTCGACGGCTGGACGGTTCTCGAACCGGGGCAGATGATGACCCTGAACGGCGGCCCGCCGCGGTTCCACACGTTCCGCCCCAACGCGGCCCGCCCCGCCGCATGAAAAAGGGGGCGCTGCGGCACCCCCATCTTCTCAGCTTGCCTTGCCCTGCCAAACCTCCGGCGGGGGCAGGACGTTCCGGGTTCAGCCCGCGAGCGCCTTGTTCAGGTTCTCGTCGATCTTCTCAAGGAAGCCCATCGTGGTCAGCCACTTCTGATCCGGACCGACCAGCAGCGCGAGGTCCTTCGTCATTGAGCCGCTTTCCACGGTCTCAACGATCACGCGCTCCAGCGTCTCGGCAAAGTTGAGAAGCGGCGCGTTGTCGTCGAGCTTCGCGCGGTGCTTCAGGCCGCCGGTCCACGCGTAGATGGAGGCGATGGAGTTCGTCGACGTCTCCTTGCCTGCCTGATGCTGACGGTAGTGCCGGGTGACGGTGCCGTGGGCGGCCTCCGCCTCCACGACCTTCCCGTCCGGTGTCATAAGCTGGGACGTCATGAGGCCGAGGGAGCCGAAGCCCTGCGCCACCGTGTCGGACTGCACGTCGCCGTCATAGTTCTTGCACGCCCAGACGAAGCCGCCGGACCATTTCATGCACGCCGCGACCATGTCGTCGATCAGGCGGTGTTCGTAGGTGATGCCTGCCGCCTTGAACTTCTCTTCGAACTCCTCCTCGTAGACCTTCTGGAACAGGTCCTTGAACCGGCCATCGTAAGCCTTGAGGATGGTGTTCTTGGTGGAGAGATACACCGGCCAGCCAAGGTTCAGCCCGTAGTTCATGGAGGCGCGGGCGAAGTCGATGATCGACTGGTCGAGGTTGTACATGCCCATGGCAACACCGGCTGCGGGGCTGTCGAACACGTCGCGCTCGATCACGGTACCGTCCTCGCCCACGAACTTCATGGTCAACTTGCCCGGCCCCGGCATCAGGAAGTCCGTCGCACGGTACTGATCGCCAAAGGCGTGACGGCCGATCACGATCGGCTTGGTCCAGCCCGGGACGAGCCGCGGCACGTTCTTGCAGATGATCGGTGCGCGAAAGACGACGCCGCCGAGGATGTTGCGGATCGTGCCGTTGGGGCTCCGCCACATCTTCTTGAGGCCGAACTCTTCGACCCGGGCCTCATCGGGTGTGATGGTGGCGCATTTCACCGCGACGCCCACTTCCTTGGTCTTTTCGGCGGCATCGATGGTGATCTGATCTTCGGTCTCGTCGCGCGCCTCGATCCCGAGGTCATAGTAGAGCAGGTCGATGTCGAGATAGGGCAGGATCAGCTTGTCCTTGATGAAGGCCCACATGATGCGCGTCATCTCGTCCCCGTCCATTTCGACGATGGGGTTTTCGACCTTGATCTTGGACATGCGCTGGCTCCTTTTGCGTGCGGTTGCGGCGTCTCTAGCAGATTCCCGCGGACAGGGATGGCACAAAAAGCCGCAGTCAGTATACAATTGCATGCATTGACGGGCGCGTGCCTGTTCGGTAGGCCCCGTGCCCAACGGCGCGCCGTATCGGCGCGTGCCCGAAACCCCGGCAAATGAGGTGCGACATGACCAATTCCCCCGATATCATCTACACCAAGGTTGACGAGGCGCCGGAACTGGCGAGCGCGTCCTTTCTGCCGATGATCCGCCGCTTTGCCGCGGCTGCGGGCGTCGAGGTCGGGGTCAAGGACATCAGCCTTGCCGGTCGCATCATCGCGACCTTTCCCGACCACCTGACGGAGGCGCAGCGGCAGGACGATCACCTGGCAGAGCTGGGAGAGCTGGTGAAGACGCCGGGTGCAAATGTGATCAAGCTGCCCAATATCTCGGCCTCGGTGCCGCAGCTCGTGGCCGCGGTCAAGGAGTTGCAGGCCAAGGGCTACGCGCTGCCCGACTACCCCGAAGAGCCCAAGACAGATGCCGAAAAAGAGGTGCGCGCGCGCTATGACGGCATCAAGGGGTCGGCGGTGAACCCGGTCCTGCGCGAGGGCAACTCCGACCGCCGCTCGGCCAAGGCCGTCAAGAAGTACGCGCAGGCGCACCCGCACTCGATGGGCACGTGGGATGCCTCGAGCAAGACCAAGGTGTCGTCGATGCCGGGCAATGACTTTTACGCCAACGAGGTATCGGCAACGATCACGGCAGATCAGGCCGGTGATGCGCGCATCGAGTTCGAGGCCGCAGACGGCACCGTGACCGTCCTCAAGGACGTCTGGCCGCTGGACGAGGGCACCGTGGCGGACGCGACCTTCATGTCCGCCGCCGCCCTTGCGACCTTCCTCGAGGGCGCGATCGAAGACACCAAGGCTGACGGCACGATGTTCTCGCTGCACATGAAGGCCACGATGATGAAAGTGTCGGATCCGATCATCTTTGGCCACGCGGTCAAGGCGTGGCTGGGCCCGGTTTGGGAGGCGCATGGCGCCGCGATCAAGGCCGCCGGTGGCAACCCGAATGCGGGCCTTGGCGACGTGTTGGCGGCTATCGACACGATGCCGAACGCGGATGCGATCAAGGCGGAGATCGCTGCACTCGACCGCCCCAGCATGTATATGGTCGACAGCGACAAGGGTGTCACCAACCTGCATGTGCCGTCGGACGTCATCATCGACGCCTCCATGCCCGCCGTCATCCGCGCAGGCGGCAAGGGCTGGGACGAGAGTGGCGCCAAGGGCGACACGAACTGCGTGATCCCGGACAATTCCTATGCCAGCGTCTATGACGAGACGATCAAGTTTTTCAAAGAAAACGGCGCGCTGGACGTGACCACCGCGGGCGCGGTGGCCAATGTGGGCCTGATGGCCCAAAAGGCCGAGGAATACGGCTCGCACCCCACGACATTTGAAGCGGCGGACAAGGGCACGATGCGGATCGTGCTGGCCAATGGTGACGTGCTGCATGCGCACGCGGTCGAGGCGGGCGATATCTGGCGTGCGTGCACGGTGAAAAAGGCGCCGATCGAAAACTGGATCCAGCTTGCCATGGACCGCCAGCGCCTGACCGGGTCCGAGGCGATCTTTTGGCTCGACGCCAACCGGGCGCATGACGCGCAGCTGATCGACTATGTGACGCCCGCGCTGGAGGCGGCAGGCGTTGCGGACAAGTTCATGATCATGGCCCCGCGTGAGGCGACGCGCCAATCGCTCGAGACGATCACGGCAGGCAAGGACAGCATCGCCATCACCGGCAACGTGCTGCGCGACTACCTGACCGACCTCTTTCCGATCCTCGAGCTGGGCACGTCGGCCAAGATGCTGTCGATTGTAAAGCTGATGCAGGGCGGTGGTCTTTTTGAAACCGGTGCGGGCGGATCGGCGCCAAAGCACGTGCAGCAGCTGCACAGCGAAAACCACCTGCGGTGGGATTCGATGGGCGAGTTCTGCGCCTTGGGCGAGTCGCTGAATTTCCTCGCGGATGCCAAGGGCAACGCCAAGGCGGGCGTGCTGGGTGCGGCGGCCGAGGCTGCGACGCAAGGCATCCTCGATCACGACCGGTCGCCCGGGCGCAAGGTCGGACAGCCCGACAACCGCGCCTCGCATTATTGGTTTGCCCGCTACTGGGCCGAGGCGCTCGCCGCCCAGACCGATGACGCTGATCTGGCGGCGGAGTTTGCCCCGATGGCTGCGCAACTGGCCGAGAAAGAGGCGGCGATCCTGGCCGAGCTGTCCGGCAAGGGCGGATCGCCCGCTGACACGGGCGGCTATTTTCGCAACGATGATGCGCTGTGCGCGGCCGTGATGCGGCCCAGTGCGACGCTGAACGCCATCATCGGCTGACGCCGACACGGACCGACACCAACGCCGGGCGGCCCCACACGGGGTCGCCCGTTTTTGTTGCGAGGTACGCAAATCCTGCATAGGCGGCGGGCCGCCGTTGGGTTAGCGTGCCACCCAAGGTACTGACGAAAAGGGGACGCCATGCGCCGCATTCTGGCACTGATCTGCGCCGCGGCGCTGCTGTGGGTCACCGTAGGGGGAACGATGTCCAAGGCCGATGCGGAATATGTCACCTCGCCGATGTCGGGCGTGTTGATCGGCCCGGACGGGCAGGCGGCAGGCGGTGTGACGGTGCGGCGGACCTGGGACTGGCGCGGCAAGTCGGGCGAGGACCGGACCGTGACGGATGCGTCGGGCCAGTTCGCCTTTGACGGTGTGCCGGCCAAGCGGGGATTTTTCCAGCGTCTGGCCGCCGAAGACGCGGTGCGCACCGTGTTCTATGCCGATTATCCCGCGGGCGCGCAGAAATTTCTGGTCATGACCCCGCGGGTCGGCCCCGAAAATCACGAAAACAAGGGCGCCCCGATTTCGGTCACCTGCGACTTGCGCAAGGAACCGGCCCATGGCGGGTTCTGGTTCGGGGTTTGCACACTGGATTGAATGAGACGGATATTTTTTGAAGTGGACGAATTATGACCGGTACAATGCTCAGCGGGCGCAATGCCGCAATTCTCGCAGATGCGGGCTATGCCGTGACCACGGCACGCACGAATGATCAGGCGCTCGAGATGGCGCAGGAAGATGTGCGCTATACCGAAAACTATGTGTTGGAACAAAATCTGACGACGTCGGTCACGCCGATTGGCGGGATCGTGGGCACCTCGGGCAATATCGTGACCGAACAGGCGGGCTTTGGCACCTTGTTGCAGCGTCACGCGGGCGTCGACCGCGAGTTCATCCTGGTGATGCGCGGCACCCAGACCAAGATCGACTGGCTGTCCAATCTGAACATCGGAATGACACGCGGCCCCACGGGCACGCTGGTGCACACCGGTTTTGCGGCGATCTACGATTCGTTGCGGCAGGACGTCAAACGGATGATCGCCGCCGCGAAACCGCAGCGGATGCATTTTGTCGGCCATTCGCTGGGTGGGGCACTCGCAACCCTGTCTGCGGTGGATTTCGCCCAAGGCAAGACATGCCCATCGCACCTTTATACCTTTGGTGCACCGCGCGTCGGCGGGCTGGCCCTGGGCGGTGAAATCTCGCGCGTGATCGGGGACACGCGGGTCAAGCGGGTCTATGCGCAATCCGATCCCGTGCCGATGATCCCGCTGTTTCCCTTCTTCCACGCTGGTCCGGGCACCACCGGGATAAACGGTGGCTTTTCCTCGATCACGGCAGCGGCGCACAGCATGAGCGGTTGTTACATCCCCAAGATGCCCGGCACGGGCTGGCCAGCGGCGGCGGCCATGCCCAGCAAGCTCGATCCCGACTATTGGCTCACCCAGGCCGAGAAAACCAACGGCATCGGTTCGACCATGGGATACTATTTCCTCGGGCTGGCGCTGGGGGGGATTCTGCCGTGGCTGCATGCCACCTCGGCGCAGGTCACGGCGTCGCTCACGATGCTCGATCTGCTGGCCGAAGGACTCTACCGCGCGGCGTCATTGGCTGCGCAGGTGGGCAAGCTGTTGTTGCGCTTTGTCAAATCGGCGCTGCGCTTTGCCGGTGGGGTGGCAACGGCGGGGCTGTCGCTGGCGGATATCACGGTGAGCTTTCTGCGCTACGTGCTGGGCCTGATGATGGGCCGCGTCATCCAGGCCGCGCGCTCGGCGCTGCAAGACATTCGCTAGGCAAAGAACGCGTCGATGCGCGCCTTGGCATAGGCCCACAGGGCCGGGGCGGCACGCATGATGGCTGGCGCGACACGCGCCTCGATCTTGTCGGGGCTGACGTTGTATTCCGCCCAGCTGCCGCCGCCCGAGGCGAGGTTTTGCATGGGCGGCTGAAACCGGTCGAGCGCCTTGGCGAATTGGGCGCTTGGCGTCTCCGCCGCTTCGAACTCGTCCCAGAGCGCGCGCATCGCGTCCCGTTGATCGGCAGGCAACAGGCCAAAGAGACGGTCAGCCGCCGCCGCTTCCTGCGCGGCCTGTGCTGTCGCATCCACATCGGCAAAGATGGGTGCGTCGCCAGCATCGATCTCAACGAGGTCGTGAAGGATCAGCATGCGGATCACACGGTCGATCTCGACCCCGGGCCCGGCTTGGTCCGCGAGAATGAGGGCGTAGAGGGAGAGATGCCAGGAATGTTCCGCGCTGTTTTCAGCGCGCGAGGCATCGGCCAGCGTGGTCGCACGGGTGACGGATTTCAGGCGGTCCGCTTCGGTGAGAAAGGCGATCTGCTGGTCGAGCCGCGTCACTCGGCCGTCTTTGCGCGGTGGGTCTTGAGCTGTTGCGCAAGGAAGCGGCGGCCTGAATCGTTGGCCATCCGCGTTCGTATTGCCGTCAGGAACGCCTCTTCCAGCGTTTGGGAGGACGCGCCCAGAACCTCGCCCACCTTCATGAACAGCCGGTCGTCGCCGACCTCTTTCTGCACGGCAAGGCATTCTTCGGCCAGCTTGTTGGCCATTTCCGTGACAACGGGATCCGCCATCAGCGCGAGGTCTCGGTCAGCCGGCGCTTCACATAATCGGTCGTGTGGCCGATCATCGTGTCGAGATGTGGATCTTCGAAGAAGTGGCCGGCGCCCTCAATCTGCGTATGCGTGATCGTGATGCCCTTTTGCTCGTGCAGCTTGCCCACCAACGCTTCGGTATCGGCAGGCGGGGCCACACGGTCCGCGGCGCCGTTGATGATCAGCCCGGACGAGGGGCAGGGGGCGAGAAAGGAAAAGTCGTACATGTTCGCGGGCGGCGAGACGGAGATGAACCCCGTGATCTCGGGCCGCCGCATCAAAAGCTGCATGCCGATCCACGCACCAAAGGAAAAGCCCGCAACCCAGCAATGCTTGGAATTGTTGTTCATCGACTGCAGGTAGTCGAGGGCGGAGGCCGCATCGCTCAGCTCACCAATGCCCTGATCATATTCGCCCTGGCTGCGCCCCACGCCGCGAAAGTTAAAGCGCAACACGGTAAAGCCCATCTTGAAGAACGCATAGTGCAGCGCGTGCACCACCTTGTGGTTCATCGTGCCGCCGAATTGCGGGTGCGGGTGCAGGATGATGGCGATGGGGGCGTCGCGCTCTTTCTGGGGGTGGTAGCGGCCTTCGAGGCGGCCTTCGGGTCCGGGAAAAATGACCTCGGGCATATGCGGTTTTTGTCCTCGTTACGTCTTTTGCACCGTGGGATTTCTTGACGAAATGCGTCTGGTACCTTAGAACGTTTCTAAATTTATGGGCAGGACGCATATCCTGCGGTGGCAAAGCATGTATGGCCTGCGGGCTGTGACGTCAATCGGGGGCGTGCGCGATGAAGCTTTCGACAAAGGGACGCTACGCGATGGTGGCACTGGCCGACATCGCCTTGCAGCCGGCCGAGGCGCTGGTCAGCCTGGGTGATATCTCGGGGCGTCAGGACATTTCGCTGCCCTATCTGGAGCAGCTGTTCGTGAAATTGCGCCGCGCCGATCTGGTGACATCGGTGCGCGGGCCCGGCGGCGGATACCGTCTGGCGCGGGCCGCGTCCGAGATCCGGGTGGCCGAGATCCTGGCGGCGGTCGATGAGACGGTCGACGCGATGCACAAGGGGGCAGGGGCGTCGGGCGCGGCATCGGGGTCCAAGGCGCAATCGCTGACCAACCGGTTGTGGGAGGGGCTGTCGGCGCATGTCTACGTGTTTCTGCATCAGACGCGCTTGTCGGACGTCGTTGACAACGAACTGGCCCCGTGTCCGGCGGTGCCCAACCTGTTTGCGGTGGTCGATGATGGCTGATGTCAACTGGGGGCCAGCCTCCAGACCCCCGGAGTATTTGGAAAGAGAAGAAGCATGAGCCGGGTTTACCTGGATCACAACGCAACAACGCCACTGCGGTCAGAGGCGCGAGCGGCGATGCTGGCGGCGATGGATGTGCTGGGCAATCCGTCGAGCGTGCATGCCGAGGGGCGCGCGGCGAAGGCAATTGTCGAGAAGGCCCGCAGTCAGGTGGCGTCACTGGTTGGATGTGAGCCTATGCACGTGGTGTTCACGGGCTCGGCAACCGAGGCGGCACAGACTGCCGCCTATGCGTTTGTGGCGGAGCATGCGACGGTGTGTTCCGGGATCGAGCATGATGCCATCTGGGCCCACCACGACAATGAAAATATCTTGCGGATCGACCCGGCCGGCAGGCTCGCGCTAGAGCATTGCTTTGACACGGAAATTCTTGGATCTGTGCGGCCGCTGAACGCTTTCGCCGTCCAGAGTGCCAATTCTGAAACAGGTGTTGTTCAAGACGTGCAGGGGGCGATCTCCTATATTTCAGACCGCCTGCCACGCCGTGCGCGTTTTCTGTGTGATGCGGTTCAAAGCTGGGGCAAGATGGGTTTTGAGTTTGGCGCGTGCGGTGCAGATGCAGCGATCGTGTCGGCTCACAAGTTTGGCGGGCCGAAGGGTGTTGGTGCCCTGGTTTTGAAGGCCGGCCTCGATGATCTCGAGCGTTCGCCGCTTGTCTCGGGCGGCGGGCAGGAGATGGGGCGGCGGTCGGGCACGGAGAACGTCATTGGCATCGCGGGATTTGGCGCCGCGGCCGAGGCTGCACAGCGTGATGTGGCCGACGGGCGATGGGCGCGGGTCGAGAAACTTAGAAATATTCTAGAAAGTGCCCTTGCTGATGCCTCGAATACTACTATTTTTGTCGGGAAAGAGGCGCCACGGCTTCCGAACACCTCCTGCTTCATCACGCCCGGATGGAAGGGCGAGACACAGGTGATGCAGATGGACCTCGCGGGTTTTGCCATCTCGGCGGGGTCGGCCTGCTCTTCGGGCAAGGTCAAGGCGAGCCGGGTGCTGCAGGCCATGGGCTATTCGGAGCATGAGGCGGCAAGCGCTGTGCGCGTGTCGCTGGGGCTCGAGACGACAGAGGACGAGATTTTGCGCTTTGCCGAGGCTTGGACGCAAAAGTTGAGGAAACACGAGGCGCGGGCGGCCTGAGCCGTCAAGCACGAGGGGAAAAGTCTGATATGGACAATGTTGTAGACGATGTTGTGGTCAAGGACGGTGTCGATCAGGAGACCGTCGATGCGGTGCGGGACGTCAGCACATACAAGTATGGCTGGGAAACGGACATCGAGATGGAATACGCCCCCAAGGGGCTGACGCCGGATATCGTGCGCCTGATCTCGGACAAGAACGAAGAGCCTGCGTGGATGACCGAATGGCGACTGGCCGCCTATGATCGCTGGTTGCAGATGAAAGAGCCCGATTGGGCGATGGTCGATTATCCCGAGATCGACTTTCAGGACCAGTATTACTACGCGCGCCCGAAATCGATGGAGGTGAAGCCCAAGTCGCTGGACGAGGTCGACCCCAAGCTGCTCGCCACCTACGAAAAGCTGGGCATTCCGCTGAAGGAACAGATGATCCTCGCCGGTGTCGAAGGGGCCGAAGATGCGCCCGCCGAGGGCCGCAAAGTGGCGGTGGACGCGGTGTTTGATTCCGTGTCCGTGGGCACGACATTCCAGGCGGAGCTGAAGAAGGCGGGCGTGATCTTTTGCTCGATCTCCGAAGCGATCAGGGAGCATCCCGAGCTGGTCAAAAAGTACCTGGGTTCGGTCGTGCCTGTGCAGGACAACTTTTATGCCACGCTGAACTCGGCCGTGTTTTCCGACGGCTCCTTTGTCTATGTCCCGCCCGGCGTGCGGTGCCCGATGGAGCTGTCCACATATTTCCGCATCAATGCCGAAAACACCGGCCAGTTCGAGCGGACGCTGATCATCGCCGACAAGGGCTCTTACGTGTCCTATCTCGAAGGGTGCACCGCACCGCAGCGCGACACCTCGCAGCTGCACGCCGCGGTGGTCGAGATCGTGATCATGGAAGACGCCGAGGTGAAGTATTCCACCGTCCAGAACTGGTATCCGGGTGATGAGAACGGCAAGGGTGGCATATACAACTTCGTGACCAAGCGCGCCGATTGCCGGGGCGACCGGGCCAAGGTGATGTGGACGCAAGTGGAAACCGGCAGCGCCGTCACGTGGAAATACCCGTCCTGCATCCTGCGCGGCGATGACAGCCAGGGCGAGTTCTACTCCATCGCCATCGCCAACAACATGCAGCAGGCCGACACGGGCACCAAGATGGTGC
>JBCBAP010000003.1:28148-129562 GCA_038532435.1 Pseudomonadota bacterium | reverse complement strand
GGTTCGGGCTGCGCGCCCAGATATGCCCCTTGTCGAGATGGGTGTGCATGTCGGTAAAGGCGGGCAGCACCATCGCACCACCCATATCGACCTCCATCGGTGCGGTGCCTTCCCCGATACGCCCCCCGTCGAGGGTGAGCGTATGGGGGACGAGATCGCCCTCCTTCCCGACCAGGCAGGCCGGGACCGTCAGATTGGTGAGCGTGACGGGCCCGTCCGGCAGTGTGCGAAAGCCGTTCATGCCTCCCGCCTCACGGCGCTTTCGTGCCACTTGCGGAGCAGCAGGTGGGAAATGAGCGACAGCACCATGAAGATGAGCACACCAAGGGCGGAGATCAGCAGCAGCGCTGCGAAGAGCCGCGGGATGTTGAGCCGATACCCGGCCTCGAGCAGGACCGAGGCGAGACCGAGACCCGTACCGGATCGCCCGATGACGAACTCCGCCACCACGGAGCCGATGAGCGCGAGGCCGCCACCGATGCGCAAACCGGACAGGAAGTAGGGCAGGGCCGCTGGGGCCTGAAGGTGGCGCAGCCGCTGCCAGCGGTTCGCACCGTAGATCCCGAAAAGGTCACGCAGGTTGTGATCCGTGCTCTTCAGGCCAACCGTGGTGCTGGAGAGGATCGGAAAGAACGCGACGATCCAGGCGCAGATCAGCGCCCCGGCAAACGCGCTTTCCACATAGATCTGGATGAGCGGTGCCACGGCAACGACCGGGGTGACCTGCAGGATGACCGCGTAGGGAAAGAAGGACATCTCCGCCCATTTCGACTGGGTAAAGAGGACCGCGAGGCCGACCCCGCCCGCCACGGCGAAGAAGAGCGCAAAGAGCGTGATCTTGAGTGTCACCCAGGCCGCGGCGAGCATGAGGCTCCAGTCCGCGACAAGCTGGCTGAATACCCGGCCTGGCCCGGGTAGAATATAGTGGGGAATGTCGTTGAGGGTCACCAGCAGGTGCCAGCCCACGATCGCGAGGGCCATGACCATGACCGGCATGGTCCACTTCCCCCACGCCTCGATCCGGCGCTGGCGGGCACGGCTGCGTTCCTCCTGATCGACGAGGGGCTCTGCTGTGATGGTCACGACGCACTCCTCGTGCGGGGCGGAACTTCCGGAAAAGATGTTCTGCTGCTGGAAAAGCAGGACCGTGGCTTGGTGGCGGGTGCACCGGAAAGGGTCAGGCGAACGACGCTCATGCGGGCTCCTCCATCGCCCGGCGCAGGGCATCGGAGGCCGCGCGAGTGTGGGCCGCGTACTCCGGGGAGGTGCGAAACACCTCGTCCCGGGGATAGGGCGCGTCGACCTGAACTTCCTCGATCACCCGGCCGGGACGCGCGGCCATCACCACGATCCGGTCCGACAGGAACACGCTTTCGAAGACCGAGTGGGTGACGAAGATGACCGTGCAGCCGATCTTCTCCTTTAACTCGAGCAAGTCGTTGTTGAGCTTGAACCGGGTGATTTCATCGAGGGCGGCGAAGGGTTCGTCCATCAGGATCAGCTTCGGCCGGGTCACCATCGCCCGGGCGATGGACACGCGCATCTCCATGCCGCCGGAGAGTTCCCGGGGATAGGCGTTGGCGAACTTTTCCAGCCCGACGAGGCGGAGCGCATCGAGGATTTCGTCCCGCATTTCATAGCGGGACCGTCCCTTGAGCCTCAGCGGCAACCAGACATTGTCCGCCACGGTCGCCCAGGGCATCAGGGTCGGTTCCTGAAAAACGACGCCGAGCGTGTCCTGCGCCTGTTCATCAATCCACCGGATCCTGCCCGTCGTCGCGTGGGACAGCCCGGCGATCAGGCGGAGGGCCGTGGACTTGCCGCAGCCGGACGGTCCAAGCAGGGAGATGAAATCGCCCTCCCGCACATCGAGGGACAGGCCTTTAAGAGCCACGACATTCTTGCCGAAGACCTTGTCCACATCGGTGATCGAAAGAAGCGGGGCCCGGGTCTCGATCCCCGCCGCCGCTTCGGTCATCCCGTCCATTGATCGTTCCATTCGTTGTGGGGCCGTCGTGCGACGGCCCCGGTCAGATCACCGTTACTTCAGGTCCATTCCGACGCCCTGATTGACGAAGGAGGTGTCGAAGCTCGCCTCCCAGTCGACCTCGGAGGACACGACGCCCGCTGCCACCATCTTGTCGAAGAACGTTTTCACGTTTGTTTCGGTGAGGGAGCCGATGCCCATCGTCTCGGCATCACCGGAGTCCACGATGCCGAACTCCTTCATCTTGTCGATGGCGAAGGCGATCTTGTCGTCGGTCATCTCAGGATTGTCGCCCTTGATGAGCACGTTGGCGGCTGCATTGTCACCGTAGAGGTAGGTGTACCAGCCCTTGATCGACCCCTCGACGAAGCATTTCACGACCTCCGGCTTGTCCGCGATCGTGCCTGCCATGGTCTCGATGGTTGTCGCGTAGGTGGAATAGCCCGCGTCAGCGATGAGGAAGACGTCGGGGGCGAAGCCTGCTTCCTTTTGCACCAGATAGGGTTCGGAGCTCAGGTAGCCCTGCATCCCCTTGCCCTTGTCCGCCAGGAACGGGGCGGGGTTGAACGTGTAGGGCTCGCGCTGATCCTCGGAGAAACCGTGCTCAGCGATCATCCACTGATAGTAGCTCTGGAAGCCGTTGTCGCCGATGAGCAGGGTCAGATCCTTCAGATCGTCCCAGCTTTCCGCGACACCCGGATGGGTCACGATAACCTGCGGGTGCTTCTGGAAGATCGCGGCGACCGCGACGACCGGGATGTCCTGTTCGACGGCGGAGAAGGCCTGCAGCATGTCACCGCCCATGTGGAAGTCGATCCGGCCCGCCAGCAGCAGCGCGCGGTTGTTGACCTGCGGCCCGCCGGACACGATCTCAACGTCCAAGCCGCACGCAGCGTAGGTGCCGTCCGCGACCGACTGGTAGAAGCCGCCGTGTTCCGCCTGTGCCAGCCAGTTCGTGCCGAACACCACTTTTTCCTGAGCCGCCGCCGCGCCCGCAACAAGCGTGGCCGTAGCGAGTGCCGTGAGGGTCATAGCCGATTTCATGCCCAACTCCCTGATGTGATTCCAAGACACAGAGTAGGGCCTCTTCCCCAAACGACTAAAGAAGTTTGCCAAGGCTGTGAGCTTTTGACAGCGTATGTGCAAGATTTTATCAGTTGGTCCAAATCGATGCTCAATAGATCATCATCCATCTAGTGTCTGGTTCGAGGGCTGGCGCGATATCGGCAACAATTGGGAGGCAAATCATGCACAAAGCGATCGCTGCACCGGACCTGCGCGCGCCCTTTGCACGGTACTCCCACGGGATCGAAGTCCCTGCCGGGTATCGCGTCGTCATGACCTCGGGCCAGCTTCCCGTGGCGGCGGATGACACGGTTCCCGAGGGGGCGGAGGCGCAGGCCGCTCTCGTCTTTGACAACATCGCAACGATCCTGTCGGAGGCGGGTATGACCCTCGCCGACGTCGTGCGGGTCAACGCCTATGTCACCCACCGGGATCACATGGCGGGCTACATGGCCGCGCGGGATGCGGTTTTCGCCACGGTCTCGCCACCGCCTGCATCGACGCTGATGATCGTCGGCGGGTTCACCCGCCCTGAGTTTCTGGTGGAGATCGAGGTGACCGCGGCAGCACCCTGAAGGACGGTCAGAGCGCCTCCGCCAAAAGGTCCCGTCCCATCGCCTTGAACATCTCCAGATAGTCGAGCAGAACCCAGTTTTCGCGGATCTGACCGCCCTCACAGCGCCAGAAGTCCATCACGCGCAGGGACATCTTCCTGTCGGTCGCGGGCTGACCAAGATAGGGGCCCTTGTGGGTCATGGTCATGGAGGGCCAGCCGCCGGACGCAACATAGTCACCGTCGCCAAACCGGGCGAAGTGATTTCCCCCCTTCCGGTCGGGAAATGCCTTGAGAAACGCCTCCCGGTGGTGGGTAACGAATCCGGGATAGGTGCAGTTCGAACCAATCCCGGCGGGGCCGTACCAGAGCATGTTCGGGTGCCAGTACCCTTTCCTGCCCGATTGTCCTTCCGAGTCGAAGGATGTCGGATCGTACTGGTGAAGGTCACGCAGCATCGCCTCGACGAGGGCAACGGATGCCTCGGATCTGTCCGCGGCGACGGGCATCACGCCATCATGAGTCGCCGGAGCCGGGAACAACATCTCCGTCCCGAGCATGTGGGGCAGGGGGAAGCGCCCCACCTGCAAAAGCAGGTCGAGCACGTCGATCAGGATGTGCGCTTCCGCGATCTGACCGGCCTCATCGATCCGATAAAATTCGCCGCGGCGGAGAAAATGCAGCTTGCCCGAGGCGGGAATGCCGAGAAACGGTGCCTCAAAATTGCCGACGAGATGGCCGAGCGTGGCGAGCCACGTGCCTTGGCCGACGCTCTGATCCTGATCCGGATGGAGCGGGCCGCGCGCCTCTCCCATCACGACGATGTCGTCCCGACGCATGGCACCGGGGAAGGCTGTCTTGAGGGGCAACAACAGCCCCTCGGCAATGTTTTCGACGCCCTTCAGCGTCTCGATCGGGTGGCAGACATGCCATTGCGACCCGTCGGAAACGTTCGCGCTGAGCAACCCCTCGACCTGCCCCGGATCCGCCTCGTTGAGCTGTTGCAGGAGGGCATGAATGCGGGCGCGGAGATCGGTCATGGGAAGCCTGTAATTGGGATTTGAGCGTTTGTGCATACGCTTGCAAAAAACTCTTGCAGATTCGCGAGACGGATGTCTAGGCTGAATGATCCGCGTGGTCTTCGCCTCAGAAGGGAGCCGTCGATGGCTGAAATCCAGCTACAGAACGTCTGCAAAAGGTGGGGCAGCTTCGTCGGTGTCGACGCGTTCAACCTGACCATTCCCGACAAGGAATTTCTCGTCCTCCTGGGCCCGTCTGGATGTGGCAAGACCACGACGATGCGCATGATCGCGGGGCTCGAGGATGCGACGGAGGGCACGATCTCCATCGGGGGGCAGGTCGTCAACGATCTGGAGCCGAAAGACCGGGACGTCGCGATGGTGTTCCAGAGCTACGGTCTCTATCCGAATATGAACGTGTACGAGAACATCCGCTTCCCCCTCAAAGTCCGCAAGGTGCCGGACGCGGAGCATGACGAGAAGGTGCGCCGCGCCTCCGCCATGGTGGAGCTCGATGAATTCCTTCACCGTAAACCTGCGGAGCTGTCGGGGGGACAGCGGCAGCGGGTGGCGCTCGCGCGGGCCATCGTGCGGCAGCCACAGGTCTTCCTGATGGACGAGCCGCTCTCGAACCTCGATGCGAAACTCAGGGTGAGCACCCGAGCGCAGATCAAGAACCTCAGCCACGAGCTTCAGGTCACGACCGTTTACGTGACGCATGACCAGATCGAGGCGATGACGCTCGCCGACCGGGTTGTGGTGATGAAAAAGGGTATCGTGCAGCAGGTCGGCACGCCCACGGACATCTACGACAACCCGGCCAACACGTTCGTTGCGAGCTTCATCGGAAGCCCCGCGATGAACCTGATGGACGGTGTGCTGCAGGACGGCACGTTCACGGGCGACAACGTCCAGATCAATGGCCTGGCAGCAGAGCACAATGGACCTGTGACGCTCGGTTTCCGGGCGGAGGACGCATCGGTTGTCGAAAGCGGGGAGATTTCCGCCCCGATTTACACCCTCGAACTGCTCGGGGATGCCACGATGATTACGGTCAAGGCGGGGGGCGGCATGGTGTCCGTCAAGGCCAACAAGGAATTTCGGGCTGGAATTGGCGAGTCAGTATCCTTGTCCGTCCCCGCCTCGATCTGCCATCTTTTCGATGCGGAGACCGGCGCTAGGCTCTAGGGCCCACTCCAATCGCGAGCCTCGAGGGGGCCGCGCAGAGACGACAACAGGGAGACTATAATGTTCGTCAGAAAGATCGCACTTGGCACCGCACTTGCCGTGCTGATGGGAACAGGGGCCCACGCGGCGTGCACGACCCCCAATGACACACCGGTGAAGATGCTTTCGGCCGGGTTCGAGGCGTGGAAGGCGGTTGCTGCTGCCATGGGAGAGTGTGGCAACTTCGAAGCGGAGCTCGACCAGGAGTTCCGGGAGAAGCAGCCGACAGCCTTCGCCGCAAACCCGTCCCTCTACCAGCTCGGCGGCGTGGCAAACGGGACCATGACCCCGCTCCTCAATGCGGGCACCATCCGCCCGCTCGACGATCTGGTGGAGAAGTATGGCCAGGGTCTGAGCGCGAACCAACTGATCAAGGTCGACGGCCAGACGATGGCCATCGCCATGATGGTCAACACCCAGCACCTGATGATCCGTGAGGATGTGCTCGCTGAGCTCGGTCTCGCGGTGCCGACCACCTGGGACGAGGTGCTCGACGCCGCCGAGGCGATCCGCGCGTCGGGGAAGATGGAATACCCGCTCGGTGCCACGATGAAGACGGGCTGGAACCTCGCGCAGGACTTCGTGAACATGTATGCGGGCTTTGGCGGGACGTTCGTCAACCCGGACAACACGCCGGCGGTGAATTCCCCGGAAGGTGTCGCCGCGCTTGAGATGATGAAGCGGATGACCGAGTACATGGATCCGGAATTCCTCGTCTCTGACAGCACATACGTGCAGCAGCAGTTCCAGCAGGGCAAGATCGCGATGGCGAACCTCTGGGCTTCCCGCGCTGCGGCGATGAACGACGAGGCGGAAAGCCAGGTCGTCGGCAAGGTGAAGATGGCGGCAGCTCCGATGGCGATGGCCGGCGGCAAGCCTGCGACCACCATCTGGTGGGATGGCATCGTGGTTGCGGCAAACATCACTGATGCAGAGGCCGAGGCAGCGTTCAAGCTGATCGTCGAAGGTCTCGATCAAGAGATGGTGTCCGGCGCGAACGACGCGGCGATCTGGCTGGTCGAGGGCTATCAGCCCGGCCCGCTCGCCGAAGGTGCGATCGCGACCGCCGTTGCGGGACCCATGCCCTATCCGTCCACGACCCAGATGGGTCTGATGCACACCGCGCTCGGCAATAATATCGCTGACTTCCTCACCGGCTCCGAGTCCGCCGAGCAGGCGCTTGCGGATGTTGAGACGGCGTACCTGACGGCAGCGCGCGAAGCGGGCCTGATCCAGTAGACCTCCCCGCGGGTTCCCAACCGGGGGCCCGCATCCTCACGCGAAAGGTGGTGCGACGATGCGGTGCGATGCGACAGAGGTGGAAGGTGTGGCAGGGCGGCGCCCGGCGACATGCCCCTCCGGTGAAATCGCGCTCAAGTTCGGTTGTACCGAAGGCAATCACTGGCACGGTGAATTCACGACATATGACGAGGTGGGTGACCATCTGCATGCTCGGCGCACGGCGCTCCGCTACAAATCAAGTACGATCCTCGAACGTATCAGCGGCTACTCCGACGAAGCGACGGGTGTACCCCTCGATCATCAAAAGCGTTTCCAAACTGTTCCGCGTGAATGTCGGCGGGAGCCTAGCGCGCGAAATGGCGATTTCATGCGCACGGGCAAGATAGTCTTCAAAGCTGCGGCGGAGCCTGCGCCACACGCGGAGGATCACGGGCGGTACCAACCGTTTTGTGCGCACCTGAGCATTCCCGAGACGGGATCCCCCACGCGCTGCGCACCGATCACACTCAATGGCAGAGGAGAGGTATCATGAAGTTCCGCACCTTCGCGATGTTCGTGGGCCCCTCGGTCCTATTGATGTTGATCTTCATCGCGTTTCCGCTGGTCAGTGTGTTCACGCAGAGCTTCTACCTCACCCAGCAAGTCTTTGAGACCGTTGAGGTTGAGACCTGCACGCCCGGCTTCCCCTCAGCCATCTGCGTGACGGAGACAAAGAACCGTCCCGTCCTTAGTGAGGACGGGCAGGTCGAGACGATCACCCGATTCGTGGGCTTCGACGCCTACCGATCCGTGCTCGAACCCGATGCTGCAGCTGCCGCCTTTGCGTCTGGTGGTGGAGGCATCGCGGAGCTGCTCGATATCGACTTTTACAAGGCGCTGCGGTTCACGCTCACCTTCACGCTGATCACCTTGCCGCTCGTGATCATCGTGGGCTTGACCATCGCGCTTACGGTCAACAACGCGGCGAAGACCATTCGCGGCCCCATCATCTTCGTATCCCTTTTGCCCTTCATCATCACCCCGGTGATCGGCGCACTGTCGATCCGGTGGCTCTTCATCGGTGACGGCATCATGACCGCTTTCCTCGAATGGTGGCTGATGCGGGACATCGCGATGTTCGCGCAGGGCTGGACGATCGAGATCCTGATGCTGTTCTACCGGGTCTGGCATGTGGCTCCCTTCGCGTTCGTCGTGTTCTACGCTGGGCTGCAGACGGTCAATGCGGACACGCTGGAAAGTGCGATCATTGACGGCGCGAGCCGGTGGGAGCGGTTGCGCTATGTCGTCATCCCGCACCTCATGCCGCTCATCGTGTTCATTGCGCTCATCCACCTGATGGACAGCTACCGGGTGTTCGAGGAGGTCATCGGCTTCAGCTCCGAGGCCCATGTGATCTCCCTGCAATGGCTTACGTTCGATTACCTGACGCCTGATGACAGCGGAAACCGCTCGATCTCCCGTGCCTCCGCGTCGTCCATGCTCACCATGATCGGGATCGTGATCCTGCTCATCCCACTTCTCATGCGCACGTGGCGCGATCACAAAGGGTCGTCCTGATGAGCACGCCAAGGGCGCTTCGCCAATCCATCGGCCTGCGGGCCGGATCCGCAACATTCCTCACCTTCTGGTGCATCCTTGCGGCCTTCCCGCTGTTCTGGATTCTGGTGATGAGTTTCAAATTGCCGGTCGATGCGCTCGCATCGAACCCGGTGGATGTGGTGTTTGGCCCGAGTACGCGAGAGGAGCGTTCGGGTATCTCACTGCTCGACATCGTGGTGTTCATCGGGCTGTTCTGGCTCGGCTATCGCATCGCGGCCCGCCACCTGGCGGCCCTCGTGCCGATGCTGAGCTTCGGCGCGCCCGCGGTGCTCGGCTGGCTGCTGGCGGTCATCGTGTTCGCGGTCGGGGTGCTGCTGACGCTCCTCTTCGTGCTGCCGGTCCTCTCCTCGATATACAACCTGATCCCGGGGCTCGGCGCGCCTATCATCGGCGCCACGACGGAACACTACGCCGCCGTCTGGGTCGACAATGAGTTCTACCGCAACTTCCTGAATTCGCTGATGGTGACCGCCGGGGTCGTGACGATCTCCCTGACGGTGGGCACGCTCGCGGGCTACGGGCTCGCGCGCTCGGGCTCGAACCTTGCATTCTGGTTGCTCATCCTCGCACTGGTGTTCCGGGCGCTGCCCCATTCGGTGCTGGTGACGGGCTACTTGCCGGTCTTCATCAACTCTGCCGAGATCCTGAAGCCGATCCTGGGGGAGAGCGCACCAACGCTGTACGGCCAGCCGCTCGCGGTCATTCTGGTGCTGGTCTCTATCAACCAGCCCTTCACGATCTGGATGCTGCGGTCTTTCTTCCAGAACATCCCGCAGGAGCTCGACGAGGCGGCGCGGGTCGATGGCTGCGGCCATTTCGAGGCGTTCTGGCGGGTCATCATGCCGGTCATGTGGCCCGGGGTGATCACAACGGGCCTTTTCAGCTTCCTGCTTGCCTACAACGACTATCTGGTGACCGCACTTTTGCTCGATGCCCAGAACATGACGATGGTTCCGGCCATCACCCAGTACTTCAACCGGGAGACGACGACAACGGATCAGATCGAGGCGGTTGCGGCGGCAGTGTCGATCACCGCGCCCCTGTTCCTGCTCGTCATGATCTTCCAACGCCAGATCGTGAGTGGCCTGACTGCCGGGGCGGTGAAGGGATGAGACGTTCGCAGCCCGGGCGGACGGCCCACCCACCCACCCCCGCCCGCCCGGGCTGCGGCGCACGGGTTGGTTGGAGCGCCCTGCGATGAAAGGGTCGCGGCCCGAACAGGCGGTCCTCACCCGCGAGACCGACATGTCGAAGACCGACGAGACCCGGGCGGTCATCGAAGGGATGGTCGATGGGCTCAACGACCACCGGATCGCGGATATCGGGGAGTTCTTCGCGGAAGGTTTTCGCTGGATCGGCAACCAAGGATGCGGGTCGAAGACCGGTCTCAAGGACTTTCAGGACAACTGGCAGCGGCCGTTTCAGGCAGCCTTCGCCGACAAGACCTGCATCGATGAGGCCCGGCTCTACATGGGCGAATGGGCGGCTGCCTTCGGACGGCAGGAGGCCACCCATGCGGGAGAGTTCATGGGGATCGCGCCCACGGGCAAGCGGATCGAGATCCGGTACATGGACTTCTGGAAGGTGGTCGATGGCAAGATCGTCGACAACTACGTGATGGTCGATTTTCCCCATGTGCTCGCGCAACTCGGCCATGACGTCTTCGCTGGCGAGGGGTGGGAAGCCTACGACCGGGGAGAAAAAGTGCCCCCGTCTCCCTGACGCAGGAGGCCGAAGAGGAAACGGACATGAGTGGACCCGACCTGGTGCCCGAGCGGAGCAGCGCCGCGACTGCGTGCAGGCGCATTGCGAGTATGGCAGCCCTCGGCAATCCGGAAAGGCTCCCGCTAGATGACATGGGTGGCACCGCGCCAGCCATCGGGTTTTGGTCACTCGGCACGCTCATCGTCGATGGTGCTCGTCGGCTTACCCGCGCAACCGGATCGAGCTTGGGTGCGGTCCGTGGCGGCACCGTGGGGAGTTACGGGCTGGACCGATGACGACACACGATTCTGATACCGGTGGAATGCACCGAGCGGTGCAACCCTTGCGGCGAGCGCTCTATGACTATGATGCGGCCGCGCTCGAACAGGCTCTGACGGAGCTTTGCTCGCCAGATGCGACCGTGCGGCTCGCCCATCCCTTTGAGGATCTCGACGGACCCCTGGGCTTCGCCCGGCAGGCGATCGCGCCGCTGGCGGCAGCCTGGCCGGATCTGGAGCGGCGGGACACGATCGTGATTGCGGGCCGCGCGTTGAGTGGAGCGGACTGGCTTGGCCGTTGCGGATACTACACCGGGACGTTCGTGCGTCCGTGGCTCGGCATTCCGCCGACCGGGCATCAGGTCGCGATGCGGTTCCACGAGTTTTTCCGGTTCGAAGACGGCAAGGTCGTGGACATTCAGGCGCTGTGGGATCTGCCGGAAGTGATGCTGCAGGCGGGTGTCTGGCCCATGGTGCCGAGCCTCGGGCGGGAGTGGCACGTGCCGGGGCCCGCGACGCAGGACGGGCTCGGACCCCATGAGAAGACGCGATCAGAGAAGTCTCTCCGACGGGTGTCGGCGATGCTTGCGGCGCTGGGAAACTTCGCAGAGGGCGGGGTCGCGGCGATGCGGCTCGAGGATCACTGGCATCCGAAGTTCAGCTGGTACGGACCCTCGGGCATCGGGACCGGGCGTGGCGTCGCCGGGTTTCGCGCCTGGCACCAGATCCCGTTTCTCAACGCCATGCCAGACCGGGTCGGCTCTGTCGGGGCGGGTCATCTGTTCGGCGAGGGATCGTATGTGGGGTTCACGGCCTGGCCCGGCATGCACATGACGGTGAGCGGCGACGGATGGCTCGGGATCGCACCGTCGGGCAAGCGGATCACCATGCGGTCGCTCGATTTCTGGCGGTGCGAGGGGGATGCGATCCGGGAAAACTGGGTGCTGGTGGATCTGTTGCATGTGTACGACCAGCTTGGTGTCGACGTTCTTGCCCGGATGCGGGAGATCGCAGGCGCACGGGAAGGTGCGGGATGGTGAGGCCCGCGTCCCGGGCGGGTGTCCCGCCCACCCACCCCCACCCACCCAGGACGCGGGGAACTGTCCGTCTGGGCTTTGCCGCGGGAAACAACTTCGGTGACGTGATCCGTGGAAGAGGGTGTTGCGGCCCCCGCACCGCGCCGTCGCCGGACGGGGAGGGCGCGCTGTGAGCGGCAAGGTCTCCGCCCACGACGTTGCGGCCATGGCCGGAGTCAGCCAGTCCGCAGTGAGCCGTGTGTTCACCCCGGGCGCCTCCGTCTCCGAGGCGATGCGGATCAAGGTGATGGCGGCGGCGGACGCGCTGGGCTACCGCCCCAACGCGCTGGCGCGCTCGCTCATCACCGGGCGCAGCCGGATGATTGGCCTCGTGGTCGCCTATCTGGACAATCCGTTTTATTCGGAAACGCTGGAGCTCATGTCACGGGCCCTGCAGGCCGAGGGGTATCACGTGCTCGTCTTCATGGCGGGCAATCAGGAAGATCTGATGGACACGGTGCTCGAAGAAATCCTTGCCTATCAGGTGGACGGGATCATCCTCGCCTCCGTTGGCATGTCCAACGATCTGAGCCAGCGTTGCGATGCGGCGGGGATCCCGGTGACGCTCTTCAACCGGTCCCAGCAGGTCGGGCGGGTGACCTCGGTCACGTCCGACAACCGGGCGGGCGGGGCGAAGGCTGCGGAATACCTCCTCGCCGCCGGTCACACGCGGATCGCCCATATCGCCGGTTGGGACGGTGCCTCGACACAACGGGATCGGGAGGCTGGGTTCTGCGGGGCGCTGGCGGCCCGGGGCGTCACACTTCAGGGGCGAGAGGTCGGCAACTTCGATCCCGGTCAGGCGGCGGCGGCGACGCGCCGGCTCTTCTCCTCCGGACCGGCGCCGGATGCGCTCTTTGTCAGCACGGACCATATGGCGTTCGCCGTCATGGATGTGCTGCGCTACGAGCTGGGCCTGCGGGTGCCGGAAGATGTCTCCGTCATCGGCTATGACGATGTGGCCCAGGCTGCCTGGCCCTCCTACGACCTCACCACGATACGCCAGCCCGCAAACCGGATGGTGGCGGAGACCGTGCGCCTGCTCATCGCCCGCATCGAGGGGGCGGACATCGCCGCCCGGCGGGTCGAGATCGACGGACCCCTCATGATCCGCGGGTCCACCCGCTCACCTGAAGAGACCTAGTCATGACCTATTCGAACCGGTGGGACAGTTTTCCCGACTACATACTCGGCATCACCAAGGAGATCTGGGAGGATCGCGGCCTTGCCACGCTCCACCAGTACTACGCGCCTGAGATCCCGGTGCGCAGCCCCGGCTCGCTGGTGATTGGAAACCAGAACGTCATCTCCGCCACCATGGCAACGCTTGCGGAGTTTCCCGACCGGCAGCTTCTGGGAGAGGACGTGATCTGGTGCGAAACCGAGTCCGACAACGGGCCGGGGCACCTGAGCTCTCACCGGATCATCTCCACTGCGACTCATACGGGCGACGGGATGTATGGAAAGGCGACGGGACGTGCCCTGCGCTATCGCATCATCGCGGACTGCCATGCAGTCGGGCCCACCATCGACGATGAATGGCTGATCCGGGATCAGGGCGCCATCGTGCGGCAGATGGGGTGGGATCCCAAAGAGTTCGCCCGGGATCTTATCGCTCGGGAGGGTGGGCCGGACGCGTGCGTCACCCCCTTCTCCCCCGGGATCGACCGGCCCGGACCTTACCGCGGGACCGGAAACGACAATCCGTGGGGTATCCGCTATGCGGATCTGCTGACCGGCATGATGAACCGCGACTTTGCCCGGATCGAGGCGGAGTATGACCGCGCCTGCCACCTGGAATATCCCGGAGGTGTGACCGACAATGGCTGGGCCGCCGTGGACCGGTTCTGGATGACCCTGCGCTCCGCCTTCCCGGATGCGACGTTCCGCATCGAGCACAGGATCGGGCGGGAGGATCCGCTTTATGCGCCCAGAGCCGCCATCCGCTGGTCGCTGCACGGGACTCATTCGGGCTGGGGTGCCTTCGGCGCGCCGACCGGGGCTGAGGTCTATGTGATGGGGGCGGCACATGCGGAGTTCGGCCCGTGGGGTCTGCGCCGGGAATACGTCCTCTTCGACGAAACCGCGATCTGGAAGCAGATCCTTCTGTCGAGCGGGGAGGTCTGACGTCCCATGCTCGACCTGACGGAGCGGTTCTCCTTCGAGGGGCACGGCATCGCCTGGGGGCGGCTGGGGGCCGGGCCGCCGCTTGTCATGGTCCACGGCACGCCGTTCAGTGCGCAGGTCTGGCGCCGGATCGCGCCCCTGATGGCGGCGCGGCGGACCGTCTATCTGTTTGACCTTCTTGGATACGGACAGTCGGACATGCCCGATGGCGACGTTTCGCTCGGGGTGCAGAACCGGCTCCTCGCCGCGCTCTTCGCCCACTGGGGTCTGGAGCGCCCCGACATGCTGGCGCATGATTTCGGTGGCGCGACGGTGCTGCGGGCCTACTACCTTGACGGTCTGCGCTACGGGCGTCTGACGCTGATCGATCCGGTCGCCGTCCGCCCTTGGGGATCGCCCTTCGTAACCCATGTGCGGGTGCATGAGGCGGCGTTTGCGGGAATGCCGGACTACGTCCATGCCGCGGTGCTCGAGGCCTATCTGCAGACCGCGAGCCATCGCGGCCTCGATGCGGAGGCGGTCGACGTCTATGCGCGGCCCTGGCGAGGTGCGGTGGGTAAACCTGCCTTCTACCGCCAGATCGCCCAGATGGATCAGTCCTACACCGACGAGGTTGAGGGCCGGTACGGCGCGCTCGATTGTCGGGTGACCCTGCTCTGGGGGGCGGAGGATCAGTGGATCCCCCTCGATACCGGAAAACGGGTGGCCGAACTGCTCCGCCCCGACCGGTTCCACACCATCCCGAACGCGGGCCACCTGGTACAGGACGACGCGCCGGAGGCGATCGTCTCCGCACTGCTGTCCGAGGCCGCGTGACATGACAAAAAGCCGATACAAGAGGAGACGACCATGACCCCTGCCGAGATGGAAGCCCGCATCGTGCGCTACGGCGATCTTGTTCCCTGCAAGACAGCGTTCATCGACGCCCACACGCCCGGATCCGACCAGAAAGAAAACTTCACCATCATCGGGGGCGGGGTGTCAGAGAGCCCGGACCAGCATGTCCATATCAAGGACACGCCCGGCTTCAACATCGGCGCTGCAGGCCAGCCGCCGAACTGCCGCAACTCCCTGCACTGCCACCGGACAGCGGAGGTGTTCTTTGTTCTAAAGGGGCGCTGGCGCTTCTTCTGGGGGCGGTGGGGAAATGCGGGCGAGGTCGTGCTCGAGGAGGGCGACATCTTCAACATTCCAACGGGCATTTTTCGCGGTTTTGAGAATATCGGCACCGACTACGGAATGATCATGGCGATCCTCGGGGGGGACGACGCGGGAGGAGGCGTCATCTGGGCGCCGCAGGTGATCGAGGATGCGGCGGATCACGGGCTCGTGCTGGCCGAGAGCGGTCGCCTCTACGACACGAAAGCGGGGGATGATCTGCCGGACAACGTCGCCCCCATGCCGCTGCTGACGGATGAGGAACTGAAGGCGTTTCCGGAGCCGAAGGCGGCCGACGTAGTCCCGAACTATGTCGCGCGCTACTGGGACCTGGTCGCGCTCGCGAACGACGGTCCCGCGCCGGTCATCGGCGCGGATGCGGTGCTGAAGGACCGCCCCGGTTTTGACGTGGACTTCATCACACGCGGCTCGATCTCAGACACGCCCTACACGCTCGACCGGCACGAGGTGCTGATGGTGATGCGCGGGCACTGGCGGCTCGGGTGGGACGGTGGGGCGACGACCCTGTCGCCGGGGGACACATGCGCCATCCCTCCGGGCCTCGCCCACCGGCTCGAACCTTCCATGAGCGGAGAGGCAGCGCTTTACCGCGTGCGCAACACGGACGATCCGGCCGGGCCGACCTGGCAGGGCTGATGACGCTGCAGGCCGCCAAAACCCTGGTCTGGGACGGAGCATTCATGCGCCCCGGGGGGGCACCACCGGCTCTGTTTTCCCATGACGTTGCCGGCTTCGGGCCCGCACCCGTGCCTGCAATGGTTGGGCGGGAGGTGCTGGATGATGGGCTGCTTTCACCGCTCCGGCAGGCGTTTCCCGACGCGGTTCATCGGCCTTACGTATTTCTGGGTGGCGCGTGGAAGGGCGAGACGTGGGTTGCGGCGACGGGTGTGATCTCCGGCGTGCAGGCCGCACCGCTCTGGGGAGTGAAGCCAGGGGATGCTGCCCGAACCTTGCGCTTTGGCAGTTTTTTCAAAGTGGTTGACGGGGCGGTCACCGAACTCAGGATGCTCGTGGATCTGCCCGGCCTCGCGGCACAGGCCGGCATCCCGCTGCTGCCTCCCTTTGCCGGTCATCCGGAGCCTGCACCGGGACCGCGCGAGGTCTCCGGCGTCATGCGCGGCCCCCAGCAGGCGGACGAGACCGCGGCAACGCTCGACCTTGTCGAGGCGATGCTGGGCGGGTGCAACCGGCTCACGGGGGACGATCTCGCCTCGATGGGCATGGCCGCTTTCTGGGACAGGGAGATGGTGTGGCACGGGCCGTGGGGCATCGGGTCCTGCTATGGCTTCCAGGCGTTTCAGGATCACGCACAGGGGCCGAGTGTGCGCAGCTTTCCCGACCGGCGTGGCGGGTTTCACCAGGCGCGCATCGCTGACGGCCACGCAGCCGCCTTCACCGGCTGGCCCTCGCTGCGTGGCAGCTTCACCGGAGCACCATTTCGCGGGATCGCCCCGACCGGTGGCCCCATCTCCCAGAACATCATGGATTTTTACATCCGCCGTGGTGATCGGCTCTACGAGAACTGGGTCATGATCGACCTTGTGGATTTTGCCGCCCAATGTGGGCAAGATCTGCTGGCGCCGCTCAAGACCTCCGCCTGCCCCCCCAGCCAACAAGAGGACTTTCCATGACCGACATGCTGACGACTGCGACCGCGTTCTTTGAAGCCTGCGAGACCGGAAAGGGCTGGGAGGGATGCGCCGCCTATTGCACCGAGGATGCGACCTTCGCCTCGCAGGCTGAACCGATCGCGGAGATCACGACGCTCCAAGGCTACACCGAGTGGATGAAGGGTCTGCTGACGATTCTTGAGGATGGCCGTTATGACCTGAAGGGTCTCTCGGTCGACGAGGGCCGCGGCGTCGCCACCGCCTACGGCGTCTTCATGGGAACCCACACAGGCGAGGGTGGGCCCGTCCCGCCCACGGGCAAGGCGACCACGTCCGACTATGTCTATGCGATGGAGTTTGAGGACGGCAAGATCAAGCACATGACCAAGGTCTGGCACGCCATGTGGGCGATGCGGGAGCTTGGCTGGGCCTGACGTCCTTGTGTGTGCAGCTCAATCCGTTGGACCATCCCGCCGCTTACCCTGCTCGCGCGTCGGCTGACCGGTCGGTCATTCTCGGTCGCTGTAAGGCGGGAGGCGACAGGAGGGCGGCCGTGTTCAGACTGCCCGTCTACCCCAGCCACCGTCGCGCGGGTGCGCTGCACCCGATCGGGAAGGCCCGCGTCACCCGTCCGCGTCGCAACACCACGCTGTCGCTCACCCGGACGGCACGCGATGTGCCGGGCCACCCGGCCCACGCACTCACACCGGTTTGTCGCCTTGCGCCGAACCGGTTGCTCTTCGAAGTGGAGGCCGTGGCGATCTCCCCGGCCTCCGATATCAAGGACCCAAGACCATGACGATCCTCACCACCCATGCCGGCTCGCTTCCCCGAACGCAGGAAGTCGTCGATTTCATCTTCGCCCGGGAACGGGAAGAGCCCTACGACGCCGCCGCCTTCGCCGCGGCCATGACCGATGCGGTGGATGAGACCGTTGCCAAACAGGTCGCCGCGGGCGTCGGCATCGTGTCGGACGGGGAAACGTCAAAGATCTCCTACGCGACCTACGTGAAGGATCGCTACACCGGCTTCTCCGGTGACAGCCCGCGCAATGCACCCGCGGACCTCAAGGCGTTTCCGAGCTTTCTCAAGCGCATTGCCGAATCCGGCGGCACCCCGCAGTACGCCCGCCCTATGTGCACCGGTGACGTGAAGTCGAAAGGGCAGGGGGAGCTTCAGACCGACATCGCGAACCTCAAGCGCGCGATGGAAAAGCATGGCGCGCCCCGGGGCTTCATGAACGCAGCCTCCCCGGGTGTGATCTCGCTCTTCCTGCAGAACGATTTCTATGACACGCGGGAGGCCTACCTTGCGGCACTCGCGGACGCGATGCGGGATGAATACCGCACCATCGTCGATGCGGGACTGGACCTGCAGCTTGATTGCCCGGATCTCGCGCTGTCCCGCCACATGCTCTTCGCCGACCTTTCCGATGCGGAGTTTCTGAAGATCGCGGCCAGCCATGTGGAAGCGCTGAACCACGCGCTCGACGGGATCGATCCGGCGCGGGTGCGCGTCCATATCTGCTGGGGCAACTATGAGGGCCCGCATATCTGCGACATCGACATGGCAACGGTCTTCGACACCTTCATGTCCGTCAATGCAAGCTACCTGCTGTTTGAAACCTCCAACCCCCGGCACGCCCATGAATGGACCGTGTTCCGGGACCGGAGCGGTGACATTCCCGACGACAAGATCCTCGTGCCCGGCGTCGTGGACACCACCACGAACTTCGTCGAGCATCCGGAGCTGGTGGCCGAGCGGATCGAGAAGTTCGCCCGCATCGTAGGGCCGGACCGGGTGGTCGCAGGAAGCGACTGCGGCTTCGGCACGTTCGCAGGCTTCGGCGCGGTCGACCCCGACATTGCGTTCGCGAAGCTGCGCACCATGTCCGAAGGGGCAGCACTCGCGGCGGCGCGCGTCTGACCCGTGCTGCCCCTCGTTCTCATTCCCGGCATGATGTGCGACGGGCGGCTGTTTTCGCCGCAGATTGGAGCTTTCAGCGCCGGGCGCACCGTCCATGTGGCCGATATCAGCCGGTTTGACAGCATGCAGGCGCTCGCCGCCCGCGTCCTGCGGGACGCGCCGCCCCGGTTCGCCCTCGCCGGGCTCTCCATGGGCGGGATCGTCGCGATGGAGGTCATACGGCAGGCGGCAGCGCGGGTTGCGCGGCTGGCCCTCATGGACACCAACCCGTTGGCGGAGGCACCCGACGTGGCCCGACGGCGCGATCCGCAGATGCGCAAGGCAAACGCCGGTGGACTGGCCGAGGTGATGCGGGAGGAGATGAAGCCCAACTACCTCGCCTCTGGCGAGGACAAGACCGCCATCCTCGATCTCTGCATGGACATGGCGCTTTCGCTCGGACCGGATGTGTTTACCCGCCAGTCGATTGCGCTGCATGACCGGCCGGATCAGACCGAGACGCTCCGATCCTATGCGGGGCCGACGCTCGTCCTCTGCGGAGCGGAGGATCGCGCCTGTCCGGTCAGCCGCCACACGCTGATGCACGATCTTATGCCTGGCTCCGAGCTTGTGATCGTCGAGGGAGCGGGCCATCTGCCCGTGCTCGAGAGACCGCAGGAAACGAATGAAGCGCTGGGCCGCTGGCTCTCCTGATCAGGGAGCCGCGCGGCCAATCACATCGGACGGATCGCCCGAGGCGAACCCGTCGAGGTTCATCGCCACCCGATCGACCCATCCGGACACCGTCAGCGCATCGGACCGACTCAGTCCAAGCTGTCCGAGAACGGCCCTGACCGTTTCCGCACCAGTGCCAGCCGTTCTGAAGACCTGCATCAGCGCCTCCGCCATCGGGTCCGAAACACTGCCACCAGCGTTCTGCCGCAGATGATGGATCCACGCCGCGAACGCCATTGCATGCGCGGCTGCCGCATGGCCATCGCCGATCAGCGCCCGGGCAGGGTCGAGGATGCGCTGGGGAAGTTTCTGAGACCCGTCCATGGCGATCTGAGCGAGCGCATGATCCATCGCCGGATTGGCGAAGCGGGCGATCAGGTCATCGCGGTAGCGTGCCAGATCCATGCCGGCCACGACCGGGACCGTGCGGGCCGCATCGTCCATCAGCCGTGCGGCCAGCGCACGGAGCCCCGGATCAGCCACCGCCTCACGCACGAGCTGATGACCGGCAGCAAGCCCCGCATAGGCGAGGCAGGAGTGCGCGCCGTTGAGCATCCCGAGCTTCATCGCCTCGAACGGGGCGACATCCGTGACGAACTGCGCACCCCCGGCCTCCCACGCGGGTCGCCCGGTGGGAAACCGGTCCTCGATGACCCACTGGCTGAAAGGTTCCGCCGCGATGGCGGCCCGATCTTCGTAGCCGCAGAGCTTGGCAACCCGGGTCCGGGTGCGGTCGGTTGGGGCAGGCGTGATCCGGTCGACCATGCAGGAGGGGCAGGGGACCGTCCGCGCGATCCAGTCCCGCAGGGCCGGGTCCGCATAGGCCAGAAGCGCGGCGCGCAGCACCGTTCCATTGTCCGGCAGGTTGTCGCAACTGAGGAGCGTCGGTGGCGCCGTACCCGCCGCCCGCCTGTGCCGCAGAGCCTCCATGAGAATGCCGATGACCGATGAGGGTTCGCCTGGACCGGTACGGTCCTGCTCCGCGTCGTGCCCGGGGATGAGATCGCCGGTTGCTCGGTCGAACCCGTAGGCTTTCTCGGTGACCGTCAGGGTGATGATGCGGGTGGCGGGGCTGGTCAGCAGCTCCATCACGCGCCCCCGATCTCGGCTCAGTGTCCGGCATTCGCCGACCGCACCGATGAGGCGCGGGGGGATCTGCTCCGGTCCGTCCTGCAGAAGGGTGTAGAACCCGTTCTGAGGGGCGAGCGCGTCCTCCGCGCCGGTGCTGCGCAGGCTGACCCCCGCTATGCGCCAGTTCCCACCTTCCGCGGACAGCGCTGCATCCGTGTAGACGGCCTGATGCGCCCGGTGAAAGGCGCCGGGACCCAGATGCACGATACCAATTCCGTGGGCGGCGGGGTGATAGGCCGGGCGCGCGATCTCCGCGCGCCCGTCGCTGACTGATTGGAGCCGGTTCATCTACGTAAGCGCCGAGTGTCTGCTGGCGGAGGGCGTTGAGTCAGGGACACCGATCACGCTGCTGCCCCCGTCCGCCCGAGGGTCCGCACGACCCCGCGGATCTCCGACAATCCGGCAAGACGACCGACGAGCGGATAGCCGGGCTGACCGTTCCGCCGAGCGTCGTCGAGCATGTGCAGCCCGTGGTCCGGGCGGTAGGGGATCGCGTGATCCGCCCGGCCCTCCATCCGCCGCCGGACTTCTTCCGCCAGGATCGCCTCGATCAGGCGCACCATGTCAGTGTCGCCCTGCAAGTGGCCGGATTCATGAAAACTTCCCTCGACCCCTGGTGTATCCCGCGTCGTGTTCCGCAGGTGCAGGAAGTGCACGTGGCGGCCGAGGCGGGACATCATCCCGGGAAGGTCCGCGTCGCTGCGCGCGCCCAGTGATCCAGAACAGAGCGTGATCCCGTTTGCCGGCAAATCCACCGCCGCCACGAGTGCTGCGTAGTCCGCTTCCGTCGACATCACCCGGGGAAGACCCAGCAAGGGAAAGGGCGGATCGTCCGGGTGACAGCATAGCCGAAGGCCCAGCCGCTCCGCCTCCGGTGCAACAGCCTCGACGAACGCGTGATGATTGGAGCGCAACCGGTCCGCGGACACGTCCGCATACAGCGCGATCTGCGTGCGCAGGTCCTCCAGCGTCGTTCTGGCAGAGCCGCCGGGAAGGCCGCAGATGATCGCGTTCTGCAAGGCCGCGCGCCCCGCGTCGTCGAGCGTCGCGAAACGTGCCGCGGCGGCCTCCCGTAGTTCCCCATCGTAGGCGGCACCGGGGCGGTTGAGGATATGCAGATCGAACGCGACGAAATCCGTCCAGTCGAACCGCATGGTCCGTGCGCCGCCCGGCAGGGGCCAGTCGAGGGCCGTCCGTGTCCAGTCCAGCACCGGCATGAAGTTGTAGCAGATCGTCTCGATCCCCTCCGCCGCAAGGTGTTGAAGGCTCTGGCAATAAGTCTCCAGATGGGCACGCCAAGGACCGCTTTGCCGCTTGATGTCCTCGGAGACGGGCAGACTCTCGACCACAGACCAGGTGAGCCCTGCTGCTTCGATCTCCGCCTTCCGCTTGGCAATCGCTGCCCGCGACCAGAGTTCACCGGGCGGGATGTGGTGGAGCGCGGTGACAATGCCCGCAACGCCGGTCTGCACGATCTCGTCGAGCGAGATCGTGTCCGGCGGTCCGAACCAGCGCCAAGTTTCGATCATCGTCACCTCCCGAAGCAGGCCGCTTGCGGGCCCTTTTGTCGGTGATAGACCAGATGGGGTGGCGAAACCACTCGGGCTTTGTATGATCCGGGTCACCGCACCTGTTCGAGGCTTGCCCGCCCGTGTCCCACAGCTTTCTGCACCCGGATCGTCTGCTCCCGCCGGAGGGCGAGGCCCTGCGCGTTGCCCGCGAGCTTTTGGCCGGTGTGGAGGCAGCGCCGATCGTGAGCCCGCACGGACATACGGATCCGGAATGGTTCGCGACCGATGCCCCATTCGCCGATCCGGCGGCGCTGTTCCTCACCCCCGACCACTATGTGTTGCGGATGCTTGGCAGCCTGGGTCTTTCCTACGACGATCTCGGCGTCCCGCGGCGAGATGGGGGGAAGGTCGCTGCACCGCGGGACGCATGGAGGCTTTTCGCCCGTCACTATGATCGGTTTCTCGGGACGCCCTCGCGGCTCTGGCTCGACCACGCGATGCACTGGGGCTTCGGGATCGACACGCCCCTCAGCGCGGAAACCGCGGATCACCACTATGACCGGATTGCGGAACGTCTTGGAGACGCTGATCTGAGGCCCCGCGCGGTGCTCGACCGCGCCGGTGTCTCCACGATTGCGACGACGGAGTTTGCGCTGGATCCGCTCAACCATCACCAGCAACTCGCGGGAGAAGGGTTGATCGGGCGGATCCGGACGACCTATCGCCCTGATGATGTGACCGATCCGGATCGGCCTGACTGGCGGGTGAACATGGACCGGCTCGCAGAGCTGACCGGGCAGGACGTGGCGGACTGGTCAGGGCTGATCGAGGCGCATCGGCGGCGGCGGGCCGAATTCCGCAGGCTCGGTGCCGTTGCAACGGATCACGGGGTGCCATCCGCACGGACCGAGGATCTGTCGGCGGAAGCCCGTCAGGCGCTTCTGACCCGGCTCATGTCCGGTACGCCGGATCCGGACGATGCGGAGCTGTTCCGCGCGCAAATGCTGACGGAGATGGCGGGGCTCTCGGCCGAGGATGGCATGACTATGCAGATCCACGCCGGGGTGGCGCGGAACACGGACAGGGCCTTGTTCACCGCCCGTGGTCCGGACAAGGGCGCAGACATCCCGCTGACGGTCGATCCGGTGGCGGGGCTCGCGCCCCTGCTCAACCGATATGGACATGGCGATGCGACCATCATCTTCTTCTGCCTGGATGAGGCGGCGTTTCCCCGGGCTCTTGCCCCAATGGCCGGGTACTGGCCCGCGCTCCGGCTCGGCCCGCCATGGTGGTTCCACGACAGCCCCCGGGGCATCGCCCGCTATCTCGACGCGGTGGTCGAGAATGCGGGGATCTGGAACCTTGCCGGGTTCAATGACGATACACGGGCGCTCCTCTCGATCCCGGCGCGTCACGATGTGTGGCGCCGCTGCGTGAGCGCGTTCGTCGGGGAGATGGTGGCGCGTCGGCAGATCGGAGTGCAGGACGGCCACCAAATCGCTGCCTGGCTGTGCCACGATGCGGCAGTGGATGCCTACGGGTTGCCGGTGTGATGGCTGGGTCAAGAAATGTAAATTTTATAAAGGTTTGCAGGGAGATGCTGATGTTTTGCATTCCCCTGGTGACCTTGGGCCATGACCTCTCCTGTCCAAACTGGATCCGACAAGTCGGAGACTTGGCCAGTAACCGGAGCACAATATGCTCGGCGTAGCGCTCATCGGCACGGGGATGGTGAGTGGCACTTACGCGGATGCACTCGCGAACCTGTCTGGCACGGTGCGGCTGGTCGGCGTGCTGGCGCGCAGCGAAGCGTCTGCAACCGCCTTTGCCAAGCAGCATGCGCCGCTCTTGGGGCACATACCGAAGGTGTACCGGAGCATCGACCACCTGACCGCGGATCCTGATGTCGACTTCGCGATTCTCGCGACCCCGCCCAATGCACGTCTCGACCATGTGTCGGCCCTCGCGCGGGCGGGAAAGCCGATCCTCATGGAGAAACCGGTCGAGCGGACGCTTGCTGCAGCGACGGAGCTTTGCGAGATCTGCGAGGCTGCCGGCGTTCCCTTGGGCATCGTTCTGCAGCACCGCGCGCGCCCGTCCGCCCAAACGCTCCGCGATCTGGTGGAGGAGGGCGGGCTCGGCCCGCTCCGCGCCGTCGAGATCGCAGTGCCCTGGTGGCGGGATCAGGCCTACTACGACGCGCCCGGTCGGGGGACTTACGCCCGCGACGGCGGTGGTGTGCTCATCAGTCAGGCGATCCACACGCTCGACCTCGCGCTGCAGTTCACGGGCCCTGTGGCTGAGGTCACGGCCCTGACCGCCACGACAGGATTTCACCGGATGGAGGCTGAGGACTTCGTGAGTGCCGGGCTGCGCTTCACGTCCGGGGCCGTCGGCACGCTCTTCGCCACCACGGCCAGTTTTCCGGGGCGAACGGAGGAGATCACGCTCCACTACGAAGGAGGCAGCGCGCGCCTACACTCCAATCTGCTCGAGGTCGTCCGGCCGAACGGGCAGGAGGAGAGCTTTGGCTCCCAGGCGGCCACGGGTGCGGGGGCGGACCCGATGGCGTTCACCTCCGACTGGCACCGGGCGGTGATTGCGGACTTTGTGGACAGCATGGAGACCGGGCGCCCGCCACTCGCCTCCGCCCGCTCCGCCCTGCCGGTTCATGGGGTGATCGAAGCGCTCGAGCGCTCGGGCCGGACGGGCGCAAAGGTGGTGCTTGCAGATGGATCCGCAGATGGGTGAGGGCCTGCATCTTGGCGTGATCGGCATCGATCACGGTCATATCTTCGGCATGCTGCGCAACATGCTCACGGCTGGCTGTACCTGCGGGCGCTGGTGGACCGACGACCCAGCGGTAACGGAACGCAAGTTTGTCGAGGTGTTTCGGGACCTTGAAAAGGTATCCGACGTTCGGGTGATCCTCGACGACCCGACAGTCGACATGGTCCTCATTTCCGCCATTCCGGCGGACCGGGCCGCCCTTGCAATTGCCGCGATGGAGGCGGGCAAGGATGTGATGGTCGACAAACCGGGCTGCACGACACTCGCGCAACTTACCGCCCTGCGCGAGGTACAGGCCCGGACCGGACGGATCTGGACGGTCAACTTCTCCGAGCGGTTCGAGGTTCCCTCCGTGGCGCGGGCTGAGACGCTGGTGGAGGAGGGGGCAATCGGGCGGGTCATACAGACCGTCAACCTTGCCCCCCACAAGCAGAACCTTCAGACCCGTCCCGACTGGTACTTCGCGCGGGCCCGCTATGGCGGCATCCTCACGGACATCGGCTCCCACCAGATCGACCAGTTTCTGCATTTCACGGGCTCGACGGAGGTTGAGATCGGCCACGCGCTGGTCGAGAACACGACCCGGCCCGAGTATCCGGAGTTTCAGGACTTTGGCGAAGTGACCCTGAAGGGCGATCGGGGGCACGGCTATGTGCGGGTCGACTGGTTCACACCCAACGGGCTGCCGACCTGGGGCGATGGCCGTCTGTTCCTGCTGGGGACGGACGGAACAATCGAGTTGCGGAAATACACGGACATCGGCCAGCCCCACCGGACGGACACGCTCTACCTGGTCAACAGGTCGGAGAACCGTCGGATCGACTGTGCCGACGGACCGCTTCCCTACTTCCCGCGCCTGATCGCAGACGTGCGGGACAGAACGGAGACGGCCGTGAGCCAGGATCACACCTTTCGCACCATGGAGATCGCGATCCGGGCGCAGATGCAGGCAGAAGGCGTTCGAGATGACGCCTGATGACCCTGTAACCACTTCACCCGGGCGGGCGCTCTTGGCACGCAACTGGCGCGTGAGCACGAGCGCATCACCGCTCGGCACCGCGACTTGCGCCATCCCGACTCTGCTATGACGGTGCACGTGGTTGCCATCGTCGGGGCGGGCATCGGGGCCGAGCATCTCGCCGCCTACCGCACATTGCCCGAGCGTTTCCGGGTCAAGACGCTTTGCGATCTGGATGCGGCCCGGGCCGCACCCCTGCTCGGTGAAGGCACCACGTATGCGGGGGATATGGCGGAGGTTCTGGCCGATCCGGAGATCTCTATCGTCGACATCTGCCTCCCGCCACACCTCCATCTGGAGGCCGCCTCTGCCGCGTTGAAGGCGGGCAAGCATGTTGTCTGTGAAAAGCCGCTCGTCACCAGTCTCGCCGACGCGGACCTGCTGACCCAGGTTGCGGGAGAGGCAGGTCGGCGGGTCTTTCCGGTGTTTCAGTATCGCTTCGGCCCGGGAACTGCGCGGCTGCGGGCGCTCCTCGCTGCGGGTCTTGCAGGGCGGCCGCTTGTGGGAACGCTGGAGACGCACTGGAATCGGGGCGCCGAGTACTATGCCATACCATGGCGCGGGACGTGGGCGGGGGAGCAGGGCGGTGCGGTGCTGGGCCACGCGATCCACATCCATGATCTGTTGACCGATATCCTTGGCCCGATCGCTTCTGTCCATGCGGAGCTTGCGACGCGCGTCAACGAGATCGAGACGGAGGATTGCGGTGCCCTTGCCTTGCGTCTGGCCAACGGCGCTCTGGTCACCTCTTCGATCACGCTTGGGGCAGCGGAGGATGTCAGCCGCATGCGCCTCGTCTTCGACCGTCTGACGGTCGAGAGTGGAACGGCGCCCTATGCGCTTGCACAAGATGGCTGGACATTCACTGCCCGCGATCCGGAGGTTCAGCCCGAGGTCGATCGCATCGCGTCCGAGGCTGGTGCGGACCGCCTCGGGTTCGAGGGGTTGTTTGCTGCGATCGCGGACGCGCTCGATGGCCGACCGGGGCGTGAGGTGACGCTCGACGAGGGACGACGGTCCCTTGAGTTCGTAACGGCGATCTATGCGTCGGCGCGCGCGGGCACGCCTGTGACCCTGCCGCTCGCACACTCCCATCCGCTCTATGCGCGTTGGCACCCGCCCACGTGAGACCCTTACGTAAGCGGCAGCGCTGTTTTCTTGCGGGCTGATCACCTGGTGGGCTGCGCCGGAACTCTGCGCTGAAGGTGCCTTCGTTTTGTGCAGCTCGAGCGGCCGTTCCGGGGGTTTCCGCCTGTGAAACGGGCCTCTTACAGCCAGTGGTTAACAAAGCCTTGACTACTTGCGCGCGAACGGCGGACAGTGAACGTCCCAATAAGTAATACCTGTCTGGGAGGACTTCATGAAACGACATCTGCTGTCCGCAGCGGCGTCTTTGGCGTTGCTCGCGTATGCACCCGTCGCTTGGGCCGACATGGCCGCGGCGGAGCGTTGGATCTCCGACGAATTTCAGCCCTCGGCCCTGTCCGTAGATGAGCAGAAGGCGGAGATGCAGTGGTTCATCGACGCGGCTCAGCCATTCTCCGGGATGGAGGTCAATGTCCTGTCCGAGGGCATTCCGACCCATTCCTATGAATCCGAGGTGCTGACCAAAGCGTTCGAGGAGATCACGGGCATCAAGGTCAACCACCAGATCCTCGGGGAAGGGGAGGTGGTGCAGGCGGTCCAGACGCAGATGCAGACCAACCGCAACCTGTACGACGCCTACGTCAACGACAGCGATCTGATCGGCACCCATGCACGGCTTCAGCTCGCCTATCCCCTGTCGGACATGATGGCGGGTCCCTGGTCCGCGACGACGAGCCCGACGCTCGACCTCGACGACTTCATGGGCAGCCAGTTCACCACCGGGCCGGACGGCAAGCTCTACCAGCTTCCCGACCAGCAGTTCGCGAACCTCTACTGGTTCCGCAAGGACTGGTTCGACCGGGAGGATCTGCAGGCGCAGTTCAAGGAGAAGTACGGCTACGACCTGGGCGTGCCGGTGAACTGGTCCGCCTATGAGGACATCGCCGAGTTCTTTACCAACGATGTGCAGAACATCGACGGTACCCGGATCTACGGCCACATGGACTATGGCAAGCGTGCCCCGGACCTTGGCTGGCGGATGACGGACGCGTGGCTCTCCATGGCTGGTGCAGGCTCCAAGGGTGAGCCGAACGGGATCCCGATCGACGAGTGGGGCATCCGCATGGAGGCAGGCACCTGCAACCCTGTGGGTGCGAGCGTGACCCGCGGCGGGGCTGCCAACGGCCCGGCGGCGGTCTACGCGATCCGCAAGTGGGACGAGTGGCTGCGCGCCTACGCGCCCCCGGGGTCCGCATCTTACGACTTCTACCAATCGCTGCCCGCGCTCAGCCAGGGCAACGTGGCCCAGCAGATTTTCTGGTACACGGCCTTCACCGCGGACATGGTGAAGCCCCAGTCCGAGGGCAACAACACGGTGGATGAGGACGGCATGCCGCTCTGGCGGATGGCGCCGAGCCCGCATGGCCCTTACTGGGAAAAGGGACAGAAGGTCGGGTATCAGGACGTGGGATCCTGGACCTTCCTGAAGTCCACGCCCCCGGACCGGGCGCAGGCAGCCTGGCTCTATGCACAGTTCGTGACGTCCAAGACCGTGGACGTGCGCAAGTCCCATGTGGGTCTCACCTTCATCCGGGACAGCACCGTGCGCCACGAAAGCTTCACGGAGCGTGCACCGCGCCTCGGTGGTCTGGTCGAGTTCTACCGCTCCCCGGACCGGGTGGCATGGTCGCCCACGGGCATCAACGTGCCTGACTACCCGAAGCTGGCGCAGATCTGGTGGCAGCAGATCGGGGACGTGAACTCCGGCGCGTTCACCCCGCAGGAGGCGATGGACCGCCTCGCGCAGGAGATGGACACCACCATGGCACGGATGCAGGCGGTCGATGAGGGCGCCAACGTCTATGGCGGCTGCGGTCCGCGGCTCAATCCGGAGCGTGATGCGGAGTGGTGGTTCGCCAATGGCGGCGCCAAGCCGAAGCTCGCCAACGAAAAGCCGCAGGGCGAAACCGTGAACTACGACGAGCTTGTGGCACGCTGGGCGGAAGCCAACTAAACTCTCGGCGATGTGCAACGCCGGGGGCGCCGCCGCGCCCCCGGCACCCCAGTGTGAAGGCGAACATGACCCTTGAAGTGAAGGCCCTGTCCAAGCGTGTCGGAGCCGAAACCCACATCTACGAGACTTCGCTCGCCTTTGCCGAAACCGGATTCAACGTGCTGCTTGGCGCCACGAACGCGGGAAAGACGACGCTGATCAAGCTCATCGCGGGGCTCGAGCAGCCGACGGGTGGGGAGATCTGGCTCGGCGACCGGAACCTGACCGGCGTCTCGACACAAAAGCGGCGCGTGAGCCTCGTGCACCAGTTCTTCATCAACTACCCCACCATGACGGTCTACGAGAACATCGCCTCCCCGCTCCGGGTTGCAGGCATGTCGAAGGCCGAGATCGACCAGCGGGTCGAGGAGGCTGCAAACCTTCTGAAACTGGAGCCCATGCTTGGCCGTCGTCCCGGGGAGCTTTCCGGCGGGCAGCAGCAGCGCACCGCACTCGCCCGGGCGATCGTCAAGGACAGCGATGTCGTCCTGCTCGACGAACCGCTCGCGAACCTAGACTACAAGCTGCGGGAGGAGATCCGCGATCAGCTTCCCCAGCTCTTCGCCGACCGCGGGGCGGTCGTCGTCTATGCGACCTCCGAACCGGCAGAGGCGCTGATGTTGGGCGGGCACACGGCCTGCCTTCACGAAGGGCGCGTGACCCAGTTCGGCCCGACCGCCCAGACCTACCGCGCGCCGGCGGACATGGTGACAGCGGGCGTCTTCTCCGACCCGCCGATCAACATGGCCCACGTGGAGAAAGTCGGCGACACGTTGCACATGAGCGGCTATGCGAGCTGGACGGCGTCGGGCCCCATCGCGGGGCTGGGAGACGGGCAGTACACGCTCGGTGTGCGGCCCCACCACGTGCTGCCCGGGTCCGGCGCGGGTGTCTCGCTCACCGGAACCGTTCAGATCACGGAGCTCTCCGGGTCGGAGAGCGTCGCTCATTTCCGGATGGGCGACCTCTCCTGGGTCAGCCAGTCCGATGGGGTGCACCCTTACGAGGTGGGGACGGAGACGGCCTTCACCATGGATCCCTCGGGATGTCTGTTTTTCGACGGCGACGGCCGTCTGATCGCGTGAGGGGCCATGGCTAAAATCACCCTGAGCACCCTGCGCCATTCCTACTTGCCCCATCCGGCGGGGCCGGAGGATTACGCGCTTAAATCCATCGATCTGGACTGGGCGGACGGGGGTGCCTTTGCGCTTCTCGGCCCGTCGGGGTGCGGGAAGTCGACGCTGCTCAACATCATCTCCGGCCTGCTGGTGCCGTCGGAGGGCAGGGTGCTCTTTGATGATGAGGATGTCACCCATCTGCCGCCGGACAAGCGCAACATCGCGCAGGTGTTCCAGTTTCCGGTCATCTACGACACCATGACCGTGCGGGACAATCTCGCCTTTCCCCTGCGCAACCGGCGCGTTCCGGCGGAGCGGGTCGACGCGCGGGTGCAGTCGATTGCGGAGATGCTTGAGCTCGAGCCGATGCTGAACCGGCGGGCCGCGGGTCTGACCGCGGACGAGAAGCAGAAGATCTCCATGGGGCGCGGCCTCGTCCGCGACGATGTGAACGTGATCATGTTCGATGAACCCCTCACAGTCATCGACCCGCACATGAAGTGGAAGCTCCGCTCGAAGCTCAAGGAGCTTCACCAGCGGGTACGCACCACCATGATCTACGTCACCCACGACCAGACCGAGGCGCTCACCTTCGCCGATCAGGTCGTGGTCATGCAGGACGGGGAGATCGTGCAGATCGGCACGCCGGAGGCGCTCTTCGAGCGGCCCGCCCACACGTTCGTGGGGCATTTCATCGGCTCCCCCGGCATGAACGTGCTGCCGGGAACCGTGCGGGACGGCGCGGCCTTTGTCGGTGACATCCGCGTCGAGACCGAACCGTTCGGCGCGCTCCGGGAGGGTGCGCGGGTCGAGATCGGTGTCCGGCCGGAGTTTGTCGGGCTGGGAGACGCGACGACCGGCGTGCCCGCGACCGTTACCTCGGTCGCGGATCTGGGCCGGCGGCGGGTGGTGCGTGCCCGGGCGGGCGATCAGGTGATCCACGCGGTTTTACCCGAGGGCACACCGGTTCCGGAAGGACCGGTCCATCTTGCGTTTGACCACCGGCGTACCCGGGTCTACGCGGATGGCTGGCTCGCAGAGGCGGGGACATGAGCCGTCGGGCAGTGCGCACCGGACCGGACCGGGTCCGGTCCCTCGCCGCCCACGGCGAGGCTGCGGGATACCCCGCAGCGGCGCGCCCGGCGCTCCGCTCCCGACGTCCGTTCGGGGTTGCCCGCTGGCGGAGCCTCCGGCGGGGATATTTGGGGCCAGAAGAAAATGCGAGGGGGTGCTCTGAGTTCAGAGGGCGCCAGTGTTCGCCCGTGTGGTTGATCATGGGAAACGGGCGGGGTGAACCGCGCATCGGGAGGGCTCCGCGTGAAGTCTGAGAACCAGAACGCCTGGTATTTCGTGCTGCCGGTCGTGCTGCTGGTCGCGTTCAACGCACTGGTGCCGCTGATGACGGTGGTGAACTATTCGGTGCAGGAGACCTTCGGCAACAACCAGTTCTTCTGGCACGGGGTCGGCTGGTTTCAGGATGTGCTGCGGTCCGAGCGGTTTCATGCGGCGCTCGGGCGGCAGATGCTCTTCACCACAATCATCCTGCTGATCGAGATCCCGCTGGGCGTGGCCATAGCGCTGACCATGCCCAAGCGAGGCCTCTGGGTGCCGGTCTGCCTGGTGCTGATGGCGCTGCCGCTGCTCATCCCGTGGAACGTGGTGGGGGCGATGTGGAACATCTTTGCCCTGCCGGACATCGGTCTGCTGGGCTACGGCCTCAACTGGCTGGGGATCCCGTACGATTACACCCAGGATCCGCTGGCGGCCTGGTTCACGATCATCCTGATGGATGTCTGGCACTGGACATCGCTGGTGGTGTTGCTCGCTTATGCGGGGCTGGTGTCGATCCCGGACGCCTACTATCAGGCGGCGCGGATCGACGGGGCAGGGCGCTGGTCCGTGTTCCGCTATATCGAGCTGCCGAAGATGAAGAGGGTGCTGACGATCGCGATCCTGCTGCGGTTCATGGACAGTTTCATGGTCTATACCGAACCCTTCGTGCTTACCGGGGGCGGGCCGGGCAACTCTACGACGCTCCTGTCCATCGATCTGGTCAAGATCGCGTTGGGACAATTCGACCTTGGCCCCGCGGCGGCGATGAGCCTGATCTACTTCCTGATCACGCTGCTGGTGAGCTGGGTGTTCTACACGCTCATGACGAAGGACGATGCCCAATGAAGGTCGCCATCCCCGCAACCGACGCGCGGACAGGGGCCGTGCCCGCGGGGCGGTTCACCCCGCTGCAGGAGCTCGCGGACCGGTCGCCTCGGGTGCACCAGTTACGGGGCCTCTCGGCAAGGGGACCGCTGCAGCGCATGACCGTGACGATCAATGCGGACAGCGTCATCACCGAGGCCGCCCAGCATATCGAACGCAGCACGGATGCGGATTTCGATATCGCAAGCGCGGCGCTCAGTGCGCTCAAACCCGACGAAACGCTCAACATCGTCAGCCACGGGTACCACAGCATGACCAAGCCGGTGGAGGATCTGGGGGGCATGCCCAACCTTTCGCCCATGCTCATGGGGGGCATCACACCCTACGATCTGGTGCAGATGCTGATGGAGCGGGGCTGGCCCAAGGAGCACCGGGGTACGATCGACCTGCGGGCCTGCATGACCGGGGCGGACTCCCTGCTTCCCAACTTTGCCGAGCTGTTTATCCAGGCTCTGCGGGATGCCGGGCGCGCGAACCCTGTCGTCGGCTATCAGCATCTGAGCAAGACGACCGGCGACGGGGAAGAGGAGGCGCAAAAGACCACCGTCAGCAAGATGATGGTGATGGCAAGCAGCCTTGATCCGAGCGACGACGCGGCCGTCGCCTATGCGGAACAGGCCTGCGTGCTGTTCGAGAGCCGGGATCCCACGCTGGCGCCACAGCGTGCGCTCTATGACAAAACGGCAAAGAGCGGACCTACTTTAGCCATCGGTTTGCCGGCGGAGGGATCGCCGACCTCTCGGGAGGAGTGGATGGTTTACAGCCAGTATCACGCGATCCGGAGCCGGAATATGGACGTTCTTAACGCCGTCCGAAGGGAGACCGCTGACCGCATGGCGCTGATGGAGAAGCCTCCGTCGCGCGATCACAGGGTGGCCTTCCCGGTCGATGCGGTTCTGCGTGGGGGGGTCGGCGCGCATGCGCAGGCGCTCGATCTGGCGCGGATTGCGGTGAAATACCGTGAAAATCCGAGCGGCTCCGGAAAGTCGAGCGCGGATGCGATGGGCTTGGACGATCTGATGGCAATGTTCGCAAACCTCCCCGCCATGGGGGGCGGTGAGGAAAAGCAAGCGAAGTCCGAGGAGATCGATCTCGACAGCATGTTCGGGGATGAGGAACTCGACGTCGAAGCGATGTTCGCTGGTGTTCAGGTGCCGGGGAGCGAAAATCCGGTCCCGAACACTGAAAAGACTCTGGAGGACGAACTCGACGATCTGATGGGCGAGGACGACGGCAGCCTGCCCGACTACCTGCGTGACTTCAATACCGGCACCGGTTCCGGCGGCGATGCAAATACGGGAGGGACAGGATGACCGGCCTGTGTGACATCGAAGGGAGGCAGGCATGCGGCTAGCACGGTTCGTTCCCGCCCTTTACATCCTCTTCCTGATGCTGCCGATCTACTGGCTGCTCAATATGTCGTTCAAGACGACGAACGAGATCCTCGGCGGGTTCTCCCCCTATCCCCAGCAGTTCACGCTGGAGAATTACCGGGTGATCTTCACGGATCCAACCTGGTACTGGGGCTACATCAACTCGATCATCTATGTGTCCTTGAACACGGTGATTTCGGTCGCTGTTGCCCTGCCTGCGGCCTACGCTTTCTCCCGCTACCGGTTTTTGGGGGACAAGCATCTGTTCTTCTGGCTGCTGACGAACCGGATGGCGCCGCCGGCGGTCTTTGCGTTGCCGTTCTTCCAGCTCTACTCGGCAGTGGGGCTCTTTGACACGCACATCGCCGTGGCGCTTGCCCATTGCCTCTTCAACATCCCGCTCGCGGTCTGGATCCTCGAAGGGTTCATGTCCGGTGTGCCCAAGGAACTCGACGAGACGGCGTATGTGGACGGCTATAGTTTCCCGCGGTTTTTCACCACGATCTTCGTGCCGAACATCGCGTCGGGGATCGGGGTCGCGGCGTTCTTCTGCTTCATGTTTTCGTGGGTGGAGCTGCTGCTGGCCAAGACGCTGACGGCGGTCGAGGCGAAGCCGATCGCTGCGACGATGACGAAGACCGCGTCGAGTTCCGGCTACGAGCTGGGTCTGCTGGCGGCTGCGGGCTGTCTGACGATCGTGCCGGGCGCGATCGTGATCTACTTCGTGCGCAACTACATCGCCAAGGGCTTCGCCCTGGGGAGGGTCTGATGCGCAGGGTGCTGGTCATTGCGGTGCTGGCTGTGCTTGCCGCGCTGGTGTGGTATCTGCTCCAGCCCGTGCCGGAGCCTGCACCCGCAACGGGCGGCTGGGGCGCCCCGCCGCCACCTGCGGGACCGCTCGACGCGCTGAAGTGGATGGCGTGGACCTGGCCGACGGCGGCCTTCTTCGTCTTCGTCTTTCTGTGCATCGCGACCATGGGCCTGCTGGAATGGCGCCGCCCGGGCGGGGCCCCGCGGCAGGGCGCGCTGGGGTTGGAGACGACGCGGGGGGACCGTCTTTTCATCACGCTGCTCGGTTCAGCCTTCATCTTCCTGGGATGGCTGGGGGTCATGGGAACCCCGCTTTGGGGCGGTCTCGCGCTTGCCCTGATATGGGGCGGTTTCGTCTTCGCCCGGGTCTGACGGAGGCGTGCGGCACGCCTGCTTTGCCAGGGTCGAAATCAAGGTGACGCTAGGGCGGGACAGGGCGCGTGTGCTGTGCTATTGCGCCTTGGTATACCGAACCGAAGGACCTTTCCCATGACCGCGACCCCCCATCTCCTGCTCATCGGCACCCATGAACCCTGGGATCTCGACCTGATCGCGCCGCGGTTCACCGTGCACCATTTGGATGGTGGAGCGGACCCGGCGAGTCTCGATGAGGGGGTGCGCAACGGGATCACGCTGATCGGTCTCAAGGGGCACGCACCGCTTGGCGGGGCGTACATGGATCTGTTTCCGAAGCTGGAGCTGATCGCCAACTACGGCGTCGGCTATGATGCGATTGACGTGGACGCCGCGGCCTCCCGCGGGATCGCCGTCACCAATACGCCGGATGTGCTGAGCGGGGATGTGGCGGACCTCGCGGTGGGCATGCTGATCGCACATTGCCGGGGCATCGTCGGGGCGGAGGCCCACGCGCGGACTGGGGCCTGGTCGGACGGCGCGTTCCCGCTCCAGCGGCGGATGTTCGGCAAGCGGGTGGGGATCATGGGGCTAGGCCGCATCGGCCACGCGATCGCGCTGCGTCTTGCCGCCTTCGAGATGGACATCTCCTACTGGTCCCGTGCACCGAAACCGGGCGCGGAGGCCTGGCGGCACGAGCCCGATCCGGTGGCGCTGGCCCGCGACGCGGACTTCCTCGTCGTCGCGCTCGCGGGCGGAGCCGGGACCGTGGGCCTGGTGAACGGCGAGATGATCGACGCGCTGGGGCCGGACGGGGTGCTCGTGAACATCTCCCGCGGATCGACGATCGATGAACCCGCGATGCTCAATGCGCTCGAGAGCGGGCGGCTCGGCGGGGCAGCGCTCGATGTTTTCGCGGCCGAGCCGGACTTCGATCCGCGGTTCAAGGCGCTCGACACCGTTCTCCTGCAGCCCCATCAGGCTTCCGGAACGGTGGAGACGCGCAAGGCGATGGGCCAGCTGATGATCGACAACCTCATCGCCCAGGCGGAGGGCCGCGCGCTTCTGACCCGGGTCAATTGACGGTGGCGGGGTCCGGGGCTGCGCCGCCGGACAGCCCGACCCCCCACCCCTCCCGCGCCCAGTGCAGGCGCTGCGCGAGCGGGCTGGGTTTTCCGGCCTGCTACACGCGGTGGAAGAGTGGTTTGGAGTGGGAGCGGCGCCCGCGAACGGTGAGCACCGACTGTGACCCGCGCCGGAACGGGCGCGGGTGCCATGCTCAGCTGTCGGCGATGATTGTGAACCCGCCGTAGATCAGCCGCTTGCCATCGAAGGGCATTGGCGCTTCGTCCGGCTGCATGCGGGGATCGGCGAACACCTTTTCCATGCCTGCGTCGCGCGCCTCCTTCGATGGCCATTCGATCCAGGCGAAGGCGACGACCTCGTCGTCCTTGCACTTCACCGCCATCGGCATGGATGTGACTTCCCCGGCGGGCACGTCGTCCGCCCAGCAATCGACTACCCGCGTTGCGCCATGATCCTTGAAGACCAGCGCGGTTGCCTGCGCATGGGCGAGATAGGCTTCCCTGTTCGCGGCAGGAACCGCTGCAACGAACCCGTCTACGTAAGCCATGGCGTGTCTCCCTTCAGCCCGAGTAGGCCACGGCGTCCTGCCGTTGCCGTCCAAGGCCCGCGACCTCGATCTCCATCACGTCGCCGGGCGCAACGAAACGCTGGGGCGACTGGCCCATGCCCACGCCCTCCGGCGTGCCGGTGGCAATGATATCACCGGGCTGCAGCACCATGAACTGGGACATGTAGCTGATGATATGAGCGACGGAGAAGATCATGTCGGAGGTGTTGGAGTTCTGCTGCACCTCCCCGTTCAGGGTCATGGTGACCTGCAACGCCTGGGGATCGGGAACCTCGTCCGCGGTGACCAGGTAGGGGCCGATGGGGCCGAACGTGTCCGCGGACTTTCCCTTGATCCACTGGCCGCCCCGGTCCGCCTGGAAGTGACGCTCGCTCACGTCATTGATCGTGCAGTATCCCGCAACACAGCCGAGCGCCTCGGCTTCGCTCACATAGGACGTGCGGGTGCCGATCACGACGCCGAGTTCCACTTCCCAGTCCGTCTTTGTCGATCCCTTGGGGATCACCACCGGATCGAAGGGGCCGGAGAGGGAGGAGGTCGCCTTCGAAAAGAGGATCGGCTCCTTCGGGATGTCCATCCCGCTTTCTTTGGCGTGGTTGACGTAGTTCAGGCCCACGCAGAAGAAGTTCGGCACGGTCGCAAGGCACGCCCCGTAGCGCACATCCCCCTCCACCGCGGGCAGGGTGGTCAGGTCGATGTCACGCAGGGTCGCCAGTGCTTCGAGCGAGACGTTGCAGCCGTGATAGTCCGCGGTCACACCGCTCAGGTCCCGCAGCACGCCTGTTGCATCGATGGCACCGGGCCGTTCGGCCCCCTTCACTCCAAATCGCACCAACTTCATCTTCAGTCCTCCCGTTTCGTTGGCGGGACTGTGCCCCGAGCGGGGCTGCCTCGCAAGCCTTCCCATGGCCGCTTGCCATGATCGCGGGTCTGCTTCTACGCTTCCTGGCAGACAGGGAGGAATGCGGGATGAACCGACTGGATCTGGAAGGCCGCCGGGCGGTCGTCACCGGGGGCGCGCAGGGCATCGGCCGGGCGGTTGCCGAACGGCTGATCGCCTCGGGTGCCGCGGTGGTGCTGTGGGACGCGGACGGATCGTTGGGGCAGGAGACGGCCCATGCGATCGGCGCGGAGTTTACCAGGGTCGACGTGACGGACGCCGCGGCGGTGCAGGCCGCCGCTGACGCGGCACGGGCGGACCTTGCGGTGATGAGCGCCGGCATCGCCGGAGCCAACGCGCCGGTTCAGGACTACCCGGTCGATGAATGGCGGCGTATCCTCGATATCAACCTGACCGGAACCTTCCTGTGCTGTCGTGCCCTCGTGCCGGGCATGATTGCGCGGGGCTTCGGGCGGATCGTCAACATCGCCTCCATCGCGGGCAAGGAGGGCAATCCGAACGCGTCGGCTTACTCCGCATCCAAGGCCGGGGTGATTGCCCTCACAAAATCCCTGGGCAAGGAGCTTGCGGGCCACGACATCGCGGTCAACTGCGTGACCCCGGCGGCGGCGCGCACGGCGATCTTTGACCAGATGACCGAAGAGCATATCGCCTACATGCTGTCAAAGGTGCCCCGCGGGCGGTTCGTCGATGTGGCGGAAGTCGCGGGCATGATCGGCTGGCTCCTGAGCGCGGAGAACAGCTTCACGACCGGCGCGGTCTTTGACCTTTCGGGAGGGCGCGCGACCTACTAGTCCGGTTCCTCGCCGCGCGGTTCCTGGCCGGGCACGCGCATGCCACGCCGGTAGATCGCGGTGATGTTCCGGATGCCGTGATCGAGATGATCGCGCAACGTGGCGGAGACGGTCGTGCCGTCCCGCCGCATCAGGGCCTCCGCCACCTCGCCATGCTGCGCGAGGACCCGCTCTCGGTCCTTGATCACCGACGAGGTGAGGAATCGGGCACGCCAGAGGCGGGCATTGTACTGGGTATGTGTCTCGGTCAGCGGCTGGTTGCCGCTCGCACTCACGATGGCCCGGTGAAACGCCATGTCGGTGGTGAAAAAGTCGACTGGATCGGCACGGTCGGAGATCTCGACCATGCGTTCGTGCAGCGTCTCAACCTCCGCGATTTGGTCCTCGGTCGCGTTGAGGCACGCCTGTTCGCCCGCAAGAGCCTCCAGCGCCGCCTGCACCGCGAAAAGATCACGGATTTCGCGCAGCGAGGGGTTGGCGACGACGGGGCTGCGGGCGGGCCGGATACTGACCAGCCCTTCGTTGGCGAGGATGCGCAAGGCCTCCCGCAGAGGGGTACGGCTGACACCGAGCTCGGTCGACGTCTCCCGCTCCGGGATCGTCGCACCGGGATGCAGATCCCCGTGCAGGATCGCGCGGCGCAGGCGGTCTGCGATCTGCTCGGGCAAGGTCTGGTAGGCGGGAGGCTTCATGTCCGTCATGGCGGAACTATCCTTGACCGGCGCAGGTCGCGCAATGGCTGAGGTCAGATCCTTGGCTTCGCCGCGGCGGGCCGGTCGGCATCGCCTGAGTTCGGCTCTCCCTTCGGTTCGATGAGCAGAACCTTCACCTCCCGCTCCGCCCGCGGGCGGTGGACGACGCCTCTGGGCACAACGAACAGCTCTCCGGCGCGCACGGTCTGTGAGGGTTGGCCCTCGATATCCATCACCATCTCCCCCTCCAGTACGTAGAAGAAATCATCGGTCGTGTCGTGCTTGTGAAAGGGAAAAGCGCCCTGAAACTTCACGACCATCACGTCGTTCTCGTTGTAGTCGGCGACGACGTGCGGGTCCCAGTGGGTGGAGAAGCGGGCGAGCTTTTCAGGGAGGTTGACCGGGTGCATGGGGGGTCCTTTCACGGGATGGGCCTGTTTTCCTTAAATAGGAAGGCATGGCCATGGTGCATCCGGAAAGGTCAGATCATTCGCGCCCGCGTCAGCCTTCCCGGAACAGAAGCTCGATGTTGTGGCCGTCCGGGTCGAGGACGAAGGCCGCATAATAGCCGGGACTGTAGTCAGGGCGATAGCCCGGCGCGCCATTGTCCTTCGCCCCCGCGGCGAGGGCGGCCGCGTGACCCGCATCGACAGACGCCTTGTCCCGCACCGCCAAGCAGAGATGCAGAGGGGGCGCGGTGGCAGGACCCTCGGTCAGGAGGAGGTGGATCACCGGCTCCCCCCCATAACCCAGACATCTGATTTCGGTATCAAAGAACGCCTCGGGCACGCCCGCCGCCTTGCAGAGCGCTCCGTAGATCCGGCGCGCTGCTGTGATGTCCGAAACGGTAAACTCCACATGATCGAACACGGTAGCATCCTTCGTAGGGTTAAAACCTCAACGTAAAGTGGTGTCCTCGCCCCCAGCAATGCCCGGGGCCATCGGTTCTTCGATCTTGTCGTCACAGATGGTCTCAAAAACACCGCGTATCGGCACGCCGACGAGCGTTCAGGCGGCATCTCGACCTGTCCAGAACCGTTTCCGACAGCCGGATTGTGCGGATACGGTTTGGTATACCGAAAACGCTTGCCTGAATTTCCGGACTCGCGCTAGCGTGATCAGAGAGGCCCCGATCAACGCGGCCGCATAGCAAGGGGTGGCGCAACGGATCACCCCGTCCAAGGGAGGATATCCATGAAAAGACTCGGCCTTGCCGTGGCTGCAGCGACCGCGTCCCTGCTTGCCACCAGCGCGATCGCGCAGGATCACACTCTGCGGATCCAGACGCACTATGCACCGGAAACGGTGTCCGGGCAGCTCGCCGCCCAGTTCGTCGATGATGTTCAGACCATGTCGAACGGCGCGCTTGCCATCGAGATGTTCTACTCGTCCTCCGTCGTGAAGTCCGTGGAGACGTTCGACGCGGCAGCGACCGGCATCCTCGACTGCGACATGACCGGCGGCGGCTACCAGACCGGTAAGAACCCGGCGTTCCAGTTCGTCGGCGACATCATGGGCGGCTACGACACCCCCTGGCAGCAGTACAGCTGGCTTTACAATGGCGGGTTCGAGGCTGCAGACAACCTCTACAACGGCTACAACATGAAGCTCGTGGGCTGGTGGATCTACGGGCAGGAGAGCCTTGCCTCCTCCAAACCGATCCGCAACGCGGACGACTTCAAGGACTGGAAGTTCCGCTCCCCCCCGGGTCTGGAGACTGAAATCTTCGCAGCGCTGGGCGCCAAGCCCATCGTGATGGACTTCACCGAGATCTTCACAGCGCTTGAGACCGGCATCATCGACGGGGCGGACGCATCCGGCCTCGCCAACAATGTGGGTCTCGGCCTCTACGATCTGGTCAAGCACACCAACTATCCGGGCTTCCACTCGATGCCGTCGGACCATCTCGCGTGCCGTCTGGACGCGTGGGAGGCTCTGCCGGAGCATATCCAGCGCATCATCGACACCGCGATGCAGAAGCTCGCGTTCCAGACCGCGCTGACCTTCGAGGTGAAGAACACCGAGGCGGCCGCGGCACTGCGCGAGCAGGGCGTGACCCTCTATGACTGGAGCCAGGAAGACCGTCAGGCATTCCGTGCCGCCGCGCAGGGCGCATGGCAGGGCTGGGCTGACAAGACGCCGGAGGCCCGTGTGCTGGTTGACAGCCACATGGAGTTCCTCGGCCAACTCGGCCTCGTCGCAAACTAACGCGACGGGCCATGCGGGTCGGGGTCCCCAGTTCCCCGGCCCAAACTCCGCCGTGACCTGTCCCTGGGGTCACGGCGTTTTACTCTCACGGTTGCGAGGACGGGATGGTCGAACACGAGGTCACGGGCTGGATGGACCGGATCAGCCTGCTGATCGGTCGGATCACGATGCTGCTCATCGCGGGCATCGTCTGCGTGATGTTCTACGAGGTTGTGCTGCGCTACGCGTTTGAGCGGCCGACGCTGTGGGCGAACGAACTGTCGCTCTGGATGGCAGGTTTCGTCTTTCTGTTCGCGGGCCTCTACGCGATGCAGCAGCGCAGCCACATCCGGATCTTCCTCCTGTACGATGTGCTGCCGCGCGGGGTGCAGAAGACCTGCGATGTGATCTCCACCGGGCTGATCGTTCTTTTCGCTGCTGCCATGGTCTATGGCGGTTTCGGCGAGGCTTACGCGAAGCTGATGCGGTGGGAGACGTTCGGGACAGCCTTTGACCCGCCGATCCCCGCCACGCTCAAGCCCGCGATCCTGCTGATCATCGTGCTTGTCGCCATTCAGGCCGTGTCCAACCTCATCATGGACTGGAACAAGGCCCCCGAAAGCCACCTGCCGGTGGATGATATCGAAGAGGTGAAGGCGACCTTCACCGGACAGACAGGGAAGACCGACTGATGGATATCGGCACGATCTCCCTCGTCCTGCTCCTCGCCATGCTCGTTCTGCTGGCGATCGGGATGCCGTTGGGCTTTGCCTCCGCGATCCTCGCCGTTCTGGTGCTCGTGATGAAGTTCGAGCCCGCGCTTCTGAGCAATCCCTTCGCCTTTGGCGACGGGTTGCTGACCCGACAGTTCGGGACAGGACCACTCAACATCTTAGCGCAGAGGGTCTACGGGCTCTTAACGGACTATGTGCTCATATCCATCCCGCTTTTCATCTTCATGGCGAGCCTGCTGGAACGGTCGGGCATCGCGCAGGACATGTACGAGTCGCTCAACACCTGGCTGAGCGGCGTACGGGGCGGCATCGCGCTGGTCACCTCGGTGATGGCCGTGATCATGGCGGCGATGTCCGGCATCATCGGCGGGGAGGTCGTGCTCCTCGGCCTGATCGCGCTTCCCCAGATGCTCAGGCTTGGCTACAACCAAAACCTTGCGATCGGCACGATCTGTGCGAGCGGTAGTCTGGGCACGATGATCCCGCCCTCCATCGTTCTGATCATCTATGGCCTGATCACGGAGACGTCGATCAAGGCGCTCTTCACCGCGAGCTTCCTGCCCGGGTTCATGCTCGCAAGCTTCTTCATGGTCTACATCGTCGTCCGCACGCAGCTTCGCCCCGAGGATGCGCCTTTGCCCGCGCCGATCCCGGGCGAGCCGCAGGGCAGAGAGAAGGGCGTGCTCTTCGCAACCTTCCTGACCACGCTGGCCGCGGGTCTGTTCGTCGTGCTCTTCGTCCGGGCGGCGTTTTTCACCGCGACCGGGATGAACGCGTTTGAGGAAGGGGTCGACCCCATCGCCTACGGCACCGCGGATTATCTGCCCTGGTTCGGCGGCTTCGTCGTTGGCGCGCTGGCGCTGCTGTTCTTGTTGGGAAGGAAGCGGCTGGCCAAAAGCTGGTCGATGGGCAAGGGCCTTGTCGCCCCGATCATCGTGATCGGCGTGGTGCTTGGCTCCATCTACGGCGGTATCACCGGTATCACCGAGGCTGCGGGCATGGGCGTTGTGGCCGTGTTCGTCCTGTCGGTGCTGCGGGGGGAGGCGTCCGTCGGGCTCGTGTGGGACAGCCTCATGCGGACACTCAAGTCCACCGGTACGATCATCTGGGTGACCATCGGTGCCACCGCGCTCGCGGGCGCCTACACGATCGCGGGCGGGCCGACCTACGTGGCCAACCTGATCATCGGCTACGACCTGCCAACCATGGGTGTCATCCTCGCGATGATGGTGATCTTCCTCTTCATGGGGGCGTTCATGGACTGGGTGGGGATCGTCCTGCTGGTCATGCCCGTCTTCCTGCCCATCGTGAAGAAGCTGCCGGTAGAAGAGCTCGGATTCCTCGGCTCTCTCGATCCCCGGCACGTGGCGATCTGGTTCGGGGTCGTGTTCTGTATGAACATGCAGGTGAGCTTCCTCTCGCCCCCCTTCGGTCCCGCGGCGTTTTATCTCAAGTCCGTGGCACCGCCGCACATCAGCCTCACCGACATCTTCAAGGGCTTCCTTCCGTTCATCGGGATCCAGCTTCTTGCCCTGTCGGTCCTGCTGATCTGGCCGCCGATCATCTCCATCTTCCTCAACTGAGCCCATGGCGCGGATCGACCATATCGAGACCGGGTTCTACCGTATCCCGCTGCTGCGTCCGGTGGAGGATGCGCGCCACGGGGTGCAGGCGGGTTTCGAGATCGTGACCGTGCGGATCCGCGACGCGGATGGGGCGGAAGGGGTCGGCTACACCTTCACCAACAACCGCGGCGGGGCTGCGATCCATGCCTGCATGCAGGCGGAGGTCGCGCCGGTCGCCCTTGGTCAGGACGCGAACGGGATCGAGGCGCTCTGGCAGAAGCTCTGGTGGGCCATGCACTATGGCGGGCGCGGCGGATCGCAGGTGATGGCGCTCTCCGCGTTCGACATCGCGCTCTGGGATCTGAAGGCCGTGCGGGCCGGGCTGCCGCTTTGGAAACTGCTCGGCGGGTTCGATGCAAGCGTGCCCGCCTACGCCGGGGGCATCGACCTCGATCTCTCGCCGGATGAGCTCGTGGCCCAGACCGAAGGCAATATCGCCAAGGGGTTCCGCGCGGTGAAGATGAAGGTCGGCAGGGCCAACCTCGCGGAGGATGTCGCCAAACTGAAGGCGATGCGGGAGGCGTTTGGCGATGCCTTTCCGATCATGATCGATGCCAACATGAAATACACGGTGGACGAGGCGGTGCGCGCTGCCCGTGCTTTCGCCCCTCATCAGCCGCTCTGGTTCGAGGAGCCCATCGACACGGAGGACATGCAAGGCCACGCGATCGTGAGGCGTGACGGCGGCCTGCCGGTCGCTGCCGGTGAAAACATGCGGACGCTTCAAGATTTCCGCACGCTCATCGAAAACGGGGTCACCTTTCCCGAACCGGATGTCACCAACTGCGGCGGTGTTACCGCGTTCATTAAGATCGCCCACCTGGCGGAGGCGCACGGGTTGCCGGTAACCTCCCACGGGGCCCATGACATCACCGTCCATCTGCTGGCCGCGATCCCGAACCGAAGCTATCTTGAGGCGCACGGTTTCGGCCTCGATGCTTATATCGCTGCACCGCTGAGCATCTCTGACGGACGTGCCGTTGCCCCGGATAACCCCGGGCATGGGATGGCCTTCGACTGGACCGCGCTGGAGGCGCTGCGCGCATGAGGGGAGAGGGCCCGCCGCTGCGCTGGACTGGTTCTTCGCGTGTTATGGAGGTACAGTCTTTGCACGCGCACCCTTGCTCACCATCAGGTTCCAACGGGAGGACCCCGCCCCATGGACCGAGATCGACAGACCCCGTTACCGCGCTGGACCGGACCGGCGAAGTTCGTCCAGCGTCCTGGCTGTCGCGATTTCAAACCCGTGCCCGCCTTCGCCGCGCGGGCGGTGGCGAAGGCGCAACCGGACACAGCAGCACCCGCGAGGCGCCGGGGGGCGGTCAAACAGACCGCGCCCGCACCCGATGACTGACACCATACGGCTCGACCCCGTCGACACGGTGGTCACCGCGCTGCGCCCGCTCGAAGCGGGCGTCGCGGTGGAAAATGTTGTGACCCGTGGCCTCATCCCGCGGGGCCACAAGGTCGCCACGACGGCGATCTCGTCCGGCGCGCCGGTTCTGAAGTACGCCCAGGTGATCGGCTATGCCTCCGCGGACATCGCTGCCGGTGATCATGTACACACCCACAACCTGTCCTTTGCCAGTGTCGATCAGGACTATGATTTCGGTACCGATCTGCGCCCGGTCGCCCCGACCAGTGGCGACACGTTCTTGGGCTACCGCCGGACCTCGGGGCGGGTGGGGACCCGCAACCACATCGCCATCCTCACCTCCGTGAACTGCTCGGCCACCGCGGCCCGCCAGATTGCGGCGCACTTCACGCCCGAACGGCTCGCCGCCTTTCCGAACGTGGACGGGGTGACGGCTTTTGTTCACGGCACCGGCTGCGGCATGGCCGGAGACGGGGAGGGGTTCGAGGCGCTGCAGCGGGTAATGTGGGGCTATGCCCGCCATCCCAATGTCGCGGGGGTGCTGATGGTCGGCCTCGGCTGCGAGATGAACCAGATCGACTGGTTGATGGAGGCCTACGGTCTGACGCCCGGCCCCCTCTTTCAGGCGATGAACATTCAGGATGTCGCCGGTCTGCGCCGCACGGTCGAGACCGGCATCGCCCGGGTCGAGGAAATGCTGCCGCTCGCCAACGCCTTCACCCGGCAGGAGGCTCCAGCGGGTGAGCTGATGGTGGCGCTGCAATGCGGCGGGTCCGATGCCTGGTCGGGGATCACCGCCAACCCCGCGCTCGGCTATGCGTGTGACCTCCTCGTGGCGCAGGGGGGGACCGGGGTGCTGGCCGAAACGCCGGAAATCTACGGAGCGGAGCATCTGCTGACCCGGCGTGCCGCGGACCGGGCCGTCGGGGAAAGACTGCTGGAGCGGATCCGGTGGTGGGAGGACTACACCGCCCGCAACCGCGGCACGATGGACAACAACCCGAGCCCGGGGAACAAGGCCGGTGGCCTTACCACCATCCTCGAGAAGTCTCTCGGCGCGGCGGTCAAAGGGGGCACGACCCCCCTCAACGGCGTCTTCAAGTATGCCGAGCCGGTCACCGCGCGGGGCTTCACCTTCATGGACAGTCCCGGGTACGACCCGGCCTCCGTGACAGGCCAGATCGCGAGCGGGTGCACCCTTGTCGCCTTCACCACCGGGCGCGGCTCGGCCTTCGGGGCGAAGCCCGCACCGTCGATCAAGATCGCGACGAACAGCCGGATGTTCGCGCGCATGAGCGAGGATATGGACGTCGATGCGGGGCGCATCCTCGACGGTGCTTCGGTCGAGGACGTGGGGCGCGAGATCTATCGGCTCCTGCTCGACACCGCCTCCGGCACCGCCTCGAAGTCGGAGGCGCAGGGCCTCGGGGACTATGAATTTGTGCCCTGGCAGATCGGCGCGGTGATGTGAGCGATGGCTGATCCGGTTCAACCTACCCGCATTCTCGTGGTTGGCGCGGGCCTCGTCGGCGCGCGGCATGTGACGCAGGTCATGGAGCATCCGGGGTGCATCCTTGCGGGTGTGGTTGATCCGGAGCCATCCCGTCATCCGCCGGATGTGCCGTGCTTCACCGACGTCACATCGGTCACCGTTCCGGTCGACGGCGTGATCATCGCCACGCCCACCGCCACCCACGGGGAGATCGGCGCCGAGGCTGCGGCGCGGCGATGGCCCATGCTCGTCGAGAAGCCCATCGCAGCCGATGTGGCGGCGGGTGAGGCGCTGATCGCGGCCTGCGCGCGTGCGGGGGTCCCGCTGCTCGTCGGCCACCACCGGCGTCACCATCCGTTCATCGGTGCAGCGCGGGAGATGCTCGCGGCCGGTCGTCTCGGACGGGTGGTCGGCGTCTCCGGCCTTTGGTGCGTCCGCAAGCCCGATCCCTATTTCAGCACCGCCTGGAGAACGGGGGCCGGAGGCTCGCCGGTGCTCATCAACCTCGTCCACGACCTCGACCTTCTGCGCTGCCTCATGGGGGCGATCGTCGGGATCACCGCCAGCTTCGCCCGGGGGGAGGGGCGCGCGACGGAAGATACCGGCGTGGTCACCCTGACCTTCGCCAACGGCGCGCTGGGAAGCTTCCTTTTTTCCGACGCGGCCCCGTCGCCCTGGTCGTTCGAGGCTGCAACGGCCGAGAACCCCACGATCGCGGGGGGAGGGCGGGACGTCTACCGCATCATCGGAACAGAAGGTGCCTTGTCCCTGCCATCCCTCACGGTTTTCGAGGGAACGGACTGGTCCCACCCTGTGGTTGCGCGTTCGACCGTGCTTGAGCCCGTCGACCCGCTCCGCTGTCAGCTCGACCACTTCATTGAGGTCATTGCGGGCCGCACGCAGCCCATCTGTTCCGGGGCGGACGGCCTTGCGGCCCTCTCGACCGCGCTTGAGATCCGGGCCGCGGGGCGGGCAGGGTGGGAGGATGCGGCGTAATGGACGGTGCCGGATCGACCCCTCTGCGCATCGCGCTTGTCGGTGCGCATATCGGACGCTCCCGTTTCGGCATGGCGCAGTCGCTGCTGGCGGACAGGGCTGGCATTGCCCTCAGCTTTAACGCCTTCGACAGTGATCTGCTGCCCGATCTCATACTCGCGGATCTTGTGGTGCGGATGCGGGAGGAGGGGCAGACGGGCCTCACGGTGACCCATCCGTTCAAGACCGACGCCCACAGGATTGCCGACATCAGGCAGTATCCGGAAGGGGTCGGCGCGTCCAACCTGCTCCGGTTCGGCCCGGAGATCACCGCGTTCAACACCGACTATTCCGGGTTTCTTGGCGCGTGGCGGGAGCGGTTCGCGGATGCGACGCCCGGAACGGTTGCCGTTGCCGGTGCGGGCGGTGCTGCTCGGGCGGTGATCGCCGCTCTTCTCACTCTCGGGGCGGACCGGATCCTCCTTTGGGACACGGATCCGGCACGGGCCGTGGCGCTGGCAGAGACCTCTCCTCGGATCGAGGCCATACCTGCTGCATCCGCGATGGGGGCGGCACGGTCCGCGACGGGTTTGGTCAACGCGACGCCGCTGGGCATGCATGCCTATCCTGGCAGCGCGTTCGAGATGGCGACGATAGGGGCTCAAGGCTGGGCGTTCGATGCGGTGTACACCCCGATCAACACGCCCTTTGTCCTGCGGGCACGGGCCGCCGGGCTCGACGTGTTGACCGGCTTCGATCTATTCAGGCACATGGCCGTCGCCAGCTTCGCAATCTATGCGAACCGCGCTGCCCCGGTTGGGGCGGCGCAGGATCTTCTCGCCCTGTCACAGGGCCTCGATTGAACTGAGAAAGGAATTCGAAATGAGCGATCTGCCCCGCATCGGCTTCATCGGTCTGGGTCTGATGGGATCGGCAATGGTGAGCCGGCTCCTCGACCGTGGCTATCCGCTGACGGTGATCGCGAACCGCAGCCGCGCAAATGTCGAGGCGGCAGTGGCGCGGGGCGCCACCGAGGTCACCACGCCGAAGGCGCTGGCGGAGGCCTCGGACATCGTGATGGTCTGCGTGGACACCTCCGCCTCCGTCGAAGGGCGGATGCTGGGCGACGAGGGCGTGATCGCAGGTCTCGGTGCCGGTGCCACGGTCATCGACTTCGGCACATCGCTTCCCGGTTCGACCAAGATGCTCGGCGCGGCGGTCGCGGCAAAGGGCGCACAGATGCTCGATGCGCCGCTCGGGCGCACGCCCGCCCACGCCTATGACGGTAAGCTCAACATCATGGGCGCGGGCGATCCGGACGCGTTCGAGGCGGTCCGCCCCGTGCTCGAGGATCTGGGGGAAAACGTGTTCCACGTGGGCCCGCTGGGGGCCGGGCACACGCTCAAGCTCATCAACAACTTCTTTGCCATGACAACCGCATGCGCGATGTCCGAGGCCTTTGCGATGGCGGACCTCGCCGAAATTCCGCGCCAGACGCTCTTTGACGTCATGGGTGCCGGACCGCTTCGCTCCGGGATGATGGAGTTCATCAAGGCGCAGGCCATCGACGGGGAGATCGAGCTCGCCTTCTCAGTCTCCAACGGTCACAAGGATGTGGGTTACTACCGGCAGATGGCCGATCAACTGGGTGCGCCGTCGCTCATGTCCGCCTCCGCTCGCACGGCCCTCGGCATGGCGAAGGCGCAGGGCTTCGCGGACCGGATGGTGCCGGAGATGGTGCACTACTTCGCGGATCTGTTCGCTGAAGATGGCAAGTAGGCGTGGTTAAGGAACGAGAGAAAACATCATGAGACTACAGGGAAAAACCGCGTTCGTGACCGCAGCCGGGCAGGGCATCGGACGGGCAACCGCGCTCCGCTTCGTCGCCGAGGGTGCCCGCGTGGTCGCCACGGACCTCAAGCTGGAGCTGCTGGAGGGTCTGGAAGGGTGCGAGACCGCGCAGCTCGACGTGACGGACCGGGAGGCGGTGTTCGCCGCCGTCGGAGCCGCCGCCCCCAACATCCTCTTCAACTGCGCTGGCTGGGTGGAGAGCGGCACGATCCTCGACGCGACGGATGCGGAGTGGGACTTTTCCTTCGCCCTCAACTGCCGTGCCATGTTTCACACCATGCAGGCGGCGATCCCGGGGATGCGCTCCCAGGGGGGCGGTGCGATCGTCAACATGTCGTCGGCCTGCTCATCGATCATCGGCGCGCCGAACCGGTTTATCTACGGCACGACGAAGGCGGCGGTTATTGGCATGACCAAGTCCGTGGCGCGCGAATACATCACCGAAGGCATCCGCTGCAACGCGATCTGCCCGGGTACAGTCGACAGCCCGAGCCTGCACGATCGCCTCAGGGCGACCGGTGACTACGACAAGGCCATGGCGGATTTCATCGCCCGCCAGCCCATGGGACGGATTGGCACGGCGGAAGAAATCGCGAGCCTGGCGACGTATCTTGCCAGCGATGAAAGCGCGTTCACGACCGGCCAGGCCTGCCTCATCGACGGCGGTTGGGCCGGGTGAACGCCTCTACAGTGCCTCTCCGCTGGGTGCTGCCCGCCATGGGGCTGGCAGCGGGGGTGGCGTTCTGGATTATCTTCGTCGAGGGCGCGGTCTCAAACCTCGCCCCGCTGGTTGAGCATGCCATCGTGCTCGCAACAGCCCTCTTCTTTGCGGCCTTCGCGGGGATGGCGGGGCCGCTGCCACCGGCGAGCGCGACGGTCCGTGCGGCTGGCCTGACGGCAGGGGCCGTCGCACTCTCCCTCTGGAGCCATGCGCGCTTTCTGCTTCCTGACGCGGAAATGGTGGCCACACCCGGACTGGTGATGCCGCTCCTCGTCAGTTTCGCGCTCGCGGTGCCCCCTGTGATCGCCGGACGGCAGTGCCTCAATCACGCGGTGCTGTTTGACACGGCGTGGAGCGGGGTGGTGCGCCTGACCGTTGCCGTGGTGTTCGTCCTGTTCTTCTGGCTCCTCTATGCGTTCTGCAACCTGCTTTTGCAGATCGTCGGGATCGGGCTGTTGGACGCGGTTTTTGAGAGCGGGCCAGGCATCTCCGTGCTCACGGGTCTCGCGTTCGGCATCGCGCTGTCGATTGCGGGTGAGTATCCGGGACTGGTCCGGACGATGCTGACGCTGGTTTTGAACCTCATGCGCGTGCTCATTGTGCCGGTTGCCGTGTGCCTCCTCGTCTTCACGGTCGCGCTGATCTTCGCCGGACCGGGGAACGTAACGGGCGGGTTCTCCACCGCCGTCACCCTATTGATGGTGGGCGCCCTCACGCTTGTGCTCATCGCCGCAACGCTCGGTCCCGATGAGGCGCGGGCGAGCTCCGCGCGTCTCGTTCTTCTCGCCGCGCGGGTCAGCGTCCTCATCCTGCCAGTTCTTGCGGCTTTGTCCGTCTGGGCGATCGCGGTGCGGGTGGGTGATGTGGGGTGGAGCCCCTCCAGGATCCTTGCGATGATCCTGGCCGGGCTTTTGTCGGCTTACGCGCTTCTCTATGTGCTTGCGCAGGCGGTTCCTTCGCGCACGTTTCAGATCATGCGTGCGGGTGGGATCCGGATTGCCTTTGCCGCGGTTGTGGCGGGAGCGCTGGTGCAGACACCGCTGCTCGATCCCTTCGGCATCTCGGCATCTTCGCAAGCTGCCCGGCTTATGACGGCCGAGGATGTCCGCCGCTCGGATCTACAGCTGCTTGAAGAAAGGTGGGGAAAGCAGGGACAGATGGCACTCGTTGGGCTGGCCGAGGCCGAACGCGGCACAACCGACATGCGAACCGTGGTGGTCGATGCAGAGTCAGGTCGAGCAATTGTCCGGGACGGGCCGAATGATCCCGAGCGTAGCTCACGCCGGTTGGCGCGACTGGAAGTCTGGCCAACCGGGAGCCCTCCGTTGAGGCTGGAGTCTTTCGCCCAAACGCCGAACCTGGCTCGTTGCGCCGGAACAGCTGATGGTCCGTTCGAAAACTGCATCGCCGCTTATGTCGACATCCGGACCGATGTTCCGGGTGACGAGATGGTGATCGTGATGTCGTCACAAGCTGATGCCTCCGACAGCTGGCTGAACTTCTATGTTCGCGGTCCCAACGACCTTTGGACGGGATTTGGAACTCGTTACGTTCAGCAGACGTCTCTGGTTTCAGATGTACGCAGCGGGAAGCTGACCACGTTACCGGCCCAGATCCGTGACATTCGTATCGGGACCACCACGGTTCGCGTGCAGAACAACTGACCGAGGGAGACGTCATGCGCATTCTCATCACCGGCGGCGGCGGTTTTCTCGGCCAGAAGCTTGCGCAGTCGCTCGCCCGCACGGGCACGCTGCGCGGGATGGGCATCGAGGCGCTCACCTTGAGCGATGTTACTGCGCCACCCGTGCCGGGCGCTGACTTCCCGGTGAACGGCGTGGCTTCCGACATCTCTGACACGGGGGAGGTGAGCGCGCTTTTCGCCGAGCCCTATGACGTCATCTTTCATCTCGCCGCCGTGGTGTCCGGCGCGGCGGAGGCGGATTTCGACCTCGGCATGCGGGTGAACCTGCGCGGCACCCTGAACCTTCTTGAAGCGGCGCGGGCGCAAGGCAACGCGCCGGTCCTCGTCTATGCCTCCTCCGTCGCCGTGCACGGGGGGGAGGCGCCGGACCTGATCTCCGACGGCGTCGAGTTGAACCCGCAGACATCCTACGGTGCGCAGAAGGCCATGGGGGAACTGCTGCTCAACGACATGAGCCGGAAAGGGTTCCTCGACGGGCGCGGGCTGCGCCTGCCGACGGTCTCCATCCGGCCGGGCAAGGCCAACGCTGCGGCGTCCTCCTTCATGTCCTCGATCTTCCGTGAGCCCCTGCAGGGTGAGGCTGCGAACTGCCCGGTGTCCGACGACTACCCGATCTGGCACACCGCTCCGCGCACGGTGACCGCCAACCTGATCCACGCAGCAGAGATCGATGGCGAAGCCTTCGGCGCCAACCGCAACATCAATTTGCCCGGGCGTACCGACACGGTCGCGGAGATGATCGCGGCCATGACCCGGGTTGCGGGGTCCGGACCAGCCGATCTGATCACGTGGGACCCGGACCCGGTGATCGAACGCATCGTCCTGGGATGGCGCAGCCATTTTGCGGCGGAGAAGGGACTGCGTCTTGGCTTCGCTGCAGATGAGAGCTTCGAGAATTCGGTCCGCTGGTTCCTGGAGGATGATCACAGGGACCGTCGCCCGGGATGACCGCCCCCCGCCCGAGGGAGAACCGCGCCGGCCTCGCGGTTGCCACGCTGCTGGTTGTTTTCGCGATGTTCACGAGCATGGACACGATCGCGAAATGGCTGGTGACCGCGGGTCTGCCCGCGATCCAAGTGGCATTCCTGCGCTATGCCGTGCACTTTGTAGCTATTCTCGTAGCCTATCTGCCCGGGTCGGGCCTGAGTATCCTGCGGTCCAACGCGCCGGGCATCGAGGTCCTGCGGGGGGTGATGCTGTTCGCCTCCACGGTGTTCAACTTCGCCGCCCTCGTGTACCTGCCGCTCACGCTGACCACCTCGATTTTTTTCGCTGCACCGCTGCTGATCGCGCTGATGAGCGTTCCGATATTGGGCGAACCGGTGGGGCCGCGGAGGCTCGTTGCCATCGGGGTCGGATTTCTCGGGGTGCTCGTGATCACCGCTCCATGGGAGGCGACGTTTCACTGGGCGATGCTCTATTCTCTCGCCGCGCTCACCGGCGCATCGATCTATTTTGTTCTCACGCGGAAGATCGCGGGCGTAGACGACAATCCAACGGCGCAGGTGTTCGCCAGCGGCATCGCCACCTTGGCCCTTGCGCCCCCTGCCGCGTGGGTCTGGGTGCAGCCGTCAGGGGCGCTCGACTGGGGTCTTGCGCTGCTCCTCGGCAGCCTCGGCGCGCTTGGCCACTCGCTGCTCACCCGCGCCTATCGCTGGGCGGAGGCCTCGGTGCTCGCCCCCCTCATCTACGTGCAGATCCTCTATGCTAGCGCGCTGAGCTGGATCGTGTTCGCCGAACCGCCCTCGGCCCGGACGCTGCTCGGCGCATCCATCATCATCGGAAGCGGTCTCTACCTGTGGTGGCGGGAACGCAGCCTAAAGAGTGGCTCGTAGGCACGCACGATCCCCAAAGCTGGGTATGGATCAGAAGCGGGACTGCTGATCTCCTGCAGCGCGTAGCGTTCCAAGAGAGATGTACTCATGTCCCGTTTCCTGCCCGTGTTCCTCACCGCAGCGCTTGCTGCATCCGCCAGCTCTGCCGCGAGCGTTGTTCCCGTCGCCTATGCCGACCTCACCGACACGGTGCAGATCGACCTTTCCCCGCTCAACGCCCCCGCCGTTCCCGGTGCGACCTTCGATAGCGTGATCGACCTGGACGGGATCAAGATCGCGGAGCGGTTCGCGGGTCAGGTGCTCGGCCAGACCGGTACCTTTGACACGATCTCCGGCACGCCGACCGGGCCGCTGACCCTCGTCGCGGGTGCGCCGGGCGCGAACGTGACGGTGGTTGACCTCGGTATCGACGTCATTGTCGGGTCCGGACCCTCCGGGTTCCCGAACATCGATGCGTTCGGGGAGGGGGCACTCTCCTTCCTCTTCGATGAGGACACCTCGCGTTTCGGATTTCGCGTGGCCGGGGCCGGGGGTGCCGGCGCGGTACCAGGGACGCTGAAGGCGGAGTTCTTTTCCCGCGATGGCACGCTCCTAGGCGCAATCGAGGACACGCTTGTGGACGGTGCGCGGTTGGGTTTTGCGACGGTCAGCGGCATGGCGACGATTGCCGGTGTGACCATCACCAACGCCGATCCGGAGGGCATCGGCCTACTCGAGATCCTGTATGATCGCCCCGCACCGGTCCCGCTGCCGATGCCGCTCGCGCTGCTCGCAACGGCGGTGCTCGGGCTCGGTATCATGCGACGCGGGCGACAGACCTGACGTCCCTCCCCACCCGCGTAGGAGGACGCCAGCGCCGATCCCGGCTTGCCGTGACTGCTGTCCGGTACTGTCCCTATCGGAGACGTCGGCCATCGGACAGAGGACGTGTCAGTGATTGTCCCTTGGCAGGTTTTCAGCGACCCGTTGGTAGGCGGTCGCGAGCTCCAGACAGCCGCCCTGGGCGAGCTGACCCACATGGGTGCGATAGATCTCCTGCCACGGTGTCTGGCTCTCGATCTGAGGAGCGGTCCACACGTCGCGGCGGGCCTGCCATTCGTCCGCGGGGACGAGCGCGTCGAGGGTCGAGGCGTTGAGATCGAGCCGCACCGTGTCCCCGGTCCGCAGCAGTGCGAGCCCTCCACCCACCGCGGCCTCTGGCGAGGCGTTGAGGATCGAGGGGCTTTCAGAGGTGCCGGACTGTCGACCGTCGCCCACGGTGGGCAGGTGGTTGATGCCCGCCTTGATCAGCGCATCCGGGGGCTGCATGTTCACGACCTCCGCGGAGCCTGGATAGCCAACGCAGCCCACGCCCCGGATGAAGAGGATGCAGCGGTCGTCGATGGCAAGCGCCGGATCGTTGATCCGGTCGTGGTAATCCTCCGGTCCTTCGAACACGATGGCACGCGCTTCAAAGACGCCCTCATTGCCCGGTTCCGAGAGGAAGCGCTGGCGGAAGTCGTCGGAAATCACCGAGGTTTTCATCAGCGCGCTGTCGAAAAGGTTGCCGGACAGAACGAGGAAGCCCGCCTTCCTCCGCATCGGATCGGACACGGGGCGGATCACGGATGGGTCGACGCTCCGCGCGCCGGCAAGAGCCTCGGTGAGGGGTTTGCCGCTCGCGGTCATCACATCGCCGTGGAGCATTCCGTCGGCCAGCATCTCCCCCATCACCGCAGGAACGCCGCCCGCGCGGAAGAAGCTCTCGCCGAGGTATTCGCCCGCGGGCTGCATGTTCACCAGAAGCGGCGCATCGTAGCCGTGGGTCTCCCAGTCCTTCACGTCGAGATCGACCCCGGCGTGGCGCGCGACAGCCTGCAGATGCGGTGGTGCGTTGGTGGAACCGCCGATCGCGGTGTTGACGCGGATCGCGTTTTCGAACGCCGCCCGGGTCAGGATCTTCGACGGTTTGAGATCCTCATAGACCATCGCGACCGCGCGCTTGCCTGTCTCGTAGGCCATGTTCATGCGTTCCCGGAACGGCGCGGGGATTGCCGCGTTGCCCGGCAGGGACATGCCGAGCGCTTCCGCCATCGCGTTCATGGTCGAGGCTGTGCCCATGGTGTTGCAATGACCGAGGGAGGGTGAAGAGGAGCAGGCGCGCTGGATGAACTCTTCATAGTCGATCTTGCCTTCAGCGAGCAGGCGGCGGCTTTCCCAGATGATGGTCCCGGAGCCCGCGCGCTTGCCCTGCCACCAGCCGTCGAGCATCGGCCCGCCGTTGAGCGCGATGGCGGGGATGTCGACCGTGGCGGCCCCCATGAGCATGGCGGGCGTGGTCTTGTCGCACCCGGTCGTCAGCACCACGCCGTCGATCGGGTAACCGTGCAGCACCTCCACGAGGCTGAGATACTGCAGGTTTCGGTCGAGCGCTGCGGTCGGCCGCTTGCCCGTCTCTTGGATTGGGTGAACGGGAAACTCCATGGGGATCCCGCCCCCGTCCCGGATCCCCGCCTTGATGCGGTCCATGAGGAACACGTGGATCTTGTTGCAGGGCGCAAGGTCGCTGCCGGTCTGCGCGATGCCGATGATAGGTCGTTCCGCCTGCAACTCATCCCGGGTGAAGGCCTGGTTCTGGTAGCGTTCAAGATAGAGCGCGGTCATGCCCGGATTGTTGGGGTTGTCGAACCATTCCTGGGAGCGGAAGCGGCGGTGTGCGCGGGTGTCTGACATGGGTGTTCCGTGAGGATCTGAGGGGGTTGCCTACTGCTACGCCGAAACGGCGATGAAGGCCAGTGTCGCGCGCGGGCGACGGAACAGGCCCGACAGCCCGTAGAAAGAAGAGCAAGCCCCGGGAGCCTCCATGAAAACCGCGTTTTTCCTCGTTCTTCTGACCCTCGCTGTCGAGGCCTCCCCGCTTGTGATGTTCGCAAACGCCTACGACGCCTGCGAGACCTGCGCCACTGGGCCGCTGTCGAAATGAGCACGCCCGCGGGGCGCGCGCACCTCTGAGCCCTTCGGGCGGTTGGCGCCCGGCATCACGGTCCCGGTCTGCGGCCCCCGATCGCCTGGGTGATGGCGTCGGCTGCGTTGCGTACCCGGAGGCCCAAGTCAGCGTCCCGGTCGGGCCGGATACGGACGCTGGGGCCCGAGATCGACACACCCGCGACCGCTTCCCCGAATTCGTTGAAGATGGGAGCGGCGATGCAGCGCATGCCGATCGTATGCTCTTCATTATCGACGGACCATCCGGTGCTGCGGATCCCCGCAAGATGTTCGGCCAACTGTTCCCGCCCGGTGATCGTGGAGGGGGTGAACGCGGGCAGGGGGCCCGCCTCGAACAGGCGCGCCACCGCGTCGCCGTCGCGGTGGGCGAGCAGCGCCTTGCCGATACCGCTCGAATGGATCGCACCGCGCGTGCCGGGGCGAAAGAAGGCGCGGATCGGCTCATGTGTCTCCACCTGCGAAACGAAAATGACCTCTCGCTCCTCCCCGATGCCGAGATTTGCAGTCTCTCCCGTATCGCCCATCAGGTGCCGCATGACGATGCGGGCCTGTTCCACAAGCTGGGTCCGCCCCAGAAAGGCGGAGCCGATGCGGAAACTCTCGATGCCGATGTACCAGAGCTGCGTCGCCTCCTGGAACTCCACCATCTGATGCCGCGCGAGGGTGGTGAGCACCCGGTAAAGGGTCGACGGAGACTCCTCCAGATCCGAAGCAAGCTCGCTGAGCGACAGACCCTCTGCCGTTCCCAGACGCTGGAGAACCCGGATCGCGCGGTCGAGGGACTGGATCGTTGATGCCTCGACGCCGCCTGCCTGACCACGGGGGCGTCCACGGCTGCGCTTCGTCCGATCATTCATGCTGATTCCCACCCTCGTGCGCCTGTTTCGGCGTGCGTTGAAAAACTAGTTCGCAATATGAAAAAATATCATCCCTTTGATAATAGACACTGTTTCGAGACTCTATATGTATTGAAAAACTTTTTCGAAAAAATTGCAAACGGAATGTGTGTCCGTAGACTGGTCGCAACAAAGATGTGAGGAGAGGTTGCGCCGTGCTGATGCAGAACCCGATATTCATACCCGGACCAACCAACATGCCGGAACGGGTACGGCGGGCGATCGACCTGCCGTCTCTCGACCACCGGTCAGCGCGGTTCGGCGACATGCTCGGCCCGACCCTCGACGGTGTGAAGCAGATCCTGAAGACCGAGGAGGGAGATGTGATCGTCTTTCCCGCGTCGGGAACCGGAGGCTGGGAGGCCGCGATCACCAACACGCTCAGCCCCGGAGATCGGGTGCTTGTTGCGCGATACGGGATGTTTTCACACCGCTGGATCGATCTTTGCCAGCGGCACAAGCTCGACGTGCAGATCGTCGACTGCCCGTGGGGTATGGGCGCCCCCGCGGACCGGTTCGAAGAGATCCTCCGGGCAGATCGTGACTGTCGGATCAAGGCGGTGCTCGCCACCCACAACGAAACGGCGACGGGGGTGCTGAGCGACATGGCGGCGGTTCGTGCGGCGCTCGACGCCGCGGATCACCCGGCGCTTTTCATGGTCGACGGGGTGTCGTCCATCGCGTCCGTCGATTTCCGAATGGACGCGTGGGGCGTCGATGTTGCGGTGACCGGCTCGCAGAAAGGGTTCATGCTGCCCGCTGGCCTCGCCATCGTGGGCGTGAGCAAAAAAGCTCAGGCGGCGATGGCCAACGCGGAGTGCCCGCGCTGCTTCTTCGATTTCCGCGACATGCTGACGACCAATGCATCCGGCGGATACCCGTACACCCCGGCAGTGGCCCTCATGGCAGGTCTTCGGGAGAGTGTGGATATGCTGCTGGAAGAAGGGCTCGATGTAGTCTTCGCCCGTCACCACCGGATCGCCGAAGGGGTGAGGCAGGCGGTGCACGCCTGGGGCCTCGACATCTGTGCCCGCAGCCCCACTCTCTATTCCGACACGGTAACAGCGGTTGTCGTGCCCGACGGGTTCGATGGCAACGCCGTCGTAAGCCACGCGGCGGACGCCTATGACGTGGCATTCGGCGTGGGCCTCGGGGACGTTGCGGGCAAGGTGTTTCGCATCGGCCACCTGGGCGCAATGACCGACGTGATGGCGCTCTCTGGCCTCGCTGCGGCGGAGATGGTGATGGCGGATCTCGAGATGCCTGTCACCCCGGGTGCGGGGGTCGCAGCGGCGCAGGCCTATTATCGTGCGACGCGGGCTGGTGCAGTGGTCGAACGAAAGGCGGCGTGACATGAAGGATATCGAACCCGAATTCTACATCCCCACCTTCAAGGACGTGACCGAGGCGCACGCCCGGATCAAACCGCACGTCCACAGAACACCGGTGCTCACGTCGGAGTACCTGAACGGGCTCACCGGCGCCGAGCTCTTCTTCAAATGCGAGAACTTCCAGAAGGCGGGCGCATTCAAGGCGCGTGGTGCTTCGAACGCGGTGTTCGGCCTGACCGAGGAGGCGGCGGCCCGGGGGGTTGCGACCCACTCATCCGGGAACCACGGCCTCTCCCTGAGCTATGCCGCTGGCAGACGCGGGATCAAGGCGACCGTGGTCGTGCCCCGCACCGCGCCGGAGGCGAAAAAGGCAGCCATGCGCGGCTATGGTGGGACGGTGCTGGAGTGCGAACCGTCGACCGCCGCGCGCGAGGCAATGCTGGAGGAAGTTGTTGCCGAGACCGGCGCGGACTTCGTGCATCCCTACAACGACCATCGCGTGATTGCGGGGCAGGGCACATGCTCGAAGGAACTGTTCGAGGAATGCGGTGCGATGGATCTGGTCGTCGCCCCCATTGGCGGTGGCGGCATGATCTCGGGGACCTGTATTTCCATGGGCGCGCTTGCGCCGCGGACGGAGATCATCGCCGCGGAGCCCGAGCAGGCGGATGATGTCTACCGATCCTTCCGTGCGGGATACATGATTGAGGATGACGCGCCCCAGACCATCGCCGACGGTCTGAAGGTCAGCCTGCGCCCGCGCACCTGGCACTTCGTCTCGAACTACGTGTCCGACGTACTGCTCGCGTCTGAGCAGGAGATCATCGACGCGATGTACCTGACCTTGCAGCGGATGAAGATCGTGATCGAACCCTCCTGCGCGGTGCCGCTCGCGGTGATCCTCAAGAACAAGGATCGGTTCGCGGGCAAGCGCGTGGGTGTGATCATCACCGGCGGCAATGTCGACCTCAACAAACTGCCCTGGATGACCGCGGGCTGAGCCCCGCGCAGCTAACGACGGAGGATCCCATGAAAGATCTGAGCCAGTTCGATGCCTATGATGTGGGCTACGATATCCCCGCAAAACCCGGGATGGACGAAGCTGACGTGCAGACGCCCTGCCTGCTGATCGACCTTGATGCGTTTGAGCGCAACGTGGCCACGATGCGCGCGCAGTGTGAGCGGATGGGCGTGCGGCACCGGGTCCACGGCAAGATGCACAAATCCGTCGATGTGGCGCTCTATCAGATCGAGGAGGGCGGCGCCGTCGGCGTCTGCTGCCAGAAGGTGGCGGAGGCTGAGGTGTTCGCCCGCGGCGGCGTCAAGGATGTGCTTGTGTCAAACCAGGTGCGCGACCCGCAAAAGATCGACCGGCTTGCCCGGATGCCGAAGCTTGGTGCACGGACCATCTGTTGTGTCGACGATCCGGCCAATATTGCCGACCTTTCCGCCGCGGCCACGGCCCACGGCACGCAGATCGAATGCCTTGTCGAGATCGATTGCGGCGCGGGACGCTGCGGTGTGACCACGACAGAAGAGGTCGTCGCACTGGCCCGCGCCATCGACGCTGCACCGGGCCTGAAGTTTGCGGGTCTGCAGGCCTATCAGGGAGCGATGCAGCACCTCGATCTCTACGAGGAGCGCAAGGCGAAAATCGACGTGGCCGTCGCCATGGTTCGCGACGCAGTTGATGCGCTGGAGGCAGAGGGACTGTCCTGTGACATTGTCGGCGGCGGCGGGACCGGATCCTACTATTTTGAAGGAAATTCAGGCGTCTATAACGAGTTGCAGTGCGGCTCCTACGCCTTCATGGACGCGGATTATGGCCGGATCCTAGACAAGGATGGAAAGCGCATTGATGAGACGGAGTTCGTCAACGCACTCTTCCTCTACACCTCCGTCATGTCCCATGCGAAAGCGGACAAGGCGATCTGCGACGCAGGGCTGAAGACACAGTCGGTCGACTCAGGACTGCCGGTGATCTTCGGCCGATCCGACGTTGAGTACGTCAAATGCTCCGATGAGCATGGGGTGATCGCCGATCCGGACCGGGTGCTGAAGGTGAATGACAAGCTGCGGCTCGTGCCCGGTCACTGCGATCCCACCTGCAACGTACATGACTGGTATGTCGGTGTGCGGAACGGGAAGGTGGAGCAGGTCTGGCCCGTCTCTGCCCGGGGAAAGTGCCTGTGAACGTTCCAGCTGATATCACGGCGAACAGTCTCATTGTTGTGCCGGAGGCGCTGGCAGCGCGTCTCCTCACGCCGGAGATGGCGTTCGACGCGGTCGAGGCGGTCTTTGGCGCAATGGCCCGGGGCGATGCCTACAACTTCCCCGTCATTCGGGAGGCGATCGGGCACCAGGATGCGCTTTACGGGTTCAAGTCCGGATTCGATCAGGCGAGGCTTGTCCTCGGCCTGAAGTCCGGCGGCTACTGGCCCGGCAACGCAGACAAGGGGCTGACGAACCACCAGTCCACCGTCTTCCTTTTTGATGCGGATACCGGGCGGCCTAAGGCGATGGTCGGCGGCAACTATCTGACAGCGGTGCGCACGGCTGCGGCCTCCGCCGTGTCGATCAAACATCTGGCGCGGGCCGATGCCAAGGTGCTCGGCATGGTGGGCGCGGGTCATCAGTCCACCTTCCAGATGCGGGCGGCGGCGGCGCAGCGAGATTTCGAGAAGGTGGTCGGCTGGAACCCGCATCCGGAGATGCTGGGCCGTCTCGCGGACACGGCGGCGGAGATCGGTCTGCCGTTCGAGGCTGTGAGCACGGATGAGCTTGGTGCACAGGCGGATGTGATCATTACCATCACGTCGGCCTATGAGGCCCTGCTGCGGGCGGAGCAGATCAAGCCGGGCACCCACATCGCGTGCATGGGAACGGACACAAAGGGCAAGCAGGAGGTGGATCCGGTTCTCGTCTCGGCAGCGACGCTCTTCACCGATGAGATTGCGCAAAGCATCTCAATCGGCGAATTCCAGCATGCCATCGCTAAGGCTCTCGTGACCTCCGCCGATATCACCGAGATCGGTCAGGTGGTGAACGGAGACCACATTGGCAGGACACGGGACGAGGAGATCACGATCTTCGACGGAACCGGTGTCGGTTTGCAGGATCTTGCGGCAGCGGACGCTGCGGTCCGGCTCGCGCTCGAGACCGGACAGGCGAGCATCGTGCCCCTCTGATCAGCCTGGTGCGCGGTCGGATATCTGACCGCGCTCTCCCCTGCTAGTGGTAGAGACCGGCGACCCGCCCCCGCAGGCGGATCAGAGCCAGCACCGTGTCAATTGTCGGCGTGGGGGTTTCGGTCAACGTGCCCAATTCCTGCACTGCTGAGACCAATGCATCAATCTCCATCGGTCTGCCCATGTCGAGATCCTGCAGCATCGATGTGCGGTGGGCACCCACGGCTGCCCCGCCCTCGATGCGGCGGTCCACGTCGATGGGAAACTTCACGCCCAGCTTCTCGGCGATCTCCTGCGCCTCGACCATCATGCCTCGCGCAACGCTGCGCGTGCCGGGATCAGTGCACAGTACGTCGAGCGTTGCGTGCGTGAGTGCCGAGATCGGGTTGAAGGACAGGTTGCCCCAGAGCTTTACCCAAATCTCGTCCCGGATCTTGGGGCGGACCGGTGCCTTCAGCCCCACAGCTGATAGCGCCTTTGAGAGCGCCTGCGCCCGCTCCGACTTCTCTCCGGACGGCTCGCCAAGGGAAAAGCGCGTGCCTTCGATGTGATTGATGACACCGGGTTCGATGACCTCGGCTGCGGGATAGACCACGCAGCCCAGCATCCGCTCCGGCCCGAAACCGTCCCACTGCACATCGCCCGGATCGACGGTGCCCAGGCGGCGATCACAGTAGGGTCCTTCGAGCCCATAGAAGTACCACCAGGGCACGCCATTAACACCGCTCACGATTGTGGTGTCGGGGCCGAGCAAGGGCTGGATCCGGTCCACCACCCCGGGCACGGAGTGTGCCTTGAGCGTAATGATCACGTAGTCCTGCGGGCCGAGGTCGGCTGCATCGTCGGACGCCTTCACATTGACCGTGCTGCGCTCTCCCTCCTCGATCAGTGTGAGGCCGTTTTCCCGCATGGCCGCAAGGTGCGGGCCGCGCGCCACAAGGCTCACGTCCGCGCCCGCCTTCGCCAGTTTGGCACCCATATAGCCGCCGATGGCGCCGGCGCCGAAAATGCAGATCTTCATTACCGTCTCCTTGGGGCGGGCGTCAGGCGGGCTCGGTCAGGCCAAGCTTCTCGGCCATGCCGATCCGCTGCATCTTCCCGGTGGCGCCCTTCGGGATCTCGTCGAGGATGACGATCTTGCGCGGAACCTTGAAGTCCGCAAGGCGCTCTGTCGCGAAGTCGCGGATTTCCCGCTCCGTCGCGTTGCTGCCGTCGCGCAGCTTCACTGCCGCGGCGACCTCCTCACCCAGCTTCGGATGGGGCAGGGCGAAGGTGACGACCTGCTGGATTGCCGGATGATCCATGAGGATCTCGTCCACCTCAAGAGGGCTGATCTTCTCCCCCCCGCGGTTAATGATCTCTTTCAGCCTGCCCGTCAGACGCAGATAGCGTTCCGCATCGAATGCCCCCTGGTCGCCCGTGCGGAACCAGCGGGCACCGTCCGCATCAAAGAAGCTTTTCGCGTTGGCGTCCGGATTGCTCTCATAGCCCGGGGTGACATTGGTGCCGGAGATCACGACCTCGCCCGTCTCCGCGTCGCCAAGCAGCCGGTCCTCCGTCTCGTGGGCGATGCGCACCTGCGGTCCGGCCGCGATGCCGACGGACCCGGCCTTGTGCGCGCGCGGCGGCAGCGGGTTGGACGCCATCTGATGGCAGGCCTCGGTCATCCCATAGCTTTCGATGAGCGGCGCACCGAAGGTCTCCTCCACTGCGGTCAGGACCTGCGGCGGCAGGGAGGCGGACGAGGACCGGATGAAGCGCAGCTCAGCGCGTGCAACCACGTCGGCGTTGCGCTTCGCCCGCGTCAGGATCGCCTGATGCATCGTCGGCACGGCGGTGTACCAGGAGGGCTTCGCGGTATCGAGCTGCCCGAAGAATTTGAGCGCGTCGAACCCGCTGGAGCACCAGATCGATCCGCCGGACACGAGGCTCGACGAGACTGCCGCGACCAGCCCGTGAATGTGGAAAAGCGGCATGATGTTGAGGCACCGGTCCTCGGGTGTGAGGGCGAGCGTCTCCGCGATGTTGCCGGCGGACGCAGCAAGGTTCGATTGCAGCAGGGGCACGATCTTAGGCCGCGATGTCGTGCCCGACGTGTGCAGGATGAGGGCGATGTCTTCTGCCGTGGGCTCCGTCATGTCAGCCCCCGCGGCGGTCGGGCCCTCAAGCGTGAAGGACCCCGCAGGCCCTGTCGTATCGACGATCAGCCGCAGGATGATCAAATCGTGGCGTTGCGCCGCCTCCAGCGCGGGGCCCTCATACCCGTCCGGCAGCACGATGGCCTTGGCTTTCAGGTCGGACAGGTAGAAATCATACTCGTCCACCCGGTAGGCCGGGTTCAGCGGTGCGGTCGTGCAGATTTGCGCGATGGAGATAAAGGCTGTCGCCATCTCCGGGCTGTTGGGCAGGACGATCGCGACACGATCCCCCCGGCCGATCCCGCAGGCGTAGAGACGCGCACGCGTCGTCTCCGTCAGCGTCCGCAGCTCCCCATGGGTCAGCCACGGTCTGTCCTGCCCCCCGATGGCGGGCGTGTCCACGCCGTGTGAGGCGAGGAGGGCGGAAAGGGTGGTGGCCATGGCGGCATCCTCCGGCAAGCAATCTGTCTGTTTCTTTTTGTGGCTTATTCCGCCGGGTTCAATGCCTTCCGTCGCGCATTCAGCACCGATTTGATCAGCGGAAGGGCAAAGAAGAGCAGCGCGAGGAGCATGAACCCGCCCGAGATCGGACGCTCGATGAAGGTCAGGATGTTGCCCTGCTCCGAAATCAGCGCCTGACGGAAGCTCTTTTCCATCAGCGGTCCGAGGACGAGTGCGAGCACGAGCGGGGCGAGCGGATAGTCCGCCTTGCGCAGCAGATATCCTGCCATGCCGAAGCCCGCGATCAGCCAAACATCGTGCATCTTCTGGTTCGGGGCAAAGCCGCCGACGATGCAGAGGACCAGCACGATCGCGCAAAGGACCGTGAACGGCATCCGCAGAGCCCAGACAAAGAGCGGGATGAGCGCAAGGTTAATCAGCACGGCGGCGAGGTTCGCCGTATAAAGCGACGAGATCAGGCCCCAGACGAACTCCTGCTGTTCGAGGAACAGCATCGGCCCGGGGGTAAGCCCCCACATCACCATCCCGCCGAGCAGGAGGGCCGTGGTCGGCGATCCCGGGATCCCGAGTGTCAGCATGGGCAGCAGCGATCCGGTGGAGGCGGCGTTGTTTGCCGTCTCCGGCGCGACGACCCCCTCGATGTTGCCCTTGCCAAAGCTCTCCGGCTGCCGCGAGGAGGATTTGGCGAGACCGTACGCCATCAGCGAAGCCGGGGTCGCACCCGCCGCTGGCAGCATGCCGACGAAAAAGCCGATAAAGCTGCCGAAGGTCATGGTCCGCGCCGTGGTGCCCAGAAGCTTGATCCCCGCCCAGAGCTCCCGTAAACCGACGCGGGCAGAGGTGACCTGCGGGTTCTTGTGCGTCTGCTCGATGGTCCACAGCACCTCGCCGATGCCATAGACGCCGATGGCCAACACGAGGAAGGAGATGCCGGAGTAAAAGCCGGGCTGATCGAAGAAGATAAGGCGTGGCTGTCCCGAAATGAGGTCGAGCCCCACGGTCGACAGCACGAGCCCGAGCGCGATCATCAGGATTGTCTTGAGAATGTCGTCACCCCCAAGACCGACAAACGTGGTAAAGGCCAGCAGAACAAGCGCGAACTCTTCCGCCGGACCGAATGCGAGCGCGAGATCTGCGAGCGGGGCGGCGAAGAGCGTGAAGAGGATAACCGAGATCGTCCCGCCAACGAAACTCGCAACGGCCGCCGCGATCAGGGCGAGACCGGCCTTGCCCTGTTGGGCCATGGGCCGGCCGTCGAAAGTGGTGGCCACCGCGGTCGAGGCGCCGGGTATGCCCAGCAGGACCGAACTGATCGCCCCCCCGTACATCGCGCCATAATAGAGCGCGCCAAGGAAGATGATCGCGGATGTGGGCGGCACGATGAAGGTCAGCGGCAAGAGGATCGCCACCCCATTCACGGAGCCAAGCCCCGGCATCGCACCGATGAAAAGTCCGGCGGTCACCCCGATGATGACGACCGCAATGTTGATCGGCATCAGGGAGGTTGCGAACCCGTCGAGCAGAAATCCAAGCGCTTCCATGGGTCAAATCCCCCTCAAAAAAACATCGCGTAGAGCGGGAAGAAGAGCGGCTCTGTGATCCCTTTGGGCAGCAGGATCTTCAGCGTCACCTCGAAGAAGAAGAACAGGACGACCGGCGTCATGGCCGTGATCGGCACGACAACCGTCCAGCCGTGGCGTCCGTAGATGCGCAGGTAGAACAGAAGGAACAGCGTCAGCGCCACGTATGTCCCGGCCCAGGCCATGACGGCGATGGTCACGAGGATCGCGAGGCTGACGACCGCGACCGACCGACTGGTCTGCGGGTCGAAAAAGGGCCCGGTCGACTGGGTGGAAAGGGTGCGGGCAAAGATCGCGCCCGCGCAGAGAAACATGATCGCAGACAGCCAGAACGGGAATGCCCCTCCGCCCGGTCCGGCCTCGGGCACCCAACCGATAGGCAAGGCCACCGCGTAAATCATGAAGAAGACGGACAGCCCCATCAGGGCGGCTGCGATGGAAAGCTCTGCGCTGCGCATGGGTGGGATCCTCCGGTATCTCTACTTTGGGGTGCCGGTCGGGAACAGTGCCGGGCGGACTGCCCCCGCGTCCGCCCGGCACCCTCTTCGCCCTAGTGTCACGCTGCCTGTGCAGGGCAGCGCGAGAGGCTCTGCCCTATGAGCCGCGCAGTTCGCCCAGCGACCGCAGCAGTTCCTCGTGCAGGGTTCGCTCACCCAGGAAGTAGGCCTGCAGATTGTCGCCGGTCAGGAAGTCTGTCAGCAGGGCCTTGTCTGCGGCATAGGTCTGCCACTCCTCGGTGGCTGCAACCGCCTCGAACAGCTCTGTGTAGTAGGCCACGGCCTCGTCGGACATGCCCGGCGGTGCGACGAAGCTCCGCTGCATCGTGTAGGTCATCGGATAGCCGAGCTCGGTCATCGTTGGCACGTCCGGGAAGGTTGCCAGCCGCTCCGCGGTGAAGGCCGCGATTGGCCGGGACTTGCCCGCCTGCCAGAATGCCAGCTGCTCGGACGGGTTGTTCACGGTGGAATCGATGTGACCGCCCACCAGGTTCTTCGCCACGGTTCCGCCCCCCTTGAAGGGCACGTAGGTGTGCTGGATGCCGAACTCCTGCTCCAGCATCGCGGTCACGAGGCTGTCCTCCTGGCCGGTGCCGGTACCACCCATTTTCCAGGTGCCGCCTGCGGCCTTCACGGCCGATACATAGTCGTCGAGCGTGTAGATATCGCTGTCTGCGTTGACCCACAGCACGAACGTGTCGAGTGCCATACGGGCGACCGGCGTGAATTCCTCGATATCGACGCCGATGTCCGTGCGCAGCGGCGTGGTGTAGTAGGAGTTGAGCGTGGCCATCACGATGTGATCGGCGCCCGCGTTGTCCTTCAGGTAGCGCAGCGCCTCCGCGCCGGAGCCGCCGCCCTTGTTCACCGGGAGCACGGGCATGGAGGCAAGCTTGTTCTGCTGGATGATCGACTGGAAGAGGCGCGCGAGCCGGTCCGCACCGCCGCCCTGGCCAGCCATGATCACCATCTCGATGGGCCGGTTTGGCTTCCAATCGGCGGCGACAGGCGCTGCCGTTGCCACGGCCGCGACCGTGGCGAGGGCGATTGCCGCCCGGCGGGTGAGTGAGTTGAACATCGTTTCTTCCTCCGTTTTTGTCTTGTTGGTGTGGTGATGTCTTGGGGCTTACTCAGCGGCGAGCATCAGCCCGTGCCCGCGGCTTTCGAGATACCAGGACTGCGCCGCGGCGACGCCGGAGCCGAGGGTGATGTCGGCCCCCGCGTCGGTCAGCGCCATTTCCGCACTCGCGACCGCGGACAGGCACATGACCTCGTTGAGATCGCCCAGATGTCCGATGCGGAAGGCGCGCCCGGCCAGTTGGCCCAGACCGGATCCGAAGGACGTGTTGTAGCGGTCGTAGCCGAAAGAGATGACGTCCCGCGCATCCACGCCGTCCGGCGTCATGATCGTCGTCACCGTGTTCGAATGCCATGTGCTGCCTTGCGCACAGGTCTCCAAACCCCAGGCGGTGACAGCACGGCGGACGCCCTCAGCCAGACGCGCGTGGCGCGCAACGACTGCGTCGAGCCCCTCGCGGAAGATGCGGTCGAGCGAGGCGGTCAGGCCGTGCAGGATCTGCGTCGGTGGCGTGTACGGGAAGTAGCCATTGTCGTTCATCGCGATCATGTCGGCGAATTCGAAGTAGGCCCGGCGCATCTTTGCCGTCTTGGCCGCCTCGAGTGCCTTTTCGCTCACACCGAGGATGCCAAGGCCGGCGGGCAGCATGAGGCCCTTCTGCGATCCTGCAACCGCGCAGTCCACGCCCCACTCCTCCATCCTGAAGTCCAGCGACCCGATGGAGCTGACGCCGTCGACATAGAGCATGGCCGGATGGCCGGTCTCATCGAGGGCCGCACGGATGGCCGCGATGTCCGACGCAACGCCGGTCGCGGTCTCGTTGTGGGTCGCGAAAACGCCCTTGATCGTGTGCTCGCGATCTGCGGCGAGGATGGCCCGATACTCGTCGACCGGCACTCCCTTGCCCCACGGGACATCTATGCAGTGGACGTCGAGGCCCAGCCGCTCGGCCATCTCGACCCAGAGGCCGGAGAACTGTCCGAACCGGGACATGAGGACACGGTCGCCCTCGGTGAGCGTGTTCGTCATCGCCGCTTCCCATGCGCCGGTGCCGGAGCCGGGGAACAGGAACACGCGCCCAGTCTTCGTCCGGAACACATCCTTCAGCCCGGCAAAGAGCGGTGCGGTCAGCGTGCCGAAGTCCGGTGCCCGCATGTCCTGCATAGGCACATTCATGGCCTGTCTGACATCTTCCGGCACGTTGGTCGGGCCGGGAATGAAGAGATGTGTGACGCCGTTTTTCATCGCGTTGATCCACCCACAGTAATTTTCTTTCGTTGGACGGACAGCTAGCGCGGGATTGTTTGCGAGGGAAAGAAAACCGCGTTGGCAAGTTGAGGTCGCGGTTAACAGAGCTACATCTTTGTTAATCTGTTAATATCAAATCAAAAGTATACAACAGTGCACAAGACTCTCGTCGGACCGCGATTGCGGCAGTTGCGCCGTGAACGCGGGCAAACCCAAAGTGAGATGGCCAAAGCGCTTGGCGTTTCGGCCGCCTATGTCAATCTGCTGGAGAACAACCAGCGGAGCCTTTCGGTCCAGGTTCTGATGTCCTTGTCGGACGCCTACGGGGTCGACTGGCGGGATCTGCTGACGGACGATTCGGCGGAGACGCTCGCCGATCTGCGCGCCGCCCTGCGCGATCCGATGTTCGAGGGGCGGTTGCCCGATCTGCAGGAACTGCGCGGGGCCATCGATCACGGACCGGGCGTCGTGCGGCAATTCCTCTCCCTCTATAAGGGCTATCGGGAACTGTCGGACCGGCTGATGCGGATGTCGCAGATCGTCGGCCACGATCCGGCCGGGGTTGCGGATGCCTCCCCGGAATCCGTGATCCACGACTTCTTTCGTGCAAGCCGCAACCATTTCCCGGAGCTGGAGGCGGCCGCAGAACGGCTGCGGGCGGAGGCGTCCATCGTGCCGGACGAGCTCTATTCGAGCTTCAAGCGTCGGATGCAGACTATTCTTGGCATCGAGGTCGTCCCGCGCTCCATGGCGGAGATGCCCGATACCCTGCGGGACTATGACGAGGCGGCGGGGCGGCTTTACCTTTCTGACGCGCTCGACCACCCGAACAGGGTCTTTCAGCTCGTCCACATGACCGGACTGGTCGAGCACAGCAGCACGATCGCGTCCCTTGTGGAACGCAGCGGCTTTGACCAGCCCCGGGTGAAGGCGCGGCTGCGCGTCGAGCTTGCCAACTACTTCGCCGCTGCGGTGCTGATGCCCTACGACGAGGTGCTGGAGGCGGCGCGGTCCTGCCGCTACGACCTCGACTACCTCGCGGCGGTATTCGGCGTGTCCTTCGAGCAGGTGTGTCACCGGATCACGACCCTGCAGCGGGAGGGGGCGCGGGGTGTGCCCTTCTTCTTCCTCCGGGTGGACCGGGCGGGCAACGTGACCAAGCGGTTCAACGCGACAGCGTTCCAGCTTGCGGAGTATGGCGGGGCATGTCCGCGGTGGAACATCCACCTTGCCTTCCGCAACCCCGGTTCGATCCTGCCGCAGTTTGTCGAGCTGCCGGAAGGAGACCGGTTCCTCACCATGAGCCGGACCGTCGACCGGCCCCGCACGGGGCGCAGCGCCATGGAGCACCGGCTGGTGGTGTCGCTGGGATGCGGCGAGGAGCATGCGGGCGACATCTGCTACGGCCTGCCGTTTCAGCGAAGCGATCCGGACCTCTTCACGCCCATCGGGATCAACTGCCATCTATGCCCGCGCACCGCCTGTTCGGAACGAGCGCATCAGCCGATCCATCTGGAGCTTCCGATCGATGAGCGGCGGCGGGGGCAGACACGCTATGAAAGTTGAACGCTGGCTTCAGCCAGCCCCAGTGCCGAACAGCACGCTGGGGTCCACCAGATACCGCGCCTGAAGGGGCAGGGAGGCTGCGCCGACGACCCGTGCAGCACTTCCCACCTGTCCCTGAACGACACGGAAAGGGCGCACCCCGGCGATGTCATGGTGCGACAACCGCTCCTGTGTTGCCTCCACGATCCGCCCCCCGATCGCGTCGGGAAACGCGCCGTCAAGCACCACGGTTTCGAAGTCGATTACGCAGCAGACGGAGATCATCGCAACCGCGAGATGGTCGGCGGTTTCCGCGATCCAGCGTTCGACCGCGGGACCAACAGCACTCCAGTCCTCTGGAGAGGTCCAAAGCACGCTTGGATCCGTGCCCTCGGTTTGCAGCGCATCCTCAAGCTGCGCCAGGGAGGCATGATCGAGAAGCTGCACAATCCTCGACCCCTCCCGCCCGACGGCGATGGGACCCATCCCGCCTGCTGACTGACGGATCCCGGTGAACACGTTGTGGTCGAGCGCCAGCCCCCCGCCGATGAAGAAGCCGATGAAGAAGTAGGCAAAGTTGCCCGTGTTGCGCCCGTGTCCCAGCATCACCTCCGCTGAGCACGCGGCGGTGCAGTCATTCTCCAGAAATGTCGGAAGGCCCGTCGCATCCGCGAGGGCCGCGCGCATGTCCAGTCCGCGCCACGCGTCCATGTCCCCGGGAGGGGCCCCGACGCGATCCGCCCAGTTCCAGAGCTCGAACGGGGTCGCAACGCCGAGCCCTGCAAGGCGGTCGCGCTCGACCCCCTCGGGCAGGAGCGCCCCGATCCGGTCGCGGGCAAAAGCGAGGATCGTTTCCGGCAGCGGGTAGGGGTATGTCTGCCGTTCCTGCATCCGGATGCGCCCGGTGAAGTCCATGAGCGCAAGCTCCGCGCTGCGCCGTCCCACCTTCAGCCCGATGGAGTAGGCGCCCTCGGGCGCGAGAGACATCGGGATCGAAGGCTGACCCACCCGCCCGCGCACCGGATCCCCGCGGCTGATCAGGCCGTCCTTTTCAAGGGCACGCGTGATCACCGTCACCGTCTGGGGGGAAAGACCGGTACGCCGGGCGATCTCCGCCTTCGACAGCGCACCTTGCCGTCGCAGCACGGTCAGCAACAGCCGTTCATTGTGGTGGCGGACACGGACCTGGTTGGCACCACCGGCAAGCGGCGGCCCCACCTTTTCGCCTTCTGTTTTCTCGAGGCTCGACACGCCTGGCTCTCGTTGTTGCTTGCCATGACGTTGGTCCACTGTAATTCATAAATCAATCAGATTTATTAATTGACAGGTCTTTTGGAATCTGGCTCCGTTCACGTCATGGTTGAGTTGCGATACACGCAGCCGCCTTATCGTTTCGGGAGGACGACTATGCGAACACTACTCATGAGCTCCATCGCAGCAGTGACCGTCATGGGTGCGGGGCAGGCGATGGCCGACGCGCACAGCATCGAGGCGTGCCTGATCACCAAGACCGACATCAATCCGTTCTTTGTGAAGATGCGCGAAGGGGCGACCGCGAAGGCTGAAGAGCTTGGCATGTCGCTCAGCACTTACGCGGGCAAGGTGGACGGGGACCACGAGACCCAGGTCCAGGCGATCGAGACGTGTATCGCCTCGGGCGCGAAGGGCATCCTGATCACCGCGTCGGATACCAAGGCGATCGTGCCAGCGGTCAAGCAGGCGCAGGACGCGGGTCTTCTGGTCATCGCGCTCGACACGCCGCTGGAGCCCATCGACTCTGCGGATGCGACCTTTGCCACCGACAATTTCAAGGCCGGAGAGCTGATCGGCGCATGGGCGGCGGCAACGCTCGGGGCGGACGCCGCGGATGCGAAGATCGGGATGCTCGACTTGGCGGAAAGCCAGCCCTCGGTCGGCGTGCTGCGCGATCAGGGTTTCCTGACGGGATTTGGCATCGACGTGAAGGATCCATCCCGCTGGGGCGACGAAGATGACCCGCGCATCATCGGCAACGAGGTCACCGCAGGCAATGAGGAAGGCGGTCGTCGGGCCATGGAGAACCTTCTGTCGAAGGATCCGGGGATCAACGTGGTCTACACCATCAACGAACCCGCCGCTGCCGGTGCGTACGAGACGCTGAAGGCGTTCGGCCGGGAGTCCGATGTGCTCATCGTGTCCGTCGACGGCGGATGCCCGGGCGTGCAGAACATTGCCGATGGCGTGATCGGGGCGACGTCCCAGCAGTACCCGCTTCTCATGGCGTCGCTGGGGGTTGAGGCGATCAAACAGTGGGCCGAGGATGGCTCCAAGCCCGCGAACACCCCGGGGCTGGACTTCTTCAACACTGGTGTGAACCTTGTCACAGATCAGCCCGCGGCCGGTGTCGAATCGATCTCCGTCGCCGAAGGGCTCGACCGCTGCTGGGGCTGACCCGGCATGAGATCGGGCGGCGGGGCAGATCCGCCGCCCACCCCTTGAAAAGTAGAGCGCAACCATGAGTTCAGAGAATTTCGACGCGTCCGCCGGGGGCGCAGACTCCAGCGTCGCAGAGTTCGATATCCGGCAGAAGTCCGCGCTCGACCGGATGCAGCACTTCCTGCATGGAAACCCGGCCATGGTGCCGGTGATTATTCTGGTGCTGTCCGTCGCCGTCTTCGGCGTGATCGCCGGCGACCGCTTCTTCTCGATGTTCAACCTTTCGCTCATCATGCAGCAGGTGGCCATTGTCGGCATCCTTGCCTGCGCGCAGACGCTGATCATCCTGACAGCAGGTATCGACCTGTCGGTTGCGGCAATCATGGTGCTGAGTTCCGTGATCATGGGGCATCTGAGCGTCACCCACGGGCTGCCAACCTTCTTAGCCATTCTCATCGGGATCGCGGTGGCGATGGGATGCGGGTTCATGAACGGCATGTTCGTCACCCGGTTCAAGCTGCCGCCGTTTATCGTCACACTTGGCACGTGGCAGGTCTTTCTGGCGGTCACGTACCTCTATACCGGGTCGCAGTCGATCCGCTCCCAGGACATCGACAATTCCGCACCGCTCCTGAAGTTCTTCGGGGAGCGCATCTTTGTGGGCGGGGCGGTGATCACCACGGGTGTGATCCTGATGGTCGTCCTGTTCGCGGTGTTCTGGTACGTGCTCAACCGAACGGCCTGGGGACGACATGTCTACGCCATTGGTGATGACAAGGATGCCGCCGAGCTTGCGGGCATCCAGTCCGACAAGGTGCTGGTGTCCGTCTATGTCGTCGCCGGGTTCATCTGCGGCCTCGGTGCTTGGGCCTCCATCGGACGGGTGGGCTCGGTTTCGCCGACATCGTTCTTCGAGGGCAATCTCGACTCGATCACGGCGGTGGTGATCGGTGGAACCTCGCTCTTTGGCGGGCGGGGGGCGATCCTCGGCGCGCTGTTCGGCGCGCTGATCGTCGGTGTCTTTTCCTCGGGCATCAAGCTCGCGGGCGCGGACCCGCAATGGGAGCTCTTTGCCATCGGCTGGCTCATCATCGTCGCCGTCGCACTCGATCAGTGGATCCGGAGGGTGTCCGCATGAGCCAGGTGGTGCTGGAGGCGCGGGGGCTGGTGAAGCGCTACGGTCGGGTCGTGGCGCTCGACCATGCTGATTTCGAGCTGCGGGCGGGCGAGATCCTCGCGGTGATCGGTGACAACGGCGCGGGCAAATCCTCGATGATCAAGGCCGTCTCAGGCGCTGTGATCCCCGATGAGGGCGAGGTTCTACTGAACGGGGAGCCGGTCAATTTCCGCTCCCCGATGGAGGCACGGGCGGCGGGTATCGAGACGGTCTATCAGACCCTGGCCCTGTCACCGGCCCTGTCCATCGCTGACAACATGTTCCTGGGGCGGGAGCCGCTCGTCTCCGGCCCTCTCGGCACGTTTCTGCGGATGACGGACAAAAAGCAGATGGAGCGCCGGTCGCGGGAGATGCTCAACGACCTCGGCCTTGCCACCATCCAGAACATCAACCAGGCCGTCGAAACCCTGTCGGGGGGGCAGAGGCAGGGCGTCGCTGTGGCACGCGCCGCGGCGTTCGCCTCCAAGGTCGTGATCATGGACGAGCCCACCGCAGCACTGGGCGTGAAGGAAAGCCGCAAGGTGCTGGAGCTTATCCAGGATGTGCGCGACCGCGGGCTGCCGATCGTCCTCATCTCCCACAACATGCCCCACGTGTTCGAGGTCGCGGACCGCATCCATGTGCACCGGCTCGGGCGAAGGCTCTGCGTCATTGATCCGAAGGACTACACCATGTCCGACGCGGTCGCGTTCATGACCGGCGCGAAGCAGCCTCCCGCGGAGCTTGTCGACGCGTGACCCTGGCGGAACGGATCCGGACACTCGCGTCGGACCGGGGGCGCGTGCTGGTCGGGATCGCCGGGCCGCCGGGGGCAGGCAAGTCGACGCTTTCGGCCACCCTGTCCGACGATCTGCAGGCACCTGTGGTCGAGATGGACGGGTTCCACCTCGACAACGCCATTCTAGACGAGCGCGATCTTCGTGCACGCAAGGGCGCGCCGGAGACCTTCGACGCGGCCGGTTTTGCTGCGCTGCTGGGGCGCATCCGGGGTGGAGAGACGGTTCTCGCCCCGGTGTTCGACCGCACCCGCGACCTTGCCCGATCCTGCGCACGCGAAGTGTCGGGGGCCGCACCGGTGGTGCTCGTAGAGGGCAACTACCTCCTGTTGGACGAACCCGCCTGGAGGCCCGTGGCGGGGATGTTCGATCTCTCCGTCCTGCTGACGGTGCCAGAGACGGAGCTCGAACGCAGGCTCATCGACCGGTGGCTCGGGTTCGGCCTCGACAAGGAGAGCGCGGCAAAGCGGGCGCGGGAGAATGATCTGGCCAACGCGCGGCTCGTCATGGCGCAGTCAAGCGCCGCCGATCTGGTGCTCGATATCCGCTGAGCGCGGGCGATCAATCCCGGCTGGCCATGAAGGCCCGCACATCCTCCTCCGACGGGATCGCGCTTTGCGCACCCATTGCAGTGCAGGCCAAGGCTGCCGCTGAATTTGCGTACTTCAGCGCATCTGGCACGGACGCGCCGCGCGCCCGGCGGGCCGCGAAGCTTCCGGCGAACGTGTCCCCGGCGCCGGTCGTGTCCACCGCGTCGACCCGCTGCCCCGCCGCGCGATGCTCCGTTCTGCCGTCGGTCCAGAGGGCACCTTCCGAGCCGAGAGTCACCACGACCGACGGACCAGCGTCCGTCAGCACCTGCAGCGCCTCTTCGAGGTTTGGCTTGGCCGAGAGCGCAAGCGCCTCTGCCCGGTTGACGATCAGGGTACCGACCTCGGCCAAATCGCCGAGGCGTATCCACGCGATTGGCGAGGGATTTAACATGACCCGCGCCCCGGATGCGGCAGCCGCGGCGATGGCTGCGTGCCGGGCCTCGGCTGGAATTTCATTTTGCAACAGCAGGATCGTGTCTGAGCCTACGGGGGGCGCGTCACCGGCCGTCAGCGTCATGTTTGCGCCGTCGCATACGAGGATACGGTTTTCGCCTCCATCCTCCACGATAATGACGGCAAGGCTTGTCGGCGTCTCGACCATTTGAACGGCGCTGAGATCCACGGACCCCGTGAGGTTCGAGAGAGCAATCTCCGCCTCCCCGTCGCGCCCCACTGCACCTGCCATCCGTACCTCGGCCCCTGCGCGGGCTGCGGCAAGGGCCTGGTTCGCCCCCTTGCCGCCGGGAAACCGCTGGGGTGCCCTTCCGTGCAGCGTCTCCCCGGCCTCCGGCGCGCGCTTGGCGGAGAGCACGAGGTCGAGATTGATGGAGCCGAAGACCGTCAGCATCGTGGTTACCTCTGTCCGTTCGGGTGCACTCTAGCGCCGTCCGCTTACCACGTCGCCGGTTTGGTGCTCAGAGGGCGACCCCGGTCTCCGCATCGAAAAAGCGGGTCGCCGCCGGATCGATGCGGAACGGCGCCTTGTCGCCCGGACCGAACGCGGCGGTCGGGGGCAGACGCGCGATGAGAGGCTTGCCCCCTGGCACGTCGATGGTGGCGAACAGGTCGGCCCCGGTTGCCTCCGTCCCCGCGATCGTCAGCTCTGGATCCGCTCCGGCGGTGCCGAGCGTCAGGGTCTCGGGCCGAATGCCGACCTGAATGGGGCCGGTCGGGACCGGATGATCGAGCGGGATGGGCAGCATATCCCCGGCCATGGTCGTGACTTCTGCACGGTCGCCCGTCACCTCACCGGGCAGGATGCACATGGGCGGGGAACCCATGAACTCCGCAACGAAGGTGTTGGCGGGGTTCGCATAGACCTCCGCCGGGCTGCCGATCTGCTGGACCACGCCGTCGCGCATCACCACGATCTTTGTCGCTAGCGTCATCGCCTCGATCTGGTCATGGGTGACGTAGACAATCGACGCCCCCACTGCCTGATGAAGGCGCCTGATCTCCGCCCGCATCTCCACCCTCAATCGGGCATCGAGGTTGGAGAGTGGCTCATCGAAGAGGAAGAGCTTGGGCTGGCGCACCAGCGCCCGCCCGATTGCCACACGCTGACGCTGCCCGCCGGAAAGGGCCGAGGGCTTGCGGTCGAGCAAGTGCTCGATCTGAAGCACCCGGGCAACCTCATCGACCTTGACCGACTGATCCGCCTTGGGAACGCCCCTGATCTTCATCCCAAAGGCGATGTTCTCCGCCACGGACATGTTCGGATAGAGCGCGTAGGACTGAAACACCATCGCGATGTCGCGGTCCTTGGGCGGACGCTCGTTGACGACGTCACCGGCTATGCTGAGCGTTCCGCCGGTGATCTCCTCCAGGCCGGCGATACAGTTCAGCAGGGTGGACTTGCCACAGCCTGAGGGGCCGAGCAGCACGAGAAATTCGCCGGGATCAATCGAGACGCTGACATTATGCAGGACCTGCACCTCCCCATAACTCTTGTGCAGCCCGGAGATATCGAGAATTGCGGTCATGGCGGGTTCTCCCTGAAACCGGCGCGGTTGGCCCGTGCGCTATTTGGGTGGCGGCGCGGTCGAGCCGCGCACGATGAGATCGACCGGGGCAGTGTGCGTCTGCACCCCGCGGCCATCGATCAGGTCCGTGAGCATTCCGGCGATCCGCGTGCCCGCCTGACGGATCGGCGCGCGGGTGACCGTGAGCGGGACGGAAAAGTTCTCCGTCTTCAGTGAGCTCAGCCCGTCATCGTGGCTGATCACCGAGACATCCCGTCCGATGCCGAGCCCCGCCTCCCGGATCGCGCGTTGCGCACCCAGGGCGAGGATCATGGAGGAGCAGAGGATCGCCGTGGGCGGGAGCGGCAGCGACAACATCCGGCTCATCTCCCGAAAGCCCGCTTCCTCCGTCATCGGCCCCTCGACGGTCAGGGCAGGATCTTCGGGAAGCCCGAAGCTCCTGCGCGCCCGGGCGATGCCCGAACGGCGCTGCACCGTGAACATCGCGTCCGGTTCGCCATTGAGCACACCGATGCGCTGATGTCCGAGCTGGCAAAGCAATTCCGTCGCGCGGGCAAAGGCACCCTCGTTGTCGATGTCGTAGTAGCTGTAGGGACGGGTCGCACCGCACTGCCCGTGAACGACGAAGGGAAAGGCGAGATCCAGCAGATCCTCGATCCGGGGATCGTTCCGCTTCGGAAATGAAATGACGAATCCGTCGACCTTGCCGGTGCTTGCGAACCGCCGATAGGTGGCGATGCTCGTCTCCCGCGGGCTTGCGGTCATCACGATGTCGATGTCCCGCGCGGCGAGGGTCCGGGTGAGGCCCGCGAGGAAATCCGCGAAGTGCGGATCGACGAGCCGGCCATCCTCCGCGGGCATCACGATCCCCACCGCGTTCGCCCGCCCGGTCGCGAGCCTGCGTGCGGCAGTGTTCGGCCTGTAGTTGAGTTGGCGTGCTGCGGCCTCCACCCGTTTGCGCGTGTCCGCGTTCACGGTCTCGTACCCGTTCAGCGCACGGCTGACGGTTGCCTGGGACAGGCCGAGATGGTCCGCGAGAGCTTTCAGGTTTGCCACGAGCGATTCCTCTGATCGGTCGATAAGATAGAAAGCGCTTTCAGCAACGTCAATCTCCTGTCCTTCTGAGAAGCCCCGTCCTTGTGTTGAAGGGCTCCAATGTTCGATCTTGACAGAATCGAAGTTCATGGAGAGAACTGAAAGCGCTTTAAATGGGGAGGGTGCTTTGACCCAACATCAATCTGAGTTCCCGGTTGCCGGTCCGGAGCTGGATGCGGACTGGTGGCGTGGTGCGGTCATCTATCAGATCTATCCCCGGTCGTTTCAGGACGACAATGGGGACGGGATCGGGGACCTGCCCGGAATCACCCGCAGGTTGAGTTATGTGGCTTCACTCGGTGTCGACGCGATCTGGCTTTCGCCCTTCTTCACCTCACCGATGGCTGACATGGGCTACGATGTCAGCGACTATTGTGGCGTCGATCCGATGTTCGGCACGCTCGCGGATTTCGATGCGCTGCTTGAGGAAGCCCACCGGCTCGGGCTGAAGGTGATCATCGATCAGGTGCTGTCCCACAGCTCTGACCAGCATCCCTGGTTCAAGGAAAGCCGATCGTCCCGCGACAATGCGAAGGCGGACTGGTACGTCTGGGCCGACGCACAGCCCGACGGGACCGCGCCGAACAACTGGCTGTCGGTTTTTGGCGGCCCGTCCTGGGAGTGGGACGGGATCCGCAAGCAGTACTATCTGCACAACTTCCTCGCCTCCCAACCCGATCTGAACTTTCACAACGCGGACGTCCAGGACGCGCTGCTCGACACCGTGCGGTTCTGGCTCGATCGGGGCGTCGACGGGTTCCGCCTCGACACGGTGAACTTCTACTTCCACGATGCCGATCTGCGATCCAATCCGCCCGCCCAAGGCGCGAACGGGGGCATCGGTGCGGACGCGCCGGATGTGAACCCCTACGGCATGCAGCAGCATCTCTATTCAAAAACCCGGCCGGAGAACCTCGAGTTTCTGGAGCGTTTCCGCGCCCTGCTCGACGAGTACGAGGGCCGCACGTCCGTGGGTGAGGTGGGCGCGTCCGACGCGCTCCGCATCGTGTCCGAGTACACGGAGCCCGGACGGCTTCACATGTGCTACACGTTTGACCTTCTGTCGCCGGACTTTTCCGCCGATCACTTCCGCCGCTCCGTCGAGGCGTTCGAAAGCACGGTGAAGGGCGGATGGGTCTGCTGGGCCTTCTCCAACCACGACGTGATCCGCCATCTGAGCCGCTGGATCATGCCCGGTGAAGATCGGAGGAACCTAGCACGCTTCGCGATCACGTTCCTGTCCTGCCTTCGCGGGTCTCTCTGCCTCTATCAGGGGGAGGAACTGGCGCTCGACGAGGCGGAGCTTGCGTTCGAGGATCTCACCGATCCCTACGGCATCCGGTTCTGGCCCGCTTACAAGGGCCGTGACGGATGCCGCACGCCCATGGTGTGGGACCAGGACCTTCCCGCGGGAGGGTTCTCCACCGGCAAGCCCTGGCTTCCCGTCACGCCGACCCATCAGGCCGCCGCAGTGAAGGGGCAGGAGGCAGACACAGCCTCGGTCCTCCATCACTATCGCGCGCAGATCGCCTTCCGAAAGGCGGAGCGCGCTCTGATCGACGGCACGATCCGGTTTCTCGACAGTGACGGCGACGTGCTCGCCTTCCTCCGGGAAACGCCGGAGGAGACGCTTCTGTGCGTCTTCAACTTCGGGCGGGAGGCGGCGGAGTTCGCCGTTCCCGACGACGTCACCCTCACACCGGTTTCGCTGCCCCATTTCGGCGTGAAACCGAGCGACGCGCGCATCGCCCTTGGGCCACTTGATGCGATGTGCGCCCGGGTCGCGCGCTAGCGCAGCGCGACCCAACCCTTTGCAAAAGAGCAAAAACCTACGGGAGGACCCTATGTTCAAAACGCTCACATCCGCGCTCGCCCTGACCGCGCTTGCCGCTCCGGCGCTGGCGCTGGAGGACGGCGAACTGCTTGTCTGGATCAACGGGGACAAGGGCTACAACGGCCTGGCAGAGGTCGGCGCCTTGTTCGAGGAGGAGCTCGGCGTTCCGGTGAAGGTCGAGCATCCGGAGAACGTGACCGACAAGTTTCAGCAGGCCGCGGCGAACGGGCAGGGGCCCGATATCTTCATCTGGGCGCATGACCGTTTCGGCGAGTGGGCAGCGGGTGGTCTGATCACCCCGGTCGAGCCGAGCGCCGAAGTGATCGCCAACACGTTCGATTTCACCTGGGACGCGGTGACCTTTGACGGGTCTGTCTGGGGTTATCCGATCGCGGTGGAGGCCATCGGGCTCATCTACAACAAGGATCTCGTGCCGACCCCGCCCGCGACCATGGAAGAGATCGCGGAGATGCAGATCGACGGTGTCGAGCATCCGATCCTTTGGGACTACAACAACACCTACTTCACCTTCCCCCTCCTGATGGCGGGCGGAGGTTTTGCCTTTGAGAAAGTGGACGGTGCCTACGATCCGTCCACGACCGGTGTCGCGAACGACGGGGCGAAGGCTGGCGGTGCGCTCCTGCGCTCGTTCATCGATGCAGGCGTGATGCCCGCGGGTGTCAACTACGGCGTGATGGATGCGGCGATCAACAAAGGCGAGACCGCAATGGTCATCAACGGCCCCTGGGCGTGGTCGAACCTTGAAGCATCCGGCATCGATTTCGGCGTTGCCCCGATCCCGTCCGTGGATGGTGCCCCGTCGAAGGCCTTCGTCGGTGTGCTGAGCGCTGCGGTCAACGCCGCATCGCCCAATAAGGATCTCGCAATCGAGTTCATCGAGAACTACCTGCTGACCGATGATGGCCTGCGCAAAGTAAATGACGATGTGGCCCTCGGCGCGGTGGCGTCCAAGTCCTTCTCCGAAGAGGTCGGCGTCGATCCGAAGATCGCGGGCACGCTTGCCAACGCAGAGGCCGGCGTTCCGATGCCGTCGATCCCGGCGATGGGCAAGTTCTGGGCCGCGATGGAGCCCGCACTAACCGCCATCACCACCGGGACCGCGAGCGTGGACGAGGCCCTCGACGGGGCCGAGGACCGCATCCTCGCGGACTGATCGGTGACCGTCATCGACATGCCAGCGCCGCGCGCGGGGGTCACCTTCGGGTGGTTCTTGCGCGCGGCAGCGCTCGCCGGGGCGGCGTTCGGCGTTGTCTACCTGGTGTGGGGGCTCTACCTGCTGGGTGAGCCCCTGTTCGCCGTGATCGCGATGGTGATCGGCGGGCTCGGGCTGATGCTGTTCAGCTTCCGCCGCTTTTACACCCAACGTTTCGTGTTTCCCGGGATCGCGGCGGTCTTTCTCTTCATTCTGCTGCCGGTCCTCTATACCTCGGCGATCGGGTTCACGAACTTCGGGGCGCGAAACCTTCTCACGATCGACAGGGTCCAGGCGTTCCACCTCGCCAGGACCGTTACTGATGAGGGCAGTGGCCGCCCTTTCGCACTCGTGGAAGCAGGTCAGGCGGTCCGCATCTACTTTCCGGAGGATGACGGGCGTCCCGCTGTTCTGACCAACCCGGTTGTCGGAACGCAGATCGGGGCGGCCCTTGCGGTAGAGGAGCCCGAAACGCTGCCCCGCCGCGCGGTGGTGCAGAACCGGGCGATCCTCTCCAACATCTCCGTCACCATGCCCGACGGATCGGAACTGCGCATGGCAGGTCTGCGGGCCTTCGCCGCGACCGGGCCTGAGTACCGGCTCGACGGTGAGGTCCTGATCTCGAACATCGACGGATCCCGTCTGATCCCCAACCACGACACGGGTTTCTATGAGACCGAGGCGGGGGAGATGCTCAGCCCCGGATGGCGCGTCGGTGTCGGCTGGGCCAACTTCGTGGATGTGCTTTTCAACGAGGGGATCCGGGCGCCGATGTTCCAGATCTTTGTCTGGACCGTCATCTTCGCAGGCCTTTCGATGCTGTTCACCACGAGCTTCGGCATCCTGCTTGCTGTGGTGCTCAATTGGGAACATCTCAGGTTTGCAGGGCTTTACCGGGTGATGCTCATCCTGCCCTACGCGGTCCCCGGCTTCATCTCGATCCTCGTGTTTCGGGGTCTGTTCAACCAGAATTTCGGGGAGATTAACCTTATCCTGAGTGCGCTCTTCGGCATCCGGCCGGACTGGTTCACGGATCCGATCCTCGCCAAGGCGATGGTGCTGCTGGTCAACACCTGGCTCGGCTATCCGTACATGATGATGCTCGCGAGCGGGTTCCTGCAGGCGGTGCCGAAGGATCTCTACAAGGCCGCGGCCCTTGAGGGATCGAGCGCGATCCGCAGTTTCTTTGCGATCACCCTGCCGCAGATCCTGCCGCCGTTCGTGCCGTTGATGATTGCGAATTTCGCTTTCAATTTCAATAATGTGGTGCTCATCCTTCTGCTGACGCGAGGCGGCCCGGACATGGCGGGTACGACAATCACGGCGGGGGCGACGGACATTCTCGGCTCCTTTACCTTCCGCCTTGCGTTCCAGAACTCCGCGCAGGATTTCGGCATGGCTGGCGCAATCTCGACGCTGATCTTCATCGTGACCGGCCTCATCGCCTACGCAAACTTCCGCGCGATGCAGTCCTACGCCAAGAAGAAGGGAGCAGGCACATGATCGTTGAGGATCGCAAGTCCCTGTTCTGGCGCAAGGTTCTCGCCCATGGAGGTTTGATCGCCTTCATCGCATTGACGCTGTTTCCGTTCCTCATGGTGCTGTCGATCAGCTTTCGGACCGGCAACTTTTCGACCGGGAGCCTCTGGCCCGAAAATCCGACGCTGGAACACTGGGCGCTTGCCTTCGGGTTCGAGTTCACGCGGGCGGACGGAACAGTTGTTGAACCGCCGTTTCCCGTGCTGCTCTGGCTCTGGAATTCGATCAAGATCGGCCTGATCGCCTCCGCTGGGATCCTCGCGCTCTCAACCACGTCCGCCTATGCCTTTGCCCGCATGAAGTTCCGGGGACGTGATGGGATGCTCGACACGCTCCTGATCATCCAGATGTTCCCGGCGGCGCTGACGGTCATTGCGATCTACGCCATCTTCGTTGCGCTCGGGCGGGTGGTGCCGTGGCTTGGCGTGGACAACCATCCCGCCTTGATCCTCAGCTATCTGAGTGCGATTACCCTGCACATCTGGACCATCAAAGGATATTTCGAGTCGATTGACCCCGCCATCGACAAGGCGGCCCAGATCGACGGGGCAACGCCGTGGCAGGCGTTCCGCTACATCTTCCTGCCTCTGTCCGTGCCGATCCTCGCGATCGTGTTCGTCCTCGCCTTCATCTTCCTGGTGAACGAATATCCCGTTGCCTCAATCCTGCTGCGGCAGACGGACCAGATGACGCTGGCGGTTGGTGCCCGGCAGTACCTTTATGAACAAAGGTACCTGTGGGGCGACTTTGCTGCGGCAGCGATCCTCTCCGGGTTACCGATCACGGTGATCTTCCTGATCGCGCAGCGGTTCCTCGTGTCGGGCCTCACCGATGGCGGTGTGAAGGGTTAGCGGAGCGCGGTGATCTCACCGATGGTGCTTTGCGCGCCGCTCTCCGTCCTGAGTACCGGGCCCGCATCGGTGATGCGGACCTCGGTGACCGTTGAGAGCGCGCGGCCCGTCGCGGTCTCGATACTGCCATCCGCGAGGGTGCTTTCGCGGGCGACGGTGTAGGTCGTATCGATCGGCGCCGTGCCGCCCGTGACCGTTCCGGGCCATACAACGCTGGTCGCGTCTCCCGCAATCGGTTCCCGGTGCACGATTGCACCGTCCGCGTTCCGGATGACCACGGCGTGTTGCGTTGCCTCCGGCGCGGGAGGGAAGGAGATGTCGAGCGGCGTCCCTTCGAAGATGACGGGCCCCTCCGCGTCCACGCTGCGCCCGATCCAGGAGGCAAGCCCGGCCGCGTCGTCGACCGCGAACGCGTCGAGCAGGGCATCGAGTTTCTCGTTTGTCGCGACCTGCTGTTCGACCGCGCTGAATGAGGCGAGCTGAGCCACATATTCCGTCGAATCAACCGGTTCGAGAGGGTCCTGATTGCGCATCTGGGCCGTGAGCAGGGTCAGAAACGTCTCGAAATCCGATGCTGCGGTGGCCACATCGGTTTCCGCCTCGGCGAAGGAGACGGTGTTGCTGGCAAGGCTGGTCGTGGTGGCGGTCACATCCATGTCGGATCCTTTCTAGATGCGGCGGTCGAGGCCCGAGGTTGTGGGCAGAAGCATGGTGAGCGTGGGGGTGTCCGTCAGGTTGTCCTCGGCGAGGTTCAGCAGCCCCGCCGACGCGCTCCCGTCTGCAGAGCGACGGTCGAAAGTCAGATCGGTTCCGCCAAGCCCAGCATCGGTGAGTTCCCTGCGCAGGAGCGCCTCGTTGCGGCGCAGCAGGTCGAGGGTCTCCTCCCGCTCGACGGTTACGGTGGCGACGGAATTGCCGTCTCCCGAAGAGATCTGGATCTGGACCCGCCCAAGCTCCGGCGGATCGAGGCGCACTTCGACCGTTCCGGAGGGTGTGGACCTGAGAGCCGCGACGATCTGGTCGATCACAGGCTGCGGGGGTGCGGATGGCGCTGGCGGTACGCTGGGAGTTGTGGCTTGCACTCGGGCAGGTTCCGATCCCGCCGCTGCGACGACCTCCGTGAGAGCCGCGGTCTTTGCCGTGTCGCGCTGGGGGAGCAACGCTGGAGCGGGCGGCGCCACGGTACCAGAGGTAATCTGGGCGGTGCGCACATAGTTGTCGGCTCTCGGTGTTTCCAGAATTGGTGCAGGGACGTCCTGCGCTGGAACGGGCGCGCGATCCTGCGGGAGGGCTTTGGAAGCGACTTCTCCTGGATCAGGAACTGCTGTGTTCTGTGGAACGACGACAGGAGCAGCCTGAACCAGCGGAGCACCAGCCGGAGGCGACGTTGCAGGCGCGGCCTTCGTTTCCACGTGGGGAGCTATCTCGCCAACATCGTCCGTCGGTAGCGCCGTGCTTGGACTTCCGACGGTTGCCGCGGTGGACGGGGTCGCAAACTGCGCAGGCCTATCTGTCTCAAGCTGTCGGGCAGCGGGTACGGGGGGCGGCGACGTCTCAACGGCAGGATTAGCAGCGGACGTGACAGTTAGGTGCGCCTCCGTCCCACTTTCGACGGCCGGCGAGGACGAGACAGCGGCATGTGATGTCTGGGAGTCGGCCAGTCTGGCGGTCGCCATCTCGACCGGTTCGCGTGTTTGACTGCTCACGTCCGGGTTTGCCATGACCTTCATGTCCGGCGGCTCGATCATCTGTGCGTCACCTTCTTGCGCGTCGGCCAAAACCTCCGCGAAAGCATTTTCAGATGGATGTGGAGCCGTGTCCGACGCGGCCTTTTGGGCCGTCGGGCGGGAGGCAAGCAGGGCAAGAAGGTCGGGCGTGATCATGTGCCCCTTTTTCACCCGATAGCTTACGAATTCTTTACCGAGAGGAGGCAAAGCTGCAAAAAATTCGAGGAGCAGCCAGATGGAAATCAATGCCCAGACCGCGGCGACGACGGACGCGCACCGTGCCGCCCTGAAGGACGTGGCGGTGAAACTCGAGGCGACGTTCCTTGAGGAAATGCTCAAGCATACGGGCATTGGGGAGACGTCCGAGGCGTTCGGCGGGGGCCCCGGCGAAGAAGCCTTCGCTCCGCTGATCACCCGTGAATACGCGACCCTGATGGCCGAACGCGGGGGCATCGGCCTCGCCGAACACCTCTTCCGGGCGCTTGTGGTGCGGGACGGCCCGTGACGTGGGGGGATCCTGCCCGCCGCGCAGTGCGTGAAGTGCGCCGTTTGCTGGCGCGGGAACGGGGTGCGCTTCTGAGCGGGCGTTACGAGGTCGTCGCGGCTTGCGTGGCACGGCGTGAAACGCTCATCGCAGGGATGACGGACCTGCCGCGGGATGCGCTGGCAGGGCTGCGGGAAGAGGCGCTCGCCCTTGACCGGGAGCTTGCCCACAACCGCGATCTCTTTGCGGCGGCACGGGACGGTCTGCGTGCGGCGCGGGCCCGTCCAGCCAGCGATCCTGGAGCTGGATTTGCGATCTACACCGCAGAAGGTGCGGTGCACCAGCAGCAGGCCCCGGGTGGCCGGACCCTCGGCAAATCTTGATGCGGATTTTAGGCAAATGCCCGGCGGAACCGGGCCATCTCTTTGGACCGATTAATCTTTGCTTAGGGCGGGACTGACAGAGAAGACCCACGGGAGAAACCCGTAAGGGGGGGCGCGGAAACGCCCTGACGCGTCAGAACGACGAGCTTGGCCGGAAATCCGGCCTCACTCGAATGCGCTTAAACGCGCGGAACGCTGAAGGAAACGAAATGTCCAGTATTCTCACGAACAACAGCGCGATGGTCGCGTTGCAGACGCTCAAGGGGATCAACAAGAACCTCGCGATGACCCAGAACGAGATCTCGACGGGCAAGTCCATCGCCACGGCGAAGGATGACAGCGCGCTGTGGTCCATCGCCCAGACGATGCAGTCCGATGTGGACGGCTTCGCGGCCATTTCCGGCTCGCTGGCGCTGGGATCTTCCACAGTTGCGGTGGCACGGGATGCGTCCGAGTCGATCACGACCCTGCTGGGTGACATCAAGGAGAAGATCGTCGCCGCGCAGGAGGAAAACGTCGACCGGGACAAGATCCAGTCCGACATCGAGGCTTTGCGCGGCCAGGTCGTCTCGATCTTCAACGCGGCCCAGTTCAATGGTCAGAACCTGCTGCAGAACACCTCCGCGACCTCTGGCTCCGGCACGATGCAGGTGCTGTCGTCCCTCGATCGGGACTCCAATCAGGTCGTCTCGTCCCGCGACATCACGGTCCAGAAGCAGGATCTCGGGACCGGAGACTCCACCGCGGGTACCACCGCATCGACTGACTACACGGCGACCGCGGCGGGCACTCCGGCAGCGGATGGCGGCACCGGGTCCTACACCCTTGCGCTTGGCACCGGAGTGACGGAGGTGGCGGCGCTGACCTCGTTCGAACTCGACCTCTCCTCCTTCGATACCGCGAGCGTCACGTCCACAGCTTCCGTCCAGTATGTGGCGCGGGAAGGCGACACGCTGGTTGATGTGGCGGCAGGACTTGCGGCTGCGGCGAACTTCACCCTGGCAGGTGAGGGGAACACGGACATCGTCCTCTCTGCGGCATCCGGGACGGCTGCAGGGTCTGCCGTGATCACCGTGACCAACAATTCCGGTGACGCGGTTGCAGCAGCGCTCGCGAACGCGGACATCACCATCACCTCCGACGGGGACATCGGTGGTGGTCTGGAATTGCTGGGTGATATCGATGTGTCGACCTCCAACGGTGCCTCCGCGGCGCTGAGCGCGATCGAGTATCTCACGCAGCGGTCCATTGATGCGGCGGCGGAGTTCGGGTCGATCCAGGGTCGGCTCGAGATCCAGGCCGACTTCATCTCCCGCCTGTCGGACAATTTGAAGTCCGGTATCGGTGCACTGGTGGATGCGGACATGGAGGAGGCGTCCGCCCGCCTTCAGGCGCTTCAGGTGCAGCAGCAGCTGGGCATCCAGTCGCTCTCCATCGCCAACCAGGCGCCGCAGAACATCCTGTCGCTCTTCCGATAGGACCCGCGGGAGGGGCGCTGCCGCGCCCCTCCCTCACCGGACCCACAGGCTGGCCGGTCTGACCCGGCCCCGAGACGGAGTGCACCATGAGCGCGTCGGCATTTGCCCAGGCGACCTATGCGAACCCGCAGACTGCGATACACACCCAGCGTGGAATCGAGTATCAGGCGTTCGCCCGCGCCACCCGGCGCCTCAAGCAGGCGGAGGGGCAGTCGGATCAGCCGGTGTCGGAGCTCGCCGTTGCGCTCCACGAGAACCAGCGTCTCTGGATCGCACTGGCAGCGGACGTGGCACGGGACGACAATGCGTTGCCACCGGAGCTGCGGGCCCAACTTTTCTACCTCAACGAATTCACCCAGACACACAGCCGCAAGGTGCTTGGCGGCGGCGGGGATGTGAGCGTTCTCGTCGACATCAATACAGCCATCATGCGCGGTCTGCGCGGCCACAAGGATGAACCCTGATGTCCGGCCTCGTCATCAAACTCCGCCCCGCCGAACGGCTTATGATCAATGGTGTGGTCATCGAAAACGGTGACCGCCGCAGCCGCTTCAACATCCTCACGCCCGACGCAAACGTGCTGCGCCTCAAGGATGCGATCCATCCCGATGATGCAACAACGCCGGTGAAGCGGGTGTGCTACATTGCCCAGCTCATCCTTGCGGGCGAGACCGACCGGTCCGAGGCGCGCACGCAGCTGTTGCGCGGGGTGGAACAGTTAAGCCAGGTCTTCACCGATGCCGACAGCCGCACGCAGCTTGCCACCGCCACGGAGCACTTGATTGCGGAGCGGTACTACCCCGCGCTGAAGTCACTGCGCGCGCTGTTGCCGCGGGAGGACCGGTTGCTCGCCTCTGGAGGGGGGTGAATGTTCCAGCCTGTCTCCCCGCTTTCCGGTGTAGCCGGGCTGCGCTTTCTCGAACGGACCCGGGAGAGTCAACAGGCCGCCTTCGACCGCAGCCCGCAGCTCGCCCGCGACATCGCTTATTTCACGGAGCGGATAGCCGAGATCGATAGTGCGGAGGCACTTGTGGGCGATCGACGATTGCTCGGTGTTGCCCTTGGTGCCTTCGGTCTCGACGATGAGATCGGCAAGGGGTTCTTCCTGCGCAAGATCCTCGAGGGCGGGTCCGAGGATCCCCAGTCGCTGGCAAACCGTCTGGTCGACCCTCGCTACCGCAACTTCGCCCAGGCTTTCGGGTTCGGCGACGTGCTGGGCTCCCGAACGGGGCAGGAGGGTTTTGCGGAAGAAATCACGGATGCCTATCGCATCAGACAGTTCGAGGTGGCGGTCGGAAATACAGACTCGACGCTGCGCGTCGCCCTCGGCTTCAAGCGGGAGGTCGGTCCGCTGCTCGAGGAAACCGGGGCAGGGGACACTTTCTGGCTGCGTGTCCTTGGCTCGCCTCCGCTGCGGGAGGTCTTTGACACCGCCTTCGCCCTGCCGACCGCATTCGCGACGCTCGACCTGGACCGACAGGTCGAGGTCTATCGGGATCGGATGGTCGGATTTGCGGGGAGTTCGGATCCCGCGGTCTTCGAAGATCCGGAGGTGCTTGACCGGCTTGTGTCCCGGTATCTCGCGCTCGGATCGATCAGCTCGGGCCCGGTCTCTGGAGTGTCGCCCGCGCTGACACTGTTGCAGTCGGCCAGCGGTGTCGGGGGCACCGCGATCACGAACATCCTGCTGTCACGGGTTTGAGTCGGCCTCAAAGAGCCTTCTCAGATCGTCAAAGTGAGCTTCGGCCTCGCGATCGTCCCGGAGCGTTACGAAGGTGTCAAAAGACCCGTGCAGGCGCACGGCCTCGTCCGCATCGGCATCCTGTCCCTCGACATAGAGCCCGGCGCTCAGCATCGGTTCGACCCGTTCATAAGTGGCCACCAACGCCCGCGCGCGGGCGATCAGTCTGTTTTCCTCCTTGCTCGCCGCATCCGGCAGTGCGCGGGAGACCGACCGGCCGATGTCGACGGCCGGAAAACGGCCCCGCTCCGCGATCTCCCGTGTCAGCACGATGTGCCCGTCGAGAAGTCCGCGTGTCATGTCGGCGACCGGTTCCTCCATATCGGACCCCGCGACCAGCACCGTGAAAAGGGCGGTGATCGCGCCGGAGCCCTCGCCTGGCCCGGCCCGCTCCGTCAACGTGCTCAGGGCGTGGGCAGTCGAGGGGGGAAAGGCCCGGAGCGAGGGTGCCTCACCGCCGCTCAGCGCCACCTCCCGGTGGGCCTCCGCGAAACGTGTGAGGGAGTCGGACAAGAGCAGCACATGCAGCCCCTCGTCGCGAAACCGCTCGGCCACCGCCATGGCGGTCCACATCGCGCGCCGCTTTTCGAGCGGGGACCGGTCGGATGTGGCGACGATGACTACGCTGCGGGCCCGTGTCGCTTCTGTCAGTGCTTCGGTCAGAAAACTGCGCAATTCACGCCCGCGCTCCCCGATCAGCGCGAAGACGATCACATCGGCGGCGATGCCGGAGGCGAGACCTGCGAGCAGGCGGGTCTTGCCCACACCGGAACCGGCAAACACCCCCAGGCGCTGCCCTCGGGCGATGGGCAGCAACGTGTTGAAGAGCGCGTATCCGGTGCGGACCCGCTCCCCGAGACCCGCGCGAAGCAGTGGATTCGGCGTGCGGGCACGCAGTGCCATGTCTCGCTCCCCCGGGGCCACCGTTCCCCCGTCGAGGGGGACGCCGAACGCATCAAGCACCTGACCAAGCCACCCTGGACCGGGACAAAGCGTGTCCTCTCCCCCCAGCATCACCGCATCACCGACTGCGAGCCCGCGCGATTCGCCGTAGGTCATCAGGATCGCCCCCCGGGTATCTAGCGCCACGATCTCACCCCGTCGCGGTGTCCCGGCGGCATCGGTGATGATGACCTGATCGCCCAGACGTGCGGTCTCGTTGAGACCGGTTGCTAGGATGGAAGTGCTTGTAATCTCGGCAAGTTGTCCGCCGCGCTGCCACCGGGGGATCGCGGCGATCTGGTGGGTGAGTGAGCTGAAATCGGAGTGCATGGGCGGCGATGTCCTCTGCGGTGGCGCTTACGATTTATCAACCGACGGCGGTTAATGCTCGATTGAGGCCGCTTGGGAGAACCCCGAAATGACCCCAGATCTAGAGATTTTCCGGCTGAGCTCAGCGCTCGCCAGCCACGCTTCCGCGCGCCAGTCGGTGATCGCGCGGAACGTGGCGCATGTGGATACGCCGGGCTACACCGCCCGCGACCTGCCGGCCTTCGACGACATCATGCGGAATACGTCCGCGTCACCACTGAGGGCGCGTCAGACCCGGGAGGGGCACGAAGCATCTCCCGACGGGCCGATCCGTATGCAGGCCCGTGCCATCGACGTCGATGGCACGGAGTCGCCCAACGGAAATTCCGTGACCCTGGAGGATCAGATGGTTCGCGCGGCGGAGACGCGGCGCCAGCACGATCTCGCCATGGCCGTCTATCGCAAGTCGATGGAGATCTTTCGCCTCGGCCTAAGCCGCCCGCGCTGAAACCGATAGGAGCATGAGATGCAGGACTTTCTGAAATCCATGGCCGCGTCCGCGAGCGGGCTCAGTGCGCAGTCCGCCCGGCTGCGCCTCACCTCGGAAAACATCGCGAACGCGGACACGCCCGGCTTTCGCGGCAAGGGCGTGAGTTTCGAGGCGATCCACCGCGGCGACGGTGCTGTGCGCACCGGGTCCGTCAGCCTCAGCCAGGCGGCATTCGAGCGGGTGTTCGACCCGACACATCCCCTCGCTGGGGAGGATGGCTACTACGACGGGTCCAACGTGAACCTGATGGTCGAGATCGCTGACGCGCGGGAAGCGCAGCGCAGCTACGAGGCCAACCTGAAGATGTTCGATCAGGCCCGCACCATGGCCTCGTCACTGCTCGATCTGTTGCGTCGCTAGAAAGGGGACCTTCATGCAAGTCGAATCCACTCTCGCCTCACGGCTCTACAAACAGGCCCAGGGCGCGACACAGCCCGGGGAGGCGGGCGGCGTCGGACAGTTCGCCGACAGCTTTTACGAGACCATGCGCGCGGGCGAGGAAACCGCGAAGGCAGGGCTCACCGGCACCGCGGATCCGCAATCCGTCGTCGAGGCACTGGCCGCCACAGAACTGGCGGTAGAAACCGCGGTGACCGTGCGTGACCGGGTCGTCGAGGCGTATCAGGAAATCCTGCGGATGCCGGTGTGATGACGGAGGGTCTTGTCTTTGACGTGTTGCGGGAGGGGTTGTGGACGGCATTGCTGGTCTCCACCCCGATCCTCGCCGCGGCCCTCGTGGTCGGGCTCGCCATCGGCCTCCTGCAGGCGCTCACCTCCGTTCAGGAAATGACGCTGACGTTCGTGCCGAAGCTTGCCGCGATGCTCGCCGTCTTCTGGTCGACGATGAGCTACTCTGGGGCGCTCCTTGTCGCCTTCTATCAGGATCAGGTCTTGCGCCTGATCGCTGCGGGCTGAGGGGCGGACATGGAACTTCCGGGATATGTCGCACTGACGCGACAGGGCGGCCTGATGCGGGAGATGCAGGTGATCGCGAACAATCTCGCGAACATCTCAACGACGGGCTATCGCACAGAAAACCTTGTGTTTTCGGAGATGGTGACCGCCGTTCCCGCCGAAGGGGATAGCGTCGCGATGACCGCTGCCCGTACCCGCTTCACGGACGCCCGTCAGGGCGCGCTCGATCGAACCAGCGCCCCCCTAGATCTCGCAATAGAGGGAGAGGGGTTCTTCCAGGTCGAAACCCCCCTTGGCCCGCGGCTGACCCGCGCGGGTGCATTCCTGATGGACGCGGCAGGACAGGTCGTGACACCGCAAGGCGAACGCTTGCTCGATGCCGGTGGGGCCCCGATCCAGCTTCCCCCGTCCGCAACCGATATCGCGGTTGCGGCGGATGGAACCGTCTCGGTCGATGGCGTCCTCTCCGCGCAGATCGGCGTAGTTGTTCCGGAAGACGGCGCCGTCCTGACCCGCGAAGACGGGGTGCGTTTTGCGACCGATGCGGCCCTTCTTCCCGCGCCTGACGGCCAGATCGTGCAGGGCCATCTGGAGGCTTCCAACGTCTCCCCCGTTGCCGAGATCGCGCGGATGATCGCGGTGCAACGCGCCTATGAATACGGCCAAGCCTTTCTCGACGCGGAGGACTCCCGCCTGCGGGAGGCCACCCGCACCCTCATACAGCCCCGATAACCCGGAGGACCGCCCATGCGTGCCCTGTCAATCGCCGCCACTGGCATGGAAGCCCAGCAGATGCGGGTCGAGGTGATCTCAAACAACATCGCCAACATGAGCACGACCGCCTACAACGCCCGGCGTGCGGAGTTTGCGGACCTGCATTATCAGCAGGTCAGCCGGGCGGGCACGATCAACTCCGCAGACGGGGCGATCCTGCCCACGGGGGTCCAACTGGGCCTTGGCGTGCGGGCGGCGGCGGTATCGATGGATGTGGCCCAGGGGTCGATCTCCCAGACCGGCGGCAGCCTCGATCTGGCGCTGGAGGGGCAGGGCTATCTCGAGATTACCCTGCCGTCCGGCACCTCCGCCTTCACCCGCGACGGAGCTCTGAAACGGTCCGCCGAGGGGCAGGTTGTGACATCCGACGGCTACCCGCTTGTGCCCGATGTCACCATCCCGGACGACGCCCGCGACATCTCCATCAACGCGGCTGGCGAGGTCTACGCTTACTTCATCGATCAGGTGCAGCCCCAGCTTCTCGGCCAGATCACCCTGGCGACGTTCACCAACCAAAAGGGGCTAGAGGCGATCGGCAGCAACCTCTACATCGAGACGGAAGCGTCCGGCCCCGCCCTGACCGGGGAACCGGGGACCGAAGGGCGCGGCACACTCCGCCAGGGCTATCTGGAGGACAGTTCCGTTGACGCGGTGCGGGAGATCACGGATCTCATCGAGGCGCAGCGGGGCTATGAGCTGAACGCCAAGGTGATCACCGCGGCGGACCAGATGCTCAGCGCGACGACGCAGATCCGATGATCCGTATCCTCGCATGCCTGTTGCTGTTCGGTGGCGCTGCGGTTGCCGATGCGGTTGTGCCGACCCGCGCGATCCGGCCCCAGACGATCCTGACCGCCGCCGATCTGACGCTCATCTCGAAGGAGATGCCGGGCGCGGTCGCCCGGATCGAGGATGCTGTAGGGCGGGAGGCCCGGGTCGCGCTTTATCCGGGGAGGGCGATCACCTCCGGCGACATTGCGGCACCGGCGGTAATCGAGCGCAACCAGATCGTGCAGATGCGGTTTCGTGCGGGCCCGCTCGAGATCGTGTCGGAGGGTCGTGCGCTTGCCCGTGCCCGACCTGGGGAGCGTGTGCGCGTCATCAATCTCGACTCGCGTCTTACCGTCAGCGGCACTGTGACAGAGGCGGGTTGGGTGAGGATGGGACCATGAGATCTGCGTTTGTCCTTGTGGCGGGGCTGCTCACCGCCTGCGCCTCCTCGCCCATCGGCAAGGTGCCTCCGCTCTCCGCGGTTGGGGAGGCGTCGGTTCCCGCCCATCCCCCGGTTACCGCCTTGCGCGCAGCCTTGGCGGTGCCCAAGCCGGAGACCCCCCAGCCACAATATACCCAGGCATCGCTCTGGCGTTCCGGACCGGAATCTCTTTTCGGGGATCGACGCGCCCGGGGGCTGGGCGACATCATGACAATCGTCATCGACATCAAGGATGAAGCGTCGATCCAGAACTCCACGGACCGGAGCCGTTCCGGGTCCGACAACCTCTCCATCCCGTCGCTTTTTGGGATCGGGAGCATCGCGGATCGGGTCCTGCCGAAGGGTGCCGGACTGACTCCAGGTGTCTCTACGACCTCCGACAGCGCCTCCTCCGGATCCGGCAGCGTCCGGCGCAACGAGGAGATCACATTGCGGGTGGCAGCGACGGTCGTGGATGTTCTTCCCAACGGGCACATGGTCATCCAGGGGACCCAGGAGGTGCGGGTCAATTTCGAACTCAGGGACCTGCAGGTCGCGGGCATCGTGCGGCCCGAGGACATCTCCCGCCGCAACGAGATCACTTATGACAAGATCGCAGGTGCGCGCATTTCCTACGGCGGTCGCGGCCAGATCACCGATGTGCAGCAGCCTCGCTACGGGCAGCAGCTGCTCGACCGCATTCTTCCGTTCTGAGGTCGCACAATGAAACTGATCCTGCCCATCATCCTCATCCTGCTCGGCTCCGTGCTCGGGGCTGGCACGGGTATCTACATGCGCCTCAGCTCGCAGCCCGAAGATGCCATGATGATGGAGAAGGAGGCGAAGGCGGAGGATGAGGAGAAGGTCACGTACGACTATGTCGACCTGGGCAAACAGTTCGTAGTGCCCGTCATGGACGCCGAAAGCGTCACCGCTCTCGTGGTGCTTTCCATCTTTGTCGAGGTTGATCCGGTTGCCGCGGACAAGGTGCGCAACAATGAGCCGAAGATCCGGGACACGGTTCTCCAGGTGCTCTTCCGCCACGCCCAGTCCGGCGGGTTCGAGGGTGCGTTCACAACAGGTCAACCCATGCGCGATCTGCGCATGGCGCTGAGCGAGGCGGTCACGAAGATCGTGGGCGATGGCGCGAAGGGAGTGCTTGTCACCGATGTGGTGCGACAGGACATGTAGGGACGTGGGTGGCTTCCTCGCGCCGGGCCGCCTCCAACTCTTCCGCCGCTTTTGCCTTTTCGAGCAGCTTTCTGACTGTGTCGTGACGCCCCACGGCTCGTGCGCATGCAGCCCTCGCGTCGGAGATCTGAGAGACCAGTGCAGCCCTTCGGGATTGCAGGGCGATCTGTCGGGTTGATCGCCAGGCGGTGGTTCTAAAGTCCGCGCTGTGGGGCGCCATGAGCAACCGATGCAACTCTTCGCCTAGTGCGTTGTCCTCGGCCGTGAGGGTTGCAAGGGCCCTATCGCAAGCCTCTTGCGTCAACGCACAGATCCGCAACACGCGCTTGAGCCGGGTGGTCTTGCTCACCGCCCACGCTCCCGCGCAAGGCGGCGCATCCGGTCTGCGAAGCGGATGGCAGCGGCAACGGTGCGGTAGTGCTCCTCGTCGATCTCGGCACCGACCCGTGTCGCGGCATGCAGGCTTCGCGCTGTTGGAGCGTCTTGCCGGATCGGAATGCCGTGCTGTTCGGCGAGAGTCCGGATACGCAGCGCCACCTCGTCGACACCCTTCGCGACGCAAACCGGTGCCGTCCCGCGCTTGCGCGACCAGCGCAGCGCGACCGCATAGTGGGTCGGGTTGACGATCACAACGTCCGCGGTCGGCACATCGGCCATCATGCGGTTCGTCGCGATCTCCTCCGCCCGGGCGCGGCGCTGGGCTTTCATCTGTGGATCGCCCTCGGTGGTCTTCGCCTCGTCCTTCAGTTCTTGATGGCTCATGCGGAGTTTTCGGCGGTGATCGAAGCTCTGCCACGCGTAGTCGAGCAGTCCGATGATCACGGCGATGCCGGTCACAAGGGCGAGGAGCTGGATGAACAGCCCTCCCATCAGTCGCACGACCGTCGCCGGATCAGCCTGAGAGGCGCCAATGATCCGATCGCTCTGGCTGAGGAGCAGGACGACGACGAGCGCGCCCACAAGGCCCATCTTCGACGCCGTTTTTAGGAACTCGACCATGCCGGAAAGGCCGAACTTCTGCTTCGCGTTCGAAATCGGATCGATGCGCGAGAGCTTGGGCAGCAGTTTCTCGGCTGAGGGGGCAAAGGCGCGCTGGGCGATCAAGCACAGGGACGCGCCGGCGAGCGGTGCCAGCAGCAGACCGCTGAGCGGCTGCAGAACCTCAACCACCAGTGCGCCGGACAGTCCGGGGCCACCGGGACCGGTCAATGGGCCGGAGAGCCGATCCGCATGGTCGAAGACACGGGCAAGAGTCCCTCCCGCGGAGGTCACGATCGCCGTGCCCATTGCGGCACTGGCCACGAGAAGGGACGCATAGGCTGCGGCCCCTGCAAGGTCCGTCGAGCGGGTGACGTCGCCTTTCCGCCGCGCCTCCGCGAGCTTGTGCGAGGACGGCTCCTGGGTTTTTTCACCGCCGGAGGGATCGTCCTGGTCCGCCATCAGGGCACCGCGAGGGGGGCCGCGAGAAGGGCGTCCACCTGCTTCACCCAGACGGTGAGGAGCAGCGGGCTCGCGAGCAGGAGCATCAGAAGCGTGCCGCCGCTGATCACCGGTGCCCCGACGAACGCGACCATGAGCTGCGGCATCGCTTTGTTGATTGCACCGAGAGCCAGGTTGTAGACGAACGCGCCGAGGACAAAGGGCGCGGAGAGTGTGAGGCCAAGACCCACCGCATGCGCCCCCCGCGCGACGATCCAGTCAGCGAGCAGATCCGCGCGGGGCAACCGCCCCAGGGGAGCTGCATCATAGGAGAGCGCGAGCGCCTCCGCGATCTTCAGGTGCAACCCGAGGGTCAAGGCAAGCGTGATCGCGGCGAGTACGAGGATGTTGCCGAGCGCAGGCATCGGGTCCGGCATGGCGCCGGCAGCCATCACGTGGGCGACCGCGCTCGACTGTGCTGCGATTGAGCCGGCGAACTGCAGCGCCATGACAAGGAGGCGGAGAGAGAGGCCGAGGATCACCCCGACCGACACCTCCGCCATGAGCGCGGGCAGAAACGCCTCAGGTGGTGCCAGATCATCCCCGACGAGGGGAACGAGGATCGCCGTGAAGGACAGCGCAACCGCGAGCCGGAGACGCCGCGGCAGCAGCTGAGAGCCGAAACCGGGCATGAGTGCCACCGCGCTGCCGACGCGGGCGAAGACGAGGGCGGCCGTCTCGACCCATGTCTGGGCGACGGCAAGGAGGAGCGAAAGGATCTCGAGCATCGCTCACACGCTCCCGAGCAGGGCGGGCTTCGCGCCCGGGCCGATCTCCTCGAAGGACAGCACCGGATTGCGGATGCCCTTCGAGGTCAGCACGGTCTGCACGAACCGGCGGCGCAGTGCGGATGTGACAATGGCCGGGTACCGGCCCCGGGCGGAGCTTTCGGCGAGCTTCTCCGACACGGATCCGGCGAGGCGGTTGAACTCCTCCGGCGGCAGGGCGATGTCGACGCTTCCGTCGGGCCCGTCGATCTGATGGGTGTTGAACAGTGCTTCCCACCCGGGGGAAAGCTGCAGGAGCGGTAGAGCGCCGTCCGCCTCCTGCAACTCGGCAACGAGCTGGAAGCCGAGCCGTTGGCGCACATGCTCCGCGATCCGGTCGGGGGGCAGGTTACTGCCCGAGGCCTCCGCGATGGCCTCGAGGATGAGCGGCAGGTTGCGGACCGAAACGCGTTCGTCGAGGAGGAGCCGCAGCACGGTCTGCAGGAGGTCGACCGGGACCTTGTCCGGGATGAACTCATCGAGCATGCGCTTGTTCGCGGCCGCCCGCGCCGGATCCGTGGGTGCCACGAACTCGTCGAGCAGCTTGCGGAGAGAGCGGCGGTTGAGCAGCCGGCCGAAATTCTGCTTGATGATTTCGAGGAGGTGGGTCGCGATCACCTCCGTCGGGGAGACGACGGAAAACCCGTCGAGGGCTGCCGCCTCCTGCTGGTCCGGGTCGATCCAGCGGGCGGCGGCACCATAGACCGGTTCGGACACGTCGCGCCCCGGGGGCGCACGTCCCGGATCGGCAGGCAGCAGCATCAGAACGCGATTGGGCTCGATCTCGCTGCGGGCAACGTCGACCCCGTGTATGCGGATCGCATAGGTATGGCGGGGCAGGCCCGGATCATCCGTCAACCGGATCTCCGGAATGATAAGCCCGAACACCTCCGCAATGTGGTTGCGCATGTTGCGTATGCGGGCGTCGAGCCCGACCGCCTCATCCATCACCGTCGGCACCAGATCCGGGGCGAACTGCATGTGGATCTCATCGAGGTCCAAAAGGTCGCCGAGCGGTTTCTGCGCGGGCGTGGGGGGCGTGGGATCAGCTGCGGGTTCGGGTGCTGCACGGGTCTGCGCGCGGTGGGAGAGGTAGGCCGCAAGGCCGAGCAGGAGCGCGCCGGTGACAAACGGAAAGAGCGGCAGGCCTGGGATGAGCCCGAAGAGTGCCATCAGAACCGCAACGGTGAGGAGCGCCACCGGAAAACCGCCGAGCTGGGTCAGCAATGCCTTGTCCGCGGAGCCGTGGGCCCCGCCTTTGGAGAGCAGGAGCGCCGAGGCAATGGAGATGATCACCGCGGGGATCTGGTTCACCAGGCCGTCGCCCACGGTCAGGATCGCGTAGGTCTCGAGCGCCCGCGCGATGGGCATGTCGTGGAAGAAGACGCCAATCGCGAGCCCCATCACCAGATTGAGAAGCGTGATCAGAAGCCCCGCGACCGCGTCGCCCTTTACGAATTTGGACGCGCCATCGAGGGAGCCGAAGAAGGTGGTTTCCTCCTGTTCCAGCTTCCTCCGAGCCTTGGCTTCCTCATGGGTGAGCGCGCCCGCGGCCATGTCGCTGTCGATTGCGAGCTGCTTGCCCGGCATGCCGTCGAGTGCGAACCGCGCGCCGACCTCCGCCATGCGGCCAGCACCCTTCGTGATGACGATGAAGTTCACGATGAGGAGCACGCCGAAGACGACGAGCCCCAGAAATACGCTCCCCCCCATGATGAACATGGCGAAGCCCTCGATCACGTTGCCCGCGGCGGAGGTGCCCGTGTGACCCTCCCCGATGATGAGCTTCGTTGAGGACACGTTCAGCGACAGGCGGAGCATCAGGGAGGCCAGCAGGATCGTCGGAAAGGACGAGAAGTCGAGCGGCCGTTCGATAAAGAGCGTGTTGGTGAAGATCAGGATCGCCAGCGCGAACGACGCCGCGAGCCCGAGGTCGAGCACGACCGCGGGCATGGGCAGCACCATCATTACGATCACCGCCATCAGCGCGAGCGTGAGCAGCACGGTCGGTTGGTATAGCGCCTTGATATTGAACCCCATGGATCAGTCGATCAGGGGCGCATTGGCGGCGGAGACGAGCGGCCCCCCGAGGGCGGAGAGGGCCGGCATCGCAGAGCCTGCGCTCTGTGGAGGGGGCGGTGCGGCACCCGGGACCAATGGGGTATAGAGCGTGACGAAGTGCGGCGATTGGGGTCCCCGTTTCAGGGTCGGCACGGGCCGGGTCGAGAGATCCGCGAGAATGTCAGAGAAACGGTCGCGGTACCGCGCGGCGTAGTGCGGTGTCTTGCTGTGGTACGCGCCGGCGGCAGCTTCCCAGCTGCCCTGCGCGTCGAACTGCTCGATGAGATAGCGTGCTGCGTAGTCCGCGTTCGCGTCCGGTCCGAACATGGCGTCAAGGGAGTCGAACTGGTCCCCATGCCACCGGTGGTTCAACTGAAAGCATCCGACATCGTAGCTGCGCGCGCCGGAAGCTGCCCTCTGCGTCACAAAAGCGATCGCGTCCGCGCGCGTGGCGAACCAGTGTCCGTCCCCCTCCATGTTCACGGTCCAGGGCCAGGGGGCGAGCCCCTCGGGACCGCGACGCCCGGTTTCCGTAAGCGTAAGTGCATGCATCACGGGGGCGGGAATGCCGTGGGCAGCCGCGGCGCGGGCCCCGGCATGGTAACAGAGCTCCGCCGATCCCATCGCCCGGTCCGCGCCGTTCAACAGCGCCAGTGCACACAGCACGAGGCGGGTAAGCCAGAGACATGGACGATGGGTCACGTGGCGGGTTCTCCTGCACACCTGTCGGTGGCAGAAGACCTAAGGGCGATGTCCTAACAAAGCGTTCGCGCTTGGTTAGCGAAGGGTTAAGCGGCCCCGCGCAGCGCAAGGCGGGGCAGGGTGACGGCCTGTCCGCTGCGCACGGACTCCTCCGCCGCCGCGCCCACGGCGACCGCGATCAGGCCGTCGGCGACGCTCACCTCCGGCTCCCCGCCGTTTCGGATGATGTCGAGGAACTTGCGATGCTGGTAGTAGGTCGACCCGTGATGGTCCCCCGCGGACAGGACCAGATGATCCACATGGATATCATGGGTTTCCACGCGTTTGCTCACCCGCGGAGAGATCACCATTTGGGACAGCCGCTCCTCCCCCGAAGGATTGAAGCGCGCGGGACCCGGGATCTTCGCCTCGACCCGGGCATCCGGTCCGGTGGCGGTGATCACCTCCTGCCAGTAGGACCCTTCTGCGAACATGCAAAGGTCGAGCATCGCGCGGGTGCCGTTGTCGAAATCGACGACGACAAAGGCGTTGTCGAGAATGTCCGGCTGACGCCCCTGATAGCTTTCGTCCCGGTGATTCACGTCCATGGCGCCGGAGGCGTAGACCCGCACCGGCTCTCCCCCAAGGATCAGCCGCATGAGGTCGAAGAAATGGCAGCATTTCTCCACGAGCGTGCCGCCCGTATTCTCGTTGAACCGATTCCAGTCGTTGACCTTGGGCAGGAAGGGGAAGCGATGCTCCCGGATCGCAAGCATCTGGAGCGGGCCGGTGGTCCCCTTCTCCACCTCCTCCAGAAGGCGCTGCACGGGCGGCATATAGCGGTACTCCATGGCCACCCAAACCGGGGCGGAGCGGGCGTTGGTCAGCGCTGCGATCTCCTGGCACTCGGCCACGTTGATGCCCAAGGGCTTTTCGCACAGGATTGGCAGATCGGTCTTAAGACAGTCCCGCATCACGTTGATATGCGTATGGTTCGGCGTGACGATGA
>JBCBAP010000003.1:0-28048 GCA_038532435.1 Pseudomonadota bacterium | reverse complement strand
GTCTTAAGACAGTCCCGCATCACGTTGATATGCGTATGGTTCGGCGTGACGATGACGAGCGCGTCGCACAGACCCGAGGCCAGCATCTCGCGGTAGTCGGCGAAGCCTTCCGCGCCGGATAGGTTGTGGGCCGCGGTGCGCATGTCCGGGTCCGGATCGGCGAACGCGGACACTTCCGCGCCGTCCAGCAGGAAGATGTTGCGCATATGCTCCTGGCCCATCATGCCAGCGCCGATAATTCCGTATCTCACAGTCATGGTCACAACTCGATCAAGGGCAGGTCCATGGCCGCCGCCATGGCCCGCAACGCGTCTCTCTGCTCGTCGTAGGCGAGCGCCATATGATGTTCCAGCCCACTATCGAGGATATCGGGCAAAACTTCGGCGACGGGCCGGTCAAAACGCAGGACGCCGGACGTCCCGGTGAAGGCCATGGGCCGCTTGAGCATTTCCGCGCCCGCAAGGATCATCTTCGGGTCCCCGTGGGCCTGACTGATCCGCATGAGCGTCACGCGACCGGGCTTGAGCGGGAATTCGAAGAGGAGGGGCATCTTTCGGTTGGTGTGGATCGTGGCGGAGGCAACTGCGTCCGGATCCGCCATCGAGATCGGCGCCTGACCGCAATGCCAGACGACGCCGGTATCATCCTCCGCGTCCATATCCACAAGATCCACGAGAAAGACGGGGGCTTCGGCGACCTCCTGCAGCACCATCTGGCTCAGCGCACCGTAGACGTCCGCCTCGCAGGCGCAGGGAACCCGCGCCTCACCCAGCATAGAGACCGGGCCGCAGACGGCGCCGCCATACTCGGTGAACGTCTCGGGCCAGCACCGGATCGCGAAGGCGTCGTAGCCGCCCTGACCCCGCAGCCCGTCGAGGGCCGACTTCAGGCGGAGCGATTTGTCGAGCTCACCCGCATCGACACCGTCGAGACCGGTCAGGATATCGGCGGCCTCGCGGTGTGTTTCCGCCACGACGGCCTCCGGCACCGCCCGGGCGCTGTCGAAAAGTGTTTCGAGCGCGATTTCATCGACCGAGATCCCGGCGAGAGCCTCGATCTTCACCGGATCGTAGGCGCAGGTTTCAAAACCGTCCGGATGGGCGCCAATGCGCCCGATCCGTCGGCCCCGGATCCTATTCAGGGCAGCATCGGCCGGTGGGTGGGTGAACGCGGCGGAGGATGTGTTGGGCAAAGGCGTCACATCCCGCGCTCCGCTAAGCAGGTCCTCAAGCGCGCTGCCGGCCCGCTCCGGCTCGGCGTAAAGCCAGCCGAAACGGCGATCGTTCAGACCGAGTGCGTGGGAGGCGAGGTTGAGCCCGCAGAAGGAATTCAGCCGCAGCCGTCCACCCAGCCTCGGTTCGGGCACAGCCCAGATCCCGAGCGGGCAGTCGAACGCATCCGCCGCCTTCACGGTCATGGATGCGTCGGTAAAGGTCACCTGCAGGAGCAGCAGCCGGTCGATCTCCGCCGCCTGCAGCGCCGCGATCGCAGCCTCCGTCGCCGCACCATCGAAGAGGAGCGTTCGCGGGCCGACGACCTCGTGCCCGGTCGCGTCGAGCGCGGACAGCATCCCGACCAGCTTCTCCTCCGCGAAGGGCACGTCGAAGGTCGGGCGGCCAAGGGGAAGGAGGCCGATGCGCGCCATCAGATATCTCCGTATTGCTGTCGGAAGCTGGCATCCACAGGGGTGAAGCCCGCCGCCCCACCATAACACGGATGCGCGTGCCAGGGAGTGGCTTCCGCATCCGTCAGCGCGTTAAGGCCCGCCATGTAGTCCGCGCTCTCACCTTCGAGCTCCGTGCGGATGCGGTCCCAGTCCGGATAATGCTTGAACGCGTCGAGCCAGATTGCCCGGCCCGCCAGAAAACCGCTCGCGCCCGCCTTGTAGGCATGGGTCAGAACGTTGTGAAACTCGGGCTTTCCTGCACCGGCGGAGAGCATAACCCAGGGCCGCCCGGCGAGCCGTCCCATCTCGTCGAAGACCTCCTGCGCGGCCTCCCAGCCGTCATTGCCGATGCCGGGGACATCGCCAGCGTTGATCGGACTTTCCAGCTTGAAGACATCGACGCCGTAGTCCGGCTTGGCAAATTCCTCGACGGAGGCGAGCACATCGTCCGCCTTCTTGCCCTGCATCTCCACATAGTCCTTGGTCTGGTGTGCGTCCTTGGCGAGTGGATAGACCAGCAGCTCGAACAGGAAGGGGATGTCGAACCGGGCGCATGCCTCCCCGATCCGTTTGGTGAAGTCCTGCTGCGCGCGGTTGACCTCGTCGGAGGCGTCTGGCCGGTACCAGGCGAGCACCTTGACCGCGTCACCGCCCATTCGCTTGATCTTGCCGACGGACCAGTCGTCGATCTCGGCCGAGAGCCGCCCGCCGTCGGTCTCCTCGAAGAGGCTGTCCTCAAGCGTCACGATCAGGCCCTTCGTCGGGCTGTAGCGGTCGATCCCGTGGGGGATCGCGTAGTGGGGATCGAGGAGCATGGCGCTTGACTGACCCTGGAGCGTCTCGACGAGCAGTGTCTTGAACCGCGCGACCTCCTCCCACGGGGCCTCATCGGTGCCGAGATGGGCCTTGATGGGGTTCTTGATCGGCGGACGCTGGTCGACGGCGGTCATCTTGAAGAGGCCGCTGGCGTCGGCCATGCGGCGAAAACCCCAGAGTTTGCCGGGCGAAAGGGTCATGGTGCAGTTTCCTTGAGATAGCGGTCCAGGTCTTGGCGGGTCGGGGCGCCGTCGCGCCCCCCCGGGCGGGTGCATTTGAGAGCGGCGGCAGCGGAGGCGAAGCGCACGGCACTGGGCTCGTCCCGCCCTTCGGCGAGGGCAAGTGCGAAGGCGCCGTGCCAGATGTCCCCGGCTCCCAGCGTGTCGACAACAGCGACCCGTTCCGCCGGGTGATGGTCGAGCCGGTCGCCGTCGAGCGTCCAGACCCCGTTGGCCCCATCGGTGACGGCGAGCCACGCCGGTGTGTGGACACGCGCGGCGCGCAGCGCGGCCTCCGGATCCGTGAGGCCCGTGAGGTCGACAAGACCCTGCATGGAAAACGCGACATGGGAGGCGGCTGCGATCACCGGCAGCGGCACGGGGGCCTCGGCATCCACAACACCGGGCACGCCGCGGGTATTGGCAAGGTTCATCGCCTCAAGCGCGCCAGCCTCCCAGCGCGTGTCCACGAGCACCGCGTCGACCGGTGGGGTGGACCATGCCGGGCGGTCCGGCAGGCCGGCGCCGCGGAAGTTCACGATCTGCCGCTCGCCGTCGCGGCCAATGAAGACCGAGGAGTAGGAGGACACAGCGCCCGCAGTGCGGCTTGTCTGGCTGAGATCCACGCCCTCCGCCTCCAGTCCCGATGCGATGACGTCCCCCACGGGATCCGTGCCCAGACGGCCCGCGAGGTGGGCAGTGCCGCCAAGGCGGGAAATGGCCACGGCCGCGTTCGCGGCCCCGCCGCCGCCGACGATCCGCGCGCCGGTCGCGCGGTGTTTCTCTGCTGTCCGGGGCATCTCCTCCACATCGAATACGAAGTCGGCGACAGCCATGCCGACGAGGAAGATGGAGGTCATTCCGCACCCTCCACGGAAAGCCCCGACGGAACATGATCAGGCCGTCCGAGGCGACCCTTCACGCTCTGCGTGCCCGTCAGCGCGTTCAGGAATGCCTCGAGCTCCAAAATCTCCCCGTCGGTGAGCTTCTGTGGCTCTAGGTCGACACGGTCCCGCAGGCGCGCGCGCTCCCGCCGGTCCTCGAAGGCGATGAAGTCAACCTTGGCAAGCGCAGGCACGTCCGGCAGGTCAACCCGCTCCGGCGTCCAGGCGTCGAAGCTTGCCTGTGGATCGAGGTGATGGCGGATCATCTCCGCGAGCGTCCGGTAGGCCCCGTTATGTCCATAAGGTGCCGTGAGCGCCACGTTGCGCAGGGACGGTGTGCGGAAGCGATACGCGTCCTCCAGCCGGTCGCTCTCCGCCATCCGGCCCACATCGCGGACATACGGGTCGAACATGCGGGTGCGTCCGGGTCCGAAATGGGGCAGGGCGAGTGCGTGGAACTTCTGATCAGTGAAGAGCGGGCCGGAGTGGCACGCCGCACACCCTGCCTTGCCGAAGAAAAGCTGCCGTCCCGCCTCCGCCATCGCCGGGAGCGGCCTGCCCGCCAGCCAGGCATCATACGGGCTGTCATGGCTCTCCCATTCTCCGCGGATGAAGGCTGAAAGGGCGTTTGCGATCTCAACGATCGTCACCTGTTCGGGCGTGTCGACATGGTCGAACGCCTCGACGAACATAGCGCCATATTCGGGAACGATGCGCACACGCTTGGCGACGATGGGCCAGACGTTGTCGAGCCGGTCGTTGCGCGCCCCGCCGATCTCGTTCTCCTCTGGCTGACCCGCCATCTCCGCGGCTGAAGTCAGGGGAAAGAGCGCTTGCGCGGCGACGATGTCGTTCAGGCCTTTCGGCAACCATTCCTCTGCCGGGGAGTTAAAGCCGTTGCCGAACGCGTCATCAACTGAAAGCCGCCCGTCATGGAACAGCACGTCGATGGACAGGTGCCCGAGGTTGAAGAGCGCAGGTGCGTTGCGCGGCACCCGTTTGATGATGTCACCGGCCAGCCGCTCCGGCCCGAGGCCGATCCCTCCCTCACCGATGCCCAGAGGCAGCCCGTCGGTTCCTGCATGGTCGTGGTGGTGGCAGGTGCCGCAGGAAATGTTGCGGTTTCCCGACAGCAGCGGGTCGTAGAACAGAAGCTGACCGATCCGGGCCTGTGCGGCGTCAACCGGCAGGAAATCCTCGGGCGCGATGGGCTCTGCGGAGGCGGTTGTGGTCAGCCCGAGCGCGAGGCAGAGTGCGGCGAAACCACGGAGGATCCCATGCTGCGCCCGCTTGCCCTTGCTCTCACTCTCGCCACGCCTGCTGTCGCCGATATCGAAGAGGCGCGTGATCTGATGGAGGCCGGGCGGTACGAGGAGGCAATGCAGGCGTTTCTGCCCGCGGCCCGGTCCGGCAACGCGGATGCGGAGGAACTGATCGGGGTCATGTACGCGCTCGGCCTCGGCGTTGAGCGGGACGATGTGCGGGCTTTCGAGTGGTACCTGCGTGCCTCGCTCAAGGGCCATCCGGGCGCGCAGTCGGGGATCGGTTGGTACTACGAGGTGGGCCGGGGCATGCCCGCGCCGGACCTCGTGCGCGCCTACATGTGGTACGTGCTCAGCGCCATCGGCGGCGACCCGGACGCGGCGATCTCCCTCGAGGAGGTCGTCAAGAAGATGACCCCGGACCAGATCGCCCATGCCCAGATCCTGATCGACGACTACAAGCCGTGGCTCTATCCGTTCCGCTGAGGCGGTGCGGCCAGCTGGGAGGGTGGGATCGTCGGTCATCGCGTCGGGTGTCTCTGGGCGCCGGTCACGCCGGGGTTGGGCCGCTGGATCATGCGGCAGTCAAAATCAGGCGTTCGTAGAGTTTTTTGGCCGGTTTGAACCGGCGGTGTCCGGGCGCGCGATCCGGTCGCGCGCCCGGCAGTGATCAGTTCAGATCGGCGTCGTTCGCGGCGGCAATATCCGCCTCCGCCGTGGCAACCGCGTCACGCAGCGCGCCAAGGATTTCCGGGCCGCGGGCCACGTTCGCCTCGAACCAGGAATAGACCGGCGTCGCCGCCTCCGCGAAGGCCGCCTTCTGCTCGGGGGTCGGGACGTAGAGGTCTCCACCGCCTTCGACGAACGCCTCATAGGCCGCGATGGACTTCCGCTTCGGCGAGGCGAAGGTCGCCTGCTGCAGTGCGTAGAAGCCATCCACGACGACCTTACGCATATCCATCGGCATGGACTGGAAGGTCTCGTTGGACATCCACCAGAGCGCGCCCATGTAGGCGTGTCCATCGAGGGTCACGTACTGCAGACCTGCATCCGGGAACTTCATGCCCATGATGTCGGTGATGCCGTTCTTGGACCCTTCGACCACGCCGGTCTGGAAGGAGGTGAAGAGCTCCGGCCACGGGATCGGCGTCGGGGACGCGCCGAGCGCGCGGACAAGTTCCTGCGGCAGGTCGGCCACGACCGTGCGGATCTTCAGGCCTTCCATGTCCGACGGCTCCGCCACGCGACGTTTGGTGTTGGCGAAATTCCGCCAGCCGCCGGTGTTGCCGATGGTCATCAGGCGGATGCGGTCGCCACTGTCCTCAAGCGCCATATCCCGCATGGTGCGGGTGAAGTCACCGGACAGAACAGCCTCGGCCACCCGGTCGTCCTTCATCAGGTAGGGAAGGTCGAGCACCTGCACATAAGGAAAGATGCCGGATGCGCCGCCGGAGGTGGAGATGTAGACGTCGATGGAGCCGTCCGCCACGCCCTGCAGGCACTCCGCACCGTTGGAGCAGAGCTGCGTGCCGATGAACACGTCAACCTTGATCGCGCCGTTCGATGCGGCCTCGACATAGTTCTTGAAGACATTCAGACCGTCCGCGTCCTCATCGTTCTCGTTGGAGTTCGCCGTCGCGCGGATCGTGAACTCCTGCGCCGCGGCCGTCATCGGTGCCGCGGTCATCAGCGTCGCCACGAGGAGCGACGAAAGTGCTTTTTTCATGGAAGACCTCCCATTGGTCAGGTTTTGGTTGGGGTACGACGGACCGCTCATTGGACGAAGCCCAGAAGGCGCGGCACGGTCATGGAGATTGCGGGGACGTAGGTGATGAGGAAAATCACCAGCACCTCCACAGCAAGGAAGGGCAGGATGGCACGGGCGATCGTCTCCACCCGTTCGCCGGAGACGGACGAGGCGACGAACAGCACGAGGCCCATAGGGGGCGTCGCGAGGCCAACGGTCAGGTTCACGCTCATGATGATCGCAAAGTGCACCGGATGCACGCCGAGATCGAGGAAGATCGGGCCGAGGATCGGGCCCAGAATGATGATCGCCGGCCCCGCGTCGAGGAACATGCCCACGACGAACAGCAACAGGTTGATGAGAAACAGCAGCATCAACGGATCGTCGCTCAGACCGAGGATGAAGACCGCCAGCGTCTCCGGCGCGCGGGAGAGTGAAACGACCGTCTTGAATGACATCGCCGCGCCGACCAGAAGCAGAACCACCGAGGCTGCAAGGGCCGAGCGGATGAAGACGTTGGGCAGATCCTTGATCTGCATAGACTTCAAGATCACCAGACTGACCACGAGCGCGTAGGCCGCGGCCACGGCGGAGGCTTCGGTCGGTGTCATCACGCCGCCCAGGATGCCGCCGAGGATAATCACCGGGGTCATGAGTGGGAAAAACGCCTTCAGGCTCGCCTGACCGCTCTCTGCCCAGGTGGCACGCTTTGTCGCCGGGGGGAAGTCCTGAACCCGGGCCTGATACGACACCATCATCATGAGGCCGACACCCACGAGGATGCCCGGCACGATGCCCGCAAGGAACAGGGCCGCGACGCTCTCGCCCATCACGTAGGCGTAGATGATCATGATGCCCGACGGTGGGATGATCGGCCCGATGACGGAGCTTGCCGCCGTGATCGCCGCCGCAAATTTCCGCGTGTAGCCCTGTTTCTCCATCGCCGGGATGAGCATGGAGCCCAGTGCCGACGTGTCCGCCACCGCGGATCCGGACAGGCCCGCAAACAGCATCGAGGAGAAGATGTTGACCTGCGCAAGCCCGCCCTTGAGGTGCCCGATCATGGCCTGGGAGAACTCGACAAGCCGCATCGTGATGCCGCCCCGGTTCATCATCTCGCCCGCGAGCATGAAGAACGGGATGGCCATCAATGGGAAGCTGTCCATCCCGTTATAGAGGTTGCGGTAGAGCAGCGTGATGTCCCGCATGTAGCGGTCATTGCCGTTGGAGATCGCCTCCCACCAGATCAGCAGACCCGGCGCCGCGAGGAGGCCGAAGAAGACCGGAAGGCCGATCATCAGGAACAGCAGGAAGAGGGGAAGGAACCAGACCAGCATCTATTCAGCCCCCGCCGCCATGAGGTGCTTGTCCACGGGCAGCGGCGCCTCCGGATCGATGAGCTGCACGACGGTGCGCAGGATGTGCTCCACGTTGACTAGGATCAGCAGGACGATGCCGACAAGCATCGACGCCATCATCCACGACCGGGGCACGCGGAAGCTCTCGCCGCCCAAAAGATCAAGCGGGACCCAGAGCGCTGCGGTGGCGAAAGAGCCGGAGAACCCGGTCACCTCCGCGAACGAAATACGCAGACCGACGACGAGGACCGTCAGCGCCAGCACAAGGAGGATCAGCGCGAGGATGGCCGCGAGGGCCCTGGGCAGCAGACGCACAACCGTATCGATCGCGACAAACCCGCCCCAGCGGTACGCGGACGGGGCGATCAGCCCGGTCATCCAGAGCATGAGGAAGCGTGCGGCCTCCTCCGACCAGTTGGGCGCGAGGTCGAACACGTAGCGCATGATGATCTGGTAGAGGATGATGACCGTCATCGTCGCCAGCGCGACCCAGGCCACATGCCGACCGATCAGCAGCAACACGTTGTTAACAGCGCAAAGTCCCTTGAGCAGGCCAAGAAGCGCGGCCATACAAATCCTCCCGAATTGGGCGGCGCGCTCTTGCGGCGGCCTGCCGCGCCCGATGCTTCCCGAGCGCTTGTGCGCTGTCAAGGGCCGGAAAGCCCGCTCAAGCCGTGGATTCCATGTTCGTTTGGGTTCGCATTTCCGGGCTTTGCGGCTGTGCTACGGCGACATCGACGCCCGCGGCCTCGCATCGGTCCATGAACTCGACGGGCGGTGGGCGGTCCGTGAAAAAGCCGGTCAGATCCCGCACATCTCCGATCCGGGCAGGAGCGGTCCGGGTGAATTTCGTGTGGTCCGCGACCAGAAAGGTCCGCCGCGCGTTCCGGATGATCGCCTGGGAGACCTGGACCTCGCGCATGTCGTAGTCGAGCAGGGAGCCGTCCGGATCTATCGAGGAAGCGCCGATCACCGCATAATCCACCTTGAACCGGGAGATGAATTCGAGCGTCGCATCCCCGGTCAGCCCCCCGTCGGACCGGCGCAGCACCCCGCCCGCGATCACCACATCGCACGTGGGCTCCGCTGCCATGAGCTGTGCCACGTTGAGGTTGTTGGTGATGACCATGAGGTTGCGGTGGTTCGCGAGTGCCCGTGCGACCGCCTCCGTTGTCGTGCCGATATTGATGAAGAGCGAGACCCCGTCAGGAATGTGGGTCGCGCACAGTGCGCCGATCGCGTCTTTCTGGTCTGAGGCGAGGCTGCGCCGCTCTTCATAGTGCAGGTTGGTCACGCCGGAGGGCAGCACCGCTCCGCCATGGACCCGGGTGAGCTTGCCGGTGTCGCACAGCTCGTTGAGGTCTCGCCGGATGGTCTGCGCGGTCACCTGAAAGTGGGTGGCAAGGCCGTCCACGGTCACCTTTCCCGCGGACTGCGCGAGGGTCAGGATATCCTTCTGCCGAAAGGTTTGCGCCATGCCGGTCCCTCCTTTGCGATGATCATATGAGCGGAAACGAAAATGAAAAGCGAAAATAGCGAACATTAATCTTGACGATTCGATCCTCTTCGAACATCCACGAATGTGCGTTTCGGGAGGATCAGCGGATGACGGACACGGATGGAATGGTCGATCTCTTCGTGATCGGTGGCGGAATCAATGGGTGCGGAATCGCGCGGGATGCGGCGGGCCGAGGACTGTCGGTCGCGCTGTGTGAGAAGGACGATCTGGCGCAGGCGACCTCCTCCTCGTCCACCAAGCTGTTCCATGGCGGGCTGAGGTATCTGGAGTATTACGAGTTCCGCCTTGTGCGGGAGGCGTTGATCGAGCGCGAAACCCTGCTGACCGCAATGCCGCACATCTCCTGGCCGATGCGGTTCGTGCTACCCCACCACAAGGAGATGCGGCCTGCATGGCTGATCCGCCTCGGCCTGTTCCTCTACGACAACCTGGGGGGGCGCAAGATCCTGCCGGGAACCAAGACGCTGAACCTGCATACGGATCCCGCGGGCGCACCGCTGAAGACCGCCTACACAAAGGCGTTCGAGTACTCGGACTGCTGGGTCGAGGATTCCCGTCTGGTGGTGCTGAACGCGCGAGATGCAGAGGCGCGGGGCGCGCGGATCATGACCCGGACGACGTGCGTCTCCGCCACCCGGAACGCCGATCACTGGGATGTTGTTGTGGAAAAGGCCGACGGGGCGCAGGAAACCATCCGCGCACGAGGCCTCGTCAATGCGGGCGGGCCCTGGGTCGAAGACATCATCCGCAATACCGTCCGGATCAACTCAACCGAAGGGGTGCGGCTGGTCCGCGGTTCCCACATCGTGCTGAAAAAGCAGTTCGACCATGACAAGGCCTATTTCATGCAGGGCAGGGATGGTCGGATCATGTTCGCGATCCCCTACGAGACCGACTTCACTTTGATCGGCACAACAGACAAGGATCACCGGGGCGCACCGGGGACGGCGGAGTGCACGGACGAGGAGGCGCAGTACATGCTCGACTTCGCCTCCGAGTACTTTGCCGAGCCCTTGAAAGCGGAGGATATCGTCTGGCGTTACTCCGGCGTGCGACCGCTCTATGATGACGGGGCCAGCTCGGCGACTGCGGCGACCCGGGACTATGTGCTGTCCCTCGACGGGGGCGGGCCGCAGGCGCCGCTCCTCAACGTGTTCGGCGGTAAGATCACGACTTATCGCCGTCTGGCGGAGGCGGCGCTGGCAAAGCTCGCCCCCTTCTATCCGGCGGCCGCAGATGACTGGACCGCGCGGGTTCCCTTGCCCGGTGGGGACTTTCCCGTCGACGGCGTTCAAGCGCTCGTCGACGGTTTGAAGGATGCGCATCCCTTCCTCGATGATCGCTGGGCGCTGCGCCTGGTGCGCGCCTACGGGACTGAGGCCGCAGAGATGTTGGGCTCAGCCCAGGATGCCTCCGATCTTGGTGAGGAGTTCGGGGCGTCCCTGACGGAAGCCGAGCTGCGCTGGCTCATGGACAAGGAATATGTCCGAAGCGCCGAGGATGCGGTCTGGCGCCGGTCCAAACTGGGCCTGAGGCTTACGGCGGATCAGATCGCCCGCATCGACGCCTGGATCGCTGCCCATACGGACGAGACCACGCGGCTCGCTTCCTAAGCGTCAGGTTCGCGAGGTGATCGACCGGACAAGATGTTCGCGCACCTCGCCGGACATGTCACCGTTGAGCTTGACGACCTTCCGCCCCTCGAACGCCCCGAGCCTTGCAACGGCGAACTGGCTGCGGCGGTGGCCCTCGCCGATCATGAGCCGGATCGACCTGATCGCGTTTTCCGGGATCGGGATGATTGCATCCGGTTCGAGCGCGTCGAGATCCTCCAGCGTCAGATGCGCTGTGTGCACGACCGCGGTGACCGGAGCCTGCGCGTTCGAGGCGGCCTCGGTCATGTGCTGTCGCCAGAAATCCTGGGAGCTCTGGGCGTCCGTCGGCGTGGGAGCGGAGGCCGCCTCCGCCCGGAAAGTGTCGAGGACGGACAGCGGGATGACCAGTTCGCAGTCACCCATGCGCGCGGCCTCGCCAATGTCGAGATTGAGCGTGATGACCAGCACATCCGCGTTGCTCGGCGCGAGCCTGACCTGGGTCACGTTCTGCTCGATATGACTGAGCCTCAACCCGTGCCGGACCGGCGCGCCGAGGGCGACCTCCACCGCATCCGTGAAACTGCCCAACACCTTCTCCACGAACCCTTCGCAGAGGGAGCAGTCGATGGAGGTGAAGCTGCGCGCCGTAGGTGGCGGCGCGTTCGCCGGGTCGCCGCCCATGCGCAGGTCGACGATGTGATAGACGAGGTCGGAGTTGATGTTGAGAAGGGCGAAATTGTCCACCCCGTCCACCTCGATCACCCCCAGCATGGCGGGCACGGGGATATCCTCCAGCACGCGCGCAAGCTTGCGCACCTCGCTGCTCATGACCATCGCCCCGGTTGTGGTCTTGAGGAACTTGCGCAGGCATTCCTCGACCTTGCCCGCGAAATCTGCCGCAATTTCCGGCAATTGCGGGATGGGCGACCGGCCGACACGGCGGTTCGACAGCTTCTTGGCCAGGACGGTTTCGGTCATAGGGCACCTCCGTTTGGGAGAGCCTAGCGGCGGGAAGGTTACCAAGGCGTTTACTCTGCTGCCGCGTCTCGCCCGCCCGTTAACGCTTCGGGAAGCATTTGACGCGATTGTCCGGTCGGGGAGTTCCAGAAGCCGGGGGGATCGATGGCGGGTAACAACGACGTCGCGCCGATCATCAAGCGCAAGAAGGTGGTCAAGGGGGACGGCCACCATGGCGGTGCGTGGAAGGTGGCCTACGCGGACTTCGTAACCGCGATGATGGCGTTCTTCCTCCTCATGTGGTTGCTCAGTGCCACATCGGACGAACAGCGGGAGGGGCTTGCGGACTATTTCGCGCCCACGGTCCCGATCCACAGCACGACCGGTGGCGGCGATGGGCCCTTCAGCGGCGATTCCATCTTCTCCGAGGCGACGAAGCTGCGGGACGGGCAGGGCGCGAGCAAGGATCGGGCGACGGAGGAGAACGCTGCACGGGGCGATGACGGCCACGCGCCGGACGTCTCCGAAACCGGTCTTGCGGACATCGACGAGGTCGAGGACCTGATGCGCCGTCGCGCGGGCGAAAGCCGGTTTGGCGATGAGTTGCTCGATCACATCGACACCCGTGTGACCGATGAGGGCCTGATCATCGACATCCACGATTCCACCCGCACACCGATCTTCAACGGCGGGACCGCTGAGCCGACGCAGCGCCTGCGCGATCTGATCGAGGTGGTCGCGGAGGTGTTGACGCTCGTCACCAACAACCTTGCGATCGATGGTCATACGGATGCCCGCCCGGTGATCCGGGACGGCTATTCGAACTGGGAACTGTCCGTGGACCGCGCGCACACCGTGCGACGCCTGCTTGAGGTGACTTCGATCGACGGGGAGCGGGTGCTCCGGGTTGTGGGACACGCGGACCGGCAGCCTGCAGAAGAGGGGTTTGCCAATCCGCGCAACCGTCGGATTGTTGTGACTGTTCTGAGGTTTAACGGATAGGAGCCAGCTGTTAGGGGATCCTTAAATCCTGATTCCGATAGTTGGCACAGACCGGGAGGATCCCGTCGGAACTGTGAGGAATCATACATGTCAATCTCGTCCGCCATGAACGCCGGCGTCTCCGGGCTCAACGTCAACGCGAGCAAGCTCGCGACGATCTCGGACAATATCTCGAACGCATCGACCTTCGGTTACAAGCGGGCGGAGGCGGACTTCGCGGCGCTGGCGAGGACCGAAAGCTCCGGTCGGTTCAGCGCCGGGGGTGTGGTCTCCTCGACGTTCCGGCAGGTTGAACAGAAGGGGACACTGATCCGCACGACGAACGAGACCGACATCTCCGTCAATGGTCGGGGCATGCTGCCGGTAACGCCGGTTTCCGCACTTCGTGGGATCGGGGAGATGCCGTTGCAGCTTGTCTCCACCGGATCGTTCCAGCCCGACGCGACAGGCGTTCTGAGGACCACGAGCGGGCTCGCACTCCTCGGCTGGCCCGCCGCCGCCGACGGCACCGTGCCACCGCAGCCGCGCGACAGCGCGGTCGGACTTGAGCCGGTCGTGGTTCAAGCAAACCAGCTCGCCGCGGAGGCGACCCGAAACGTCAGCTTCGGGGCAAATCTGCCCGCTGCGGCAACGCTTGCGGGCGGCACCGCGACGGCCCTGCCGATCTCCATCGAGTATTTTGGCAACCTTGGCACGTCAGAAACCCTGACCGCCTCTTTCACGCCGGACGTCAGCGGGCCGGGCTACTCCAACACCTGGCGTCTGGAGCTGTCGGACTCCGCGACGACTGTCGGAACCAATCCGATCGCCGTGTTCGACATCGTCTTCGACGACAGCCCGACTGCGGCGGGATCCATCCAGTCGGTCACGCGCGTCTCTTCGGAGACGGGGACCGACGACTACGACCCTTCGACCGGTGTGATCACGCTGACCGTTGGCGATGGCGCAGGATCCGGAGGCGGTGAGCTCGACATCCTCATCGGGCGGCCTCTTGCGGCAAGCCAGCTCACCCAGTTCTCCGCCGATTTTGCCCCCACCGCGATCCAGAAGGACGGAGCTCCGGTTGGCAACCTTGCAACCGTCGAGATCGATGAAAACGGTCAGCTCTTCGCCATCTACGACACCGGCTTCACCCGTCTCATGTACCAGGTTCCGCTCGTTGACGTGCCGAACCTGAACGGGCTGCGCGCGCTGGATAACCAGGCCTTCGCACTCTCCAGCACGAGCGGGTCCATGTACCTCTGGGATGCTGGCGACGGTCCGACAGGCTCTACCGTGGGCTTCTCACGGGAACAGTCGACAACCGACATCGCGGGTGAACTGACTTCGCTGATCGAAACCCAGCGCGCCTATTCGTCGAATGCAAAGATCATCCAGACCGTCGACGAAATGCTCCAGGAAACGACCAACATCAAACGCTAGACCCATCTAGACAGGTGACGAAATGAGTATCTCCACGGCTTTGGTGAATGCGCAGTCCGGTCTGTCCGCCTCTGCCCGGGGCGTGGAGGTCGTGTCGAACAATGTCTCCAACGCGCTCACGCCGGGTTACATCCGGCGGGAAGTTGTCCTTTCCTCCCTGTCGCTCGAGGGCGCGTCGGGGGGTGTTCGCGTGACCGAAGTCGCGCGTCAGACCAACCCTGTCGCGACCGCAGATCGCCGGGCTGCTGACAGCCAGCTCTCCGCTGACAGCACCGAGGCAAATGCCTACGCCCGGATACTTTCCGCAGTCGGGGAGCCTGGTGATGCTTTCGGACTGGTCAGCCGCCTCGATCAGTTCGACACAGCTCTCTCCCGCGCGGTGACATCGCCTGAATCGCTTTCTGCAATGGAATCCGTCGTCAGCTCTGCCCGGTCCTTGTCGGGCACGCTTCGTGCGGTCACCGAGGTGACAGCCGCCGTCCGCATGGATGCGGACGTGGGCATCTCCCGTCAGGTGCGGTCTCTCAACGCGGCAATGCAGGATGTCGTCAGACTGAACGGAGAGATCCGCACCCGGGCCGCTGCCGGAGCGGACGTGAACGCGCTGATCGATGCCCGCGACCGGGCGCTGGACTCGATCTCCCAGAGTATTCCAATCCGCGTCGTGCGCCGTGAGGGTGATCAGATCGCGGTCTTCACCCAGGGCGGCGCGGCTCTCGTCGATGGAAAGGCCGCGACACTCGAATTCGCGGCGACGCCGACCATAACCCCAGGCATGACTGTGGCGGACGGCTCTCTGTCGCGCTTGATCTACAACGGCGTCGAAGTGTCTCCCGAAACGGGCCTTTTCGACGGGGGGGCCCTTGCCGCGGACTTCCGGCTCCGCGATGAGATAGCCCCTTCGATCCAGGCGGATCTGGACGGCCTCGCTGCGGACCTCATAGATCGCATGGTGGCCGCGGACCCGACCGTCGCGACCGGTGGCGTCGGCCTCTTCACGGATGATGGTGGCGCGCTTGTCTCCACTGACGTGACCGGTCTTGCAGGGCGTCTGTCCGTGAACACGGCGGTCATGTCTGGCTCAGGCGGCGATCCCTTTGCGTTGCGTGACGGTCTAAACGCCACTTCCCCGCGTCCATCCGGTGATCCGACCCTGCTCCTCGCGATGCGAGACGCACTCGAAGAGCGGACCGTCGCCCCACCGGGCGTCAGCGATCCCAGAACGCTCTCATTCACGGCCCGTATCGCTTCGGTGGCAGGCACGATCGCCACCTCGGCCGACAGCGCTGATCAAGCGCTTGCCTACACGACCGCAAAGGCGGCCGATCTGTTGACCGAGGAGCAGCGGCTGACAGGTGTTGATACGGATCAGGAGCTTCAGACCCTGCTCGCGCTGGAAGAGGCCTATGCCGCCAACGCCCGCGTCCTGTCGGTCGCGGACGATCTCGTGAAACTACTGCTGGAGATCTGATAAATGGGACCCGTCGGTACATCCAATCTCGCGACGCTGCTCGGCAGTCAGTCCCGGGGCGCCGCAATCCGCACCGAGCTGGACCGGGCCCAGATCGAGCTCTCCACGGGACGTGTCACTTCGCTCATCAAGGCAACGAAGGGCGACCTTCAACCGCTCTACGGGATCGAAAGTCGGCTCAGTACTGTTCAGGCAGACCTCGATGCCGTCACAATCGGTCAAACACGCCTCGACAGCGCGGAGGCCGCATTGGATCAGATCGCGACCCTCACCGACAGTTTCGGCCCTGAGTTTGCCAACGCCGTCTCCGGCCTCATCCCGGGGGAGATCGAGACAGCATCGCGCCGAGCCGGAGACATCCTTGAGGACGTGATCGGCGTGCTTAACATAGCGCCTGGCGGCCGGGCCCTTTTTGGCGGTGCGTCCGGTGACGGTCCCGTTCTTGACAGTTCTACAGACCTTCTGGACGCTTTGCGCACCGCTCTGACCGGATCGACGGACATCGCAGCGGATATCGAAGCCTTCTTCTTCGACACTGCGGGTCCGTTTGAAACGACGATCTGGAACGGCGCAGATCCGGCTCTGCCCGCCCGCACCTCCCTCGGTGGCGACATTCCTGCGCCACCGGTTGCCAACGACCCAGCACTGAAGGACGTGCTGACCGGCCTGTCCGCCGCATTCCTGTCGTCAGATCCCGCATTCGCGGCGGATGCGGCAGTCACGGCCGAACTGCAGGCAGTTGCGGAGACGGCACTTCTGAACAGTCGTGGATCCCTGACCGGACTGAGAGAACGACTTGGGATCGATCAAGCCCAGCTTGCCCTGCTGGATGATCGTCTGACCGCAGAGTCTACTGCCCTGACGACGTCCCGAAACGAGATCATCGCCGCTGACCCATACGAAACGGCAACTTGGCTAAACGCCCTCGAAGCACAGCTCGATGCGTTCTACACGGTCACCGCGCGACAGTCCGCTCTCAGTTTCACACGGTACTTGGGATGATGCGCGCAATCGCGTTCGCAGTGCTGGCCGTCATTCTGGCAATGCCCGCATTTGCCCAGGGCACCCGGATCAAGGATCTGGTCGAGGTTGAGGGGGTTCGCGGAAACGATCTGGTTGGCTATGGGCTCGTCGTCGGCCTCGATGGGACGGGCGACGGTCTGCGAAATGCACCTTTCACCGAGGAAGCGCTGGCCAACCTCCTCGAACGGCTCGGTATCAACGTTTCTGGAGAACAATTCCGACCACGTAACGTTGCCGCGGTGCTCGTCACTGCAGCACTGCCGCCCTTTGCCCGCGCAGGAAACCGCATCGATGTGACCGTCTCGACGATTGGCGATGCGAAGAGCCTCCTCGGTGGCACGCTGATCATGACGCCTCTCAATGCTGCTGATGGCCAGATTTACGCAGTCGCACAGGGCTCGGTGATTTCCGGCGGTTCCGTTGCGCAAGGGGATGCGGCGCAGGTGACCCAGGGTGTGCCCACGTCCGGCTCGATCCCCGGTGGTGCACGGGTCGAGCGCGAACTCCCCTTTGCCTTCGATGGCGTGGAGCGACTGAGGCTCGCACTTCGGGAAGGGGACTTCACGACGGCGCGACGGATCGAGGATGTCATTAACGATGCGTTGGGAGGCGGCGTCGCAACGATGCGCGATGCGGGGACTGTGGATCTCGCGATTGCGCGAACCGACGCCCGTTCGCCGGCCCACCTCGTCAGCCGGATTGAGAACCTTGTCGTTACCCCTGCGCAGAAGGCCCGGGTCGTCGTCGATCACCGATCGGGCACTATCGTTCTGGGATCGGAGGTCCGGATTTCTCGTGTCGCAGTTTCTCAGGGTAATCTGACCCTGCGGGTGCAGGAAGCACCGCTTGCGGTGCAGCCCAACCCTTTCAGCCAGTCGGAGCAGCCCGTGGTCGTTCCGCGGACAGATGCGGAGATCGCGGCCGACGACGGAATCGGGCTCGCGTTAGTCGAAACCTCCGTCACGCTCCCCGATGTCGTCGCTGGTTTGAATGCCCTCGGCGTCGCGCCAAGGGACATGATCGACATTCTTAAGGCAATCAAAGCTGCAGGAGCACTGCACGCTGAATTCGTCGTCCAATAGGTCTGCGTTTCCGCAACGTTCCTCTTGAAAAGTGATGTGTCCGGCGGGGCACACCGCGCGGACGCATTGTCGCAAACCGAAAATTCATGATCGAAATCCGTGGACTGATCCCCCTTCGCACAGTAACAGGTCGTGTCTAACGAACGCTGCTGTTGGCGACGGCGGCAAACTTGGGTGTTGGGTCCGATGGTTTGCAAGCCTGATTTCTCGAAGATTTTGGCCGGACTGGGTGTTGTCGCAGCTCTTGCGACAGGCTTTGCCGGCCAAGCGGGATTCGCGCAGTCGCCTGCGCCGGAAGCGCAGATCGGTGCCCAGATAGCGACCATGATGGCCCAGGAGCGTGCGGTTCTAAGTGCGGCAAACGCGGATCGGCTCCGTGAACTTGGCGGCATCGGTCCTGCGCGTGCCTCGGATCGGCTGAGCCTTCCGGGTGGTTTGGATCTGGGGTCCGCCAGCACGTCGGAGGAGGCGTTGCGGGTTCAGTCGATGGCCCTTCAGGCGCAGTCTCAGTCGCAGCAATATGTTGACGAACTCGCGAATTCCGCCGCCGTACCCCTGAGCAAGGCCATGCTCAACGCGCTACCCTCCGTCGAGGGGGGAGCGGAGTGGCGGTGTCTCACGCAAGCGCTCTATTTTGAAGCGCGGGGCGAATCCATTGCCGGGCAAGTGGCGGTTGCCGAAGTAATCCTGAACCGGGTCGATGACAAACGCTATCCTAACAGCGTGTGTGGCGTGATCCGACAAGGCGAGAGCCGCCGCAACGCATGCCAGTTCTCCTACATGTGCGACGGCAAAAAGGAAGTCATTCACGACCGGGGCGCCTGGACCCATCTGGGCAAGATCTCGAAACTGATGCTCGACGGTCGTCCCCGAATCCTGACCGACGGGGCCACGCACTACCACGCAACGTCCGTCTCTCCTCGCTGGGCCCGCCGTCTGACGCAGACGGTGTGGATCGACGATCACAAGTTCTACCGCTATCCGACGCGGGTCGTTCAGAACTGACTGTTCAACCAGCCGCTGTACAATCAAAACATTTCCGATATGTTACCTACGCAACATTTGAGTTGCGCCGTGGCACGGCGGCCGCGAGGACGGAAGGACTGAATCTGTTGGACCAGCGTGACCGGGTCAGGGTGATCGCAACCTGCGAACTTTTTACCGACTTGCCCGAAGAGTATCTTTACAAGATCGCTGAACGCGCGACAGTGCTCACCTATCCGAAGGGGCAGGTGCTGTTCACCCAGGGTGACGACAGCGAGCGGATGTTTCTCGTACTTTCAGGCACCGTGAAGATCTCGATCCTGTCCGAGGCGGGCAAGGAGGTGATCATTCACCTCGCGCAACCCGGTGAGGCACTCGGCGAGATCAGCATCATCGACGATCAGCCGCGCACGGCCACCGCAACGATGCGCACGGACGGAGAGCTGTTGGCTCTGCCGCGAGGTGTCATCGATGAGCTGCTGAAGGATCCGGAGGCAACCCGCGCGTTGCTCCGCTCGCTCTGCACCATTGTCCGGCGGGCCACGGAGAGAACCGAGTTGCTGAGCCTGCACAGCCTGTCGAGCAGGCTTGCACGGGTGCTGTTGCAGAACGCAGTCCTCGCGGAGGATGGACCGCGGCTGAAGATGACACAGTCGGATCTTGCGCTGATGTGCGGGGCGAGCCGTCCGCGGGTCAATCAGGCGCTGATGGCGTTCGTCGATGAAGGCCTTGTCGAGACAGGTCATCAATCGATCCGTGTTCTGGACGCGGATGGATTGACTCTGCACGCCTATTCCGATGGTTCCTAGTCGCCATCTATCAACTTGATTTCGCCTGACTTTGCGAGCTGTTGGATTGCTGCAATGACCTGTGCTTGGGCCTGATCGCCCTCCTTCGGTTTTACCTCTGTCATTCCAGCCAGTTCCTCCCGATACCGTTCGGAAAGCCGTTTGGAGATGTTGTTGAGGATGAAGTTCACGCTCGTCAGACCCGCATTGTCGGCGGACTTCAGTGCGGTGAGCAGGACGGGCTCCTCGACCCCCCGGATCACTGCGGAGATGTCACGCGGCTCCACGCGCACCTCGATGTCGGCGAAGGTGAACATGACCTTGAGCACCTCGCGTGCGAACTCCGGCTTCTTCTCCTCCAGATGGCGCAGAAGCTTTTCCCGCGAGTCGGTGGAGACATTGTTCATCAGCCCTCCGATCAGGTCCGCGGGTTTGACCGTTGCCATCTCTTGCTGCAGGGCGGAGAGGAAATCCCGGACGATCACGTCCTCGATCAGGGCCATGACCTCGTCGTCCAGTTGCGGGACACGGGAGAGGCGGAGGACCGTGACGCGGGCCATCTCCTCATCCAGCCGTTCGAGGATCGCGGCGGCCTTGTCCGGACGCAGCTCTGACAGGATGACGGCAGCGGTCTGCGGGTGTTCGGACTGGAGGAAGCGGGCAACGGAGATCTCGGAACAGGCGCCGAGCTGGTCCCAGATCGACCGACGGACATTCCCGTCCACATCGGACATGATGCGCTTGACGGTCTTTTCGTCCACGACCGCGCTCAGGAGCTTGCGCGCCTCTTCGGAGCCGCCATAGACCCCGGTATCCCGCTCCAGTTCCGCGAGGAAATCCTCGACGATCTGTTGCAGAATCGCGATGGGGACGCGGCGAAGGCGGCTGATCGCCCGGGCGACCTTGCGCAACTGTGGTTCGGGAAGGTCGGCGAGGAAAGCGGAGGCCTGCTCGGCGCCAAGAGCCGCGATGATCACGGCAGCCTTGTCGACCAGATGCAGATCGTCGACGGGCAGGGGGGACAGCGCGGGCACGGGCGCGGTCGGTGCCGGCAGGTCTGCGGACATGTCGCTCATGGCCCGTACCCCCGTACCAGCGCGCCCGCCAGCAGGGTCCAGCCGTCCGCGACCACGAAGAAGGCGAGTTTGAACGGCAGGGCGACGATCGCGGGTGGCACCATCATCATGCCCATCGACATCAGTATCGCGGCGATGACGAGATCGATGATCAGGAACGGCAGAAAGATGAGGAACCCCACCTCGAAACCGCGCTGGATCTCCCCGAGCAGGAAAGCCGGGATCAACAGGGGCAGGGGTGGGGCCGCAGGATCAATGCGACGTTCCTGAGGAAGAGCGTCCGCGATCACCGTCACGGTTTCAGCGTCCACGCGGCCGAGCATGAAACGCTCAAAGGGCGCGAGGGTCGCGGTGAATGCGGTCGATGGCTCCGTGATACCTTCGGAAAACGGTTGGATACCGGCTTCCCAAGCCTCGCGGAAAACGGGCTCCATCACGAAGTAGGTGAGAAAGAGGGCGAGGCTCACAATCATCATGTTGGGTGGCGCTTGCTGGACGCCGATGGCCTGGCGCAGGATAGAGAGCACGGTGACCATGAACGGAAAGCAGGTCAGCATCACCGCAAGGCCTGGCGCAAGGCTCAGCACCGTGATGAGGATCAGGAGCTGGATGGTCTGCAGGGACAGGGATCCGCCTTCGCCCAGATCGAGCGTCACGCTCTGCGCAGCCGCGTCCGCGGCAGCACAGCATAGAAAGATCGTGAGGAGGAGGCGGAACATAAGGGATCAGACGGCGTTGGAGAGGTCCGCGACCTCGGTCAGGCGGACGCCGAGCTGCCCGCCCTCGCTCTCCATCTCTTGCAACTCGCCGCGGGCGATCAGACGGTCCCCGATGTAGAGCTCGACAGGGTCGTCGACCTTGGTGTCGAGGGCGAGGACAGAGTCCCGGCGCAGTTTGACCAGCTCGCTGATGATCGGGCGGGCTTTCCCGACGGAGATCGTGACCTCGATGGGCACACCGAGGAACGCGCGGCCAGCCTTGTCGTTCGACATCAGCTCCTCGGCCTGGGCGGCACCCGTGTCAGGCAGTTCGTCGGTCATCGGCATCGGCCTCCGTGAGGGTTGAGAAGAACGTGTCGAGGGCGGTGCGCAGGGCTTCTGCAGCCGTATCGACATCGAGCGCGTCAAAACCGCCATTCCAGCGGACGCGGGCCGCGTGCGGCGCGAGCGTTTCATCGGGCCGTACCGGCAGGGTCATACCGGCAGCGTCGACCGCGGCGATGAGCGCCTCCACCTGCTCAGGGTGGACGAGCACCTGCAGATCCGGTGGATCGTCGTCGCGCGCGAGGCCGGAGACATGATCGACGACTATCTTTGTCAGACGCCCTGCAGGATCGGCGGCGAGTACGAGGTCTGCGATCTCGCGCACGAGGGGTTCGAGAGACCGCAGGGCCGCGCTCCGGGCCGCGAGCGCCGTGATGCCCGCGTCCGACACAGCCTCGACGATTGCGGCGTCGAGGCGGCGGTCCTGCGCGGTGAGCGCTTCCGTCGTCGTTCGCACACCATCGTTGAACCCGCGTCCGTACCCTTCATCACGGGCGTCTGCGATCTGATCCGCGACTGAGCGGATGGGCTTGGGTGGGGCGGCCTCCTCTGCCATCAGGGGGTCCACGTCGGGGCCAAATTCGGCAAGCTTGAGCGTTGCGAAAGTCATGTGACAGCCTCCTCCGGTTCAGGGGTGTCGATCCAGCTGCGCAGGATTGCCGCGCTTTCGGTTTCCTGGGTCCGGACCGTGTCGCGCAGATGGACGACCGTGTCGTTGCGGTCGTATTGGATCGCACGGGCTTCCGGATTGTTCTCGATCGCAGCGGCAATCTGTTCCGTCGCTTCCAGGATTTCTCCCTGTGCCGCGTCCTCAACCTCCTCCATCCGGGGGGTGAGGATCGGCTTGATCACGAACATGCCGAGCGCGAGGGTAACGAGGCCGAGCAGAGCGATCTGGATGATCGTGCCCACATCGAGCGTGTCGAGAAACCCTGGGCTCGCCGCCGCAGTACCGGCATCGGGACTTGCGGTGAACTCCAGGCTTTCGATGGTCACCAGATCACCGCGGGCCGCATCGAAGCCGATGGCCGATTCGACCAGATTGCGCATCGCGGTCAGTTCCGCATCAGGTCTGGGCTGCCAGGAGCTTGTACCGTCGGCGGCGACCGACGTGATGCCGTCGACCAGGACGGCGACTGTAATGCGGCGGATCTCACCCGCGTGCCGGACGCTTTCGCGCATGATTTCAGAGACTTCATAGTTGATCCGCTCCCGCGTCACCGCGTTCTGACGGTTCGATTCTGACCCCGCGGCGGCTGCGTCTCCATCGGGCAGATTGCTCGCAACCGTCACGTTTCCAGGCCCGGTTCCGGACTCGGTTTCGCTCGATTCTTCGATGTCCGAATGAATCGCGACACGGCTTTCCGGATCGAGCACCCGTTCGGTGACCGTTTCGCTGTTCGGGTCCGCGTCGATCATGACCTCGACGAGGGCGCGGCCCGGTCCGACCCGTGCGGCAAGAAGACGCTCGATGCTCGCGCGGAGCCGTGCCTCCCGATCGGACTGCTGGCTTGCGTCTGCACCTTCGGATGCACCGGGTGCGAGGACCACGCCAGCTGCGTCGTCGAGCACGGAGACGTCCTCCGCGCTCAACCCGATGACCGCGGATGCCACGAGGAAGCGGATCGCCTCCGCTCGCTTCCGGGAGAGGGTGCCGGTACCCATCGAAACGGTGACCGAAGCGGTCGTCCCGCGATCCCGCTCGAACGGCCCGGAGTTGCCGCGTGCGATATGCACCCGCGCACTGCGCACGTTGGGAGATGCGGCGATCGTGCGGGCGAGCTCGCCCTCCTTCGCTCGCCAGTAGGCGGCGTCGAACATCTGGGAGGTGGTGCCGAAACCACTCAGCGAATCAAGGAGTTCGTAGCCCGCGGCTCCTCCCGACGGCAGCCCCTCCGCGGCGAGCGCGAGCCGGGCCTGATCCCGCGCCGCCCGGGGCACGTAGATCGCAGTCCCACGGACCTCATAGGGGGTACCCTGAGCCTCGAGCGCGTTGATCACTTCGCTTGCAGCACCGCCCTCGAGACCCGCGTAAAGCAGGCTCATGGAGGGGGCGAGAGCGAGCCGGACGATCCATCCGGTGCACACGATGACAGCCACGAGGGACAGCACCACGAGCAGTTTCCGCCCCGGCTCGAGAGCCGTCCATCTTGCGATCAGTTGATCCACGTAAGTCCCCAAACTCGCCGGTTCTCGGCCGTTCTGGCCGCTCGTGATGTTCATGGTTTATCTGCCCGGGTCTTAAGATTTGGTTAGTTCTGGATGGGCTACTGAGGGGGCGACACAGGAGAGCCGTCCCATGACCGACACCGCTGCCGAAATCGATGAAGAGCCGCCGCGCAAGGGCGGGAAAATGGGCCTCATCATCGGACTGGTGCTGGGGATTGTCGGCGGCGGCGCAGGGTTCTTCGCGATGTCTCAGGACCTGCTCGGCCTTTTCCCGGAACGCCCCACGATCACGGAGGATATGGAGGCGGAGATGGCGATGAAGAAGCCGGAGCCGGAGGCGAAGGAATTGCCGCCGCTCGAGTTTCTCGCCCTCGATCCGATGACGATTTCCCTAGGGCCCGAGGCACGCGCGCGGCTGCTGCGCTTCTCCGCCAAGCTTGAGGTGATCCCGCCCCACGGCGCGGATGTGGAGATGCTCAAACCGCGCATTTCAGATGTGCTCAACACCTACCTGCGCGCGGTCAGCCTCGATGAGTTGGAGAACCCGGCCGCGATGTTGCGACTCCGCGCCCAGATGCTTCGACGCATCCAGCTTGTGACCGGAGAAGGGCGCGTGCGCGACCTTCTGATCTCGGAATTTATCCTCAACTAGAAAGGTTTGAGATGGAACTTCTTGCGGATGGACTGCTGTTGTTTGCAGCCTTTGCTGCGGCCATCTACTGCGCGACGCTGGCCCGCAGGATGCGGGCGCTGGCGGCGCTCGACTCGGGTCTCGGCGGGGCGATCGCCACACTGTCCCGGCAGGTCGATGAGATGCGCCGCTCCCTGACCGAGGCGAAGGCCGTCGCCGGTGCCTCGACCACGGAGCTCACCGGCGTGACACGGCGGGCGGAGGCGGCTGCCGAGCGGCTGGAGTTGCTCATTGCGGCACTCAACGAACGGGATACACCGCGGCGGGAGCCTGCTGCACGGCGGCAGTCCGCACCCCGGGAGGCGAGCCGCGACACCCTCGTCCGCTCCCTGCGCGATGTGGCGGAGGTCATGAACAAATGACCCGGGCGAGGCTGCGACGCCCCGGCGCTCTTGCGCTGCTCATGGTGTGCTTCCTGCTGTCGGGAGTGATGCGCGTCGCCGATCCGAATTCGGCCCTGGCAGGGGAGCTAGACGACGCGCTCGGCGCGATGCGCCTTGTGAGCAGTCACAGCGGCGGGAAGGCGGGAGAGACCCTGACGGCGGCGGAAATCGACCTTCTCTTCGAGGAGTTGAAGGAACGGGAGACGCAGCTCGAAGTCATGCGCCAGGACCTCGCAACCCGCGCGCAGACCCTCGCCGTAACGGAGGAGAAGCTGCGCGAGCAGCTTGAGGTGCTGGAGGCCGCGGAGGCGGAGCTCGCCGCGACGCTGACCCGCGCGGAAACTGCGGCGGACGAGGATGTCGCGCGCCTCACCACCGTTTACGAGAACATGAAGCCTGCCGATGCCGCACAGGTGTTCGAGGCGATGAATGTCGAGTTCGCCGCCGGGTTCCTGATCCGTATGCGGCCGGATGCGGCGGCAAAGATCCTTGCAGGGCTCGAACCCAACACGGCCTATGCGGTCACGGTCACTATGGCGGGGCGCAACGCAGGGGCTCCGCGGGAATGACCCCGGCACCCCAGAACAGGAGAACGGCTTAATGGGCGGCATCATCGGCATCGTCGTTGTCTTCGTGATGGTCTTCGGCGGCTACCTCCTTGCCGGGGGAAAGTTTGGTGTGATCCTCGCTTCGCTTCCCTACGAGATGATGATGATCGGTGGGGCGGCGGTTGGGGCGTTTCTGATCTCCAACGATGGGCAGACAGTGAAGGACTCGCTGAAGGCGCTCGGCAAGGTATTCAAGGGCGCGAAGTGGACCCCGTCCGACTACACCGACCTGCTGGTGCTGCTGTTCGAACTCATCAAGACCGGACGTCAGAACCCGATATCGCTCGAGGAGCATATCGAGCAACCGTCCGAATCCGCCCTCTTCCAGCGGTTTCCGAAGATCCTCGCGGACCACGAAGCGATCGAGATCATCTGTGACACTCTGCGCAGCGTCGCGATGAATTACGACGATCCCAACCAGGTGGAGGAGGTGCTCGACAAGCGGATCGAGGCGCACCACACCCATGCGGGGCACGCAAGCCACGCCCTGCAGAACATGGCCGATGCGCTCCCCGCCCTTGGCATCGTGGCCGCCGTGCTCGGGGTGATCAAGACCATGTCGGCCATCGATCAACCCCCAGAAGTTCTTGGGAAAATGATTGGTGGTGCCCTCGTGGGAACATTCCTTGGCGTGTTCCTCGCCTACGCGTTCGTGGGACCCTTCGCATCAAAGGTCAAAGCGGTCGTTGACGAGGATCAGAACTTCTACACGCTTATCCGAGAGGTGTTGATCGCGAACCTGCACAACCACGCCCCCAACATCTGCGTCGAGGTCGGGCGGCAAAACGTGCCCCACCACCTGCGGCCCAGCTTCGATGCGCTCGACACCGCGCTGCGCGGGGAGAAGCTGGAGGCTGCGGAATGATCCGCTGGATTCTCATTGCCCTAGCTGCGGCCTCGCCCGCCGTTGCACAGGAGCAAATCCGCCTGCGGTCTGGAGAGCACTCGACCTTCTCCCGCATCGTGCTCGAGACACCCTGGTCCTCGGACTACGCCCTTGATCGTAACGGGCGCAGTGTTCGGCTTCGGCTTTCCGGTCTTGAGGGCGCGATCTCAACTTCGGAAGTGTTCCGCCGAATGCCGCGCCGCCGGGTCGCAGACGCAACCTTTGATGCCGCCACGCGGGAGTTCCGTTTGCGCCTTGCTTGCGACTGTGAAGTCGATGTTTTCGGCCTCGACAATCGCCTCCTCGTGATCGACGTCCGCGATGCGGGCAGCAGATCCGCGCAGCCCCGCAATGCGGCGACGGTCGGTGATGCGAAACCCGGGACCATACTCGCAGCGGGCGCTGACTCCCTCGAAAGCGAACGGGCGGATACGCAGCCCCTTCGCTCCGGCCGCCCTGAAACCGCACCCACGCAACCACGGCTCACCACCCAGAACCCGGCTTCGGACGCCGATCTGCGCGCGGCACAGCAGGCCCTCCTGCAACAGCTCACCAGGGCGGTCGATCAGGGTCTGCTCGAATTTGCGGAGACCGACGCGGATGCGGATCCTGCCTTGGGTGCTGATGCGCAAACACTGTCAAAGGAGGAGATGACGCCTGAGCTCACGATGGAACAGCTTGCAGCGCAGATTCGCGGTGCGGATCAGATCGACATCCAAACGGCGATCGACCGGGACGCGGGGACGTTCGGAAACGGCGAGATCGACGTCCGCGACCAGTCACACTGCGTGCCTGACGCAGATTTGATGATTGAGAACTGGGCGACGGATGCCCCCTTTGGCGCTGAACTGGGCGCGCTGCGGGAGACTTTGCTCGGTGAGTTCGACGCGCCCGTCCCCGACCGGTTCGAGGCTCTGATCCGCTTCTACATCCATCACGGACTGGGAACGGAGGCGCTTGCCCACATGCGCCTCTTCGACACAGACATCAACGCCGCACCGCTCCTCTCCGACCTCGCGCTTCTGCTGACCGGGTTCGCATTGCCGCAGGATGGCCCCCTGCGGAAATCGGAAGGGTGCGAAGCGCGGGCCGGCATCTGGCACGCCGCTGCGGAGGCCGATGCGGACGGTGGCCCCCTCCATTTCAGCGATGCGCTCGCCGAGAGCTTCGCCGACATCCCGCCGAAGCTGCGTCAACGCATCGGCGCGAAGGCGATCCGAGGCTATCTGAACCGGGGTCCGGAGGAGGCGGTTAAAACGCTGTACACGCTTGCGATACGGCCCGGATCGCCCGCCGATCCGGCAATGCGCCTGACGGAGGCCATGATCCTGTCGCGCGACGGACGCCACGATGTCGGGCAGTTCGGCGAGGGCGCGGTAGGCGGCCTCCGCCTCCTCG
>JBCBAP010000002.1:54381-148247 GCA_038532435.1 Pseudomonadota bacterium | reverse complement strand
TCCAGAACGGACAACTCTCCAACAGATACGGGGTCCCGTCGCTGTCCACGCGAAAGTCGTAGAGGCTGTAGTCACGTGAGGACAGCGCGTGATGCAGCGTCAGGGCAGCATCGCTCATGCGTTTGTGGAGGTGGGGTGCAACACCCGCGTGAAAAGGTTGTGAAGTCGGTGACAGACCTCCATGCCAGCCATGACGTCCTGATCGTCACACAAGCAGACGGTGTTCAAGCACTTTTTCGGGTGTTTCGGAATGTGCCGCCGGAAGAGTCGGTGAAGTTGCGCATTGAAAACTCTAAACTCTACATCTTCGATGTCGACGACGCATGACACACGTCATTGGTTGCGGCGAAAGATCGTCTGGTCAGCATGTTCGGAGAGAACACAAGGACGAAACAGGCTTCGTCAATTACCTGTCCCAGACCATTGCCGGAGTTGATCTACCCACACTCCACGAACACGGCCCGGCGGAGAGCCCGCGACAGTGACAGCTGGCGCAACCAGTCTAAACAGCGCCGTCGCGAGCCAACACTGGCTCTAACCTCCGCGCGCGCGGACGCTGCTCAACGTTTCCTCAAAGGTGAAGGTGTAGTTGGTGGCCCCGCAAAAGCCGACGGTCGTGCGCTGTCCGCCTGGCCGGATATTGCTTTCACTGCGCTGTGCGTTCTCTCCGGTGTCCATCGCCAGGGACATGTTCACGTTCACCGGGACTCCGCAGCGGTTCGCGAAGGTGATGTAGAGTGCCTCCCGGTCCGGGGTATCGTAGCTGCAGGAGGAGTGCGGGCTTGATCCCGGCTTGCGCGAGGTGTCCACGACGCCCACGCAGGCAAACATCCCGCCGGAGAGGCGCTCGATCGTTGCAACGTCCGTCTCCTGCTCCACCTGAACAGAAGCGGGCGCTGTACCGGTGGGGGCGGCCACGGGCACGCGCGCAACCTCCGAGTTGAGGCGGGAGCGTGCGGTCTGGATCGCCTGGGAAGGAGTGGCCGCGTCGACGGGCCCCCGCGTGCTCACGGAGCGGGGGGCGTTGGACGCCGCCGCGATGGTGTTTGAGATCCGCTGCCGGTTCGCGGCGGTCAGCGCACTCTGTTGATCGATGATCGATTGGGTTTGAGCGAACAGCGCGTTGAGCTGGGCCCGCTCTGCCCGGCGCCGTTCGATGTTCCTGTTGATCTCTCCGATGGCGTCCCGCGCATCGTCCGCTCCGCGAGCGGCGCCTTCAATACGACGCTCCGCACGGGTGAGCTGGTTCGTGGGTTCGCGGACCGATTGACGCTCGATGCCGAAGCTTGCAGCCCAAAGCGCTGCCTCTCGTGCCTTCAGATCAGGATAAAGATCAGTGTAGCCTTGGAAGTCATACGCATCGATGGCGCGTTCATAGCAGGCGATGAAAGCTTCATTCTCCGCTATGATCTCGCGGTTCTCCTCGATGCTCTCGTAGTATGGGTACCGCTCCGCATAGTAGGTTCGGTCACAGCCCGAAGCTGTGGCAAAGTTCTCGAACTTCAGCGGATCGTGGATCTCACGGAAGAAGGCAGCATAGGAGCGGTTGGCCTGATCTGACCGCGCGGCCTCCGACCGGTAGGCCGCCAGCGTGCTGCCGAACGCTTCAGCCTGCCCCTTTGCGGTGGGGCCAACGGTGCCCCGGATCGCGTGCCGCTCAAAGTCGAGCGTTCCGAATTCCGGCCAGTCGCCGGACTCCCGCGCGCGAAGCTGCTGGATCCGTTCATTGAGGGCTCGCTGCCCCCGCGCGGTACTCGTATCTGAGTTGGCGATACAATCCGGACAGAACACCCACGGTGTCACGATGCGCCCTTCGGCATCGATGGTTGCGGGCACCGGCCCGCCTATCGGTGCATCGAGCTGAATGCGCCAGGCCTCCCGGCTGCCGGTCACATTGGCCATCGCGCGGAACATCTGGGGCTTCTCACGGAGGAGTAGCGCGCCGTCGACGCCGACGAAATCAAGCTTGAACCGATAGAGCGGGACGTCACTGCTCAGATCGAACTCAGCGATCACGTCCATCTGCAGGCCATTACGGAAGTCGCTTTCATAGACCTGACGCGTTGCGTTTCCGAAGGTCCGGTTGCGCCCGGTATAGACCCCGTTGCCAGCGGGCTTCCAAGTGCGTGCGACAAGCGTCAGACGATCGGACGGATTTGGGATTTCCGCGGCGAGCTCCTGCGTAACCGTCATCACATCTGGCTGGGCGGAGCGGGACAGATGGCCCTCTACGCTCCGCAACTCCCCGTCGCAACTTGCAAGCGTGAGGCAGGTCCCCGCGAGAGCGAGGGTCTTCAAGCGGGTCAACATGGAGTAGATCCTTCGGGCAGGTAGGGCACGCACATCACCCCGCCAAAATGTTCGCCTGAAAGGGTGGCAAAAGTATGGTATGAAGCCACGAACACTTATGCTGCTGAACCGGGGTTTCTCCCGTGAAATTTCTAGCGCTGATGGGCGCATGCTGAGTGCCTACTGCGTTCGGGTGTGGTTGTTGTGTCAGAGACAGTGATCGATGACGATCTGGGCCCGCTCGGTCGTTGCGAACCATTCGGCATTCAGAACCTCCCGCCGCAGTGTCCCATTGAAACGTTCATTCTATCCGTTCTCCCAGGGTGATCCTGGATAGGCGCGGATGGGCTTGAAACCGACCCGTCGAGGCCAGTCCTTCACTGCTTCGGCGACGAACTCAGGCGCGTTGTCTGACCGGATGTATTCTGGTGATCCGTGCTTCAACGGGAGCGGGTAGATCGGTTCCAGACGGTCGTCTGCGCCCAATTTGGTGCGAACGGTGACTGCGAGCGCCCGACGGGTGAACGCGTTCAGAACGGTCAGCATCTTGCAGCTCTGCCCGTTGCCGAGCTTGTCCTGCACGACGTCGATTGCCCGGATGTGGTTCGGATGGCTTGGCCTCGACCGGATGATCGCCCTGTCCTTGTGATAGAGCCGTTTGCACTTCTTGTGGCGCTGCGGAAGCTGTAGCCCGTCCTCTCGCCCGAGCTTTTTGTGATGGATTTGCCAGCCTTCAACGTGAAGCAATTCAATGATCTTGCGGGAGCCATCCCGGCTGCACTGCTTCGCCAACCGGATCAGAGTCAGCCTCAGCGCGTCATCCTCTCGCGGGACTGGTTGAGACTGCACGGCGCTCCGCGCCAGTCTTGTCACCCGGCACATCCGCCGCTCGGACGTGGCGAGCTTCTGGCGTGTATGAATGACGGCCTGACGGAGCTCCTCTGTGGTCAGGCCCTGATCTTTAAATGGTTCAGGCTTTCCTCGAGGATGAGCTTGTCCAGCTCAAGCTCAGCTTTCTTCAACCGAGCATTCTTTTGCTCCCGGCTCTTCATCTCAGACAATTGGGATCGTCCGATGCCGCCGAAGCGCTTCTGCCAGGTGTAATACGTCGCATCGCTGATCCTGACGCTCCGATGCGCGGAAGCCATATCATCGCCCACCGTCAGCTTCAGTTCGATCTCACGCAGCAGCTTCGGCACGTCTTTGGCCGAGTGTTACTTCCTCGCAATTCAGGACCGTTTTCTCGCAGCAAATGTAATGGCCCAGTTCCAAGGGGGATGGACACCCTCGACCCATCCAGCAGGAATTCAGCTCTAAGGTGCACGTAAGATGAAAATGCCCGGCATGGGTGCATTACCGCTGTACAGGCCCCGGTGACATGTGCATCATACACTCATAGGTTGTATCACGTAGAGGCGTGTTGTGAGTCGGATCTCCGGCCGGATCGAGAAGTTGCCGAGGCACACCCTCCGCAGCGCCCTGTCCAACCGATCCGGTCGCGTGTGACCAGATGCACCGGTCCGTCCCGGCCGGTCGATCAGGTCAGGTCAACACCACACGATTCTCCCCGGCTCTGCGTGAACAAGCGGTGAGGGACTTTGGCTGACCGAATGTGTCGGCCTCAGTGGGGGTCCTGATCCGCATCGGCGGCGCGCACCTTCTCACCTGTGCCAGTGCGTGCCGCCGCGCCACGGTCGGCACGGACGCGCTCCTCGCACAAGTGCCGTCCGCCGCTGCCCGCAACGGCATCCCCGGGACACGGATCATGGACCGTGTCCCGGGGTTTTACTGCTCAGATCACTCGAACATGTCGTCCTGGTCCTCGGGATCCTCGTCCCCTTCTGCAACCACACCCGGCGGCGGGCGGTTGTCGAGGAGGCCTGCAGCGCGCAATTCCTTGATGTCCGGAAGGTCCCGGGCGCTCTCCAGCCCGAAATGGTCGAGGAAGTGCTGGGTCACCGTGAAGGTGACCGGGCGGCCCGGTGTGTTCCGCCGACGCCCGAGCTTGATCCAGTCGAGCTCCATGAGCAGGTCCACCGTGCCCTTGGACACGCTGACACCCCGGATCTCCTCGATCTCCGCCCGGGTGACGGGCTGGTGGTAGGCGATGATCGCGAGGGTTTCGATGGCCGCGCGCGACAGCTTGCGCGTCTCCACCATCTCCTTCTGCATCAGGAAGCTGAGGTCGGCGGCGGTGCGAAAGGCCCATTCATCCCCGGACTTCAGCAGGTGCACCCCCCTGCCCTGGTAGCGCTTGCGCAGGTGGGCCAGTGCCTCGGCCACGTCGCACCCGTGAGGCAGGCGCGCAGCGATGGCGCGGGCGGTCATGGGCTCTGCCGACGCGAAGAGGATCGCCTCGACCATGCGCTCCTGCTCTGCCATGGGCGGTGCTTCGAAAAGGCTTTCGCCCGCGGTGACCTCCCCATTCATGCGGCGGGGGCCTTCCGGCGCACGCGGATCGCACCGAACATGTCGGACTGCACCAGTTCGGCCTCACCGGCCTTCACCATCTCCAGCGACGCGGCGAAGGTTGCGGCGGTCGCGGAGCGGCGTTTCTTAGGATCGAGGCGCCACGCCTCGGGCAGGAAATCCTCCAGATCCGCCCAGTCGAGCGCCATGCCGATGAGCCCCTTCATCCGGTCAAGCGCCTGTTCCATGGTGAAGACCGCGCCGCGCTTGAGATGCAGCGGCTCGAAATCGTCCCGCGTCTTGACGCTCGCATAGGCGCGCATGAGTTCGATGAGGCTCGATTCGTAGGTCACTGTCCGCTTTGTGGTGACCTCCTCGACCTCCCCGCGGGAGAAGAAATCGCGGCCGAGCTGGTCCCGCGCCATCAGCTTCGCGGCGACCCGGCGCATCGCCTCCAGCCGTTCGAGCTGGAAGGCAAGGTGGGCGGCAAGCTCCTCGCCGGACGGTCCGTCCTCCTCCGGATCCGCGGGCAGAAGCAGACGGGACTTCAGGAAAGCGAGCCAGGCGGCCATAACGAGATAGTCCGCGGCAAGCTCGATGCGCAGCACCTTCGCCGCCTCGACGAAAGTCAGATACTGCTCGGCGAGCTGGAGGATGGACACCCGGCGAAGGTCAACCTTCTGGGTCCGTGCGAGAGTGAGCAGCAGGTCGAGCGGCCCCTCGTACCCGTCCACATCGACGACGAGAGCCTCGGCGGCGAGGCGCTCTTCGGTGCTGTCCCACTGAAAATCATCAGGCATGGGCGGTCTCCCGAGGGCGAAGGGCAAGAGCGGCATCCGCACGGACGGCGGCGCGACCGGCAAGGGCGGGGACGACGGCAGCGACCCGTTCGCGCTCGTCTATGTCCCCGTTGCAATGGAGGATCAGATCGCACCCGGCAGCGAGGCTCGTGGCGACGCGTTCCTCAACCGTGCCAGACAGGGCGTTCATCCCGATATCGTCGGTCATGAGCAGGCCATCGAAACCGATCTGCTCGCGCACGGTTTGCACCATCTTGGGCGATGCGGTGGCAGGTACGGTCGGGTCGATATCCTCAAAGACCATATGGGCGGTCATCCCCATAGGCAGGTCCGAAAGAGCCCGGAAGGGGGCGAAATCCTCCGCCTCCAGCACCGGGCGGGGTGCATCCGTGCGCGGAAGGTCGTGGTGGCTGTCCACCCTGCCCCGTCCGTGGCCCGGCATGTGCTTCATGACCGGCAAAACACCACCCTCCATCAGCCCGTCAGCGACCGCCCGGCCGAGCACGGCGACATCCTCCGCCGTCTCGCCATAGCAGCGGTTGCGCAGGAAAGGGTGTGTATCCGGATAGGCGATGTCGAGGGCCGGCGCGCAGTTCACGTCGATCCCCGTCGCGCGCAGATCCGACGCGATGCGCCGGTAGCGATCTTTGAGCGCGGCGGCACGAACGGGAAGTGGCGCGCCAGCAGCCTCGTCGAGGGGCGGTACATGGGTCGGCCAGTGCGGCGGGCCGAGCCGGTCCACCCTGCCCCCCTCCTGATCGATGAGGATGGGAGCCTCGCGTCCCACGCAGTCCCGCAGTTCCGACGTCAGGCGGCGGAGCTGATCCGGGCTTTCCACGTTGCGCTTGAAGAGGATGAAGCCCCAGGGCTGCGCCTGCCGATGGAAATCCCGCTCCCGCGCCGACAGCACCGGGCCATCGATGCCGAAGGTCGTCGCCGCGATCACTTGCGCACCGGGATGCAGGGAAGGCCGCGGGAGACCAGCGCGGAACAGGTCGCCTTCGTCTCCGTCCCATTCGCATAGCCGACGGCGCGCAGGCGGTAGAGCGTCTTGCCCCCGGACTGGGTGCGCTCGATATAGCGCCGCTTGCCCTCGAGCAGATCCTCCTGTGCGTCGAGGATGGCGGCCCATTGCAGGAGCGCTGTCTGCTCGGAATCGTAGGCACCGAGCTGCACCATGTGGGTCCCGTCGGCGATGTCCTCCGCGCGCACCGGAAGGGCGTCCTCGCTGACGACCGGCGTGCTGGGGGAAACCGTGTTCGTCGTGGCCAAGGTAATGGGCCGCGACCGGGGCGGTTGAGCCCTGATCGGGGCGAGCGGGGAGCCGCTTTCCGCGTCCTCGACCGCATCGGGCTCCGCCTCGACCACCTCCTCCGCGGCGGGCTCTTCCTCCACGGGAAGGTCCGCGCGCGGATCCGGGGCCGCCGGCGCGACGACCACGGTATCCGGAAGCTCCTGCGGCGTGCCCGCGATCTGTTCATTGACGCTCAGCCCCTGATGGGGCGCCTGATCACCGCCTGCCTCCTCCGGCGCGACCGGGACGCGCATCGTCTCGGTCTGGGCCAGGATCACCGGGATCGCGTTGGGATCCCGAGTGCCGAGCCGCCAGGCCCAGATCAGCACGCCCACGAGCACCGCAAGCGATATCGCCGCCCCGATCCAGCCAAGGATCGCGACCATAACTCCCCCGGACGAGGACGAATCTGTAACGTCTGCTGCCGTATCCTGCATCGGTGCCATTGCCTCTCTCGCACACCTTATCTGGTGTGTCGATCTGCTCCAACCCCGAATATGTTGTTTTGCGTTAGCGCATTTCCTGCGCCGGGGTCACCCCAAGGATACCAAGTCCTGCGGCAATCACAACCTGACAGGCGCGGATCATTGCGAGGCGGGCACGGGTGCCTTCCGCGTCATCTTCCTGCAGAAAACGCAGAGATGTCTCATCGTTTCCGCGGTTCCAGAGCCCGTGCAATTCCGCCGCAAGATCATAGAGGTAGAAGGCGATCCGATGGGGTTCGTGGTGCAGCGCAGCCCCTTCCAGCGTCCGCGGCCATTCGGCGATCTTGCGCACGAGCGACAGCTCCGCCGGATGGCCGAGCAGGGCAAAGTCCGCTCCCGAAAGCGCTACGTCATCCGCGGGGATGGCCGCCTTTCCCATGACGGAGTTCACCCGGGCATGGGCGTACTGCACGTAGAAGACCGGATTGTCCTTCGACTGTTCGAGCGCCTTTGCGAAATCGAAATCGAGCGGCGCATCGTTCTTGCGCGTCAGCATGGTGAAGCGGGTCACGTCCTTGCCCACCTCGTCCACCACGTCGCGTAAGGTGATGAATGTGCCTGCCCGCTTGGACATCTTGAACGGCTCGCCGTCCTTGAAGAGGCGGACGAGCTGGCAGAGCTTGATGTCGACCGGTACCCGCCCGTCGGAGAGGGCGGAGACCGCGGCCTTCATCCGCTTCACATAACCGCCATGGTCCGCACCGAAGATATCGATCAGCTGGTCGAAGCCACGCTCGATCTTGTCAAAATGGTAGGCGATGTCCGGGGCGAAGTAGGTCCAGGACCCGTCGGACTTCATCACCGGCCGGTCCACATCGTCACCGTGGGCCGTGGAGCGGAAGAGCGTCTGCTCCCGCGGCTCCCAATCCTCCGGTGTCTTGCCCTTCGGGGGCTCGAGCGTGCCGGTGTAGATGAGATCCTTCGACCGCAGATCGTCGAGTGCGCCCTCGATCCGCCCGGTCCCGTAGAGCGACTTCTCAGAGAAGAAGACATCCATCCGCACGCCGAGCGCATCCAGATCCGCACGGATCATCTTCATCATCTCAGCGGTCGCGAACGCGCGAACCTCCGGCAGCCACTCCTCGTTGTTCTGGCCGAGAAGGCTTTCGCCGAACTGCTCCTTCAGCGCCTGCCCGACCGGGATGAGATAGTCGCCGGGGTAAAGTCCTTCGGCGATTTGCGGGGCCTGACCGCACGCCTCCCGGTAGCGTTCAAAGACTGAACGGGCGAGCGTGTCCACCTGCCCGCCACCGTCATTGATGTAGTATTCCCGGGTCACATCGTAGCCCGCGAAGTCCAGAAGCTCCGCCAGCGCGTCGCCGAAAACCGCACCCCGTGTGTGCCCAATGTGGAGCGGGCCGGTGGGGTTGGCGGAGACATACTCCACGTTCACCTTCACCCCCACCCCGAGGTCGGAGACTCCGAACCGGGTGCCCGCCGAAAGAGCCGCGGGGATGACCCTCTGCCACTGCCCGGAGACAAGCCGCAGGTTCAGAAACCCCGGACCAGCAACCTCCACGGAGGCAAGCCGTGCATCGCCGCCCAGCCGCGCGGCGAGCGCGTCGGCGATGTCCCGCGGCTTCATCTTCGCGGGCTTGGCCAGAACCATGGCCGCGTTGGTCGCCATGTCGCCATGGCTTGGATCCCTCGGCGGCTCGACGGAGACGTTTCGCAGGTCGAGCCCGGCGGGGATCACCCCGTCGGCGGCCATCGCATCAAGCGTGCCGGTCACCAGCTCTTTTATCTCTGCAAACAGGTTCATCGTCTCGGGTCCTGAGGGTTGTCGGAATGAAAGAGCCCCGGACATGCACAAGTGCGGGGCGTGCGTCAACCGCCGCCGTGGCCCGCGCCACCAGCAGGCGCCTAGACGCGGATCATGGGATCCGTGAGGCGTCGGTGTTCCTGCAGCGCATAGCGGTCGGTCATACCGGCGATGTAGTCCGAAATCACCCGGGCGCGCAGATTCTCGCTGCGGGCGTGCATCGCGGCCTCCCGCCAGTGATCGGGGAGCATGCCCGGATCCTCCATGAACTCCGTGAAGAGGTCGATCACGACCTGATGTGCCTTGCGCCGCATGCGCCGGACCGACCAGTGACGGTACATCCGTTCAAACAGGAAATCCCGGATCTGCTGCAAATCGTCCCAGACCGACTCGGAAAAGCGGATGATCTGCCGGCCATGGGCGCGGACATCCTCCGGACGTGTCGGGGCCGCGCGGGCGATCTCGTTCTTCGACGCGGCGATCACATCCTCGACCATCACGCCGAAGACCCGGCGCAATCCCTCATGCAGCCGGCGGGCATGTTCGAGGTCAGGCCAGCGGCGGTCCACCTCCTGAAACGCGCGACCGACGATCGGAAGGTCGCAGATCTGCGCGACGGTGAAGAGCCCGGCGCGAAGGCCGTCATGGAGGTCATGATTGTTGTAGGCGATATCGTCGCTGAGGGCGGCGACCTGCGCCTCCGCACTTGCGTGGGTGTCGAGCTCCAGATCATGCCGCGCATCATAGTCCGCAAGCGCAAAGTGGAGCGGAGGCGCATCCTCGGGATCCGTCAGCGGTCCGTTATGTTTGGCAATGCCTTCAAGGGTTTCCCAGGTGAGGTTCAACCCATCCCATTCCGCATAGTGCCGCTCCAAATCCGTCACGATCTTGAGCGCCTGGGCGTTATGATCGAAGCCACCAAAACGTTCCATCGCTGCGTGCAGCGCATCCTCCCCGGTGTGGCCGAACGGGGGATGGCCGAGGTCGTGGGCGAGCGCGACAGCCTCCGTGAGATCCTCGTTCAGGCCCAGCACCCGCGACATGGTGCGGGCAACCTGGGCGACCTCCAGCGAATGGGTGAGGCGGGTCCGGAAATAGTCCCCTTCATGCTCGACGAACACCTGCGTCTTGTGCTTGAGTCGGCGGAACGCGGAACAATGGATGATGCGATCCCGATCTCGCTGGAAGGGCGACCGGTGTGCGCTTTCCGGTTCAGCGTGCAGACGGCCCCGGCTCGCATCGGGATGGCAGGCGTAGGGCGCGATCATCGGGGCCTCTCTTGTCGCGGCGCTGCCGCTTCTCTAAGTTAAGGGACCTGTAAACTGCGGCCATAGACGGATCAAGCACATGGACCTCGCGCTGCCTCCCCGCGTCTCCGAACGGGCCTTCGCCCGGCTCAGGGAGATCAATGCGGATGCGACGCCCCCGAAGGCGCTGCGCGTGGCGGTTGAGGGCGGCGGCTGCTCGGGCTTTCAGTACGACATCAGGCTCGAAGAGGTTCCGGCCTCCGAGGATCTGGTGCTGGAGCAGGACGGGCAAAAGGTCCTCATCGACCCGGTCTCCCTGCCGTTTCTCAGCGATGCGGTGATCGATTTCAGCGAGGAGCTGATCGGCGCGCGGTTCGTCATCGAAAATCCGAATGCGACGTCGAGCTGCGGCTGCGGGACGAGCTTCTCTATCTGAGGCGAACGACCGCGCTCTCGCGCAGTCACAACCACGCAGACCCATGAAACACGGCTCTCGCTGTGTCGCGTTTTCCGAAGGCAACGCTACGGGGCGGCGCGAAGGGGCCGGTCAGGCAGCCCGACGCCCGAAATCCTCCGGTCGCAGGCGGGCATACCCGAAACCGTCCATCAAATCCGCCGGGATCTGATCGTTGATCCGCCAGACCGCATCCGGATCGAGCGCGTCCTTCCACACCTCCGCAGCATAGTATTCCGCAATGTCGGCGGCGCTGCGTCCATCCGGTTTCGTGTTCGGAACGGGCACAAGTTGCGGTGCGACGACGCCCATTCGGGCAAGCGCGCGGGTAAGCGCGTGCACGGGGTCGGCAACGAAGGTTTCGAAACTCAGCCATCCTACGGCCACACCGTCCCCCCGGGCCAGTTCCTCGAAATCGAGGGCGGCCTGCATCTTCCACCGCCACAGGTGCGCGGGGCCGGGCACGACCGGGGCCATCTGTTCCCGCCCCAGCGTGGCCCAGGGCGTGCTCAGAAACCCGTCGAGCGTGCGCTGTCGCGGCCCCCGCTGGTGATAGGGATTGCGGTGCAGGGCAACGGCCCAGCTGTAGGGATTGCGGGTGAGAAAGAGGACGCGGGCCCGCGCCTCCCGAAACGTGCGGTCGTAGCGGGGGGCTGCGTGTTTCCATTGGCCGAGTGGACCCCGCGCCTGTGCCCGGATGTCCCTCAGCGCGTCGAGATAGACATGCTTCCACGGTCCGTCGAAGGCACTCTCGATCCTGCGCTGCAGCGCACGCTCCCGGGGTGGTGCGTCGAATCCTGCGGCCTCCCCGGAACAGGCAAAGCCCGCCGCCTCCAGCATCGAGATCACCGCGCGGGAGCCGGTGTTACGCTCCCCGAATACCCGCAAGATCGGCCGTTGCATCCTGTCTGCCTCCCGCCATCGGACCGGAAACAGACTGGCGCGGTTTGGTTAGCAAACCCCTAATCCGCTTGCCCCGCCGCCGCGCGGAAGGATAGCGTGCGGCCAGCACCGCACCGGGGACCAGATCATGAAAATCGCGAGCTTCAACATCAACGGGATCAAGGCGCGCCTGCCCGCCCTGCTGCAGTGGCTTGAGGAGGCGGCACCGGACGTGGTCGTCCTGCAGGAGATCAAGTCCGTCGATGAGGCCTTCCCCGGCGAGGAGATCGAGGCGCTCGGCTACGCGGTCCACACCCATGGGCAGAAGAGCTTCAACGGTGTTGCCCTCCTTTCCAAGTTCCCGGTGGAGGACGTGGTGCGCGGTCTGCCCGGGGATGAGGCGGACGAACAGGCCAGGTGGATTGAGGGCACCGTGATCGGGGACGAGGATGCGGTCCGGGTCTGCGGGCTGTACCTGCCGAACGGCAACCCGGTACCAGGGCCCAAGTACGACTACAAGCTTGCCTGGATGGAGCGGCTGCACGCCCGCGCAAAGGCGCTGATCGCGTCTGAAGAGATCGCGCTAATGCTTGGGGACTACAACATAATCCCACAGGCCGAGGATGCGGCACGCCCGGATGCCTGGCGCAAGGATGCGCTCTTCATGCTGGAAAGCCGAGACGCGTTCCGCAGGATCGTCAATCTGGGCTTCACCGATGCGCTGCGGGCCACGACCTCCGCGCCGGAGACGTTCACTTTCTGGGACTATCAGGCCGGGGCGTGGCAGCGGAACGACGGTATCCGGATCGACCATATCCTGATGACGCCTCGGGCGGCGGACCGGATGCGGGACTGCCAGATCGACAGCCATGTGCGCGACCGGGAGAAACCCTCCGACCATGTGCCGATATGGATCGATCTGGAGATCTGAGACCCCTCAATCGACGGTGACGTCGTGGCCGTGGAGCCAGTCGAAGCGGGCCGCTCCGAAGTCGGGCCGCGCTGCGCCAACCATGCGCATGCCCAGATGGATGATCGGGCGGAGAGGGCCGTCGAGGTGGTAGAGCCGCGCCTGCCCCTGGGCGGTGGTCTGTACCCGCGTCGCCCGGTCCCGCCGCAGGCTTTCGTAGCGCGCAACCCCGTCGGGCACATCGTGGCTGTCGAGGCAGGAGGCAAGCGTCCATGCATCCTCAAGCGCCATCACCGCGCCCTGGGCGATGAAGGGGAGCATCGGATGGGCCGCGTCGCCCATCAGGACCATGCGCCCGTCCGACCAGCGGTCGAGGGGTGGATGCACGAAGAGACCCCAGAGGAACGTCTCCTCACACGCGCCGAGGACCGCACGGGCTGTGGGGCCCCAGTCGGCGAACGCCGCGCGCAGGTTGGCGGGATCGTCGGGGATCGACCAGCCTTCCTCCGCCCAGCCCTCCCGTTCCTCCACCGCGACAAAATTGATGAGAGAGCCGCCGCGCAGGGGATAGAGGACGAGGTGCCGTCCCGGCCCCATGAGAAGCGTGGTCGCCGCAGGCACCAAGCCCTCGGGCACGGCATCCGCCGGAACAAGCCCGCGCCAGGCGACCTGCCCGGTGAAACTGGGGCTATGGCCGGACCAGCTCTGCCGTCTCAGAGCGGAGTGCACGCCGTCCGCGCCAATGACCACATCGGCGGGAAACCGGGTGCCGGTTTCGAAGTCGAGCGTCGGATCCGGCGTGTAGCCGGAGCTTTCCCGCCCCAGATGGACGTGAACCCCCGCCGCCCGCGCACCCTCGACAAGCACGTCGAGCAGGTCGGCGCGGTGGATGTGGAGATAGGGCGCGCCGTGCCGACGCTCATAGGCGTCGCCGAGGGGAACTTGCATCAGGAGCCGCTCGTGCCGGTGGTCGCGCAACTCGATCGCCCGGGGGCGGGAGGCGACGGAACGGATCCGCGCGCCGAGGCCCAGCGCGTCAACGACCTTCATCCCGTTGGGGCTGAGCTGGAGCCCCGCACCCACCTCCAGCAATGCGTCCGCCCGCTCGAAGAGATGGGTTTCCGCCCCGCGCTGCGCGCAGGCGAGTGCCGCGGCCGTGCCGCCGATCCCGCCCCCGGTGATGGCGACCGTCTTGCCGTCCAGTGTCATGCGGAGCCCCTCTCGCGGTCGCCGGTTCGGTGCGATCCTGCGCCCTAGGATCTATCCGGTCCTTGATCAGGGTCAACCAGGACGCTCGTGGTAGGTCTGGCGCAAGGCGGCGACAACCGGCTTTACAGAAATGGTCGGCGTAAAGTCGCGCCGCGGGCGGGTCGCCTGCGGTTCATTGGGATGATCGTTCTCTGTGAGGGGGGGAGGTGTGGGGACGGGCGCAGACGCGCCCTGCCCTGGGTCGTCAGCGCATCATCGGTCGTCGCGATAGACCTTTTCCTTGCGCTCGTGCTTTTCCTGGGCCTCGAGGCTCATGGTTGCAATCGGGCGCGCATCGAGACGCTTGAGCGAGATGGGCTCGCCGGTGATCTCGCAATAGCCGTAGGTGCCGTTTTCGAGCCGCCGGAGGGCTGCGTCGATCTTCGACACCAGCTTTCGCTGGCGGTCCCGGGTTCGCAGCTCCAGCGCGCGGTCGGTCTCTTCGGAGGCGCGATCGGCAACATCCGGTATGTTGCGGGTGGCTTCCTGCATTCCTTCGATGGTGTCGCGGCTGTCCGCCACGATCTCCGACTTCCACGACAACAGTTTTCGCCTGAAATACTCGACCTGACGGTCATTCATGAACGGCTCGTCATCCGAGGGCCGATACGCATCGCCCTCAACGGTATCCGTTGTCATTGCACTCACCACCTCTCTTCAATCCCGAAGTAGAAAGCGCGCCCGGAAGCCCGGACGTGACCAGCGCTTTCCCTCACCTGTGCGACACGGGACATATAGCGATTTGCGTTTGTTGTCACCCTCAAGATAGGGCGTTTTCATCCTGTGGCCTCGACACGCCCGCTCACTTCTGCGAGACGGAAAAGAACTGGGAAAAAGGGGACCTATCCGATGCACTTCACCGGAACGGAGAGCTATGTCGCCACCGATGACCTCAAGGTTGCAGTGAATGCCGCGATACAGCTTCAACGGCCTTTGCTGGTGAAGGGAGAGCCGGGCACGGGCAAGACCGAACTTGCCCGTCAGGTGGCCTCCAGCCTCGGCCTGCGGATGATCGAATGGAACATCAAGTCCACGACGAAAGCGCAGCAGGGTCTCTATGAATATGACGCGGTGAGCCGGCTGCGGGACAGCCAGCTGGGCGATTCTCGCGTGCAGGATGTGAGCAATTACATCAAGCGGGGCAAGTTGTGGGACGCCTTCACCGCGGAAGAGCGCGTGGTCCTGCTGATCGACGAGATCGACAAGGCGGACATCGAGTTTCCGAACGATCTGCTTCAGGAGCTCGATCGGATGGAGTTCCACGTCTACGAGACCGGGGAAACGGTGCAGGCCCTGCACCGGCCCATCGTAATCATCACCTCCAACAACGAAAAGGAGCTGCCGGACGCGTTCCTGCGCCGGTGCTTCTTCCATTACATCAGGTTCCCGGACGCGGAGACGATGGAACATATCGTCAATGTCCACTTCCCGGACATCAAGAAGCGGCTCATGCGCGAGGCACTGACCCAATTTTATGAGGTGCGCGAGACACCGGGCCTAAAGAAGAAGCCGTCCACGTCAGAAGTGCTCGACTGGCTGAAGCTGCTGCTCGTGGAAGACCTCGATCCGGAGGATCTGAAACGGGACGGGGCGGATGCGCTGCCGAAGCTGCACGGCGCGCTCCTTAAAAACGAACAGGATGTGCACCTGTTCGAGCGGCTCGCCTTCATGGCGCGGCGGCGGCAGGGGTGACCGGCGTGGCCGCAGCGGGCCTTTCGGTACGTCCCCTCGCCCGGGGTGATGAGGCGGCCTGGCGGCGGCTCTGGACAGGTTATCTGGAGTTCTACGAGACCAGCGTGTCCAAGGAGGTCTACGCGACCTATTTCGCGCGACTGCTCGGCGATGACCCGCGCGACCTCACATGCCTGATCGCGGAGAAGGATGGCAGGGCCGTGGGGCTGACCCACTATCTCTTTCACCGGCACGGTTGGCGGATCGAGGAGGTCTGCTACCTCCAGGATCTTTTCGTGGATCCGGACGCCCGCGGCACCGGCGCGGGCCGCGCCCTGATCGAGGCGGTCTACGCGGCGGCGGATGCCGCGGGTGCGCCCGCGGTCTACTGGCTTACCCAGGATTTCAACACGACCGGACGCCTGCTCTACGACCGGATCGGTGAGGTCACCCCCTTCATCAAGTATCAGCGGAGGCTCTCATGATCCCCTACCTGCTCGTCGCTGCCGTGATCGGCGGGGCACTGGGCGCGCGCAACGCGAAGAAGCGTGGCGGCAACACCGCCGACATGGTGCAGTACGCCATCGGCTTCGGCATCGCCTTCACGCTCGCGATGTTGTTCGGCCTCCTGATCCTCGATAACCTCGTCTGACATGTTCGTCCGTTTCTTCGACAATCTGCGCAGCGCGAAGCTGCCGGTCTCCCTCCGCGAGTATCTGAGCCTGCTCGAGGCGATGGACCGGCAGGTGGTGATGTACGATGTCGAGGGGTTCTACTATCTCGCCCGCACGGCACTGGTGAAGGACGAGCGCCATCTGGACCGGTTCGATCAGGTCTTCGGCCACACCTTCAAGGGGATGGAGGCAATCAGCCTTGGCGACACGCTCGAGGCCATGGACCTGCCTGAGGAGTGGTTGCGCAAGCTCGCGGAAAAGCACCTGACACCGGAGGAGATGGCGGAAATCGAGGCGCTCGGCGGGTTCGACAAGCTCATGGAGACGCTGCGCGAACGGCTGGAGGAGCAGAAGGGCCGGCATCAGGGGGGCAACAAGTGGGTCGGCACCGGCGGCACCTCTCCCTTCGGCGCCTATGGCTACAACCCCGAAGGCGTGCGGATCGGACAGAAGGAAAGCCGCCACCAGCGGGCCGTCAAGGTCTGGGACAAACGGGAGTTCCGCAACCTAGACGACAGCGTCGAGCTCGGCACGCGCAACATCAAGGTAGCGCTCAAGCGGTTGCGCCGCTGGGCCCGGGACGGCGCGGACGAGGAGCTGGACCTTAACGGCACGATCCGCGCCACGGCCGAGCACGGCTACCTCGACGTGCAGACCCGTCCGGAGCGGCGCAACGCGGTCAAGGTCCTCCTCTTCTTCGATGTGGGAGGCTCGATGGATCCGCACATCAAGCTGGTGGAGGAGCTGTTTTCCGCCGCGCGGACCGAGTTCAAGCACCTCGAGCACTATTACTTCCACAACTGCCTCTATGAGGGCGTCTGGAAGGACAACAAACGGCGGTGGGAGGAGCAGGTCCCGACGATGGATGTGCTCAACACATTCGGCGCGGATTACAAGGTGATCTTCGTTGGCGACGCCTCCATGAGCCCCTATGAGATCGCCACTCCGGGCGGGGCCAACGAGCACTGGAATGCGGAGGCGGGTGCGGTCTGGCTTGCCCGCGTGCGGGAGAAGTGGCCCTCCGCAATCTGGATCAATCCGATCCCCAGCAACCACTGGGGCTACACCCATTCCATCGGCATGATTCAGGAGATCTTCACCGACCGGATGTATCCGATGACCCTCAAGGGGATCGAGGCGGGGATCAAGGAACTGGGTCGGTGACCTGAGGTGAACCGGCCCTTGCCGGTCCGAAAGCCGTCACAGTTGGCCGCTACGAATCGGCGCAAGGTCTATGTTGAAGCGCACAAGTGATTCCCGTATAGGAATATTTTAAGACAAGCGCTTAACAACAAAGGTGGCGGCAGCGGTAACGCGAAACGCCCGGGGCATCGAACGGAGCGGTCGACGATGACAGTGAGGTCTCTTCTTGCGTATGGGGTATGCGCAGTGGCGCTTGCGGCATGTACGGACTACGTGCTGCCCGAACGTGTCGCGCCTGAGGAGCAGGTGACCCAGAATTCCGAGTTTCCGGAGCGGGTGGACGATCTCAACGATCTCAACGCATTGATTGTGGAGCGCAACCGGCAGCGCGTAGCGTCCGGCCAGCGCCCCCTAACACAGGAAGAAGTCGCGGCACAGATCAATCGGGAGCGCGCGCTTCAGGAACAGGGCATGTCCGCCTTCATGGCCGCGTCCGTCGTCGAGGCCGCAGTCGGGTCCAGCACCGCGGGCCCCACGAACCCCGTCCCCGGCCAGTGCTACGCACAGGCCCTGCGCCCCGCACAGTTTGCCACAGTGAGCGAGCAGGTCGTGGACACCCCCGCGACCGAACGGTTCGAGGTTGTGCCCCCGACATTCCGGGATGAAACGGCCCCTGTCGTCGTTGAGGAGGCCTACACAAAGGTCGAGGTTGTGCCCGCGGTCTACCAGACCGTGATGGAAACCGTCGTCGTGGAACCGGAACGGACAGAAACGGTCACGATCCCTGCCGAATACCAGCGGGTGCTGGAGCAGGTGCCGGTGCGCCCGAGCTTCCGCGCATGGCGCGCCTGCGGGCAGGTGTTCCCTGTCGGCAGCCCTGCCCTGGGCGGAACGTTCCTCGGCAACCGGACCGACGGGACCGGGCGCCTTGAGTGCCTGATCGAGTTCCCCGCCACCTTCGAAACCGTGGAGCGCGAGGAGCTTGTCTCGCCGGAGCGGACGGAGGTGGTCACCATCCCCGCGGTCACCAGGGAAGTCCCGCGCCGCGTCGTGGTGCAGCCCGCCCGGTCCCGCGAGGTCACCGTGCCCGCACGGATCGAGAACGTGACCCGCCGGGTCGTCGCGACCGAGGAACGCGTTGAGCGGGTGGAAGTGCCCGCCACCTTCCGCACTGTGGAGCGGCGCACCCAGGAGGTGCCCGCAGCGCTCGTCTGGACCAACGTGGTCTGCGACACGAACCGCACGAAGACCTTCACCGCCTCCGTCCAGCGCGGGCTCAAGGCGCGCGGCTTCTACGGCGGGGCGATCGACGGGATCGAGGGGCGCGGCACGCGCAGCGCCGTCCGCGCCTTCCAACTCGAAAACGGTCTCGACAGCGATGTTCTGACTGTCGAGGCGGCGCAGGAGCTTGGCGCTCTCTGATCGCACCACATATACCATGGACCGGGGCGCCTGTTCGGGCGCCCTTTTCATTTTGGCATCGGACCCGGTACATGACTGATCCCTCCCGCGTCTGGCTCGCCGTGGTCTGGATGCTGGGCGCCACGCTGAGCTTTTCGACCATGGCCGTCGCCGGGCGGGAGGCCACGCGCGAGCTCGACACGTTCGAACTGATGCTCTTCCGATCACTGATCGGGATCGTTGTGGTGTCCGTTGCCATCGCCCTCTTCGGGTCGCGCAGAGATTTGTCGACGGACCGGATGGGGCTGCACGTGGGCCGCAATATCGCGCACTTCACAGGGCAAAACCTCTGGTTCTTCGCCATTTCCCTCGCGCCACTGGCTCAGGTGATCTCCCTGGAGTTCACCAGCCCCCTTTGGGTTGCGCTGATGGCGCCGCTCCTGTTGGGGGAGCGCCTTACGCTCCTGCGCCTCATCGCCATCGGGCTCGGCATCGCGGGGATCGTCATCGTCGCCGATCCCGGGCGGCTGGAACTGACGCCGGGTGTCGTCGCCGCCGCCCTCAGCGCCATCGCCTTCGCGCTCACCACAATTGCGACGAAGCGGCTTACGCGGACGACCTCCACCCTCAACATCTTGTTCTGGCTGACGATCATGCAAGCGCTCTTCGGCCTCGTGACCGCAGGGTATGACGGGGAGATCGCCCTACCCTCGCGGGAGATGCTGCTGCCGGTCCTCGCAGTGTCTCTTGCCGGGCTCTCCGCCCATTTCTGCCTGACGCAGGCCATGCAGATCGCCCCGGCAAGCGTTGTCGCCCCGCTCGACTTCCTGCGGCTGCCGCTGATCGCTGTTGTCGGCCTCGTCCTCTACAACGAACCGCTGGAACAGGCGGTGTTTCTCGGCGGCGCGATCATCATCGTGGCCAATCTCATCAACCTCCGCGCGGATGGCAGGCGTCAAAACGTCACCTGATCCGGGCCGGGGGCTTCCCACACCCTCCCGGTCATGCTAGGCGACCGCCGCACCCCCTGTAAGAGGAAGCCATTCATGAACATCGACAAGATTCCGGCGGGCAAAGACGCGCCAAGAGACATCAACGTGGTCATCGAGATCCCGGGCGGCGCGGCCGGCGGATCGCCAATCAAGTACGAGATCGACAAGGACTCCGGCGCGGTGTTCGTCGACCGCGTGGTCAACACGCCGATGTTCTATCCCTGCAACTACGGTTTCGTGCCGAATACCCTGCACGCGGACGGCGATCCGACCGATGTGCTCGTGCTCGTGGACTTCCCGCTGCAGCCCGGCGTCGTCATCCGCTGCCGCCCCGTTGGCGTGCTGAAGATGGAAGATGACGGCGGCATGGACGACAAGCTGATCGCCGTTCCGGTCGAGAAGGTCGATCCGTTCCAGGCCGGCATCCAGGACTTGACGGACATCCCGCAGAAGACCCGGGACCGTATCCAGCACTTCTTTGAGCACTACAAAGACCTCGAAGCGGGCAAGTGGGTGAAGGTCATCGGTTGGGGCGACAAGGCGGAAGCGGAAGCGATCCTGCAGACCTCCATCGACGCGATGGACAAGTAATCACTGCTTACAATTTTTCCTTATACGGCGGTGCTTTAGGCTAAAGTCCCGCCGTGTTTGGTTTTTCCGTAACGTAATTCAAGTGCGACAAAATGGTGACGTTGGGTCATGCGTTGACCCGCACGAATGTGACTTCCTAGAGTGCCGCCACGAAACAAAACCGCGAAAGCGGCTCACGGGACATCCTCTAGGGGGGACAATATGACATCCAGAAACACTGGCGTTTTTTGCGCCCTGAAAGGTGGCGCAGCCGCCTCCGCACTCATCGCGTCTGCAACCGCAGCATTCGCGGGCGGTCTTGACCGTTCCGGTCAGAACACATCGATCATCTTCCAGGATGGCCGCTACCTTGAGCTGGCAGCCTCCTTCACCAGCCCGTCCGTCGATGGCGAAGGTGAATTGTCACTGCCCGGGCCATTTCCGCCCGCTGGCGCCTACCCGACGACCACGGGCTCCGCGCAGGACAGCTACTGGAACATCCGCGGCGGGTACAAGGCGGACATCAACGAGAAGCTGTCCTACGCGGTCATCATCGACCAGCCCTACGGCGCGAACGCGAACTTCGAGGGTGGCTCGCTCGATCTGTCGAGCCTGGGCGCCGGGTCTTCCTCCAGCCCGCTCAACGGCACCTTCGGCACGTTCAATTCCGAGGCGCTCACCGGCCTCCTGCGCTACAAGATCGGCGGCGGCTTCTCCGTCCATGGTGGTGTGACCGTTCTGCGCGCGTCCGCGAAGTCCGCGAACACGCTGCTGGCCTACGAAGTGTCCGGTGAAACCGATCCGGGCTTCGGCGTGGTCGTCGGCGGCGCGTACGAGATCCCCGAAATCGCACTGCGCATCGCGGCGACCTATCACAGCGCTATCGATGCGGACGTGACCTACGACGAGACGATCACCACCGCGGCGGGAACCTCTTCCCAGTCCACGGACGACACGCTCAGCTTCCCGCAGGCGGTCAACATTTCCGTCCAGTCGGGCGTGAACGAAAAAACGCTGGTCTTCGCCAACTTCCGCTGGGCCGACTACGAGAACTTCGACATCACCCCGCCGACCTATGAGACGGCGACCGGTGGATCCCTCGTGTCCTACGGCGATCCGGGCATCGACGCCTCCGTCGGCGTGGCACGCCGGATCACCGAGAAGCTGGCGCTGATCGGCACGCTGAGCTGGCAGCCGGAAACCGGAACCGACGATCCGTCCCTGCTGTCGCCGACGGATGGCCGCATCGGCTACGCGCTCGCAGCGCGCTACAGCACGGAGTTCTACGACCTGACCGTGGGCGGGCAGTACACTGACCTTGGTGACGAGTCCTTCGCGGCACCGACCGCATTCGACTTCAAGGACAACTCCGCGTTCACGCTCGGCGCGTCTATCGGCCTCAAACTCTGAACCGACACGATATCCCTCGAAAGCCCCGCCATCGTGCGGGGCTTTTTCGTTTGAGCAGGATTCGGGTGGTGCAAGCACCGCGACACGCGTAGGTCCGGTGCATGGTCGAGCAACGCAACATGTCGAACCGTGCCTGGGCCGAGCTTCTGCTGCTCGGCCTGATCTGGGGGGCGTCGTTCTTCTCCATCGCCATCGCGCTTCGCGAGGTCGGGGCACTGACCTCGGTCGCCCACCGTGTGGGATGGGCGGCGGTGCTGCTCTGGATCGTCGTGTTGTGGCGCGGGCACCGTGTGCCGCGGAACGCAGCGGTCTGGATGTCGTTTCTGGGTATGGGGATCTTCAACAATGTCCTGCCCTTCAGCCTGATGGCCTGGGGGCAACTCCATATCGAAACCGGGCTGACGTCGATCCTGAACGCCGCAACGGCGCTCTTCGGGGTGCTGGTCGCGGCCATGTTCCTGCGCGACGAGCGATTGACCATGCGCAAGGCCGCAGGAACGGCGCTCGGGTTTGCCGGGGTCGCGACCGTGATCGGGTACGGGGCGGTCGCCGCGTTCGATCTGCGCTCGCTCGGTCAGATCGCCGTGATTGCGGGCACGATCTCCTATGCGTTTGCGAGCGTGTGGGGGCGCATCAGGCTCGCAGAACTGCCGCCGGAGGTGGCCGCCGCCGGGATGCTCACCTGCTCTGCGATCATCACTCTGCCCACCGCCTGGATCGTGGACGGTCCGCTGACGCTGGCGTTGCAGCGGGAGACCTGGCTTTCCATCGGCTACTACGCGGGCGCAGCGACTGCGGGGGCCTATCTGCTCTACTACCGGATCCTGGCGATGGCCGGGGCGGGCAACCTGATGCTCGTCACGCTCTTGATCCCGCCGGTTGCCATCGCTCTCGGCGCGCTGTTTTTGGGGGAGACGCTGGAGGGTCAGGACCTGATCGGGTTCGCGCTCATCGCGCTTGGGCTGGTGGTTCTGGATGGCCGGGCCCTGCGCATGGTGCGGGGCGCGCAGGCGACCTCGCGGCAAAGGTCCTGATGCGGATCCGTTCAGCAGAACTGCCCCCAGACAGGTTTCAATCAATCCTCTGATCCGAACTTGCGGTAATCCGAGCACCCGATCCGCCGGTTCACCCACGGGGACCGGGGCTCCGGGAAGCGGGAAGGTTGCCCCCCTTCCCAAGCCCGCGGCACTCCGCTATCCCGTGGCGATGGACGGCGCGAGGCACATGATGATCTATCCGGACAAGACGGCATGGGACGATGCCGCGCACAGGCGCATAGCGCTCTTCGGCATGTCGGGCCTCGGCAAGACGGTGATCTCGGACATGCTGCGGCAGGAAGGGGATTGGTTCCACTATTCCGTCGACTACCGCATCGGCACCCGCTACATGGGTGAGCACATCGTCGACAACTTCAAGCGCGAGGCGATGAAGGTGCCGTTCCTGCGGGACCTTTTGCGGTCGGACTCGATCTATATCGGCTCGAACATCACGTTCCGGAACCTCGATCCCCTCTCCACCTATCTGGGCAAACCCGGAAACCCGGCCAAGGGCGGGATCCCGTTCGCTGAGTATGAGCGGCGGCAGGCGCAGCACCGGGCGGCGGAACAGGCGGCCCTTCTGGACACAGCACCCTTCGTTGACCGGGCGCAGGACATCTATGGCTACGACCATTTCGTGTGCGACACGGGCGGGTCGATCTGCGAGGTCGTGGATGCGGACGATCCCGATGATCCGATCCTCACCACCCTCACCGACCGAATGCTGCTGATCTGGCTCAAGGGGTCGGAGGCCCATACGGAGGAGCTGATCGACCGGTTCGACCGGGAGCCCAAGCCCATGTACTACCCGCCGGAGGAGCTGCGTGCGAACTGGGCCGACTATCGTGCGGAGACCGGAGAGGCGGAGGATGAGGTCGATCCAGACCGCTTCGTCCGCTGGAGCTATCGCCGTCTGCTCGAGACCCGGCAGGCAAGATACGCGGCGATGGCACGCTGGGGCATCACCCTCGACATGGAGGATGTGACACATGTGCGAAGCGCGCAGGACATCCTCGACGTGATCGGATCGGCGATCACGCGCGCGTAACTTGCCCTCCGCAAGAGCGCGGATTATCTACGACCTCCCGAAATCACAGCAAAGGACCGGCACCAATGCCCATCACCATCCCCCGCACCCTGCCCGCATTCGACGTGCTGTCGGACGAGGGTGTGATGGTGATGTCGGAGGGACGGGCAAAACGGCAGGACATCCGGCCGCTCAAGATCGCGCTGCTGAACCTGATGCCGATGAAGATCCAGACGGAAACGCAATTCGCCCGGCTGATCGGCGCGACGCCGCTTCAGATCGACTTTTCCCTGATCCGGATGACCGAGCATCAGTCAAAGCACACCGCTCCAGCGCATATGGAGGCGTTCTACCAGCCGTTTCAGGAGGTGAAGAATCAGAGGTTTGACGGCCTGATCATCACCGGCGCGCCGATCGAACTGCTCCCGTTTGAGGAGGTGAGCTACTGGGACGAACTGCGGGAGATCTTTGACTGGACGCAGACCCATGTGCATTCGACCCTCGCCGTCTGCTGGGGTGCGCAGGCGATGCTCAACCATTTTCACGGTGTTCCCAAGCACACGCTCGCGGCAAAGGCCTTCGGCTGCTATCGGCACCGGGTCCACGATGTGACGTCACCCTATCTGCGCGGCTTCTCAGACAATCTCGTGGTACCCGTGAGCCGCTGGACCGAGGTGCGGCGGGACGACGTGAACGGCGCGGACCTGCAGCTTCTGATCTCGTCGGAGGATGCGGGTCCCTGCCTGATCGAGGATCCGGGGCGCCGGGCACTCTACATGTTCAACCATCTCGAATATGACAGCGGCACGCTGAAGCAAGAGTATGACCGGGACGTGAAGGCGGGCAAACCGATCAATGTGCCGATGAACTACTATCCCGGGGACGACCCGGACATGGAGCCGGAGAACCGCTGGCGGTCCCACGCGCACCTGCTCTACGGCAACTGGATCAACCAGATCTACCAGACGACGGAGTTCGACTGGGTCGCGTGATGGGCTGGCGCCTAGACCTTCCGCCGCCTGTCGGGGCGTTCGCCACCGTGGACGGGGCTAAGGTGCACTATGTCCGTAAGGGCGAGGGGCCGACGCTGATCCTGATCCACGGGGCGAGCGGGAACGTGCGGGACTGGACGTTCCAGCATGTGGACCGTCTGGCGGAGCGCTTTGACGTCATCGCGATGGACCGCCCCGGTCACGGCTATTCGGACCGGGTCGCTGGCGCAGACGATCCACGCGTCCAAGCCCGCCACTTGGCAAAGGCTGCGCGGGCGCTCGGCGCGGAGCGCGCCGTGGTCACGGGACACTCCTTCGGCGGCACCGTTGCGCTCGCCTGGGCCATCGAAGTGCCGGAACAGGTGAGCGCGCTCTGCCTCCTTGCGGCACCGAGCCACAGGTGGGAGGGCACGGTGGCGCAGATCTACGTGCTCACGGATCACTGGCTGCTGGGGCCGCCGGTCGCGCTACTCTACCCTCTTTTTGCCTCGGACACGCTGGTCCGGGACACGCTCAACCGGGTGTTCGACCCGATAACAGCGCCTGACGGGTATCCGGACCATATCGGCGCCGCACTCGCCCTGCGCTACACCTCCGTGAGGTGGAACGCGGCGGACGTTGCGAGGTTGAAGCCGCGGGTGGTCGAGATGACGCCGCACTACCCGGGGCTCACCATGCCCGTGGAGATGATACACGGCACCTCCGACACCATCGTGCCCTTCGACATTCACACCGCGCACCTGATCAAGGCGGTGCCGAACGGACGTCTCACGCTCCTGGAAAACGCGGGCCACATGCCCCATCACAGCCACATCGATCCGTTCTTCGCCGCCCTCGACCGGATCAGGGACGGGCTGGGCTGAGCGCTTGCGCCCGCCGGATCGCTCGGTCAGGGTATCCAAAACACGGGAGGCGAGCATGGGACAGAAGCCGCTGGACGGGGCAATCAGCGCGTATTTCGAGGATGACGCGCCGAAATCGGTGCGCAAGGCGATCGAGGATGGCGGCAAGAACGACATCATCGACGCGGGCTATCCTTACGATGAGCGGCTCGACAAGGACGTGTACGAAGAGGCCTATGAGGCGATCCAGGTCGAACTGGTGAAGATGCAGGCCTGGGCGAAGGCAACCGACGCGAAAGTCGCGATCGTTTTCGAAGGGCGCGACGCAGCAGGCAAGGGCGGGACGATCAAACGGTTCCGCGAGAACCTCAATCCGCGGGTCTGCAAAGTCGTCGCACTCCCCAAACCGTCGGACGTCGAGGCGAGCCAGTGGTACTTCCAGCGTTACGTCGCCCACCTGCCCGCGGCAGGGCAGATCGTCTGCTTCGACCGGTCCTGGTACAACCGCGGCGTCGTCGAGCATGTGTTCGGCTTCTGCACCGATGAACAGCGGGAGAGGTTCTTCACCCAGGTGCCGCGGTTCGAAGAGATGATCGCCCAGGCGGAGATGCACGTGATCAAGCTGTGGCTCAACGTGGGCCGGGCTGAGCAGCTGCGCCGCTTTCTCGCCCGGGAATCCGATCCGCTCAAGCAGTGGAAGCTTTCGGGCATCGACGCCGCAGGGCTGAAGAAGTGGGATGCCTACACCGACGCCATCGCGGAAACATTTGAGCGCACGCACCTGCCCTTCTGTCCCTGGACAGTCGTCCGCTCTGACGACAAACGGCGCGCGCGGCTCGCAGCACTCAGCCATATCTTGCGGGCGCTGCCCTACGAGGGGCGGGACGATGACGCACTCTGGCCCCACGACCCGGAGATCGTCGGCGGGCCGGAGATCATGGGGATCGGCGGCTGAATGCCTATATCTTGCCCATGACCAAGCAGGAAAAACCCGGTCGGCGGGGATATCACCATGGCAACCTTCGCCAGGCCTTGGTCGAGGCGACGCTGTCGCTGATCGAGGAAAAGGGGCCCACGGGCTTCACCCTTGCGGAGGCGGCCCGGTTCGCGGGCGTGAGCCCCGCCGCCCCTTACCGCCATTTCAAGGGCCGGGAGGAGCTGATCGAGGAGGTCGCCCGGCAAGGCTTTGAAATCTTTGCGGATCTGATGGAGACCGCGTATGGCGACGGGCAGCCTTCGGCACTGTCCTCCTTTGAGCGGGTGGGGCGGGCCTATCTGAGCTTCGCCCGCGCGCAGCCGGGCCACTACATCGCGATGTTCGAAAGCGGTGTGAACTTTGCCCGCAATTCCGCGCTCGCGGCGGCCTCCGACCGGGCAATGGGGGTGCTGACGCAGGCGGCGGAGGAGCTTGCCTCCCACCTTCCGCCGGAAAAGCGGCCCCCTGCGCGGATGGTGAGCCATCACATCTGGGCGATGTCCCACGGAGTGGTGGAGCTTTTTGCCCGGGGTGCACCGGGCGCACGGGCGCCGTTTTCGCCCGAGGAGCTGCTGGAATCGGGCACCGGGATCTACCTGCGGGGTCTGGGGCTGATCCCCGGGGACTGACGCGCGGTCAGGCGCGGCGCCGATCGTGGCGGGTGCGCAGGAAGGCTGCAAGCTCCCGCACATCCATGTAGCCGCCATAGAGGAAGCCCTGCAGGACATCGCAGCCCAGATCGCGCAGCACGTCCTGCTGTGCGATGGTCTCAACCCCCTCCGCCGTGACCGCGATGTCGAGGGACCGGGCGACACCGATCATTGCGGTCACAAGATCCCGCGCGCCCGCGTCCGACGCGACACCTGCGATGAAGGTCTCGTCGATTTTCACCCGGTCCGGGCTGAGGCGCATGAGCGTCAGGATCGACGCATCCCCGGTTCCGAAATCGTCGACCTCGATGCCAATCCCTAGCTCCCGCAATCCGTCGAGCACCACCTGACCGGCGGCGTCCACGCTTTCGAAAAGGACCGCTTCCTGTAATTCGAAACTGAGCTCTCCCGGTCCGATCGAAAGCGCGCGGACCGTTTCCATCAGGCTCGAATGCATCAGCCGCTTCGCCGTGACGTTGAGGGACAGGCGGAGCGGTGCCTCCGCCGCCGCACGCAAGACGTCGATCTCCGCCGTTGCACGCTCGAAAATGCCCTCCTCGATGAATTCTAGGATCCCGATCCGGGACGCGGCGGACAGGAAATCCCGCGGTCCGAGCAGCCCCCTGCTCGGATGCAACCAGCGCGCGCCCGCCTCGACGCCAATGGGCCGGAGGGTGCGCGCGCAGAACTGGAGCTGGTAGTGGGGCACGAACTGGTTCTGTTCGAGAGCCCGCTCCAGATCCTCGCCAAGTTGCGCAGCGCTAGACGTCTCCTCCCGCATCTCCGGGGAGAACCAGTCAACCCGGTTCCGGCCGCGCGCCTTCGCGCTGTAAAGCGCGATGTCCGCGTTGGAGAGCATCCGGTCATAGTCCCCGTCCGTGTCCCGGGAGCGGGCAACACCGATGCTCGCCCCGATCCGGCACTGGGTGTCCTGATACGGAATCGGATCCCGGGCCACCTTCACAATCCGTTCGCCGAGCGTGATCAGCGGCTCGAGATCCCGGCCATCCTCGCAGATCACGAGAAACTCGTCCCCGCCGACCCGGGCCACGAAGTCACCCAGCCGGGTCACGCTGGTCAGCCGTGTGGTGAAGGCGCGGAGCACGTGATCGCCAGCGGCGTGCCCAAGCGTGTCATTGACCTGCTTGAACCGGTCCAGATCCACGTGAAGCACCGCAAGCTCCGTCCCCGCCTCCCGGTGGTCGGCCAACACTTGTTCGAGGTAGCGGCGGTTCGCGATCCCCGTGTGGGGATCGTGGAGGGAGACATATTCGATCCGGTCCCGCGCGTCCTCCAGCTCAAAGGCGCGCATTTCCGCCTGCCGCTTGAGCCGCGTGATCGCCTCGATGGTCTCAAGCTGATCGAGCCGGTGCTCAGTCACATCGATGCGGGTGCCGAGCAGGCCGGGGCCGGATTCAAGCTGCACGGGCACGAGTTTTGTGAGGAAAACCCGCCCGTCCCGCGTTCGATCCTCCCGCACGACGGTCTTGCCCGCGAAGACCTCCGCATCCTCGCCAATCCAATCGTCGACCATGCTTTGGGGAAACACCTCATAGTCGTACCTGCCCACGATGTCGGTCTCTTCCGCCGCGTCGGCAAAGGCCGCATTGCAGAAGATGTACTTGCCCGCGTTCGACTTCACGAACACCGGATCGGGGCTACGCTCCAGCACAGACTGGAACTGTTCGAGTGTCAGTACCTCCTCGGTATGACAGGTCTCAGGCATTGTTCCCCACAGGCCACCATGACGTGACACCGGGATAACAACGCGCAGTTACCGAAACCTTTACGGTGCGGGGGCAACACGTGGACGGACCATGTCGCTTTTTTGACAAATGGCTATTGAATCCGGCTGTTCACTTCCCAGATATGTGAATGTGAATAACATTTACATTGAGAGGACACCGATGAAATCCCCCGCCCACTACCTGAATTCCGCCGAGGCATGGTTGGACTCGAAGGGCAAGGGAGCCTGGATCGCCGCGATGGTGCTGGGCTTCATCTTCTTCTGGCCGATCGGTCTCGCCCTTCTCTTCTACATGATCTGGAGCAATCGCATGAGCTGCAACAAATCCCACAAACGCTGGAGCCGTAAGTCCAGCTTCACCCCGACCGGCAACTCCGCGTTCGATTCCTATCGCGAAGAGACGCTGAAGCGGCTGGAGGACGAACAGGACGCCTTCAAGGGCTTCCTCGACCGGCTGAAGGCCGCTAAGGATCGGGCCGAATTCGACCAGTTCATGGCCGACCGTCGCAGCAACCCGCAGGGTCCGGTGGACGACGCCCAGCCCGCCTGATCCCTGACGCCCTCCCTGCCCCGCGCTCCTGCGGGGCAGTCTCCCCTCCCCCAGACATGTTTGGACCGATGACAGCCTCCCCCTACACTCCCGATCCGTATCACTCCCTGCCGGACCCCCACCGCCAGCCGCAGTTCTACGATGGTGTGGCGGTCAAGCGGCTCATCGCCTGGTTCATCGACGCGGTCGCGGTGGTGCTGCTGAGCGCGGTGGTGGGCCTGCTTACCCTGACGCTGGCGTTCTGGGTCTGGCCCGTGACCATCGTGGTCATAAGCTGGCTCTACCGTGTCGGTACGATCAGTGCCGCCTCCGCCACGCCGGGTATGCGGCTGATGGGAATCGAGTTCCGCGACGGGCGCGGCGACCGCTTCACCGGCGGACAGGCGATCGTGCACACGACGGCCTACATGATCGCGACCACCATCGTAATCGCCCAGATCATCTCGATCATTCTGATGGTCGGCACCCGTCAGGGCCAGGCACTGCACGATTTGCTGCTGGGAAGCACAGCAATTAACACCCCTATCGATTGACAGGCGTGCTAGGTTAGGCGGTAGGTTGCCGAGTGAGAGCTTGGCAACCTTTGCTGTGTCTATGATGGGACCCGATGCGCCACCTGACTCCGGATATGCCGCAGTTCTACGTGACTGCACCGCAGACCTGCCCGTATCTGCCCAACCGGGTTGAACGGAAGCTGTTCACAGCCCTGCAGGGGGCGGACAGCCAGGATCTGAACGACGCGCTGTCCCAGCAGGGGTTCCGCCGGTCCCAGAACGTGCTTTACCGCCCGTCGTGCGCGGACTGCGCTGCCTGCTTGTCCGCCCGGATCAGGGTTCGCGACTTCGCCCCCACCCGCTCCCAACGCCGGGTGAGCAAGCGCAATGCTGATCTGGTGCGCGAGGGGACGAGTCCCTGGGCAACCGAAGAGCAATACGACCTCTTCGCCCGCTACCTCGACACCCGTCACGCGGACGGGGGCATGGCGGACATGGACATGTTCGAGTTCGCCGCCATGGTCGAGGAGACGCCGGTGCGCAGCCGGGTCATCGAGTACCGGCGCGAGGATGCCCCTCGCAACCTGACCGCCGTCTGCCTGACGGACGTGCTGAAGGACGGGCTCTCCATGGTCTACAGCTTCTTCGACCCGGCGGAGGCTGCACGGTCCCTCGGCACCTACCTCATCCTCGATCATGTGGAGATCGCGCGGGAGGCAGGGCTCGACTATGTCTATCTGGGTTACTGGGTGCCCGGGAGCCCGAAGATGCACTACAAGTGCAACTTTCGACCGCTGGAGATCTATCGGGGCGGGGTATGGCAGGATCTGGTAGATCCCGAGAAAGTGGTGACGGACCGCAACCCGCTCAACGCCGACCCGATCGATGACCAGGTCGCCGCGATCCACCTGCCCCGGACGCGCGGAAAGCGGTAGCGGGTCTGCGGGTCCGGGGGCTGCGGCGCCTCGCATGGATTGCGCCTGCGGTTAGGTCTGGCTCCGACGAATGGCAAGAGCACCATCGGCGGTCAATGGGATGACGATGCAGCTGCTGATTGAAACTCTATGTGCATCAAACCAGCGAACCTAGTGACCGGGAAACCCGGCCCAAACCGATCACCAGCCCGATGGTGCGGACGACGAATGGTGCGACATCTGCCACGTGCTTCCCCGTCTCGCTTCGCGGGACGCGGCGCGAAAATTGGGCGGCGGAGATAGTCGGTAAGTAGTGGTCCACCAGATGATCAACGCACTCTAGCCGTCATGCCTTCCAAGCTAGAAGAGGAGTCCTCGACGGAAGCAGATCGCCAGTCCATATGGGCGGACCTGCGGTGGCGATGATGCGTCCGGCTTAGGTGCGCGCCGTATGGGAGGTCCAGCGTACCTTTACGATCAGCGCGCTAGGCCTCCGGACCCATCCGTCAGCCGAGAAGATCGGGGACGATCGTCACGATGCCGGGGAAGAGCCACAGCAGCGCGAGGCCGACCACCTGGATCAGGACGAACGGGGCCACGCCGCGGTAGATGTGGCCGGTCGTGACCTCCGGCGGCGCAACTCCGCGCAGATAGAACAGCGCAAAGCCGAAGGGCGGCGTCAGGAAGCTCGTCTGCAGGTTCACCGCGATCATGATCGTCACCCACTTCGGATCCATCGTGCCGCCATAGATCACCGGCCCCACGATCGGGATGACGATGTAGATGATCTCGAGGAAGTCGAGCACGAAGCCGAGGATGAAAAGCACCAGCATCACGATCAGGAAGACCTGGAATTCGTTGTCGAAGCTCTTGAGGAACTGCTGGATGTAGTGCTCGCCACCGTAGGAGATCACGACGAGGTTGAGTACCTGTGATCCGATCAGGATGGCGAAGACCATGGACGTGACCTTCGCCGTCTCTCGCACCACAGGACTGAGCACCCGTTCCCGGAACAGGACCCAGCAGCCGTAAAGCAGCCCAATCATCGCGATGTGATAGCAGAGCATGGCGACGGCAATCGCAACGCCGTTCTCGAACGTGACGACCTCGATGTTCGCCCTTAGATCAAAGTTCACGCCCAGAAGCAGCATGATGACCATGGCGAACGCGGCGATGATGATCGGCTTGCCCGACGCACCCTCGATTTCATCGAGCTTGCGGTAGGCGGCGAGCATGATCGCACCGGCAGCCCCGAGTGCTGCGGCAGGCGTCGGGTTCGTGACCCCACCGAGGATCGAGCCGAGCACCGCGACGATCAGCACGAGGGGCGGGAAGACAACCTTGAGAAGCTCGTTCTGGCCCAACAGGGTCACCGCCGTGCGTGCGGAATAGAGGATCATGAGGATCGCCGGGATCAGCAGCATGATCGAAAGGCCAGGCGAGGTGAGCGGCGAGATCAGGAAGATGTCTGTCAGCAAGGCCAGCGCGACCCCCCCGACACCCACGACAAGCTTCTGCGCGCCCTGGGGCTGTACCCCGTAGGCGAGTGCCAGCATCAGCGCGGTCAGCACCCAGAAGGGCAGCATGGCGGAGGATAGAGGTGCGGCCTGGGCCACAAGAACCGCGCGCAGCGCCTCGATCTGCTCCGCCGTGCGGGTCTCCTGTCCCTGAACGCCGCCGTTGGCGTCGAGTTCCTCCTGTTGGGCGACGGCTCGATCCCACTTCTCCTGCCCGTGGCGATTGATCATCGCCGCACGGCAGGTGTCCGACACGTTGGTCCGCAGCTCCGCCTGCTCGGCTTGCGTGGACACCGAGGAGACGAACGTGTTCTGAGATCCCGCAACGCCGGTCGAAAGGGCACCGATGGTCACGCCGATGATGAGGACAGGAACGATGAGGTACCAGATCAGCCCATGGTTCGGCCCCTTGAGCGCCGTGGTGGCCCCACCATTGCCCAGCACCGGCGGCGCGCGGTGTGGAAACACGAGCGCAAAGCCGAAGGCGTAGGCGCCGTAGAGCGCCGCGAGGAAGAGACCGGGCAGGATCGCAGCCTGAAAGAGCGTGCCCACGGACAGCACCGCCGCCTCACCCAGATAGGTGAGCGCGTCCGAACAGCCGAAATTCTGCGCCCGTTCCTCCTGCGCCGTCGCATAGAGATCCCCGGCGAGCGTCCCGAGCAGGACGATCACGATAGAGGGCGGGATGATCTGACCGAGCGTACCCGAAGCCGCAATCACGCCGGTTGACAGCTCCGGCGAGTAGTTGTTGCGCAGCATGGTCGGCAGGGCGAGCAGGCCCATGGTGACAACGGTCGCCCCGACGATGCCGGTGGAGGCCGCAAGGAACGCACCAACAACAACGATTGAAACCGCAAGCCCGCCCGGAAGCGGGCCGAAGACGCGGGCCATGGTGGTGAGCAGGTCGTTCGCGATCTTCGACCGCTCAAGCGTGATGCCCATGAGCACGAACATCAGAACCGCCAGAAGGGTCTCGATGGACTGACCGGCGAAAACCCGTTCATTCATCCGGTTGACGACAAAGCTCAGGTTGCGGTCGAGCGCGGTTTCCCAGCCCTGCGGGAACAGAGGTGTTTCGTAGACCGGCAGTTCCGGGAATCTGAATTTACTGATCGCGTCCCGCGGGATGCCCGCATCGACGAGCCCCCGGTAGGCATCCGACCTTGTGTCGATGGCCTGATGGATCAGCAGGCCGGAGCCGTCGAGTGCGGCGATGATCCCGAAGGTCAGCACCCCTGCCCCGCCGATGGCGAAGGCGACCGGGAAGCCGGACATGATCGCACCGAACAGGCAGGCGAAAGTGATGATCAGACCGATCTCGATCCCGTCCAAACCGAAAAGCATAAGCCTGCCCCTTAGTGGATTTCTGCGACCTTGTCGGCGAGGTCATCGCCGAGGTCGTCTTTGTCGTGGTACTTGCCCGCGCTCTCATCCCCCTCGATGTATTCAAGGAGGTTGCGGTAGAAGAATGCCACGCCCTGCAGGAACATGGTTCCGGCGAAGGCGACGAGCAGGATCTTGAAGAGGAAGTAGCCGTCGAAACCGTTGGGACTGAACCCGATGGTCTCCACGTTCCATTTAAGCAGCCGCGCCTTGCGCTCCAGCAGCTCCAGACGGTCAGAGGCGGAAACCTTCGGCGTGACGAGATGGCGCCAAAGGAAGAACCAGCCGAACATCCAGATGAGCGTCATGGTCGGCAGGATGAAGAGCAGGGATCCCGCCATGTCGATCAGATTCTTGGTCCGGCGGCTGACGCCCGCGTAGACGAGATCGACCCGCACATGCCCGCCTTGCACGAACGTGTAGGCGCAGCAGAGTGCCACGATCATGGCGTTGTAGAGCTTGAGCTCCTCGGCATACCAGCTCAGATCACGGGTGAAGATGTAGCCGAAGGGGCCGATCGAGATCTCCGACACCCGAAAGATCCGCTGTAGAAAGACGATCACGACCTGCTGAAGCACCATGATCAGCCCGGCCCAGGCGAAAAAACGGCCGAGCAGGTTGTGCGTAAACTCGATGCCGCGGACCACGCCCCAGAGGAACTGTCGGCGGATCAGGCCAACAATCAGGACGATCAGGAAAAGATCGAGCAGGACGAAGAAAAATTCCGTCGATCCGCCATAGTAGATGAAGCGGATGAGGGCTTGTGGATCGGACCAGTTCAGCCAGGCGAGCGGGTCGCCGATGGCGCGAAACAGGTTCATGATGCCGCCAAAGAGGTTGCCGAAGAACCAGGCCAGCGCGTCGAGCATCCCGATCTTCTCCCGTCAGATCAGTAAGGTATGTGCCGCCGGGACCGTGATCCCGGCGGCGGTTTTTCGAGCGTGCCCCGCGCGGGGGGCGTCGCGGCAATCAGCCCAGGACGCGGTCGCGCTGGCGGGTGTAAACGCCGGAGGACTGAGCAATCCAGGCAGAGGACTTGCGCATGGAATCCATGACGCTGTCGCTGACCTTCTTGAACATCTCGTTGTCCATGTTGCCGTTGAGCACTTCCATGGAGGCGGTGCCGAAGGCATCCCAGACCGTGTCCGGGAACTCCAGAACGGTCACGCCACCGGCCTGCAGACGCTCCAGCGCCGCACCGTTGTTCGCCATGAACTGGGCGAGCGTCACGGAGTGGGACGCTGCCGCCACGTTCTCGATAACGGTCTTGTGCGCATCGGAGAGCGAGTTCCACACGTCGAGGTTGGTGCCAAGGGTGAGCGCCGCACCCGGCTCGTGGAAGCCGGAGGTGTAGTAGGTCTTCGTGATCTCCTGGAAGCCTGCCTTCTCGTCAGCCCAGGGGCCGATCCACTCGGTGCCGTCGATCGCACCGGAGGCGAGCGCCTGGTACACTTCGGAGCCCGGCAGGTTCTGCACGGAAGCACCGAGCTTGCCAAGTGCCTGACCGCCGAGGCCGGGCATGCGGAACTTCAGACCGTTGAAGTCCTCCGGACCGGTGATCTCCTTGGAATACCAGCCGCCGGCCTGCGCGCCGGTGTTGCCCGCGAGGAACGGCTTGATGTTGAAGATCTCACCAAGCTCGTCATGAAGCGCCTGTCCACCCATCCAGTGGTACCAGTTCATGATCTCCTGTGCGGTCATGCCGAACGGCACGGCGGTGAAGAAGGCCCAGGTCGGGTCCTGACCGACCCAGTAATAGTCCGCACCGTGGTACATGTCGGCCTGGCCGGAGGCGACGGCGTCAAAGCTTTCAAAGGCACCGACGAGTTCACCCGCCGCTTTCAGCTCGACCGTCAGCTCACCATCAGTGGCCGCGGTGATCATGTCCGCGCAGTACTGCGCGCTGTCGTGCACACCTGCCAGGCCACGTCCCCATGTGGTCACCAGCGTAAGGGTCCTGCGGCCCTGCGCGATGGCCGGAGCGGCGAGAGATGCGCCAGCGACGGTTGCAGTACCGCCCAGAGCAGATTTTTTCAGAAACGAACGACGATCCATTGTGTCCTCCCAGTCGGGCCCGCCGTGTCCCAGGCGGGCGGATCGATTAACGAAGGGCAAACTAGCGCCGCAATTTCGCCATGCAAATACCAACTACCCGGTATGCGCGAGCGGTATTCCGCTCACAGGCGAGCCGCAAGACCGGTCAAGCGGCCGAAAACGCAGCCGTCTAACCTGTCCATGCACGGGAGGAGCTGATGACCGACGCCGTCAAACGAACGTTGTGGAAGATCGAACACCGGATCGCCGACCCTCTGACGCTGGGCGGTCTCGCGGCGGAGGTGGGCATGTCGCCCTACCAACTCGCGCGCGCCTTTCCGATGCGGACGGGCTGGCCGGTCATGCGGTATCTGCGCGCCAGACGGCTAACGGAGGCCGCGAAGCTGATCGCGGCAGGCTCCCCGATCCTCGAGGCGGCGTTCGACGTCGGCTACACGACCCATGAGGCCTTCACCCGTGCATTCACCGACCGGTTCGGCATCCCCCCGCGCGACGCGCGGAGCGCTGACCGGCTTGCAACCCTCGACCTTGTGGAGACCATTGTGATGAAAGACGCCGCCGTTCTGATCCCGCCCCGCCGCGCCATGCGCCCCGCCTTCCGTGTCGCTGGTGCCGCGAAACGCTACACATTCGCGGAAACCCTCGCGATCCCGGCACTCTGGACGCGGTTCGAGGAGATCGAACCTTACATGCCCAAGCCCGTCGCGCCGACTGCCTATGGTGTCATGTATGACGGGGACGATGACGGTTTCACCTATCTTGCCGGGGTGGAGGTGCCCGGTGATGCGGACCTGCCTCCCGAGGCTGCTCTCGCCCGGGTCCCGGCGCAAACCTATGCCGTCTTCACCCATGACGGGCACATCAGCGACCTGCGCGACACGGTAACCGCGGTCTGGTCGACGGGTCTTTCGGAGGCCGGGTTCACCCACAGACCGGGTCCCGATTTCGAGGTTTATGACGCCCGTTTCGACCCGGTAACCGGCGAAGGGCTCGTCGAAATCTGGATCCCGATCGAGGGTTAAGGCAGCGCCCCCTTTCCTTTTGCAACGGATTTGCGTCAAATGCGCCCAGAACCCGGGTAACCGAGGCTGAGGATGGAGACGCCGACGGGAGCGCGCCTGCGATCCCTCCTGACGATGCTGAGACCGAACTACGGCCAGAAGATCGTTCTTCTGGCCGCCTTGCCGCTTGTCCTCGCCGTCGCGGCGATCACCGCGCTGGTCGCCTACCAGTACCGTCACTTCACCGAACAGGAACTTGCACTGCTCGAGGAGACGCTGCTGGAGGCCAAGCAGGCGGAGCTTCACAACTATATGAGCCTCGCGCGGAACGCGATCTATCACATCTACGGCCCAGCGCAGTTCGATGATGAGGAGGCGAAGCTGCGGGCGACGCAGATCCTCTCGGCGATGACCTATGGCAAGGACGGCTTCTTCTTCGTCTACGAGTATGACGGGACCAACCTCGTTTCTCCACGCCAGACCTTTCTGATCGGTGGGAACTGGGAGGATTTGACCGACAGCCAGGGCACACCCGTGGTCGAGCCGCTGATCGATCTGGCCCGGCAGGGTGGCGGATATCACCGCTACGTCTGGCCGAAACCGTCGACGGGCGAGGAGGCGGAGATGTTTTCCTACGTGATCGGCCTGCAAGATTGGAAATGGGCCGTGGGCACCGGGATCTTCATCGACGATGTGATTGCGGAGGTCGCCGCCGCGCGGGCAGAGATGGAGGCTCGCATCCGCACGACCTTCGTGTGGATCGTGTCGATCACGCTCATCGTCATGGTCGGCCTCTTCTTCTCCGGCCTGGTGATCAACCTGCGCGAAAGGCGCCTTGCGGATGCGAAGCTCGCCGGGCTCGCCGCGCGCATTGTCGATACACAGGAGGAAGAGCGGGGGCGTGTGGCGCGGGAGCTGCACGACGGAATCAGTCAACTCCTCGTCTCCATCCGCTACTCGCTTGAGCTTGCAGGACGGCGGATCGCGACCGGGCGGGGCGACAGTCTCGATCCGATTGAAAAATCAAAATCCTCCCTCAACACCGCGATTCAGGAGGTGCGCCGGATCTCCCGCGATCTGCGGCCGGGCGCACTCGACGATCTAGGGTTGTCTCCCGCGTTGCAATCGCTCTGCGACGAGTTCTCGGACCGCACGGGCATCGCGACCCGGCTCGACACGGTCGCCCTGCGCAACAGCCTGAATTCGGAAGGCAAGACCGCCCTCTTCCGCGTCGCGCAGGAGGCACTGACGAACATCGAGCGTCATGCCGCAGCCACGCAGACCCTTGTGGAGATCAAGCCCCACCGCCGGGGCGTGCGCATGACAATCCGGGACAATGGCGTCGGCTTTACCCCTTCGACGGAGGTCGGGCCCAAAGCGGGCATCGGGCTGCGCAACATGGCGGAGCGGATCGAGCATCTGGATGGCACGCTGCGCGTGCTCAGTTCCTCCAAGGGCACGATCATCGACGTGAACCTGCCAGCCAAGCACCTTGTCAGCGGTGGTGCCCCCCAAAGCATGGAGCGCAGCGCATGAGCCAGATCCGCATCGTCCTCGCCGATGACCACCCGCTGGTGACCGAGGGCATCCGCGCCATGCTGGAGACCTACCCCCAGATCGAGGTATTGGGCACGGCCGCAAACGGGCGGGACGCGGTCGAGGCGATGGCCGCGCACAGCCCGGATGTGCTGCTCATGGATCTCAACATGCCGGGCATGAACGGGCTGACCGCGACGGAGATCATCCTGGAGCGCACGCCGGAGGCGCGGATTGTGGTGCTGTCCATGCACGACAATCCGGAATACATCACCACCGCCCTGCGCCATGGCGCGCGCGGCTACCTCCTCAAAGACGTACCGACCGAAGAGATCGTGACCGCCATCGAGCGGGTGCATGCAGGCGAGATCTACCTCTGCACGGGCACGGAGCGCATGATCCAGCCCCCCGACGATGCGGAAGGACGCGGCGTCCTCACGTCCAGGGAGCAGACGGTCCTGCTGCGCCTTGCCCGGGGCAAGAGCAACAAGGAAGTGGCGGAGGAACTCTCGATTTCGATCAGGACGGTCGAGACCCATCGCAAAAACATCAAGCGCAAACTCGGCATCTCGACCACCGCCGGACTGACCCGCTATGTGCTCGAAAGCGGGCTGCTCGGTCTTGAAGTTTGACGGGATTGCGGCACGAGTATTAATAATCCGTTAACTAATTGTATCTCATTGGATCAGATAGTTAGGGTGGCGCTCGACGGACAAGGACTTCATCCATGGCACAACGTATCGCAGACATCCGGCGCGCCGAGATTGTGGACGCCTGCATGCGAACGCTGCAGACCACAGGTGTGGCACTTCCTGTCTATGACAAGATCGCGACAGAGGCGGACATGTCCCGCCAGCTTGTCCGGCACTACTTTTCGGATCCCGAAGAGCTCATGGTCGCGGTGTGCGATGCCCTGGCGGCGGAGTACAAGCGGCGGCTCGCTGAGGGGATCCTCGCCGCGAAATCGACAGAACGGCTGGACCTCTTCCTCGATTTCTATTTCGGACTGGTGACCACCACGGGCCATTCGAAACCGGTGGATGACACGATCTACGACGCGATGATGGCGCTCGCCGCGACCCATCCGCGGGTCAAGCAGAACCTAACGGACGGCTACGGGCTTCTGCGCCTGACGGTTGCCCATGAGATCCAGATCAGCCACAGCGACCTGCCCCAGCGGGCCTGCGAGGAACTCGCCCATCTCTTCGTCGCGCTAATGTACGGCCATTGGAAAATGGCAGCCTCCCTCGACGTGAGCCCGGACATGAACTTCGCCGCGCGCGAGGCGATGGACCGGCTGATCACCTCCTACGTGGAACGCTACGACCCCGAGGACTAGGATCCCGGTCCGCGAGCGCATACGTGCTTGCGTGGGAGGCATAGCCGTCCATCGATGAGCGACACCGGTCGACCGCGTGCCATCCCGCCAGCCCCGATCCGGATGATCCGTTGAGGGCGGGGCGCTGCTTGGTGAAAGGCTCGCCCATGCTTTCCTTCGTTCTGGACGGTCCGGATGACGCGCCCGCGATCCTCTGCCTCCACGGTCTCGGCATGGTCAGCTGGTGCTGGGATCCGGTCCGGGCGGATCTGACAGATTTTGGCGCCTTGGTGCCGGACATGCCCGGCCACGGGGGCAGCGCGGCAATGCCGTGGGAGACGCTTGCGCACACGGCAGACAGCGTCATCGACGTGGTCGAGACACTGCCAGCGGGACGGCCGGTTTACCTCGTCGGGCAGTCTCTCGGCGCCTACGTGGGCTGGCTGATGCTGGGCAAGCGACCGGACCGGTTCGCGCGCGCGGTTCTGAGCGGGTTCCATATCGGCCACCTTCGCTGGCGCCCACTCTACCGCCTTGCGTATGTGATCAACGGGTCAATGTTCGCGGTACCGTCGCTGCTGTGGCTGTTTTCCGGCGTGCTCGGCGACCCTCAGGCCGGGTCGCGTTTCGTGGAAGGGGCGAAGGTGATCCGTCCGCGCACCATTCGGCGCGCGGGCATTCAGGCGGTGGACTTCCGGTCACCGACCGGTCTGACGGCACCGCCCGTGCCACTGCTCGCCGTCTCCGGCAGCAAGGAGCCCGGGGCGATCCGGTTGACACCCAACCGACTCGCTGCCGAGAACCCGAACGTCGATGCTCTGGTTTTGGACGGCCGGGACCATCTCTGGCCGCTCAAGGAACCGGTGCGCTATTCGGCGATCCTGCGCAGTCAATTCAAGAGTTAGCGCCCTCAGATCAGCCTGCGCCCGTCCGCGAAAACCCGGGTCCACTCGATGATTGCGTAGGACTTGCGCAACCCCGTAGGCCAGAACGGATCCTCCCGGATCAGTGCCTCGATCTCGGCCACGTTGTCAGCCTCGACGATCCAGAGACCGTCCCTGCCTCGATTGTCCGCGTCGAAGAGCGGGCCGGCGGCACTGACCCTGTCTGCATTGGCCTCCAGAAAAGCAAGATGCTCGGGCATCTTGACCTTGCGGATGTCTGCATCCGCGTCGGGTGCATCCTCGAACAGGACGATAAAGGTCATGGATCGGTCTCCGGTGAACTGGTGCATCATGAGGATCGCACGCCTGTCTCATGGATTGAGTCAGCAGATGTGCAGGGCTACTCTGCACATGTGCAGAGCTTCGATTGGAACGATCTGAAATACCTCCTCGCGCTCTATCGCTCCGGGACCCTCAAGGGTGCTGCGGGCCGGGTGAGAGCGAGCCCGACGACCGTCACCCGCCGGATCCGCGCGTTGGAGGTTCAGCTTGGCGCACCCCTGTTTCTGGGAAGTACCGAAGGGCGCTACACGCCGACCGAAGCCGCCCTTCGGATCATGTCGCTTGCGGAAACCGTGGAGCGGGAGAACTCCAGAATCGTCGAGACGCTCGCGGAACAGAGACCCAATATCACCGGGTGCGTCCGCATCAGCTCGGTTCCGATCATCGTGAACCGTCTGCTGGTTCCCAATCTGGCAACCTTGAGCGCGCGGCATCCCCGGCTGACCGTCGAATTGCTCCCCGCCGCGACCAACCTGGATCTGTTCAAGCGCGACGCGGATCTGGCCGTCAGGTTCGCGCGGCCGACCGGTGGGGGGCTGAAGACCAAGGCGCACAGGCTGGGGGAACTGCGGTTCGGTGCGTTCGCCTCCCGTGCGATATCGCCGGATGAGTTGGAGACGTTGGGGTGGATCACCTACCCCGACATCCTGGCCCAGTTGCCACAGGCGCGATGGCTTGAAGCGGTGACGGAAGATGACCGGGAGAGACAGACCCTGATCAAGGTCGGGGATGCGGACACGGCACTGGAGGCGGTTGCCTGCGGCCTCGGCAAATCACTGCTGCCGCGCGCAGTCGCACTTCCCGATGCGCGCGTGGGGCCGCTGTCGGTTGAGCGTCATGACCCGCCGCCTGCGCGGGAAGTATGGCTCCTTTCTCACGCCGATCAGGCGGCCAGCCCATCGGTTATGGCGGTGAAGGACTGGCTGGCAGGATTGGACTGGTCGTGATCTCGCCAACGCAAGGGATCACACACGATGTGGCTGACGGCCGCTGCTCGGTGGAGTGCTACAAGGGATGCTGTCGGAACAGGATCGAGTGCGGCCTTAACAAAATTGCGCGCACCACCCCTTACCCGCATTTTTCTGAATCTTCGCCCTTGACCCCCCCGATGGGTGGGGTACAACGACAGCATGATGAGAAACAGCATCGTACTTGTCGGCTTGCGCGTTTGACCGGGGGGCACTGATCCCCAACGGACCAAACGCGCTGAACCCCCGGAAGGGGGTTTTTTTGTGCCGGAACGAAACCCAGCGGCGGCAGAGGAGACCGCCGGAGCAAGTGGAGAAGACCGATGACCCGAGCCATGACAGGCGCACAAATCGTTGTGAAAGCGCTGAAGGATCAGGGCGTGGATACCGTGTTCGGGTATCCCGGCGGCGCGGTCCTTCCGATCTATGACGAGATCTTCCAGCAGAACGACATCCGCCATATCCTGGTGCGCCACGAACAGGGCGCGACCCATGCAGCGGAAGGCTATGCCCGCTCGACGGGCAAGCCCGGCGTGGTTCTGGTGACCTCGGGGCCCGGGGCCACGAACGCAGTGACGGGCCTCACGGACGCGCTGATGGATTCCATCCCGATGATCGTGCTGACCGGTCAGGTCCCAACCTTCATGATCGGCAATGACGCGTTTCAGGAGGCGGACACGGTCGGCATCACCCGGCCCTGCACGAAGCATAACTGGCTGGTGAAGGACACCGCGGACCTCGCGGACACGATCCACCAGGCGTTCCACGTGGCGACCTCCGGCAGGCCCGGCCCGGTGCTGATCGACATTCCAAAGGACGTCCAGTTTGCCACCGCGGACTATGTCCAGATGGACGAGGTGAGCACCAGCCACTATCAGCCTCGCACCGCGGGCGATCCGGACGCGATCCTCGCCGCGGTCGAACTGATCGAGCAAGCGGAGAGGCCGATCCTCTATTCCGGCGGCGGCGTGATCAACTCGGGCAACAAGACCGACAACCGCGCCACCGCCCTCCTGCGGGAACTGGCGGAGGCGACGGGCTTTCCGATCACCTCCACGCTGATGGGGCTGGGCTGCTATCCGGCCTCCGGCAAGCTCTGGATGGGCATGCTGGGCATGCACGGCACCTACGAGGCGAACATGGCGATGCACGATTGCGACGCGATGTTCTGTATCGGCGCCCGCTTCGACGACCGGATCACGGGGCGGGTCGATGCGTTCTCTCCGGGCTCGCGGAAGGTGCACATCGACATCGACCCGTCCTCGATCAACAAGAATATCCACGTGGATGTCCCGATCGTCGGCGATTGCGGCGCAGTGCTGGAGGAGATCCTGCGGGTCTGGAAAGAGCGCGGGTCAAAGACCCGCTCTGACCGCCTCTCCCAATGGTGGTCGCAGATCGATCAGTGGCGGGCGATCAAGTGCCTCGGCTACACCAACTCCGCCACCACGATCAAACCGCAGTACGCGCTTGAGCGGCTGGAGGCGCTGACCAAGAAGTATGACCGCTACATCACCACGGAGGTGGGCCAGCACCAGATGTGGGCGGCACAATTCATGGGCTTTGAGGATCCAAACCGCTGGATGACCTCGGGCGGACTGGGCACCATGGGCTACGGGACGCCTGCCTCCATCGGGGTGCAGATCGCCCACCCGGATGCGCTGGTGATCAACGTGGCAGGAGAGGCGTCCTGGCTGATGAACATGCAGGAGATGGGCACGGCGGTGCAGTACCGCCTGCCGGTCAAGCAGTTCATCCTCAACAATGAACGCCTCGGCATGGTGCGGCAGTGGCAGGAACTGCTCCACGGGGAACGCTACAGCCATTCCTGGTCAGAGGCGCTGCCGGACTTCGTCAAGCTGGCGGAAGCGTTCGGTGCCAAGGGCATCCTGTGCAAAGACCCCGCGGACCTGGACGATGCGATCATGGAGATGATCCAGTATGATGGGCCCGTGATTTTCGATTGCCTCGTCGAGAAGCACGAGAACTGCTTCCCGATGATCCCGTCGGGCAAGGCCCACAATGAAATGCTCCTCGGCGAAGCCGAAACCCAAGGCGCTATCGAGGCGGGCGGAGCCGTTCTGGTCTGATCCTGTCAAGCAAGGTTTTTTGCAAAATGACATTTAAAACATGGGTCGCAGTCGCCGGTATTCTTATGGCCCTGGGCGCCTGCGGCCCGTCCGACCGCGAGCGTCTGCTCACGGAATTTGGCGTCGCGCAACGAGGTAAGTCGACCGTCGACGAGATACTCACAGCGGCAGCATCACCCGAGAACATTTTCGCCTTCCTCGCCGATACCACCTTCATCCATTACTCCGACGATCACGGAATGCAGATCTGGTACGTGGGTCCGGAGGGGCGATTGTTTCTCTGGTATCCGGGTAACCGCAGGGTCGTTGATGGCTATTGGAAGGTTGAGTACGACCCGGACATAAAAGACAGTCAAGTCTTCTACCGATATCCCAACAGCTACAATCCTGTGACCCGCCAGTTGGGAGATTCTTGGAAGACCAGGGACAGGACTTACTACATGATGGCAAGGCACCGTATGCTCGTTGGAGATCCTTTCAACCTGTCTAGCGGCAAAATCCCCTTCATCATGCCCAAGGACGAACGCGTCTCGTTTCTTGATGCAATGGAGCGGGCCGGCTTAGAACGAATGCCTCCGCTGGATGAGAACACACCGGCACCGCAGCTCGAGGACTCCTAGGGTTCCACGCATGAAACGGGCAGAGCACGACCAGCAAGCGCAACACCGACACTGTCGGCCCCAACGCGCCCTGTCGCTGCCTGGCTTCGCAGGGATCCTGCTGATCGCCGCCTGCACCGAGGTTCCGCCTCTGCCCGAAGGGATCGCCCCGATCACCTTGGAAGAGGCGGAGGCCATGCAGGCCATCGCCGCAACCCGGGAAACGCTGGAGGCGTTCTACACCGACACGACGACCCGCAGCTTCACCCCTTGGCACGGCAACCAGATCGAATACCTCTCGCCTGACGGCAAGGCGTTTCTCTGGTATCCGGGCAACGTCGAGTTGGTGATCGGGGACTGGCGGACGGAGCAGTTGCCCGACGAGCGACGGGCGCGCATGTGCTACCGATACGGGCCGGACACCTACAACCCGGTAACCGAGGAGGCGGGGGGCCAGTGGTCCTGCCGGTTCGCCGCGGAATCGCTCTACATTTCCGACGAGATCGTGGACGGGGATCCGGTGGGCCTGTCAGGCGGTGCCCTGCCCTTCGTCATGCCCGAGGCGACGGAGATCACCCTTGCGGAGGCGGTGGCCCGGCTCGGCCGTGATCCGATCACCGCCGCCAACAAGGTCTCCTGGTCCTGGCGCGCGGAGGTCACCCAATGATGCTGCAGGCCTGTCTCAACGGCGGCACCCAGCCAGATGCCGCGGTGGGCGTGCCCCGCCGCCCGGCGGAACTGGCCGCCGAGGCGCAAGTGGCGATCGCTGCCGGAGCCGAGAGCTTGCACGTCCACCCGCGCGATGCCGCTGGCGTGGAAACGCTCGCGCCCGATGCGGTTGCCGCGGCACTGACCGCGATCCGTGCCGCGGTCCCTGGCGTGGGTGTGGGCATCGGTACCGGCGACTGGATTGCGCCCGGTGGCACCGCCCGCCATGACGATATCGCGGGCTGGACGGAGCGTCCCGATTTCGTCTCGATCAACCTGCGCGAACCCGACGCGCCCACGGTCATGGACCTGATGATCCGGCAGGAGATCGGGATCGAGGCGGGGCTTTGGACGCTCGAGGATGCCCGCCGGTTCACTGACCTGACCGCGGCGGAGAGGTGCCTGCGCATCCTGATCGAACTGCCCGACTGTTCCGCGCCGGTCGCGAAGGCCGAAGCCGCGCGCATCCTTGCCCATCTGGCAGAGCATGGTCCCGCCCTCCCGATCCTGCTCCATGGCTGCGGCCGGTCCGCCTGGCCCATGCTCATGGAGGCGCGCCTGCGTGGCCTGTCCACACGCATGGGGCTGGAGGATGTGCAAAGCCTGCCCGACGGCACACCCGTTGCAGACAACGCCCCGCTCATCGCGATGGCGCGCGACCTCATGGCCGGATCGTGACCCGACTCATCTTCAGCTACGGGATGCTGAAGTCGGGCTCCACGCTCGCGTTCCACTATACAAGCGCCCTGCTCGATGCGGCGGGCCCTGTGCAGCCTGACCTGCCCGCTGAGGCTCTGGGAGCCCCCCGCCGCATCAACTATGTGGATGACGTGAGCCCCGGCCAGCTCGGGCGCCTGTGGCTGGAGGCGCAACGGCTGGGCCATCCCCTCGTCCTGAAAACCCATCAGCGCCCTGGCCCCGCTGTCCTGCCCCTGCTGCGCGACGGGCGGGCGTCAGCCCATGCGTGCTGGCGGGATCCGCGCGACATGGCGCTGTCGCTCATGGACCACGGCGCCCGTGCTCGCGCCAGGGGACAGATCCCGTTCTCGGAGATCGGGACGCTCGATGATGCACTTGCAAGCATCCTCGGCCAGATCGCCGCTTTCGATGCGTGGCAGGACGCGGGCGCGCTGACACTCGACTATGCGGACATTGCTTTCGACGCGGAGATGACCCTCGACCGGCTCGCCGCACATCACAGCGTCTCCCGCGCGCCGATCGATGTTGCCGCGCTCAAACAGGCCCGCTTCACCCAGTTCAACAAGGGCGTTCCGTGCCGTCACCGGACCGAAATGTCGCCAGAGGACGCCGCCCGCATCGCCTCCGCCTGCCCCGCCTGGATGACCGACCCCTTGGCCCGGCCCACCCAATCCGGTACACGACCCGAAATCAAACGAGGAACCGCCCCATGAACGCGCTCAACATCAAAAAGGGCACCAGCCGACAGTCCGCCTACGACCTCAAGAACCCGCTCGGTGACGTGGTGGAGCGGCACACGCTCGGCGTCGTCGTTGACAATGTGGATGGGGTGCTCGCCCGGGTCATCGGCCTCTTCTCGGGGCGCGGCTACAACATCGACAGCCTCACGGTCGCTGAGATTGACCATACCGGCCACCGCTCCCGCATCACCATCGTGACGACGGGAACGCCGCAGGTGATCTACCAGATCAAGGCGCAACTCGAACGCATGGTCGTGGTGCACGAGGTCCACGACCTGACCGTTGAAGGGCCATCCGTGGAACGCGAGCTTGCCCTGATCAAGGTGGCCGGTACCGGCAACGACCGGGTCGAGGCGCTTCGCCTCGCGGATGTCTTCCGGGCCAAGGTGGTCGATTCGACACTCGAAAGCTTTGTGTTCGAGATGACCGGCACGTCAGAGAAGATCGATGCGTTTGTGGATCTGATGGTTCCGCTCGGCCTCGTAGAGGTTGCCCGCACCGGCGTTGCTGCGATCGCGCGCGGCGCCTGAAAAAATGTGGGGCCGCGCGGCTGGTCGGCGAACAGCCCGAGGTCCGCACATACCCCAGACGCTCCAGCCCGACCGGCCCCGCGGCCCCAACTCCGGCAACCCCCACCGGTATGGGCTGTTCGCCCCGTGCGACCGCCCCCCAAACTACGGGCACTCCGCCTCGCGAACCTCCGCTCCTGCCTCCCCGGCTTTGCCAGTCTGCTTGCGCCGCCGGGTCTCAACGCAACTCGCTGAACGCACTCACTGACCCAACGGAACCATGAATTTCAGGGGGACACCAAACATCTTGACCAAATGGACAAATACCACGGAGCCATTTGCACAGATTTTGACCTCTGCACTCGCGATTTGCACACACACGCATCAAAGTCTCAATATCAGCCGGCCAACAGACTGGAATCTGATCAGATTCCCACCGACTGCCCTGTGATTCGACGCAGACTGCGGGGGTTGGACGCAAATCAAAACTGATCTCACACCACAAAGTTTGCGCCCGTCAAATAAGTATGACCATTATGGTCAGGCAGATTGGACAGTATGGCACGCGGGCGCGATCGGCGGCTGACCCTGCGCCCGAGGCGAGAGACGATGAACGAACCGAAGATCAGAAACATGGAGGAGTTCGCTGCGGTCAGCGGGATCTCCCGGCCCACGGTCTCGAAGTATTTCCACGATCCGCAAAGCGTCCGGCAGTCGACCCGTCAGCGGATCGAGGCGGCGCTGGAGCGGTATGACTACCGACCCAACGTCTATGCGATGAACCAGAACCGCCGGTTGACGAAGAATATCGGCATCGTCGTGCCCTACCTTGCGGATCCGTTCTTTGCGGAGATCGCACGCAACATCGAAAACCTGATCATTGCCGCAGGATTTCGCCCGATCCTTCTGAGCTCCCACGGGGATCCCTCGCAGGAGCTCGACAACCTGGAGAGCCTGCGCTCGATAAAACCGGCGGGTGTCCTGCTGGCACCGCTCGGCCGGGCGTCGGAAAGCGGCCGCATCGAAGCGTTCTGCAAAGACGTTCCGACAGTCCTTTTCGACAGCAATATCAGTGAGTTAGGCGAGGCATTCGTCGGTCTGGATAACCGCCAGAGCGTCGGTCTGATCGTGGATTACCTGTGTCGGACCGGTGAGCCTCCGGCATTCTTCGAGATGAAGTCACCGACCAACCCGAACGCGAACAAACGGCGGGCGGCCTACCTCGCAGCGATGGACGCGCGAGGCCACACGCCGCATCTCATCCAGGCAGAGGGGGACGGGTGGGATTTTGAGGAGATCGGCCACCGTGAAGGAGCCCGTTTCATAGAGCAGCGAAACCTGCCAACAGATACCGTCCTGTGCAGCAACGACCGGCTTGCCATCGGGTTCCTGTCTGCAGCCTACGAACTCGGCCTGCGCGTGGGGCTTGGCAGCGGCTGTGCGTTGCGGGTCGCAGGCCATGATGACCACCCGTTTTCCCGCTACACCTGCCCTACCCTCACCACCGTATCCCAGGACTACACCTCGATTGCCGAGAAAAGCGCCGAGGCGCTTTTGTCCATTATAGAATCGGGGCAGCGGCCGTCTGTGCGCGAAAGCGCGCTCTTTGACGGCAAGCTGATCATGCGTGGATCTGCCTGAATAATCTCGATCAAGAACGTTTTTTCTTTACGCGCGTAAAAAATTAATTGACGGCGCGCAATCTCCTCCCGTACCGTTTGCGGACAACATCCAAAAAGAAACAGGGAGGAGTCGGATGTACCTGAGGAACGCACTTCGTGCGGCGACTGCGCTGTCGTTGGTAACAGCGAGCGGCGCATATGCGGAAACCATCACCATCGCGACCGTGAACAACGGGGACATGATCCGGATGCAGGGTCTGACCGACGATTTCACGGCGAAGACCGGGCACACCGTGGAGTGGGTGACCCTTGAGGAGAACGTTCTCCGTCAGCGGGTCACGACGGACATCACCACCAAGGGTGGTCAGTTCGACATCATGACGATCGGCATGTACGAAACGCCGATCTGGGCGAAGAACGGCTGGCTCGTCGCACTCGACGACCTTCCTGCCTCCTACGACGTGGATGACATCCTGCCGGCGATGCGCGGCGGTCTTTCCCACGAGGGCACGCTCTATGCCGCGCCCTTCTATGGCGAATCCTCCATGATCATGTACCGGACCGACCTGATGGCGGCCGCCGGTCTGGACATGCCGGATGCGCCGACCTGGGAGTTTGTCGCAAACGCCGCACGGGCGATGACGGACAGGGACAACGAGATCTACGGCATCTGCCTGCGCGGCAAGGCTGGCTGGGGTGAGAACATGGCGTTCCTCACCGCGACCTCCAACGCCTTTGGCGCACGCTGGTTCGACGAGAACTGGACGCCGCAGTTCGACAGCCCGCAGTGGAAGGAGACGCTGACCTTCTACCTCGACCTGATGAACGATGCGGGCCCTCCGGGTGCGTCGAACAACGGGTTCAACGAGAACCTGTCGCTGTTCCAGCAGGGCAAGTGCGGCATGTGGATCGACGCGACCGTGGCTGCGTCCTTCGTGACCAACCCCGACGATTCGACCGTGGCCGACAAAGTGAGCTTCGCGCTCGCGCCGGACACGGGTCTGGGCAAGCGGGGCAACTGGCTCTGGGCGTGGGCGCTGGCGATCCCGGCGGGTACGGCGCAGGAAGGCGCCGCGAAGGAGTTCATCCAGTGGGCGACCTCCAAGGAGTACCTGGAGCTGGTGGCTGAAAACGAGGGCTGGGCCAACGTGCCCCCGGGCAGCCGGACCTCGCTCTACGAGAACCCCAACTACGCAGAGGTTCCGTTCGCGAAGATGACGCTCGACAGCATCAACGCGGCTGATCCGCTCAACCCGACCGTCGATCCGGTGCCCTATGTGGGTGTCCAGTTCGTGGCGATCCCCGAGTTTGCGGGCATCGCGACGCAGGTCGGTCAGGAGTTCTCCGCGGCCCTGGCAGGTCAGCAGACCGCCGACGAAGCGCTGGCAAAGGCGCAGGCGCTGACCGCCGAAGAGATGGAAGCGGCCGGCTACTGACCGCCTCCCAGGGATCGGGGGCGGCGCTCTGGCGCCGCCCTTTCATCCCACCCCAGTTCCCCTCACTATCGTCCAGGGCGGCATGCTGTGCCGTCAACGGAGGAGATGTCGGATGTCGACCCAGCATTCCAGATCAGCCGCCCGCCTGATGATGGCGCCCGCCGTGGTGCTGCTCTTGGGCTGGATGCTCGTTCCCCTGACGATGACGCTCTACTTTTCATTCAAGAGATACCTGCCCCTGAGGGGTGGAGACCTCGGATGGGTAGGGTTCGAGAACTACGCAAGATTTGTCACCTCCAGTTCGTTCTGGCCCAGCGTCTACGCAACACTGATGATCGTGGGCGGGGTGCTCGTGATCACCATTGTTCTGGGCGTGCTGCTCGCGCTTTTGCTCGATCAGCCGATGTGGGGGCAGGGGATCGTGCGGATCCTTGTGATCGCCCCCTTTTTCGTCATGCCGACGGTTTCCGCGCTGGTGTGGAAGAACATGTTCATGGATCCGGTGAACGGCCTTTTTGCCCATCTGTGGGAGTTTTTCGGGGCCGAGCCGGTGTCCTGGCTCAGCCAGGCCTCGCTTGAATCGATCATCCTGATCGTAAGCTGGCAGTGGCTGCCCTTCGCGACACTGATCCTTTTGACCGCGATCCAGTCGCTCGACAGCGAGCAGTTGGAGGCTGCGGAGATGGACGGGGCACCACCGCTTTCACGCTTTTTCTTCATCATCCTGCCGCACCTGTCCCGCGCGATCACGGTGGTGATCCTGATCCAGACGATCTTCTTGCTCTCGATCTTCGCCGAGATCTTCGTCACCACCCAGGGATCCTTCGGAACGCGCACCTTGACCTACCTGATCTTCCAGCGGGTGCTGGAGAGCCAGAATGTCGGGCTTGGGTCGGCGGGCGGGGTCTATGCAATCATCCTCGCCAACATCGTTGCGCTCTTCCTGATGCGCATCGTCGGCAAGAACCTGGACACGTAGGGAGGGCACGATGGCACGCGCAGTCACCGCACAACGCAAGGCATTCAACACCGCTCTGGCCTGGGTGATCGGACTTCTCATCTTCTTCCCGATCCTGTGGACCATCCTGACGAGCTTCAAGACCGAGGCTCAGGCGATTAACGATCCCCCGCTGTTCCTGTTCTTCGACTGGACGCTGGAAAACTACGCGGTGGTGCAGGAACGGTCGAACTACATGCGGTTCCTGTGGAATTCGGTGATCATTGCTGGAGGCTCCACGTTCCTGGGGATCCTGATCGCGGTACCCGCCGCATGGTCCATGGCCTTCGTCCCCTCGAAGCGGACCAAGGACATCCTCCTCTGGATGCTCTCGACGAAGATGTTGCCCGCGGTCGGCGTGCTCTACCCGATCTACCTCATCTTCATTGAACTCGGTTTGCTGGACACGCGGCTCGGGCTCGTCATCATCCTCATGCTGATCAACCTGCCGATCATCATCTGGATGCTCTACACATACTTCAAGGAAATCCCCGGAGAGATCCTTGAGGCCGCGCGGATGGACGGGGCAACGCTGAAGGAGGAGATCCTCTACGTGCTCACGCCCATGGCGATCCCCGGCATCGCCTCGACCGTGCTTCTCAACATCATTCTCGCGTGGAACGAGGCGTTCTGGACGCTGAACCTCACGGCGGCGCAGGCCGGGCCGCTCACCGCCTTTATCGCGAGCTACTCGAGCCCGGAGGGTCTGTTCTACGCAAAGCTCAGCGCAGCCTCCACCATGGCCATTGCGCCAATTCTCATCCTCGGCTGGTTCAGCCAGAAACAGCTTGTCCGCGGACTGACCTTCGGCGCGGTGAAATAAGGAAAAACCATGGGACGTATCGTACTCAGCAAGGTTTCCAAGCGGTTCGGCGAGGTCGAGGTGATCCCGCCCCTGGACCTCACCATCGATGACGGGGAGTTCACCGTCTTTGTCGGACCATCGGGCTGCGGCAAGTCCACCCTGCTCCGCCTCATCGCGGGACTGGAGGATGTGAGCGGCGGCGATATCGAGATCGACGGCACGCCCGCGACGGAAGTGCCGCCAGCGCGCCGCGGCCTCGCGATGGTGTTCCAATCTTACGCGCTCTACCCGCACATGACCGTGCGCAAGAACATCGCGTTCCCGCTGCGCATGGCCAAGCTCGACAAGGCAGAGCAGGACCGGCGGGTGGAACAGGCCGCGGCGGTGCTGAACCTCACCGACTATCTGGATCGCAGACCCGGGCAGCTCTCCGGCGGGCAGCGGCAGCGCGTCGCCATCGGGCGCGCGATCGTTCGGGAACCTGCGGCGTTCCTGTTTGACGAGCCGCTGTCGAACCTCGACGCTGCCCTTCGCGTGGGGATGCGGCTTGAGATCTCCGAACTGCACAAGCGGCTCAGCACGACGATGATCTACGTCACCCACGATCAGGTCGAGGCCATGACCATGGCGGACAAGATCGTCGTGCTGCGCGCGGGGCATATCGAACAGGTCGGCTCTCCCCTCGAACTCTACCGCACGCCGCGCAACCTCTTCGTCGCCGGTTTCATCGGCTCCCCGACCATGAACCTGATCGGCGGGGCTGAGGCAGCGAAGCATGGTGCAGCAACCATCGGAGTGCGCCCCGAGCACATCACCGTGTCGGACAGCGGCGGCGAATGGTCCGGGGTCGTCGGCGTTTCGGAGCATCTGGGTTCTGACACGTTCTTCCACATCCACGAGACGGGCCTGGCCGACACCATCACGGTGCGTGCCGACGGAGAGGTCGGCTTCGGCCACGGGGACCGGGTCCACCTGACCCCCCGCGCTGACGTGATCCACCGCTTCGACGGGGAGGGCAACCGGCTGCCATGAGACGGCTCGACGGCAAGACGGCGCTGATCACCGGCGCTGCACGGGGCATCGGCCGCGCCTTCGCCGAGGCCTACATCCGGGAGGGTGCGCAGGTCGCGATTGCGGACATTGACGGACCCCGGGCCACAGAGACGGCGAAGGCGCTCGGCAGCGCCGCAGTCGCGGTACAGATGGACGTCACTGACACGGACAGCATCGACGCCGGCGTCGATGCAACCGTCGCCCGCTTCGGCCGGATCGACATCCTGATCAACAACGCAGCCATCTTCACCGCAGCGCCCATCGTGGAGATCGAAAAGGCGGACTTTGCCCGCGTTTTCGACATCAACGTCGCGGGCACTCTCTTCACCCTGCAGGCCGTCGCGCGTCACATGATCGCCCGCGGCGGCGGTGGCAAGATCATCAATATGGCGAGCCAGGCGGGGCGTCGGGGCGAGCCGCTCGTTGCCGTCTACTGCGCCAGCAAGGCGGCGGTGATCAGCCTGACCCAGTCCGCAGCGCTCAACCTCATCCCGCACGGCATCAACGTCAACGCGATCGCCCCGGGGGTCGTGGATGGCGAGCACTGGGACGGTGTTGACGCCTTCTTTGCCCGCTACGAGAACAAGGAGCCCGGGCAGAAGAAACAGGAGGTCGGCGCAGCGGTGCCCTACGGCCGGATGGGCCGGGCGGACGACCTTACCGGGATGGCCGTATTTCTCGCCTCCGACGAGGCGGACTATGTGGTTGCCCAATGCTACAATGTCGATGGCGGACAATGGATGAGTTGAGCCCTTCCCCCACCGCGCGCGCGCTGAGCGACCGGACGCTTGCGGATCTGTCCGAGGGCGTGGTGCGGCCAGCCTATGACCGCACGTCCCTCACCCCGGGCATCGTGCACATCGGTGTGGGAAACTTCCATCGGGCGCACCAGGCCTGGTACCTTCACCGGCTTCTGCAGCGGGGCGACGCGCAGGACTGGGCCATCATCGGCGCTGGTGTACGTCCTTACGATGCGCAGATACGCGCGCATCTGCTCGCCCAGGATTGCCTGACAACCCTGATCGAGCTCGACCCCGGGGGCAGCTCGGCGGAAGTGACCGGAGCCATGATCGACTACGTGCCGGTGACCGAGGACAACCGTGCGCTGATCGACCGGATGTCGGATCCGGCGATCCGGATCGTGAGCCTCACCGTGACGGAGGGGGGCTACTACACCGATCCCGCGACCGGCGGGTTCGATACCGATCACCCGGACATCCACCATGATGCGGCGCATCCCAACAGCCCGCGCACCGCCTTCGGCGCGATGATCGCAGCATTGCGGCAGCGCAGGGCGGCCGGGCACGGTCCCTTCACCGGACAAAGCTGCGACAATCTGCAAGGCAACGGGCAGATCCTGCGGCAGACCGTGGTGTCGCTCGCCCGCCTCTCAGACCCGGATCTGGCGGACTGGATAGACGTGCGATGCAGCTTCCCCAACTCGATGGTCGATTGCATCGTGCCCGCCACGGGACCCGGAGAAATCCAGCTCGCGCAGCGGTTCGGCATCAAGGACCCGGTGCCGGTCACCCACGAGAACTTCCGCCAATGGGTCATCGAGGATGATTTCTGCGCAGGGCGACCGGACTGGGACCTGGTCGGCGCAACCTTCTGTAAGAGCGTGCATGCCCACGAGGCGATGAAGATCCGGGTGCTCAACGCGGGCCATCAGGTGCTCGCCAACGCGGGCGAGCTTCTGTCGGTCCCAACGATCGCCGAATGCATGGTCCATCCACAGATCGCGGCGTTCTTCCGCAAGGTGCAGGAGGATGAGATCCTGCCCTATGTGGGGGCGGTGCCGGAATGGACCCCGCAGGACTACCTCACGCTCATCGAACGTCGCTTCGCCAATCCGGAGATCCGCGACACGACCCGACGGGTCGCCTTCGACGGCTCATCCCGGCACACCGGGTTCGTGCTGCCGATCCTGCGGGACGCGCTCGATGCCGGAGGATCAGTGGAAGGGCTGAGCCTCGTCGAGGCGCTCTGGGCCCGTATGTGCGCGGCAGAGCGCGAGGACGGAAGCCGGATCGAGGCAAACGACCCGCAATGGGAGACGCTCGTTGAGGCCGCGCGGAAGGCCCGCACGGCGCCCGCGAAATGGCTCGACCAGCCCGCGATCTACGGAACCCTCGCGGACGTGCCCACCTTCAGCGCAACGTTCGCACGCTGGCTCACGCTGATCTGGGACGAGGGCACCGCAGCGGCGCTCGATACCTACCTCTCCGGTCAAAAGACTGCCTGAGCCTGGTCACATCGCGTTGTCCTTGATGGCCTCCATGGAGACGTGGGTGGAGGTGTTTGCCACGTGAGGCAGCGCAGAGATCTTCTCGCCCAGCGCTTGCCTGTAGGCGCGGATATCGCGGGTGCGCACCTTCAACAGATAGTCGAACGCCCCGGCGATCATGTGGCACTGTTCCACTTCAGCAAGCTCTGCCACCGCCGCATTGAACTGAGAAAGCGCCGCCTCCCGCGTATCCGCGAGCTTAACCTCGACAAAGGCGACATGGTCGCGCCGCAGCTTCGTCGGGCTCAGCACCGCGCGAAAGCCGAGGATGTAGCCAGTATCGATCAGCTTGCGCAGACGATTCTGGCAGGGTGTCTTGGAAAGGCCCACCCGCTTCGCCAACTCGGTGACCGGAAGGCGCCCCTCCCCGGCCAGTATCTCAAGAATCGCGATGTCGAAGCGATCTAATTGCCCGTCAGTTTGACCTTTAACGTCCATCATACCTGTCTTTCTGGGGAATCTAAGTCTGATACTCTTCTCTTGATGCATATCTTAGTCACACGGCCTCTGTGGCTCAAGGTACCATAGGGGCAGAGGTTTGGAGGGTTGGCGATGCACTGCCTTGAGACGTTGCGCGAAGAGATCCGCAGAACACACCATTTGCCGGAGGCGGACGTCCTTGCGCGCCTTACCGATCACGTGCCCCTCTCCTCCGAGCTGCGGGGCCGGATCGAGAGCCGGGCGGTCGGCATGGTGGAACGGATCCGCGACGACAACCGCCCCGGGCTGATGGAGATCTTTCTCGCTGAATACGGGCTCTCCACCGACGAAGGGGTCGCACTCATGTGCCTTGCCGAGGCGCTGCTTCGCGTCCCAGACGCGGAGACAATCGATGCGCTGATCGAGGACAAAATCGCCCCGTCGGAGTGGAGCGCGCATCTGGGCCGGTCAAGTTCCACGCTGGTGAACGCCTCCACCTGGGCGCTCATGCTCACCGGGAAGGTGCTGCGGGACGGGACCGGGACGGCGGCGATCCTCCGCTCAGCCGTGCGCAGGCTGGGGGAGCCGGTCATCCGGCACGCGGTGACCCGGGCGATGAAGGAACTTGGCGCACAGTTCGTCCTCGGCGAGACCATCGACGAGGCACTTGCGCGCGGCAAAGAGAAAACCGCGCTTGGCTACACCTTCTCCTACGACATGCTTGGGGAGGCGGCGCTCACGGACGCGGACGCGGACGCGTTCTACGATGCTTATGCCGGGGCAATCGAACGCCTCGCGCAGGCCTGCAACGCCGACGATGTGCGCCGAAACCCCGGCATTTCGGTCAAGCTTTCCGCCCTGCATCCCCGCTACGACGCGGTCCAGCAGGAGCGGGTGATGGCGGACCTCGTGCCCCGCGTGTCGGCCCTCGCACGGATGGCCGCAGCGGCGGACATGGGCTTCAACATCGATGCGGAGGAGGCGGACCGGCTCGACATCAGCCTTGACGTAATCGCGGAAGTGTTGCGCGACCCCGTGCTTGCGGGATGGGACGGGTTTGGCGTCGTCGTGCAGGCTTATGGCAAGCGGGCTCTGCCGGTCATCGACTGGATCCATGCGCTCGCCCAGGCCCAGGACCGGCGGGTCATGGTCCGGCTCGTGAAGGGTGCCTACTGGGACACGGAGATCAAACGCGCCCAGGTCGAGGGGCTGGCGGACTACCCGGTCTTCACCCGGAAGGCCGCGACGGATGTCTCCTATGTCTGCTGTGCCGCACGACTGCTCGAGGTCTCTGACCGGGTGTACCCGCAGTTTGCGACCCACAATGCCCATTCGATCGCAGCGATCCTCGAACTTGCGAGGCCCGAGGCCTCCTTCGAATTCCAGCGGCTGCACGGGATGGGGGAGGCCCTGCACGACACGCTGCTCCGCGAAGGTGCAGCCGCGAGCCGGATCTACGCCCCGGTCGGCGCGCACCGCGATTTGCTTGCCTACCTTGTGCGCAGGTTGCTGGAGAACGGTGCGAACAGCAGCTTCGTCAACCAGATCGTGGACGCGACGGTCCCGGCGGAGATCATAGCCCGGGACCCGTTCGCGGAGCTTGAACAGCCGATCCGCGCCCTGCCCCTTCCCGCGCAAATCTACGCCCCCGAACGGATGAACTCAGGCGGATTCGACCTGCGAGACCCGCTCGACTTGCAGCGGTTCGACGAAGCGCGTGCTCCTTTCAAGGCGACACACTGGTCTGCCGAGCCAATCCTCGCGGTAGAGGCGGAGCGTGGTGACACGATTGAGGTCGTGAACCCGGCTCTCCCCGACGACACCGTCGGATCCGTCACTTTCGCCGCACCCACCGACGTGGCACACGCGGTCGAGGCTGCCCTACCGTGGGCGGCATCGGTGGCAGAACGGGCGGCCATCCTGCGCCGTGCCTCCGACCTCTACGAGGCACGCGAAGGCGAGATCTTTGCCCTTCTCGCACGGGAGGCGGGCAAGACCCCGCCCGACGCCATCGCGGAACTGCGTGAGGCCGTCGATTTCCTGCGCTACTATGCAGCCCGGGCCGAGGGGCTGGAGGCTCCTGCCCGGGGCATCTTCACCTGCATCTCGCCCTGGAACTTCCCGCTTGCGATCTTCACGGGGCAGATCGCGGCCGCCCTCGCGGCGGGCAACGGGGTTTTTGCGAAACCCGCGGAGGCAACCGGACTGATCGCCGCCCTTGCGGTGCGCATCCTGCATGAAGCAGGCGTCCCGCGGACCGCCCTGCAACTTATTCCCGGTCATGGGGCGGAGGTCGGGGCGGCGCTGACCTCCGCGCCCGACCTGGGTGGCGTGTGTTTCACCGGCTCGACAGACACCGCCGGCCGGATCAACCGGACGATGGCCACACACCTCTCCCCCCATGCGCCGCTTATCGCGGAGACCGGGGGGCTCAACGCGATGGTGGTCGACAGCACCGCGCTGCCCGAACAGGCGGTCCGCGACATCGTCGCCTCGGCATTCCAGTCCGCGGGGCAACGCTGCTCGGCCTTGCGCATGCTCTATGTTCAGGAGGATGTGGCCGATGACCTGCTGTCGATGCTCTTTGGCGCGATGGACGCACTGACGATCGGCGATCCCTGGTCGGTAGCAACAGACGTGGGGCCGGTGATCGACGAGGCCGCGCGGGCCCGGATCCTCGAACATGTCGACGTGGCGCGCAGGGAGGGGCGGCTGCTCAAGGAAGGACCGGTTCCCTCCATGGGCACGTTCGTCGCGCCGACGGTTTTGCGCGTCGAGGGGATCGCGGCCATCGGACGGGAGGTTTTCGGCCCGGTCCTTCATGTCGCATCCTTCAGGGCGGCGGAACTCGACAGGGTGATCGACGATATCAATGGGACGGGCTACGGCCTCACCTTCGGGATCCACTCGCGCATCGATGACAGGGTGGAAACGCTGTCACGCCGGGTTACGGCGGGCAACATCTACGTCAACCGCAATCAGATCGGGGCGGTGGTCGGTTCCCAGCCCTTCGGCGGCGAGGGACTCTCGGGCACAGGACCCAAAGCGGGCGGACCCGCCTACCTGCCAAGGTTCTGCAAACCCTCCCGGGACGAGGACGCGCCGGAGCCGGGACATGCAGCCGATCCGGCGCAGGTACAGAACGCGCTGGATGGCGCGCGACACGGAGGGACAGCACTCTCAAGCCTTTCCCTGCCGGGCCCGACCGGCGAGTCGAACCGTCTGACAGAGGTCGGACGCGGCACGGTCCTCTGCCTCGGGCCCGGGCGGGGCCGCGCCCTCCACCAGGCCCGCGTCGCGGAGGCAAACGGGTGCCGTGCTGTGTGCGTCGCCCCGGGCCTTACTCCGGATGAGGGGATCGATGGAGTTCTGACCGCCGATGCACTGACGAGGCTGGACGGCTTTGCCATCGTGGCGAGCGCCGCGCCGGACGAAGACCTCCGCCCCCTGCGTGTGGCCCTTGCGGCACGCAGCGGTGCGATCATCCCGCTCTGTGCGGAGGATGATCTGGCAAGTCGCTGTCGTCTTGAGCGCCACGTGTGCATCGACATCACCGCCGCGGGGGGCAACGCTTCCCTGCTCGCCGAGACCAGTTGAAGGTGGCTTCAGGCCGGTCTGAAGGGGCGCGCACCTTTTCAGTCCTGCAGTGCGGGTTTCAGAACCGGCTGTGTGCCGGGCACATGATTTGTGCGACGGTGCAGGGCACTGAGGCCCTCCCAGCATCGCCCAACCCGTCCCGGTCAATATCCCGATGGTCACCCGCAAGATTACACCCTTCCTCTCACTGCTGTTCGTCGGCACCCTGTGCGGGTCGATGATCGTCCCCTTCATGGGGTATTTCATCGTGGAGGGCTTGGGGCGGGAACCCTGGACCATCAGCCTTTATGCCGGATCGGTCGCGCTGATCGTCGTGATGATCAATCGGCACTTTGCCCGGAGGATGGACGGCGGCGCGCGTCCGTTCCCTCTCATCGGGGTTGCCGTCGGCGGGAGCGTCGTCGCCTCCACCGCGCTGGTGGTGGCGCCGGGTTTCTGGACCGTCATGACCTTCGGCGTTCCGGGCTTTTCGGCGAGCGCGAGCGCGCTTGCCACGATGTTCACGCTCGGCGGTGTCATCGCGGGCACGACGGGGATCAAGCGCACGACATTCAACGCCTACATGCGGGCGACCACGTCCTTTGCGTGGATGATCGGGCCCGCCGTCTCCTTCGTCGTGGCAGACCAGTTCGGGTTTCGGGCGGTGTTTGCCCTCACGCTGGCGCTTGCCATTCTGTGGGGAAGCGTCTGGATCGGAGCCGCACCGCGGGACGCCGTCCGACAGGCCGCCCCATCTGCAACCGAAGGCGGAGCAGGCGTGCAGGGGGCAGGCATCTGGATCGCGGCGGCGTTCGTCTTTGGCCTGTCCGCGGCACATTTCATGACGTTCACCGCCCTTCCCCTCTTTTTCGTGCAGGAGGTCGGCCTGCCCGCCTATGCACCAGGCAACGCGTTCACGGTGAAGACATTCGTGGAAATCCTTGCAATCTTCACCACACCGGTCCTTATCTCCCGGTTCGGGATCCGGAACAGCCTCGTGGCCACGGCACTGCTCGCGGTTCTGGCGATCAGATACCTCGCCTCAGTTGAGAGCTACACCGAGATGCTGTTGGGTGCGGCACTGGAAGGGCTCTACTACGGCCTGTTCTCGACACTCGGGATCAGCTTCGTCCAGTCCCTTGGACAGGATCGCCCGGCGGCGGCGACCGCAGTCTATTGGAACACGCTGATGCTCACGGGGCTTCTGGGGGGCCCCGCCGCGGGCCTGATCGCACAAGCCCATGATTTCCAGACGGTTATCCTCTGGGCATCCGGCGTGGCGCTAGCTTCGGTGATCATTCTGGTGGCGGGCATGCGCCATCCGTCCCTGCGCGTGAGCTCGTCCGTCTAGACAGATCACATGCCGTTGCACGAGCCGCGATATCTTCTGGCGTCTTGTGAAGAGACAAGGGCAGTGGAGCCCTGTTTTTGCTGGTGCGGTCGAGAAGACTCGAACTTCCACGGGAGTTACCCCACAGCGACCTCAACGCTGCGCGTCTACCAATTCCGCCACGACCGCGATCCAGTGGGCGGCGTATAGCAAGGGGTCTTTGCCGTGTGCAAGAGCCAAATTGCAGGTTTGGGCAAATAGGTCCTGACGTTAGTCAGGTGGTGTGCGTCCCGTCCGGCGCGGATGCCTGGAGGTGCCGCACCGGCCCTTGCCAAACCGGGCGCGGGGCGCGCATAGGGGGGCATGGCGGTCGATCTCTGGCATAGCGACGGGCTTGTGTCCTATCCGCACGCGCTCTCGCAGATGGAGGCGCGGGTGGAGGCGATCCGCGCGGGAGAGGCGCCCGAGCTTCTGTGGATGCTGGAGCATCCGCCGCTCTACACTGCCGGCACGTCCGCCAAACCCGCGGATTTGCTGGAGCCGGACCGGTTTCCGGTCTTCGAGGCGCGGCGGGGCGGCGAATACACCTATCACGGGCCGGGCCAGCGCGTCGCCTACGCGATGCTAGACCTGACTGTCCGCGGGCGAGACCTGCGCGCTTTCGTCCGGCAGTTGGAGGATTGGGTGATCCTGACGCTCGCCGAATTCAACGTCACCGGAGAGCGGCGCGAAGGTCGTGTCGGCGTCTGGGTCGCGCGTCCCGACCAGCCCCGCCTGCCCGATGGCAGCCCCGCGGAGGACAAAATCGCCGCGATCGGGTTACGCTTGCGCAAATGGGTCAGTTTCCACGGGATCTCCATCAACCACGATCCGGATCTGAGCCATTTCGACGGGATCGTGCCGTGCGGGATTCAGGGATACGGCGTTACCAGCCTCGTGGACCTTGGCCTGCCGGTCACGATGGAGGATCTGGACCTCGCGCTGCTCTCCACATTCTCCCGAGTGTTCGGGGACAGTCCGCAGCGTGCCGATTTCGGGTGTTGATCCCGCCTGTTGGAAGCTCCTGTTCGTTGCCGAACGGGACTTTTAGCGGTAATCTTCGTCTTAAGGACCTGTCCACGCCGGTCGCGTAAACAGGTCGCACCTCTCACGGCGCTGTGACTGTTGAGCTTCGCAGTCATCGGGGGTAGGCCGGGAGTAGCAACAGAATACCTGTGCATGCCGGGATTCGGTGTGCCTTGGCAACGTTCAGGAGACCTTGATGGCAGACGCAGCCCTCCACGCCGAACACGGCCATGACGAGCGGAGCTTCTTCACCCGCTGGTTCATGTCGACGAACCACAAGGATATCGGGATCCTCTACCTGATCACCTCGGCGCTGCTGGGGTTCATCTCCGTCGCCTTCACCGTCTACATGCGGATGGAGCTGATGGAGCCCGGCGTGCAATACATGTGCATGGAGGGCGCCCGCTTCTTCGCCGATGGCGATTGTGCGGATCCGAACGGGCACCTGTGGAACGTGCTGATCACGGCCCACGGCATCCTGATGATGTTCTTCGTCGTGATCCCCGCGCTTTTCGGCGGATTTGGCAACTATTTCATGCCGCTGATGATCGGCGCGCCGGACATGGCGTTCCCGCGGATGAACAACCTGAGCTTCTGGCTGTTCGTCGCGGGCTCTTCCCTTGCGGTCGCGTCCACGATTGCGCCGGGCGGCAACGGTCAGCTCGGCTCGGGTATCGGCTGGGTGCTTTACGCGCCATTGTCCACGTCGGAACAGGGTATCTCGACGGATCTCGCCATCTTTGCAGTGCACCTGTCCGGTGCGTCCTCGATCCTCGGGGCCATCAACATTATCACGACCTTCCTGAACATGCGCGCACCGGGCATGACGCTCTTCAAGGTGCCGCTGTTCGCCTGGTCGATCTTTGTCACCGCGCTCCTGATCCTGCTCGCGCTGCCGGTGCTGGCGGGCGCCATCACGATGCTGCTGACGGACCGGAACTTCGGCACCGCGTTCTTCCAGGCGGAAGGTGGCGGCGATCCGGTGCTCTATCAGCATCTGCTGTGGTTCTTCGGCCATCCGGAGGTCTACATCGTGATCGTGCCGGGCTTCGGTATCATTTCCCATGTGATCGCGACCTTCTCCAAGAAGCCGATCTTCGGCTACATGCCGATGGTTTTCGCGATGGTGGCGATCGGTGTTCTCGGCTTCGTCGTGTGGGCGCACCACATGTATACGGTCGGCATGAGCCTGACTCAGCAGTCCTACTTCATGCTCGCGACGATGGTGATCGCGGTGCCCACGGGCGTCAAGATCTTCTCCTGGATCGCGACGATGTGGGGCGGCTCGCTTGAGTTCAAGACGCCGATGCTCTGGGCGATCGGCTTCCTGTTTCTCTTCACCGTCGGCGGCGTGACCGGCGTGGTCCTGAGCCAGGCGGCGGTGGACCGGGCCTACCACGACACCTACTACGTGGTGGCGCACTTCCACTACGTGATGTCGCTCGGTGCGGTGTTCTGCATCTTCGCCGGGATTTACTACTGGTTCACGAAGATGACGGGCCGGGAGTACAACGAGACCTGGGGCAAGATCCATTTCTGGATGATGTTCATCGGGGCGAACATCACGTTCTTCCCGCAGCACTTCCTGGGTCGCCAGGGCATGCCGCGCCGGTACATCGACTACCCCGAGCAGTTCGCCTACTGGAACTACATCAGCTCATTGGGCGCGTTCCTTGCCTTCGCATCGTTCCTCTTCTTCTTCTTCATCATCTTCCACGCCCTGCGCTACGGGAAGAAGGTCGAGGATCCGAAGTACTGGGGTGAGGGCACCGACCCGACGCTGGAGTGGACCCTGCCCAACCCGCCGCCGGAGCACACGTTCGAACAGCTCCCGACGCGCGACATGTGGGATACCGCCCCGCACTATCCGACCCACGAGGAATGGCGCAAAGACGCGCACTGACATGCCTCTCAGGTCTGAGACACATAACGGGGCCGGGGGGAAACCTCCGGCCTCCTGCGTTTGGGGACGCGACGCGGATCCTTTCACGCGCAGCGACCCCCCGGCAGAGACCATCGTGCTCTGGCCGCACCGGTCCATGACGACGTCGGGCTTCACATGGATGATGGGCCTGCTGTTCGTCGGGCTCGCAATCCCGCTGATCCCGTTCCTCGGCACACCTGTCGGTTGGGCCCTGCTTCCGTTCCTAGGCGGCACGCTCTGGATCTTTTACGCCTTTGTCATGCGCAACTACCGGGACGCCAACCTGAACGAGGTGGTCAAGCTCTGGCCCGACCTCATTACCGTGGAGCGGACCGAACGGGACGGCAGCCGGAAACGCTGGTTCGCAAACCCGTTCTGGGTCGAGTTGAAACTGCATGACAATGCCCGCATTGAGCGATACCTGACTCTAAAGGGAAACGGGCGCGAGATCGAACTTGGCGCGTTTCTGAGCCCTGAAGAACGGGAAGTGCTCCATGACGATCTCGACACCGCCTTCCGCACGGTCCGCTGAACGCAGCGGATTTGCCGAAGCACTCGGCCTTTTCTTCCTGAACGGCTTTCTGTTCGGCACCTGGGCTGCCCGCATTCCGGACGTGAAGCTGCGCTTCGACCTCAGCGAGGCAGCGATGGGGGGGCTCCTGCTGACCCTCGGCATTGGCGCGGTCGTGGCCTTCCTCCTCCTCGGCAGAAGTGTCGACCGGATCGGTGCCGCCCGCTTCTCCGCCTGGTCCGCGGTGGCCATGGCGCTTGTGCTGCCTCTGATCGCCCTGTCCGACACGGTGCTCGCCCTCGGTGCCGCGCTCATCGCCTTCGGCATGATCGGCGGGGCGCTCGACATGGCGATGAACGTCTATGGCGCGGAGGTGGAGGCGCGCCGTGCGGCCCCCTCCATGTCCCGCATGCACGGGATGTGGAGCGTCGGTTTCGGTTGTGGCAGCGGGGCCTTGATCCTGGCGCAGGGCGCGGGCCTCGGCATGCTTGAGCAGTTCGCGGGCGTCGCAGCCCTCATGCTGCTCGTCGCGCTGGCCTGCATGTCCCGCATGGTGCCATCGACCACCGGCCAGGACACCGGCGGCCGGATATTCGTCATGCCCCGCGGGGCCGTTCTGGGCCTTTGCCTGATCATCGCGATCGCCTTCGCCGGGGAAGGCGCGGTGCTGGACTGGACCGGGATCCACATCGTGGAGGGTATCTCCGGCACGCTCGGCGAGGGGGCAACGGCCCTCGCGATCTTTTCCATCGTGATGGTGGTGCTGCGGCTGACCGGTGACTACGTCGTCGCCCGCATCGGCGCGCGGCGCGTGGTGATCGCGTCGGGCACGTTCATCCTTGCAGGCGGCGCGCTGATGTTCTGGTCAGACTCGACGCTCGGGGTCTACGCGGCGATGGTTCTCTTCGCGACGGGCTTCGCACCGCTGGCGCCGACCGCGTTTTCCGCCGCGGGGCGGAGCCGGGACATGTCGCTGGGCCGGGCCATGGCGGCGCTGTCCCTCTTTGGCTATGGCTCGCTTTTGTTCGGGCCGGTTGCAATGGGCATGATTGCAGAGGTCACGTCACTGCCCATGGCGTTTCTCGGACTTGGCGTGTTGGCGCTCATCTGCCTGGCCCGTCTTGGGCGCAGGCAGAACCTCTAGAGAAGGCTCAGCCGAGCTGCGCCTTCACTGCGGCGCCGACAGAGCCGAAATCCATCTGACCGGCATATTTGGTCTTCAGAATGCCCATGACCTTGCCCATGTCCCGCACGGAGTCCGCGCCCACCGCAGCAATCGCCTCGGCAATCGCTTTCTCGGCTTCCGCGTCCGAAAGCTTCTTAGGCAGGAACTCCTCGATCACCTTTATCTCGTCGCGTTCCTGCTCGGCAAGCTCCAGCCTGCCCCCCTCCTCGTAGGCGGAGACACTGTCCCGGCGCTGCTTGATCATCTTGGACAGGATCCCGACAATATCCGTGTCGGTCAGCCCTTCGGCACCGTCATCGGCGCGGGCGGCGATCTCACGATCCTTGATTGCCGCACTGATCAGACGGAGGGTCGACAGGCGCCGGGTCTCCTTCGCCTTCATCGCCTCTTTGGTGGCCTTTGTGATGCGCTCACGCAGCATGCGGTTCTCTCAGGTTGCCTCAGGTTGGCGCACACTATATCTGCGCGGCAGCCGGGCTTCAACCGCAGGATTTTTTCTAACACTTTGTAATTCCTTGTTAATTTTATGAGGGTTCGGGTTGACGCGCTGCCGAGTGCGCTCTAGCTTCGCGCAGCTTCAAAAAGGGGATGGACTCGCATGACGCTCGCCGCCACCGCCGGGGCCGACCGGCCCACCGCAGCCCTCGTTCTTGCAGATGGCACGGTGTTTTACGGGCGAGGGTTCGGGGCGAGCGGGATCGTCGAGGCGGAGTTGTGCTTCAACACCGCGATGACCGGTTATCAGGAAGTGATGACAGATCCGTCCTACGCGGGTCAGGTCGTGACCTTCACCTTCCCCCACATCGGGAACACCGGCACGACCGGCGAGGATGACGAGGCTGCGGACGCGGCCGCCCTCGGGATGGTCGTCAAATGGCACCCGACCGAACCGTCGAACTGGCGCGCGGCGAGCACCCTGTCCGACTGGATGAACTCCCGCAACCGGGTCGGCATCGGCGGCGTGGACACCCGGCGGCTCACGCGGGCCATCCGCTCCCAGGGCATGCCCCACGTCGCCCTTCAGCACGCCCCGGACGGAGAGTTCGATCTTGCGGACCTACGGGCACGGGCGAAGGCGTTTCCCGGCCTTGAAGGCGCAGACCTCGCCAAGGACGTCTCGACCCTGCAGAGCTACCGCTGGGATGAGATGCGGTGGGCCTGGCCGGACGGATATCCGAAGCGGACCACCCCGGGAAAGCGTGTTGTCGCAATCGACTACGGCGCGAAGCGGAACATTCTGCGCTGCCTCGCCAGCGCCGGATGCGACGTCACGGTCCTGCCCGCCTCGGCGAGCTTTGAAGACGTGATGGCGCACGAGCCGGAGGGACTGTTCCTCTCCAACGGTCCGGGTGATCCTGCGGCGACCGGGGAGTACGCCGTGCCCATGATCCGGGCCATCCTCGACAAGACCGATCTGCCCGTCTTCGGCATTTGCCTCGGGCACCAAATGCTGGGCCTCGCGCTCGGCGCGCGCACGTTGAAGATGAACCACGGGCACCATGGCGTGAACCATCCGGTGAAGGAGATCGCGACGGGCAAGGTGGAGATCACGTCGATGAACCACGGCTTCGCGGTCGATGGCGCGAGCCTGCCGGACGGTGTGGAGGAGACCCATGTGTCCCTTTTTGACGGGTCCAACTGCGGCCTGCGCATCGTGGACCGCCCGGTCTTTTCCGTGCAGCAGCACCCGGAGGCGAGCCCCGGGCCGCAGGACAGCTACTACCTCTTCGAACGCTTCGTCGCGTCAATGGACAGTTGATTTCGTCAAGTTAATTTTACATTAACCAAGTCTCGCCATCCTGCCGGAGGACATCCGGGGGAGACGATGAGTTTCGTGTACCAGTTCGATGGCGCGGGCCGTGTGCCGCCGCGGGCGACCCCGTTGGGGGACCAGCATCTGCGCCTTGGCGAGTTGCTGATGCAGTCCGGTGCGCTCTCCATGGCCGGTCTGCGGCAGGCGCTGGCGGAGTATTCCGAGCGCCGCAGCGACAGCCGCTTCGGTGATTTTCTGGTCTCGGAGGGCAGGATCAGCCGACGGGCGCTCTTGCGGGCGATCAGCAGGCAACACGGCCTTGGGCTCGTCGACCTCACGCAGATGGCCTCGGATTGGGAGGCGAACGCGGGCCTCGATCCGCTGGTCTGCCTCGATCTGGAATTCGTGATCTGGCACCGGCTTGGCTCCACCCTCATCATCGCCGTTGCGGACCCGTCCCGGATCGCGGAGATACGGGAGGCGATCGGGCCGGTGCCCGAGCGGCTCGCCTTCGCGGTCGCAGACAGCCGTGCGATCCAGCATGAGCTCACCCGACTTCACGGACCGGACCTCGCGGGCCGTGCGCGGACACGGTGTCCGGAGCAGGCAAGTTGTCGGGCAGACAGCCTGACCCGGTTCCGGCATATGGTGCTGGCGGCGCTGGTACTGTTCGGCGCCGCTACCCTGTTCTGGCCGCAGGCGGCCCTGACGGCCCTGCTCGTCTGGATCGTCGTCGCCAACTTTGCGACCACCCTGCTGCGCGGCAGCGCGCTCGCAACCGGCGCATGGCGGGACCCGACGCCGAGGCCAAGCACCCCGGGTGTGACCGCCCTCGCCGATCACAGGCAACTGCCGATGATCTCCCTCCTCGTGCCGCTCCTGCGGGAGGACCGCGTGCTTAATCGCTTGATCGAAGCACTCCGGGCGCTCGACTATCCGCGGGATTGCCTGGAGGTCAAGCTGCTGCTCGAGGCCGACGACACCGTGACCCGCGCCAGTCTCACGCGGGTCGCCCTGCCCCCCTGGATCGACGTGATCACCGTGCCCGAGGACAGTCTGCGCACCAAACCTCGGGCGATGAACTACGCGCTCGACTTCTGCCAGGGCGGGATCATCGGCATCTATGATGCGGAGGACCGACCGGATCCGGACCAGTTGCGAAAGGTGGCGCGGCGCCTGTCAGAAGCGCCGCGGGATCTGGCCTGCGTGCAAGCCCGGCTCGATTTCTACAATCCGCGGCAGAACTGGCTGACCCGCTGCTTCGCCATGGAGTATGCGGTGTGGTTCGCGGTGCTGCTGCCCGGGATGACCCGACTGCGCCTGCCGATCCCGCTTGGCGGCACCTCGGTATTCTTCCGGCGGGACGCGCTCGATCAGGTGGGCGCGTGGGACGCGCACAATGTCACCGAGGACGCGGATCTCGGCATGCGCCTCGCCCGCCACGGCTACCGGTGCGAGATGATCGACAGCACGACCCACGAGGAGGCGAACTGCCGGATGCGCAACTGGATCATGCAGCGGTCGCGGTGGCTGAAGGGCTACGCGATCACCTGGATGACCCATATGCAGGATCCGCGGCAGCTCTTCACCGATCTTGGACCCCGCGGGTTTGCGACGTTTCAGGTGCTGTTTCTGGGTGCTATGACGAGCTATCTCGCGCTGCCGCTCTTCTGGACGCTTGTCATGCTGGGCCTGCTCGGGATCCGGGTCACGGACACGCTCGACCTGTCTGGCCCGCTCTGGACACTCTTCTGGATCTCCATGCCGGTGGGACAGCTCGTGATGATCACCGCCATCGCCATCGCCGTGCGCACGCCCGCGAAACGGGCGCTCGTCCCCTGGATCCTTACGCTGCCGGTCTACTGGCCGCTCGGTGCGCTTGCGGCCTACCGGGCACTGGCGGAGCTCTTTGCGAAGCCATTCCATTGGCACAAGACCGAGCATGGGCTCGCGCCGGATACCGGATCCGATTGAGAAACAATCCGGACGCTCTGCGCGGACTGGACCTTTTTGAGACCGACCCCACATCCCAGGATGGCACACACATCCAAGGGAGGATCCCCCATGCCGTCTCTCACCCGTCGCGCCCTGCTCGCCACCGCCTCAGCGGGGCTTTCGCTGCCCGCCCTGCCCGCTCTCGGCGCGGCACCGATGCTGGGCAATGCCCGCCCCACCTTCCGCCGGTTCAAGGTAGGCGCGTTCGAGGTGACAACGTTGCTCGACGGTGCCGTGCCTGTGGAAGGGCCGCAGCCGATCTTTGGCCAGGACCAGTCGGTGGCGGACGTTGAGGCTCTGCTGGCGGAGAACAACCTTTCGACCACGACCATGGAATTCACCTTCGCCCCGACGCTCGTCAACACCGGCGCAGAGCTGATCCTTTTTGATACCGGAAACGGCGCCGGCGCCCGCCCCGCGCGCGGGCAGCTCGCCGCCGCGATCGAGGCTGCCGGCTATCGCGCGGACCAGGTCGATATCGTGGTCCTCACGCACATGCACCCGGACCATATCGGCGGCGTGCTCGAGAACGGTGCGCCGGCCTTCCCCTATGCGCGCTACGTCACCGGCAGTGCAGAGTACAACTTCTGGACCGACGAGGCCCGTGTGGGCACGCCGGGCCAGCGGATCTACGACATGGTGCAGGCGAATGTCGCCCCGGTCGCAGAGATGATGAGCTTCCTCGACCCGGGCGGCAGCGTCGTCTCGGGGATCGAGGCGGTCGGTGCATTCGGTCACACCCCGGGCCACATGGCCTACCATATCGAAAGCGAAGGGGAGTCGCTCATGCTCACGGCGGATGCGGCGAACCATTTCGTGCTTTCGCTGGAGCGGCCGGACTGGCATGTGCGGTTCGATGCGGACAAGGAAGCGGCAGCGGCGACGCGCAAGGCGCTCTTCGGAATGATCGCGTCGGATCGCATTCCTTTCGTCGGCTACCACATGCCCTTCCCGTCCGTCGGGTATCTGGAGGCAGCAGGCGACGGGTTCCGCTACACGGCGGCGAGCTACCAGCTCAACCTCTGAGCCCTCAACCCTCCGCGACGCAGAGGCTGACAGACCCAAGCCCGGTGACGGTCATCGTCACCTCGTCACCGGGCGCGAGCGGGGTGATGCCCGCATGGGTGCCGCACATCAGCACCTGGCCCGCGTGGAGCGTTACGCCCCGGGAGGTGTAGTGTCTCACCAAGAACGCCATCGCCTCCAGCACGGGTTGCGGCGCCGTGTCCGGCGCATCGCAAAGAACCCGCCCGGCGCAGGTCACCGTGCAGTGGGAGGTGAGATCCGCATCGGGTCCGGCCCCCGGCCCGCCCAGCACGATCCCGCAGTTGAAAACATTCCCCGCAAGGATCGACGGCGCATGAAGCTCCTGCGCACCCCTCCGATCAAGCAGCTCGATCGCGGGCACGAACCGTGCGACCCGCTCCCGGAGGTCATCCGCGCAGTCCCACGGATGGTCGGGTGTGACCGGCTGGCCGAGGATGACAGCGATCTCCGGCTCCATGAGCAGTTCGCGATAGGCGGTGCGATCGAGTACTGCGCCATCCTCGTGGATGTCTGCGGCGAGGATGCGGGCAGCGCCCGGATGGGGCATGCGGTAATCGGCCATCAGCTTGGCGGAATTCCACGCGATCTTGTAGCCCCCCACCGGACCGGACCGCGCGGTCACCCGATCCTGCACGTCGAAGCCTGCCGCGATATCGAGAGCAGGATAGACCCGGAACGGCGACCGATCCCGCCGTGCCGCGTGGATTTCCGCGGCGATCCCATCGAGATCGCGCATGTCTAGCGACCGGCGCCCGCGTCGATCTTGAGCCGTGTTTCGTAGGCGGTAGATATATGGACCCGTGCGGCCTCGTCAGCTGCCTCCCCATCCCGCGCCTCAATGGCGGCGACGATGGCAGCATGCTCCTCGATCGCAATCTCCGGGCGTCCCTCCGCGCTGAAGGAGGTGGTGGCCAGCAGTGCCATGGAGCGGCGAACACTCTCGAGCTGCTGGATCAGGTAGCGGTTGTGGCTGGCAAGGTGGATCTGCCGGTGAAACCGCTTGTTGGCCCGGCTCATCTCCTCCGGATCGTTGAGGAGCGCGCGGTCATCGGCGACCATGTCGTTGAGTACCCGGATTTCCTCCGGCGCTGCATGTTGCGCGGCGAGCCGGGCCGCAAGGCCCTCAAGCTCCGCCCGAACAACGTAGAGTTCGCCCAGTTGATCGTGATCGAGGCTCGCGACGATGAGGCTCCGCCCATCCCGGGACAAGACCCCCTGCGTCTCCAGCCGCTGCAGCGCTTCTCGGATCGGGGTCCGAGACATGCCGAGCCGGTCCGCCAGTTCAGATTCCACCAGCCGGTCCCCCGGAGAGTAGTCCCCAAGGTCGATGGAGCCGAGAATGCGGGAGTAGGCGTCGGTGGGTCCGGGTTCGGGCGCGTGCATCGTTTCGTCCTTTTTCGGTATGGTATTGCATACCATGGTGCTGAAATGTGCAACCGGGGTACCATCGGAGTCAAGCAGACCGGTCACGCGGACTTCACGGCTCGGCGAATCCCCTGGCGATGACAGTCGGTTCGACTTAAGTAGCAGGGACCAGTTCCGGTGAGATTTCATGCCCTACGATCACTTCTCCCATGTAAACGAATGGGTCTTCGACCTCGACAACACGCTCTATTCGCGGGACGCGGACGTGTTCGGCCAGATGGATCAGCTGATCGTCGGCTACATCCAGCGGGAGCTCGACGTCGACGAACCGACGGCCAGCGAAATGCAGCGAAGCTATTTCCGCGATCACGGGGCGACCGTGGCCGGGCTCGTGCGCAACCACGGGATCGACCCTGAACCGTTCCTGCGCGAGGTCCACGACCTCGATCTGAGCGCTCTCCGTCCCGATCCGGACTTGCGGGAGGCGATCCGCGCGCTGCCCGGACGCAAGATCGTCTTCACCAACGGCACCCGGGAGCATGCGCGGCGGGTGACAGAAGCATGCGGCCTGAAGGGGGTATTCGAGGCGCTCTACGGTACCGAAGATGCGCTTTACACCCCCAAGCCGGAAAGGCAGGCGTTCGACCACGTGTTTTCAAAGGCGCGGATCAATGGAGCGAACGCCGCGATGTTCGAGGACGATCCGCACAACCTGCGGGTTCCGCATGCGCGGGGGATGCGAACGGTCCTGGTCGACGGAGATCATGTCGCCCCCCACATCGAATTCCGCACAGACAACCTCAAGGGCTTTCTGACGCAGCTCGTCTGATCGCCCTTCCCGGGCCGGGGGCTGCGGCCTATCTTTTTACTTATGGAGCGGATCCAGACAGATGTGGTCATCGCTGGCGGAGGTGTCGCCGGCCTGATGGCGACCATTGCCCTTGCGGCCGAGGGCCTGACGGTTTTGTGCGTCGACCCGGTACCACCGGTGACAGAGGCGGCAGCGGACGGGTCCGACCTGCGCAGCACCGCGTTCCTCATGCCTTCGATCACCCTGATGGAGCGGGTAGGCTTGTGGTCGGCCCTCGCCCCCTTTGCCGCCCCGTTGCGCGTTATGCGCCTCGCGGATGCGGGCGGCGAAGAGAATGGCATCCGGGAGGTTGCGGACTTCACCGCGCGCGAGATCGGGCAGGAGGTGTTCGGCTACAACCTTCCAAACTGGCTCCTCCGACGGGAGATGACCGGGTTCATCGCCAAACTGCCGCTTGCGGAGTTGCGTACAGGCGTTGGCGTCAGCGACCTGCTCGTGCGATCGGACCATGCCCGCGTCACGCTGACCGACGGAACTAGCGTAGCAGCTGAGCTTGTGATTGGCGCCGACGGGCGAAACTCCTTCGTTCGTGAGGCGCTGGGCATCGGGGCTCGCACGACCCGATACGGGCAGAAGGCACTCGTGTTCGCGGTAAACCACGATCTGCCCCACGAGGATATCTCAACGGAGATCCACCGCACCGGCGGCCCCTTCACACTCGTGCCCCTCCGTCCAGAGGGCACGCAGAACCGTTCCGCGGTGGTGTGGATAGAGACCGGGGCGCGGGCCGCCGAACTCTATGCGATGCCGGATGAGGCATTTACCGAGGCGCTGAACGCGCGGGCCTGCGGCGTTCTCGGGCGGCTCACGCCCGCATCCCCTCGCAGGATCTGGCCCATCATCAGCCAGACCGCTTCCCGGCTTTCCGGTCCGCGCACGGCGCTCATTGCCGAGGCCGCCCACGTGATGCCGCCCATTGGCGCACAGGGTCTCAACATGAGCCTTGCGGATATCGAAACCCTGCTCGATCTGGTGACGACTGCGCGAAGCGCGGGCAAGGATATCGGAACGTCCGACCTGCTCGCCCGCTACGCCCGCGCGCGACGGCCGGATGTGGCCCTGCGTATTACTGGCGTGGACCTGCTCAACCGCGCGGCGATGACCGAGGCTCAGCCGCTGCGGGACCTTCGTCGGATCGGGCTTCGTGCACTGTCCGGGATCGGGCCGCTCAAACAGGCGGCGATGCATCTGGGACTTGGCGCGCGGTAGATTCGGCGGCTAGCCGCGCTCCGCAAGCGCATCTTCGAGCACTTGGCGCACGATGGCGGGATCCACATCACGGGTCACGAACACCTCCCCGATACCGCGGGCGAGAATGAACGCGATCTGCCCGTCGCGGACTTTCTTGTCCTGTCCCATCAGCGCGATGAGCGTCTCCGCCCCGGGCAGATCCCCGGGAATGTCGCGCAGGGTCGTCTTCATACCCATACGGCTGAGATGCGCACGGACCCGCGACGGAGCCTCCTGCGCGCACAGCCCGAGCCGTTGGGAGGTTTCGAAGGCGAGCGCGCACCCGATGGCCACCCCCTCCCCATGGAGCAGCCGGTCCGAGTATTCGGTTGCGGCCTCAAGCGCGTGGCCGAACGTGTGGCCGAGATTGAGCAAGGCACGGTCGCCCCGCTCCGTCTCGTCACGCGCGACGATATCGGCCTTCATCTGGCAGGACCGGCGAACCGCCTCGATCCGCGCGGCCTGATCTCCGGCGGCGATAGCTGGGCCCTGCCCTTCGAGCCATTCGAAAAAGTCGAAATCGCCGAGCAGACCGTATTTGACCACCTCTCCGTAGCCCGCGAGAAAGTCGCGCTGGTCAAGGGTGCCCAGCACATCCACGTCGGCGAGCACGCGGAGCGGCTGGTGGAACGCACCAACCAGATTCTTGCCCTGGGGTGAGTTGATGCCGGTCTTCCCACCAACGGAGCTGTCCACCTGGGCGAGCAGGGTGGTCGGGATCTGCACGAAAGCAACCCCCCGGCGGAGGATCGCCGCGGCAAACCCGGCGAGATCCCCGATCACGCCGCCGCCGAAGGCGACCACGATGTCGTCCCGCTCAACCTGTTCCGCGATCAGCCACTCGACCGCGCGTTCGATGCCCTGCCATCCTTTCGTCTTCTCTCCCGCGGGAAGGGAGAGGGCACTCATGGCGATCCCCGCCTCTGCCAGACCGTCACGCAGGGTGTCGAGATGCAGGGCCGCGACCGTCTCGTCGGTGATGACCGCGACGCGGGGGCGGCGCAGCAGCGGTGCAATCTCTGAACCCGCCCGGCGGATCAGACCCGGCCCGATCAGGATGTCATAGCTGCGCTCGCCAATTGGCACGGTGAGCCGGGTCTCTGTCATGGTCAGCCTTTCAGGACTGGAAGGTGCGGTCGGCCGCCGCGCGGGTGACGTCGAACGCCGCAACGGCCTCAAGGATGGCTGCCGCCATCTCATCATGGCTTGCCTGCGGTGTGGACCTCACCCGCACATGGGCCCGCGCATAGATGGGATAGCGATCATCCATGAGAGCAGCGAGCACCGCCTTCGGGTCGTCCTGCGCGAGAAGCGGGCGCCCGGGTTTCCGCGACACCCGGGCAAAGAGCGTGTCGAGGTCTGCATCGAGCCAAACGACGGTGCCCACCTGCAGCGCCGCTTCCCGCGTCTCCGGCGCCATGAAGGCCCCGCCGCCGGTCGCCACCACACGGGGCGGACCATCGAGCAGGCGGGAGATCACCTTGCGCTCCCCGGCACGGAAGTGCGGCTCCCCGTGGACCTGAAAGATTTCCGGAATGCTCATGCCCGCCGCCGCCTCGATCTCCGCATCGGAGTCCACGAACTGTGCCCCGATACGGCTTGCGAGCCTCCGGCCGACGCTGGTCTTTCCGGCCCCCATGAGTCCGATCAGGATGATCGGCCGTTTCAGGCTTGCGGTGGTGGCTGGGTCGGTCACGCGGGTGCAACACCTTGATGGCAAAACGGAGTCGGACGAGGCGCCGCCCCGCGCCCCTGTGGCTTACGGTGGACCTGCCTCGGTTTTGAGTGATAACATCTGAAAAAAATAGCGCAACGCGATGACGTGCGCATGAGGCAAAGGACACAGGCGCATGGGACGTGTGCTGCTCTATTTGATCGTGTTGCTGCTGATCGCCGTGGCTGGCTTCGCGGTCTATGCCATGTTTGCCGATCTGCCCGCGCCGCGCTCGACGGTCGAGGAGGTCGTACCCCTTGATCTCGGTTCGTAAGATCGCTGCCGCGGTTCTTCTGTCGCTGACAGCGGGACATGCCGCGGCGCAGGATGCGCCCCTGAGCGCCATCGACTGGCTGTCTGATGTGCTTGCCGATCCGGGGCGGGCGACGCCGTCCGTCACCCCGGGCAGTACCGGTGGAAAGGTCACGCAGGAAAGCTTGCCACCCCTTTCCTTCGACGGGATAGGGTTGCTGCCGAGTGCCAACACCGGATTCTCCAAGCAGGTCTGGGGCCGGTCGAGCGGGCTGCGCATCCGGAGCCTGATGCGGCAGGTCAAGGGCACGGGTGTGCCCGCGGCGCGCGCGCTCTACGCCCGGCTTCTGCTGGCGCGCACCGCGCCACCCGCCGGCGGATCCCAGCAATCGAACCTGTTGCTCTCACGGATCGATATGCTGCTCATGCTCGGCGCGCTGGAGGAGGCGCGCGCGCTCATGGCGCTCATCGGCGACCCGAGCCGCGATGTGTTCCGCCGGATGTTCGATGCGAGCCTTCTGGCGGGCGACACGGAAAGGGCGTGCGATCGTATCGCGGCCTTCCCGGAGTTTGCGCCCAGCATTCAGGCGCAGGTCTTTTGCACCGTGCGGCGGGGCGACTGGCGTTCGGCTGCCTTCACCCTCTCTGTGGGGGAGCGGATCGAGGCGATCGACCCGCTGCGGGCGACGCACATGTCGTGGTTCCTCGATCCGGAACTCTTCGCGACAGATGAGGAACTCGACGCGCCATCGCCGCTGACCCCGCTCGACTTTGTCGTGCGCGAGGCGATCGGCCAGCCCCGCCCGGCGGAGCCTCTGCCCCTTGCGTTCCTGCATTGGGACCTGTCGGATACCGCGACCGTGCGCGACAGGATTGAAGTGGCCGAGCGGCTTGTCCGCCAGTCCACGACACCCCCGCGGATCCTGCAAGCGGCCTATCGGGCGCGTCCGCCTGCGGCGTCCGGCGGTGTCTGGGGCCGTGCGGGCGCGATCCAGGATCTCGACGCAGCACTCGATGGCGAGGAATGGGAGGAGGCGCTTGCGGCGGCTGACACCGCGCTTTCGCCCCAGGGGCTGCGCCCCGCGCTCGCACGCATGTATGCCGGTACGCTGATCAAACAGCGCCCCCGCCCGTCCGGACGGGTGGCAGAGCTGCTGCTTCTCGATGGCAAGTCGATTGCAGCAGGCGCTTGGCTACCTGGCGAGGCACAGTGGCTCCACCGTGCCGCCCTCGCGCTTGCCCGGGGCAGCGATTTCACCGATCCGTTGCCCGCTGCCGCCGGTGATGGCGAGGTCAGGGCAGACGCTGCGCTGCGCGCGTTTCGCGACGGGGCGGAGGCGGACGATCCCCTGCGGCTGCTGACCGAAGGCGGGCGGGAGGGCGAGGCGATCCTCGCAGCTCTGCGCATTCTGGACGCGGGCGCCGCCGTCGAGCCCGCGGACTTCCGCAGCGCGCTCTCCGCGCTCGACGCGGCGGGACAGGGGCGGGTCGCCCGGCAGATCGCGGTCGAAACCCTGTTCGGCCAGCCATGAGCGATGCGCGCAAGATCGAGGCCTTTCTCACAGCCATCCGGGCGGAACAGGACGCTTCTGCCAACACGATCGCGGCCTATGCGCGAGATCTGACGCTCTACGTGGAGCATCTGGAACATGAGGGGCGCACGGCGCTCTCTGCTAAGCGCGCGGACATTGAAGCCTTTCTCGCGGGGCTGGAGGCGGAGGGTCTGGCGCGGGCCACCCGCGCGCGACGCCTGTCCGCGATCCGACAGTTCCACCGCTTCGCCTTTCTCGAGGGGTGGCGGACCGACGATCCGGCGGCCCAGATCAAGGGGCCCGGACGCGCCCGACATTTGCCCAAGACGATCAGCGAGGGAGATGTCGACCGGCTGCTTGACGCCGCACGCCGCACGGGGCGTAGGCCGGCGGACCGGCTGCGCAACACCTGCCTGCTCGAGCTCCTCTATGCCACCGGTCTGCGGGTCACTGAACTGGTCTCGCTTCCCGTTGCCGCCGTTCGAGGCGATCCGCAGATGATCCTCGTCCGCGGCAAGGGGGGGAAGGACCGCATGGTCCCGCTTTCCCCCGATGCACAGACAGCACTTCGCGCATGGCTGCAGGAACGTGATGCGACCGAGGAGGCGACCGGGCAGCCCTCGAAGTTCCTGTTTCCGAGCCGGGCAAAGCAGGGCCACATGACCCGGGTGCGGTTTTTCACCCTGATCAAGGAGATTGCGGTCGAGGCAGGACTGTCACCCGCGGCGATCTCTCCCCACGCGCTGCGCCACGCCTTCGCCACGCACCTCCTCGCGAACGGTGCAGACCTGCGGGTGATCCAGATGCTGCTGGGGCACTCGGACATTTCGACGACGGAGATCTACACCCACGTGCTCGAGGATCGTCTGAAGGAGCTTGTCCTGACCTCCCACCCGCTCGCGGACCGCTAGGCTTGTCAGCGGCGCAGCGCGTCGGGAAGGACGTCTTCGCTCGGCCAGATGCCGGATGTGAGCGTGCGATGGTAGCCTTGGGTCAGACCTGCACGCTCCATCGCGCGGACGGTCGCGGCAGGGTCATAGGCGAGACGTTCAAGTGTCACCACCCCGTCCGCCTCGATCCGGACATAGCGGGTCTGCGCCCGGCCATCGTGGGGTGGCATGCCGATCACGCCTGCGTTCACCCAGCGCGTTCCCCCTAGATCCCGGTCGAAGGGAATTCCGGAATGGCCCGACAGCACCAGATCGACGGAGCCGACCGCTGCCACTGCAATCCCGACTTCCCGTCGCAGATCCTCATCTTCCGTCACGGGCCAGACGAACCGGTTGTTCGCCGACGGTGCCGCGTGAAGCGCGAGCACCCGCCGCCCTGCGTGGGTGAACACCGCCCAGTCCGGCAGGTCCATCATCCAGGCCCGGTCCCCTGCCCCGATCTCCGCGTTCGCATGGGCGTACCAGGCGGCAGAGAGGCGGTCACAGGTCGACCCCTCCTCGAACCCGCAGCCGCAATCGAGTGCATTGGCCGCAAGCTGCGTTTCGCAATTGCCCGCGATCACCCGGTGGCCCGAGCGGCGTACCGCGGCCACGCTCGTTGCCGCGTCGGCGCAGTAAGCGACGATGTCACCGGTGCAGATGGTATTTCCGGGAGGCACATCGCCTGACGCCGTCACCAGCGCCTCGAACGCCTGAAGGTTGGAGTAAACCCCGCCATAGACCACCAGAGGACCGGTCAGATCACCCCAATCTGCGATGCGCTCCATCTCGCCTCCTTGCCAGATCGCTGCCGCACGCCATAAGTGAAGTCCGAGACGGATCTTTACAAGGAACGATGCGGTTATGGAGACCGAGGCACTCTTCACCTGGGAAACATGGATGTGGGGCACATCGCTTGCGATCTTCGTCCTGCTGTGCGTGTCCGCGTTCTTCTCCGGATCCGAAACCGCGCTCACGGCGGCGAACCGGGCGAAACTACACGGCGCAGCGGAGCGGGGATCGCGCGGCGCCTCCGGTGCGCTCACGCTCAAGGAAGATAGCGAGCGGCTGATCGGGTCGATCCTGCTCGGTAACAACCTGGCCAACATCCTCGCCACATCGCTTGCCACGTCGCTGTTCACCGCGATGCTGGGCGAAGGCGGTGTCGCTGCGGCGACGCTGGTCATGACAGCACTCGTGCTGATCTTTGCGGAGGTGCTGCCGAAGACCTACGCAATCATCAAGCCGGAAGGGATGGCCGCCTTCGTCTCCATGCCCATCGCCATCGTGGTGCGCCTGCTGGCACCGGTCGTTAACGTGGTCCGCGGCATCGTGCGAATGACCCTGCGGGCCGTGGGCGTGCCGACTGATCCGGGTGCCTACATCATGGCCCATGAGGAGATTGCCGAAGCAATCTCACTTCACCATTCCGAAGGGGCGGTGGAAAAGGACGACCGGGACCGTCTGCTCGCCGCCCTCGACCTGCGCCAGCGGACAGTGGAGGAGGTCATGCGCCACCGCCGCAATATCGAGATGATCGACGCGGACTGGCCACCGGAAGAGATCCTCACCTTCGCCCTGCGCTCCCCCTACACCCGCATCCCGGTGTTCCGGGAGGATCCGGAGAACATCGTCGGCGTGATCCATGCAAAGGACCTCCTGCGCAAGGTGGACAGCCTCGTGCGGGGGACTCAGGGGGGCCTTGCAAACCTCGAGGCGTTCGATGTGATGGACGTGGCGATGGAGCCCTGGTTCGTGCCAGACGCCACATCGCTGGACGATCAGATGCGCGCCTTCCTGCGGCGGCACAGCCACTTCGCCCTTGTCGTGGATGAATACGGCGCGCTTCAGGGCCTCATCACCCTGGAGGATATCCTCGAAGAGATCGTTGGCGACATCGCGGATGAGCATGACGTCGAGGTTGAGGGGATCGAGCGCCTCGGCGACGGATCGGTGATGGTGGACGGCGCGATGACCATCCGCGACGTGAACCGCGCGCTCGACTGGTCCCTGCCTGATGACGAGGCGAACACCCTTGCGGGTCTCGTGATCCACGAGGCGCAAACGATCCCCACCACCGGCCAGATGTTTCGGTTTCACGGCTACAGGTTCGAGATTTCCGGGAGAGAGCGGAACCGGCTGACGGCAGTGAAGATCAACCGGCTCACCTAGGCGCACTTCAAGCTCGCCCTGCCGGAACTGGCCCAGCAGGGATCAGGAGCTACCGTCCGCGGAAAAGCCCGCCCAGAATACCCCGGGTGATCTGACGACCGAGCTGGGTCCCCGCAGTACGGGCGAGGGACTTCGCGAAGGCGGTGCCCACAGAGTCCCGGCTGCGGCTGGCGCGCTTGGGTTTGACGGAGGTCGTCGGGGAATACCGCCGGGCGGAACGGTACTCCCGGCTCTTCCAGCTTGGGGCCGTCTCCTCGCCCTGATAGCCGTGGTCGGCACCGCCCCGTCGCCACACCGGCTCCTCATCCTCGGGAAGCGCCTCATTCTCCGCCGCCGCTGCAGCGGCCTCCGCCTGTTCCTTGAGGATTTCGTAGGCGGAGCGGCGGTCGATGGCTGTTTCGTATTTGCCCGCGAGGGGAGAGACCGCCATGACCTGCGCCCGTTCGTCCGCGGTGATCGGGCCGATCTGGGACGAGGGCGGGCGGATCAGCGTCCGCTCAACAACGCTGGGTACGCCCTTTGCCTCAAGCGTGGAGACAACCGCCTCCCCGACGCCGACATCACGGATCGCCTCTTCCGTGTCGAACCGGGGATTGGGCCGGAACGTCTCCGCCGCGGCCTTGAGCGCCTTTTGATCCCGGGGCGTGTAGGCACGCAGCGCGTGCTGCACCCGGTTGCCAAGCTGCCCCAGAATATCCTCGGGCACGTCGTCCGGGTTCTGTGTCACGAAGTAGACGCCGACCCCTTTCGACCGGATGAGCCGGGCGACCTGTTCCACCTTGTCAACCAACGCCTTGGGCGCCCCATCGAAGAGCAGGTGCGCCTCGTCGAAGAAGAAGACGAGCTTGGGCTTGTCGGGATCGCCGACCTCCGGCAACTCCTCGAAAAGCTCCGACAGAAGCCACAGCAGGAAGGTCGAGTAAAGCTGCGGGGATGCCATGAGCTTGTCCGCTGCGAGCACATTGATCTGTCCCCGTCCGTCCGGGGCGTGGCCAAGCAGGTCGGTCAGCTTGAGCGCAGGCTCCCCGAAAAACGCCTCACCACCCTGATTCTCTAGGATCACGAGGCTGCGCTGAATCGCACCCACCGACGCGGAGGAGATGTTGCCATAGCGCAGGGTCAGCTCTGCCGCATTTTCGCCCAACCAGACCAGCAACGCGCGCAGATCCTTCAGATCAAGCAGCGCGAGGCCCTCCTCGTCCGCGAGCCGGAAGGCGATGTTCAGAACCCCTTCCTGTACGTCGCTCAGATCAAGCAGGCGGGCGAGGAGCAGCGGCCCCATCTCCGCCACCGTCGTCCGCACCGGATGGCCAGCGGCGCCGAACATGTCCCAGAACACAACCGGAAACGCCTGATACCCGTAGGGCGAGAGTCCGATAACTCCTGCTCTCTCCAGCAACTTTTCGTGAAGCTTGTGCCCCTCGGACCCCGGTTTGGCGAGGCCGGACACGTCGCCCTTCACGTCCGCGAGAAACACGGGCACGCCCGCTGCGGAGAACTCCTCGGCGAGGATTTGCAGCGTGATCGTCTTTCCGGTTCCGGTTGCCCCGGCAATCAAACCGTGACGATTTGCATATTTCAGGGTGAGTTTTTGGGGCGTTGCGTAGTCCACGCCACCACCGCCGAGGAATAGAGTATCTGCCATCATTTCGCCGAGGTTAATGCTTATACCTTCGGACAATACAATGTTAACCGATGTTGGCTATTGTATTTTGAGTTGTGATGACGGTCCTCAGGGACCCAATTCATACTCCTCCCTGTCAACTGGCCGTGCCCAATGGGTACGGCTTTTTTTTCGCCCGGCACCCATCAGATATCTTGAAATCCCCGGTTGACGCTGAGGTCGGTCTGGCCTAGCGTTTTTTCAGACTTTGGTTCGGCCAGTCTGACAGGGAAATGCAGTAAATGCAGGGGAAGGGACGTGACGGAAACGCACGTCCTTTTCTTATTTCCGGACCCTCTGACCGCGAGTTGACTCCCCAGCCGTTCCCTGACACCCCTTGGGCGTTTGCAGCAACTGAGGCTCTCCGGATGACCGCACGCCGTTTGATTTCCGCCGCACTTCTGGCTTTTCTCGCCGCGAGCGCCGGCCACGCCCAGCAGACCGGTCCGACCACGGGGTTCGATGCTCCGCCGCCGCCGGAGCCGGTGCGTCCGACCAAGCCGATCGGCGAGGGTGAGACGGTGAAGGCGACCCATGGGGACTGGCAGGTGCGCTGCGTGACCGAAGCGGAAACAGAGACGTGCGCACTCTTCCAGCTTGCGCTGAATCCGGAGGGGAACCCGGCGGCAGAGGTCACCCTCGTCCCGTTCGTGCAAGAAGGTGTCAGCGCGGGCATGACTGTCCTGCTGCCGCTCGGGATCATGCTGCAGGAAGGTCTCATCGTTCAGGTGGACCAGAACCCGGGCACCCGTCACGCGTTCCGGGTCTGCACCACCAACGGCTGCCTTGCGCGGTTTGGCCTACGGACAGAGACCGTGGACCAGATGAAGGCCGGTCAGCAGCTTCTGATGGGCGTGTCCGCGCTTAATCTCGACGCTCCGGTCGCGCTACAGGTCTCCTTGCGGGGGTTCACCCGAGCCTTCGCCGAACTCAACGAGGAATGATCAGACAGCGCGGAGTGCGAGCACCGCGTTGAGCCCGCCAAACGCGAACGCGTTGGACAGGGCGACGGACACCTTCGCCTCGCGCGCGTCGTTCGGCACGACGTCGAGGTCGCACTCCGGATCCGGCTCCTCATAGCCGATCGTGGGAGCGACCACCCCTTCCCGGATCGCCATGATGCAGGCGAGCAGCTCGACAGCCCCGGTTCCCCCGATCAGGTGGCCGTGCATGGATTTGGTCGAGGAGATCATGAGCCGGTCCGCATGCTCACCGAAGACTTCGCGCACTGCGGCACATTCGGTCCGGTCGTTTGCCGCCGTGCCGGTGCCATGGGCGTTGATATAGCCCACCTCCGTCGGATCAATGCCCGCAGAGCGGAGTGCGCCGGACATCGCCCGCGCCGCGCCATCCTTAGAGGGCATGACGATATCCTTGGCATCGGAGGTCATGGCAAAGCCGATGACCTCGGCGATGATCTCGGCCCCCCGGGCCTTCGCATGCTCGTACTCTTCGAAGATGAAGACAGCAGCACCCTCGCCCTGGACCATGCCGTTGCGGTTCTTTGAGAAGGGACGGCAGCCGTCCTTCGACATGACGCGCAGGCCTTCCCAGGCCTTGATCCCGCCGAAGACCAGCATGCTCTCCGACCCGCCGGTGAACATGACCTTCGCCATGCCGGACCGGATCATCTGATAGGCCTGACCCATCGCGTGGTTCGACGAGGCGCAGGCCGTCGCGACCGTGAAGGACGGTCCCATCAAACGATGGGTCATAGACACGTGGGAGGCGGCCGCGTTGTTCATCAGACGGGGCACCACGAACGGGTGGACCCGGTTCTTGCCCGCCTCATAGACCGAACGGTAATTTTCGTCCTGCGTGTGCAGGCCACCGCCTGCGGTTCCGAGGATGACGCCTGCCTCGAGACTCAGCGCGTCGTCGATCTCAAGACCGGACTGCTTGACCGCCTCGTCCGCAGAGAGCAGGGCAAACTGGGTGAAACGGTCGTATAACGCGATTTCCTGCCGATCGAAGTGATCCTCGGCGGTGTAGCCCTTGATCTGGCCACCGATCCTGATGGACAGCCTGTCGGTGTCCTGAAACTCCATTTCCCCGATGCCGCACACGCCTTCGCGCATTGCCGACATGTTTTCGGGGGCGGTCCGGCCCAGGGCGCTAATCGCGCCCTGGCCGGTGATCACAACGCGTCGCATGGTCAGTCTTTGGTTGCGACGAGCTTTTCGACCGCCGCGATCATGGACTCGACATTGGTGATGTCGAACTCGGAATCTGTGGGATCGTTGGCGTTGAAGGGGACCTGAATGTCGAATGCCTCTTCGATGGCGAACACCGCTTCGACAAGGCCGAGACTGTCAATGCCCAGATCCTCAAGGGTCTGCGTGTCCTTGACCTCTGCGGCCGTGACCAAGGCCTGCTCCGCGATGATCTCTCGGACCTTTTGTGATACATCACTCATTTCTGCATCCCCTGCTCACGTGGCCTCTACCTAGTCGGTTGGACCGGCCTTTTGAACCTGTTTCTCCAGCGTGGCAACCCTCTCCAGAAGATCGGGCAGCCTGCGGTTGGCCATCATTGTCCTCAGGAACTGGTCCTTCGGAACCGCCGGATAACCCAGAACGAACGTCTGGGGCGCGATGCGGCTCGCAATCGCGGCCCCACCGCCTGCGATCACGTCGTGGCCGACGGTGACATGGTCCGCCACGCCCGCCTTGCCGCCAAGGATCACCCGGTCTCCGATCTCCGCACTGCCCGCAATGCCAACATGGCCGCAGAGCAGGCAGGTCTCCCCGATCTGCACGTTGTGGCCGACCTGAACGAGGTTATCGAGCTTCGTGCCCGACCCGATGCGTGTGTCCGTCACCGTACCGCGGTCGACGGCGGAGTTTGCGCCGATTTCCACATCATCCCCGACGACGACCGCGCCGACGGAGTTGATCCGGGCATAGGTGTCTGCGCGGGATCGTTCGGTAATGCGCCCTGTCGTGCGCGCCTCTTCAACCGCGCCGGGCTCCGGCGTGACGAACGAAAAACCGTCCGCGCCCACCACCGCGTTGGGCTGGGCGATGAAGCGGTCCCCGATCTGCACACGCGGGCCGATCCGGGTGCCCGGGTGGAGCAGCGCATCCGCGCCGATCACCGCATCCTCACCGACGGTGACGTGTGGGAGGATGCGTGCACGGTCTCCGATGACAGCGCGGGCGCCGATCACGACGAAAGGGCCGATGGCGGCGTCTGCCCCGATCTGTGCAGAGAGGTCGATGACGGCAGTCGGGTGGATGCCCGGCGCGATCTCGGGCGCGATGTCAAAGAGGCCCGTTACGCCAGACATGGCCCAGCGTGCTCGCGTCACCAAGATTGCTGCCTCAAGGCCCATCGCCTGCCAGTCCGCACCCTCCCACAGGATCGCGGCGCGGGCAGCACTTTCCGGAACAGAAGTCCCGAATTTCTTGTCCATTGCGAGGGCAAGATCGTCCGGACCAGCCTCCAAGGGCGGACGCGGGCGGGTGACGGTCAGGGTCAGATCACCCGCAGCCTCCGCCCCGAGCGCGTCGGCGATCTCAGCGATGGTGTGGGGCAAGGCCGCTCCTCCGACAGGGGTCGGTGTGCTATACCCCGGAGCCGTGCTCCGGGGAAGGCAAAAGCGCAGCCCTACGTCGCGTCAGCCTGTCAGGTCGAGAAGCTGCACACCGCGGGCCGAAAGCGCGTCGAACACGGTCTTGTCGCGCCCGTAAATATCCTCGCGGAACTGCATGTCGCCCTGCCCGTCGACCCAGGAGGTGCGGTAGGTCAGGTGAACCGGCACCGGACGCTGCAGCTTGATCGTCGCCTCCGTCCCGCGCCCGAGGATCCGCTGGAAATAGCTCTCCGGGCTGCCAACCTGGCCCGCAAGCAGCGCGTGCGCGAGCTCCATCGGCTTGTGCACCCGCACACAGCCGTGGCTGAACGCCCGCGCATCCCGCCGGAACAGGTGCCGGGAGGGCGTGTCGTGCAGATAGATGTCGAACTGGTTAGGGAACATGAACTTCACCCGCCCGAGCGCGTTTCCGGGACCGGAGGCCTGCCGGATCCACCAGGGGAAGGTGCGCTCGGAATACTGGGTGTAGTCCACAAGAGTGGAATCCTCGGGGATCGGCGCGCTGCCGCCCAGAAGCCGCATGTTGTTGCGCACAAGGTAGGTGGGGTCGGCCTTGAGCTCCGGCAGGATCTCTTCCGTGGTGATGGACCGGGGCACAGTCCAGGTCGGGTTTGCGACCATGAAGGTCATCACGTCGGAAAATTCCGGCGTCTTGTGCTCGGGCTCACCGATCACCACGCGGGAGGTGAAGGTGGAGCGGCCGTTCTCCATGATGTGCATCCGATAGTCTGGCATGTTCACGTAGATGTGCCGGTCGCCAAGATCCCGGTTGAGCCAGCGCGCCCGCTCCAGGTTGACGATCACCTGCCGCAGGCGCTCGTCTGCGGTGCGGTTCATCGCGCGCAGTGTCCGCGCGCCGATCACGCCGTCATCATTGAGCCCGTGTCGACGTTGAAACGTGAGGACCGCGAACTCAAGCTCCGGGTCGTACATTGCGTTGGTGTCGGGCACGCCGATCAGCGGATCACCAGGCATGTCGCCGAGCGCGCGCAGGCGCGCGCGGATCGCGGGCACGCGCTGGTCCATGTCGCCGGGGCGAAGCGTCCGACCCTCGGGCACCGCAGGTTCGAGCCAACCGCCCCCGGCCACCTCATCCCGCATCCGCGACAGCTTTTCCTGAAGACGCTTATAGTCATCGGTCTGCGGCGTGAGGCGCGCGATGTGCCCGGCCTGATCGGTGGCCTGACTAAGCGCAAAGAGGTGATCGCCCGCTGTCTTGTCCGCCGGGAAAACGTGGATCTCCGGATCCACGTCCTTGGGCGTTAGCAGACCGGACTGCACCATGGCTGCATAGGCGGTGTAGGCGCGGGAGAATGCGACCTCCGCTTCCGCCTTAGCGAAGAAGTCGCCATCCATCCCGTCCTGATAGGTCCGCAGGAGGTCCCGCAACACATCGGTCTGGACCGGAAGCCCGTGATCATAGGTCTCCTGCAGCACCTTCACGAACGCGCGCGCCGTGTCCGTGGATGCGCCGGTCCAGATCGGCTCATATCCGCGCTGCGCATAGACCGCGTTCAGATCCGCCCCGGGCCCGCCGGAGGTTAAAAAATGGCTCTGAAGCGCGACCGCCTGGGGGCTCGCCGCATTGGTCGTCGCCAACGAAGCAGCCGGATTCGCATTTTGCGCATATGCAAGCGAGGCGACCGAAACGCCCGCACCTGCAACCAGAACCGCAAATTTCTTACCTATGGTGCACATTTGCAACAACTTCACATTTCTTCATCGAAGGCAGGATTGTGGCAATACGTACCAAGCTTTTCACACTTACGCACACTCTTTCGGATCACCTTGGCGATATTATGCCGAGAATTTGCGCAGTGGCGGAGCATATCGGCAACAGACGGAACAGGCGTGAACGCAACATGGCGGAAAAATGACTGCTGCCCGCCAAAAGAGAACTTGCGCGCTGCAAAACTGCCACTTGGCGAATAGAATCTCCTATGCGATGTTGCGCGCAATCGACGGTTAACACGTCGAAAATGAGCGACGACGGAACGAGGACAGAGTGGACAGCAAACATGATGGAAAGACCGCGCTTTCGCGCCGGGCCCTTCTTGGTGCTTGGGCGGGCATAGCGACGGTAGCCGCTGCCCCCTCCTTCGCAGGAACACCTGCTGTGTTGACCGGCGCGGGGAATATTCGCCGGATCTCCATGCACAGCGTCCGCAGCGGGGAGCGGGTTGACACGATCTACTGGATCGACGGGGAATACATTCGGGAGGCGCTCGACGAGGTCGCCTTCTTTATGCGCGACTGGCGCCAGAACGAGATCAAGGACATCAATCCTGCCCTGATCGACATCATGGCGGCAGCGCATCGGCGGATGGAAACGGACCAGCCCTATCAGCTGCTGTCCGGGTATCGCAGCGAGTCGACGAACGCGCTCCTGCGGCGGTCCAACCGCGGTGTCGCGCGAAACTCCTACCACACGAAGGGGATGGCAGCGGATCTCAAGCTTGCCAACCGCGGAACCTGGGACATGTACCGTGCAGCGGTCGCCTGCGCGGGCGGCGGCGTAGGGCGCTACCGTCGGTCCGGCTTCGTGCATATGGATTGCGGTCCGATCCGGACCTGGCAAGGCTAACCCAACCGAACCTACACCCGGTTCATAAAGGCCCGCCGACCCAGCCGGCGGGCTTTGCCTTTTCCGGGGATCCTATCCCCGGCGCGTTTGGCGCAGCCCTGCGAGCCCGGCAACCGCGCCGAGCAGCAGCACCGCAGACGCGGGCAGCGGTACGGGTGCCACGACCGCGTCTCCGGTCAGGACGATAGTGTCGAAGATGATCCGCTCGCTCCCCGCGCTGGTGCTGACGCTCAACAGAAGCTGGAACGCGGACCCGTCATCGACGGCCCCGGAAAACGCGACCGAGCCAAAGTCATCATCATCGGGCGCATTGCCGGACAGCGACGTGAACGCGTTGCCGAACCCGTCCACGTTCGGGAACAGCGAGAATGTGGACCCTCCGTCGGACGAGGCCGAGATGTTCAGAAAGTCGGTGTTCGCGCCGGATCCGGGACCCTCAAGATCGCCCTCTTCGGAGATGTCGATGGACAGCTCCAGATTGGTGAAGCCGCTGATGTCGATCACGGGCGATAGCCAGTTCAGGGCCCCGTTTGTGTCCTGCGCGACGAACGCCTCGTCCTGAACCTGGGCAAAGTCCGACCCGGCGATCAGGCCGGAGAAGAACAGATCGAGCGTCCAGGTCACGCCGGACGTGTCGACATTGGGGGCACCGCCGCTGACACCGACCGCGCCCTTGCCGTTCTGGCCCGAGAAGTCTTCGCTGTAGAGCGTGACCGCGGTTGCGGACGTGGCGGCCGTGAGCGCCGCTGCCGCGAGAATGAGTGTCTTCATACCAAACTCCAAAATCACCGAATAATTCCGATAAGGATAACCGGGGGACGCGTCAGTTGCGTGTCGTCCCATCCCCCTCGACGAGATACTTGAACGAGGTGAGTTGCTCCGCACCGATGGGGCCGCGCGCGTGCATCTTGCCCGTCGCGATCCCGATCTCCGCACCCATCCCGAACTCACCGCCGTCGGCAAACTGGGTGGAGGCGTTGCGCATCAGGATCGCGCTGTCGAGCCCAGCGAAGAACCGCGCGGCGGTGGCATCATCCTCGGTCATGATGCAGTCCGTATGGTCGGAGCCGTAGTGACGGATGTGCCCGATGGCGTCATCCACGCCATCCACCACCCGCGCGGCGATCACCATATCGAGGAACTCCTGACCCCAGTCATCATCGCTCGCCGCCGTGACACCGGGAAGGGCTTGCAGATCCGTGTCGCCCCGCACCTCAACCCCGGCCGCGATCAGATCCGCGATGACCGGTGCACCGACGGTTTCCAGAACGGCGCGATTGATCAGCAGACACTCCGCCGCGCCGCAAATGCCCGTCCGTCGGGTCTTCGCATTGACGACAACGGCCCGGGTCTTTTCCAGATCCGCCGCTGCATCGACGTAGATGTGCACTATCCCTTCGAGATGGGCGAAGACGGGCACGCGCGCGTCGGACTGGACCCTGCCGACGAGGCCCTTGCCGCCGCGCGGGACAATCACATCGATATGCTGGGTCATCGTAAGCATCTCGCCCACCGCCGCGCGGTCCCGCGTCGGCACGCGCTGGATCGCCGCTTCGGGCAGACCAGCCGCGCGAAGGCCGTCCACGAGACAATCATGGATCACCCCGGAAGAGTGAAAGCTCTCCGACCCGCCGCGCAGGATCACCGCGTTGCCGGCCTTCAGGCAGAGCGCGCCCGCGTCAGCGGTCACATTGGGGCGGCTTTCGTAGATCACGCCGATGACACCAAGGGGTGTGCGGACGCGGCGGATGTGCAGGCCGGTGGGCCGGTCCCACTCGGAAATCACTTCACCCACCGGGTCGCGCTGTTCCGCCACGGAGCGGAGACCATCGACGATGCCCCGGATCCGGTCTTCGTTGAGCATGAGACGGTCGAGCATGGCGCCGCTCAACCCTTTCTCGCGGGCGAATTCCATGTCTCGGCCATTGGCGGCGATGATCTCGTCCCGGCGGGACCAGACCGCATCCGCCGCCGCGATCAGTGCGGCGTGCTTGCGCTCCGCACTCGCGGACGCAAGCACGCGCGCTGCGTCCCGCGCGGCCTTGCCGATGCCGTCCATCACGGATTTGATGTTGAGTGCGTCCATCACCTTGTCCTCGTTCAAAATGCCATGTCGTCCCGGTGCACCACGTGAGCGCGGCCCGGATGGCCCAGTCGATCCTCGATTTCGCCGGACTGGCACCCGGCGATGACGGAAAGCTCCGCCGCATCATACCCTGCGAGACCGCGGGCAACCAGATCACCTGTCGTGGTGACGATCTCGACCGCGTCGCCTCGGTGAAACGCGCCCTCCACGGCGCGGACCCCCGCGGGCAGCAGGGATCGACCTCGGCGCAGCGCGGAGGCAGCGCCCGCATCGACCGCGAGGCTCCCCTTGGGCTTCATCGCAGCGATCCAGCGTTTGCGCGCGCGCCCCGGATCCGCCGACGGCAGGAACCATGTGCAGGGTGCGCCGTCAGCTAGGGCTGCGAGCGGGCGGTCCCGATCGCCCCGGGTGATGGCCATGGCAACACCGGCCTGAACCGCGATCTGCGCCGCCATCACCTTCGTCTTCATCCCCCCTTTCGCGCCGAGGGTTCCCGCGTCCCCGGCCATGGCCTCGATGTCCGGGGTGATCTCGGACACTTCGTCGAGGCGGCGGGCGGAGGCGTCCTGCCGGGGATTGGCCGTGTAGAGCCCGTCCACGTCAGAGAGCAGGACGAGAACGTCCGCGCCGACGAGACCCGCCACCTGAGCGGCGAGCCGGTCATTGTCGCCGTAGCGGATCTCATCCGTCGCGATGGTGTCGTTCTCGTTCACGATCGGCACAACGCCAAGGTCGAGCAACGTGCGCAAGGTCGCCCGCGTGTTGAGATAGCGGCGCCGGTCCTCGCTGTCCTCAAGCGTGACGAGGATCTGCGCAGTGGTCACGGCGTGGGGGGCCAACCCCTCCTCGTAGGCGCGGGCAAGACGGATCTGCCCAACGGAGGCGGCGGCCTGCGATTTCTCCAGCGGAAGGCCCGTGCCGCTCAGCCCCAACACCCGTCGGCCGAGCGCGATGGAGCCGGAGGAGACGATCAGCACCGCCTTCCCCTGCCCCTTCAACGCCGCCACATCGTCGAGCAGTCCGGCGAGCCAGTCGCGCCGCAAATGCCCGGTTTCCGCATCGACGAGAAGGGCCGACCCGATCTTGATGACGACGGTTGTCGCCCGGTCGAGATGGTTCTTGGAGGTCAGGGGCGCCATGGCTGAGGCTCCTGGTCCGCAGCAGCCTCCCGGGCCTTGCGCGCCTCGATCTGGGATCTCAACGCCCGCAGCACCTCCGTGGTGCCCTGCGTCGTCGCGCCGGACAGCTCAAGCACCGGACCACCGGTGATTTCCTCAAGCGTGGCGCGCGCCTCTGCCAGGCTTTCCTCGTCCAACGCATCGATCTTGTTGAGGGCGGTGATGCGCGGCTTCGCGGCAAGCCCGCCGCCATACTCCTCAAGCTCCCGGATGATTGTGTGGTAGTCCTCCGCCACATCCTCCGCCGTGCCGTCGATCAGGTGGAGCAGGACGGCGCAGCGCTCCACATGCCCGAGGAAGCGGTCGCCGATGCCCCGGCCCTCGTGGGCGCCCGCGATCAGGCCCGGAATGTCGGCGATCACAAACTCCGCATTGTCCACGCCGACGACACCAAGGTTGGGGTGCAGGGTGGTGAAGGGATAGTCCGCGATCTTGGGCCGGGCATTCGATGTCGCCGCGAGGAACGTCGACTTGCCCGCGTTGGGTTTGCCGAGCAGGCCCACGTCGGCGATGAGTTTCAGCCGGAGCCAGATCGTCCGTTCCACCCCTTCCTGCCCGGGGTTGGCCCGCCGGGGGGCCTGATTGACCGACGTCTTGAAATGCAGATTGCCGAAGCCGCCATTGCCCCCCTTGGCAAGGGTGGCGGTCTGACCGACCTCCGTGAGGTCCGCAAGCACCGTCTCCTGATCTTCGTCGAGCACTTCGGTCCCCACCGGAAGGCGCAGGATGATGTCATCGCCGTTCGCGCCGGTTTTCTGCCTGCCGGAGCCGGGCTGACCGTTCTTGGCAAAGAAATGTTGCTGGTAGCGATAGTCGATCAAGGTGTTGAGCCCCTCGACCGCCTCAACGATCACCGACCCGCCGCGGCCACCATCGCCCCCGTCCGGACCGCCATATTCGACATACTTCTCCCGCCGGAACGAGACGCAGCCGTTCCCCCCACCGCCGGAGCGGATGTAAACCTTTGCCAAGTCGAGGAATTTCATGCTGCACCCGCCAGGAACGCCGTTCGCTCCAGTCGATAGTCGAAGTGCGGCGCAGGCTCAACCCGCGCGCGCGACCGTTGCACCGACTCTCCGATCAGCGCAAAGCCAAGTTTCTGAAGCACACGGGCAGAGACGGGATTGTCCGTGAAACACCCTGCCTCCACCGCTTCGAGATCGAAACGGGCGAAGATATCCTTGAGAAAGCCGCGCATCGCCTCCGTCGCGAAACCATGGCCCCAGTGCGGCTGCCCGAGCCAGTACATCACGGATACGGGCGTACCGCCCATGCCAACGCACCCGATGAGCGCGTCACCTTTCCGGATCGCAAGCATGAAGCCGGGGCGACCGCAATAGACCCGCCGCTGTATCCACTCGAACGCATCATCCTCTGAGAAAGGATGGGGAATGCTCGCGAGCATACGAGAGACCTCGTGCGGCCCCGCAAGTGTGGCGACCGCCGGGACATCCGCCTCCGTGAGGGGAGACAGGACAAGCCGCTCCGTTTCGATCCGGTAGTCCCGGATCGCCTCGAACCGCGGGCGGGTCAGCTTCATGAGGTGGTGGTCATGGTGTGTGCCGCGCACGGTCTCGACCCGTGTGTCACCATCGGCAACAAACCCGCAGCGGATCAGCACGTTGCGGGAGGCGCGGTTATCATCGAGATACCCGGACGCGAGGTCGCCGCCCCCTTGGGCAAAGTGCCATTTCGTCATGGCCTGAGCGGCCTCGAACGCATAGCCCCTGCCCCAGTAATCCTTGCCAAGCCAGTAACCAAGCATCGAACCGAGACCGACCATCCCGATGATCTCATCGGCGACGATCACCCGGGCAGCACCTGTATCTGAGACCTGCGCGATGAACTGAAGGGCCTGCTCGACCCCGTAGGGATGCGGGACCGACGTCAGCAGCCGCACAACGTCGGCATCGTTCGCGAGAGCCGCGATCCGGGCCGCATCCCCAGCAACCGGGACACGCAGGGTCAGCCGACGGGTATGAACGGTGTCGGTCATCGCTCCGCATCCAGGCGGTAGGCCCAGCTTTCCACCATGCCGCGGCGGGCGACCGAGTAGGCCTCCGTCTCTCCAACATAGGCAAAGCCGAGATCGGTGAGGACCTTGGCGGATCCCGGATTGTCCTGGAAGACACGGGCCGTGAGCGCGGGCACCCCACTCCTGAACCGCTCCGCGATGAGCGCTGTAACCGCTTCGTGGGCCAGGCCGGTGTTCCAGAACGGCGGACCGACCCAGTAGCCGATCCGCTCCGTCCCATCGCCGACCTCCTTGGCCGCAACGACACCCACCAGCTCGGCCCCATCGGACGGGGTCGCGTCGAGCGCGCGGATCACCTCGCCCCTGTCGGGGGTTGTGGCCCGGCGAATGAACGCCTCCGCCGCGCCTGGAGGATAGGGATGCGGCACCTGCTCCAGCATCGTCGCGACACGTTCGTCGCCCGCATAGAGGCTCACGAGACCCACATCGGAAGG
>JBCBAP010000002.1:0-54371 GCA_038532435.1 Pseudomonadota bacterium | reverse complement strand
TCGGTCAACCTCCCTTCGCGAGGACCCAGGCGACGCTCGCAACGGTGAGCAGCGCAAGACCACGCATGAGCCACCGTTCGGCGGGCGTGTCAGCAATGGCCGCGGCGATCCGCTCTCCACCCCAGCACCAGATCGGATGCAGCACAAGCTGCAGTACCAGCAGCACCCCGGCGATCGATGCGGCCACCTCCCAATCCGGCGCCCCGGGAGACGCGAACTGCGTGAAGCCGACGGTGATCATCGCCCAGGCCTTGGGATTGAGCGGATGCACCACAAGGCCGGAGAAGAAGCCCGGCGCGGATCCCACCTCCCCGGGCACGATCCGGCTGCCCGCAATGCGCCAAGCCAGATAGAGGATGTAGGCGGCGGACCCCCAGCGCAGAACCTCGAAGATCACCGGGGATTGCGCGCCCAGCGCCAACAGGCCGAAGCCAAGGGGCCAGATCACGAGCTGTTTGGACACAACCACACCAGCGACGAAGGGCAGCGCCGCCCGCAGCCCGTAGCGCGCGCCCGCGGTCAGCAGAACCATGTTCGCGGGCCCCGGCGTTCCCACCTGGCTCGCCGCGAACACGGCAAAACTAGCGATGTCGAGCCCTCCGGCCATGATGGCCTCCCGTGGTACTCCGTCCGAAACAAAAAAGGGGCCGGTGATTGCACCGGCCCCTCAATCGAATTCCAAAACCGGTTCGGTGTTACTCAGCTGCCTCCGCCATTGGCAGGACAGAGATGAACGTGCGGCCCTTGAGCCCCTTGTGGAACTTCACGGAACCTTCGGCGGTGGCAAAGATGGTGTGGTCACGGCCCATGCCGACGCCCTCACCCGGCCACCATTTGGTGCCGCGCTGGCGCACGATGATGTTGCCGGGGATGACGGCCTGGCCGCCAAACTTCTTCACGCCAAGGCGACGGCCGGCCGAGTCGCGGCCGTTGCGGGATGAACCGCCTGCTTTTTTATGTGCCATGCCAGTCTCTCCTTATTCCGCGTCGGCGGCGAACTCTTTCGCCTGCTCGATCCAGTTGTCACGCTCGATCCGGCCCTTGAAGGACAGAAGATCGTCGACGAAGGCGATGTCGCTCGGGCCCCAGGCTGCGATCTGCCAGAAATGGTAGATGCCGTTGGCGTTCAGCTTCTTCTCCAGCGCGGGACCGACACCGGAGATCTTCTTCAGATCATCGGCATCGCCCTTCGGCGCGTCGAGAAGGTTGTCAGGCTTCGTCGCCTCGACGTCCGCTGCGGGCGCCGATGCCTCAGCCTTCGCGGGCTTCTCCGCCTTGGCAGGCTTTTCCGCTTTCGCAGGAGCAGCCGCAGGTGCGACCGCCGCAACCGCGACAGAACCAGCGCCGAGAGCCGCTTTCACGCCGCTCTTGTCGGCACCGGAGGCGAGGATCTCGGTCACCTTGACGAGCGTCAGGTGCTGCCGGTGCCCCTTCTTGCGCTGGGAGGAGTGCTTCCGCCGACGCTTCTTAAAATTGATGACCTTCTCGCCGCGGGTCTGTTCCAGAACCTCGGCCTGCACGCCCGCACCTTCCACGAAGGGGGCGCCAACGGTCACATCATCTCCGCCGAGCATCAGAACGTCGTTAAACTGAACCGTTTCACCGGCATCTGCTGCCAGCTTCTCGATGGTGACGACATCGTCCTTGGCAACCTTGTACTGTTTGCCACCAGTTTTGATCACGGCGAACATCCGCTCGCTCCCTTGTCTGTCGCGTTCTGCGGCTCCGGTTTTCCCGGGATTGTGCAGCCCTGCTGCGCCTCGAACTGCGGCCCGGCGTTCCGGGCGAGTGATATGGCCCGCGCGAGCCCTCCCGCGCAGGAAGCGGCTGTATCGGGGAGAGCTCCGGCAAAGTCAAGCGCCTTCGCACCTGTCCTGCGGTTCGGACAAAAAGAACTGTTGCAGTTTCCGCCGATTTGCCTAAACACACGCTCACCCCGCGGAGAGGTGCCGGAGTGGTCGAACGGGGCGGTCTCGAAAACCGTTGTGCCTTTGCGGGTACCCAGGGTTCGAATCCCTGTCTCTCCGCCATTTTGCCACCGCTTCTACCGATTTGACCCATGGCGCGTGGGCGATGCATCTACCGTTCAACTCCCATTTCGATGCCGATGACCCGGGCGATGCGTAGCAGGCGGTTGGTCGCTGGCGAGGCACGTGACGGTATTGCCAATTTCCGAACGATTGTGAGGAAAACGATGCCGAACTCGAACATCCAGTCGAACCGTTTAGAGGGCCGTCGCTTTCAAGTGACCAGTTACACTCAAGTCGATCTAGGTGGCGCGGGCCTCATCGGCTGACCCAGTTGGTGGGTTGTCCGATGACCCTCTACTCGAGAATGTTCGCGATTCACCATCAAGCCCGGTAATCTCCCGTTAGCAGCGCGGAGAACTAAGATGCGGTAGCGTCCGCCCATTGGCGAAACACACGCAATTCGGTTGCGTCTTGCGGGTGGATTGGCACACCGTCCGAGAGCTTGCTAGTTCCTAGCAAGCGACGTTCGCCCGCGGCGTCGATGGGGCGAGGGATACCCCGCCCACCAGACAGAAGCAGCTAGCTGGAAGCGCCGGAGACGAGCAGGTCCTCTTCGGATACACCGTTCTCAAGGGCCTCGACATACCAGCCGGGGCGGCGTCCCTTGCCCGTCCAGGTTTTGGTCGGATCGGCCGGGTTGCGGAATTTTGCCTGCGGGACCGCTTTCGCTTTCTTTTTCTTCGGAGCCTTCTTGGGCGTAGGGGTTTCACCGCGCGCAAGCAACTCGGTCACGGGGACGCCGTATTCCTTGGAGATCTTCTCCACGGCCTGACGCGCTTCTCGAAGCCGCTTTCCCTCCGCCGTTGCAATCGCCTTCTCGACACTGGCTGCCAGTTTCTTGAGTTCAACAAGAGTGAGTTTGCTGAGATCGATGCTCATGCACATGCCCCGGGAGTTGTTTGAAGAAATAGCCGAAGGCATTTAAGCAGCTTCGCCTGACAATGTGATGCTCCAATTCTCCAAGCAGCGCAAGCCCATTCGGACAAAGCACCGTTTTGTGAATGCAAAAAACGATCTTTGTGTTTCGAATTGCCGACTGAACGGGACACAGACTTTCATAGACTATTCAGAAACTCGGCCTATTGCTCTTTCGGCCTTGGTTCTCAATCTTGATCCAAATGAAAGTTCCGAAAGCCCCGCTAGCGAACGAACTCTTTTCAATCCATTGCTTCTGATTTCTCTTGGTCTAAATGACTTATCTACCGGGCTTGCAGCCTTTGTAACCGGAGATGCCGTAGTTCATGCAACCAAGGGGAACTCCGCCTGATCCGCCTCATGTTCAGCCGAACCACACGACATTGGCTACCTTCGGGTCAATAGGCTAGTCGCATCGCCATATAACCATTCACCCACATCTTATTTAGAAGTTCATAGATGGTCGTCAAAGAAACACCGGCTTCAGCTAGGTAGTCATCATTTCTCTGCGCCAAACCGCCTCAACTCAAAAAGCAGCGTAATTCAAACCGAACCCGTTCAGTTAGTTCTTCGATCAGTCGCCATCCTTCCGCCCTGCCTTTCTCAGCCGAGAGTGTCAGGCGTGCGACCGATGCTGAGAGAGGCTGCAAGCCGAATACATCCGCGTCGTCAACGCGTCGAACCACCCGGCCAGACCGGGTCACTCAGAAACGGCATTGGCCGCTGAGCTTGTCTTCATTTCCAATCTGGAGCCAAGTATCGCTATGCTGTGTCAGCTACCGCGAGCGACAGCTGTATCGTCGCGCCGGCGGCGCGACCACTACATTCAATAGTCCTCACCAGCGTAGAGGTTCGGAGCCCCCTTCGCCTCCGGCCTGTCGATGAAGGTAGCCCAGTCGTCGCCCGGTCTCCAGATGCTTTCCATGATGGAGGATGCTTGGTCTTCGGAGATCTCGCCCCCGGTCTTGGCGTAGCGGTAGAAAAAGGCGCTGACCCGTGCATTATAGATACAGTGCACATGCATCCGGGCCTCCGGATTGTTCTGCAGGGCCAGACTAAAAACCTCGAAGTTCCTATCGGTCGGTTTCTCGAAATCCACGGGGATGTGGATGTAGGACATGCCGAGTGCCGCTACCCTCTCCGCCTCGTCGATCAGCGCACCCTCTCCATGACCGAGGCCCAGGTTGACGACATGGGTGGTGCCGAGATCGCGAAGCTCGACAAGCTGATCTGCGTCGGGCTGCCCGGATGTGGTGAGGCGCGCATTGATCCGCCGCCAGTTCAGAATGTGTTCAAGGTCTCTCATTTCCAACCTTTCCTTTCACGCGAAGAGATCGGCGCATTCGGCATGATCTTTGGTGAACCGCTTGGTGGAGGCGGGATACCGCGCCAGCTTGTCCGCGGGCCGCACCGGGCGTTCCACGAAGTTTCCGCCGCAGTTTGGGCAGGTGTTGGCAAATCTGTACTCCGCGCAGTCGGCGCAGAACGTGCACTCGAAAGAGCAGACCCTGGCGACGGTCGACCCTGGCGGAAGGTCCCGGTCGCAGCATTCGCAGTTTGGTTTCAACATCATCATTCCGACACCTCCTGTTCATGTGCTGGTAGACTACGTGATCCGCATTTGGCAGAAATGCCAATATGACAGCAAAAACTGCCAAACGAAAACCGAGCGATGACCGCCCGAAGCTCGTGGTCTTCGTGATCTATCCCGACTTCGTTCTGCTGGATCTGGTCGGGCCGCTCCAAGTCTTCTCCCACGCGCCGAACCTGGCGACGCAGGACAACGGCTATGAATGTGTGGTCGTGTCCGTCGACGGGCAGCAGACGGGGACAAACACAGTCGTCTCCATTCCCAGCGAGCCGATCTCTTCCGTGGCACATCGCGACATCCACACGCTGGTGGTCGTGGGGGGTGATGGCGCGATCCCCGGTATGCGCAACGCAACGCTCGTCGCTGCGATCAGGGAACTTGCCGATGGTGCGCACCGCGTGTGCTCGGTCTGTTCCGGTGCATTGGTCCTCGCCGCCACCGGGCTGCTCGACGGACGGCGCGCGGTTACACATTGGGAGGACTGCGAGATGCTCGCCGAACTCTTTCCCCGCGTGACGGTCGAGGTCGATCCGATCTACATCAACGATGGCACCGTCTGGACCTCCGCGGGCATCACTGCGGGCATCGACATGGCCCTCGCGATCGTGTCCGAGGATTTCGGACGCGCCTCTGCCCTGACGGTTGCCCGGTCGATGGTCGCGCAGATGGTCCGCTCCGGTGGCCAGTCGCAGTTCAGCCCGGTCCTGCAACGTCAGGCGCGGGACGGCGCGGGGCGCTTCGACGCGCTGAACGCGTGGATGGAGGAGAACCTCGATGCGCCATTGCCCGTCGAAGCACTCGCCGCCCGGGCAGGCATGAGCGCCCGAAACTTCGCCCGGGCCTACACGAAGGCATTCGGGACCACACCCGCAAAGGCGGTCGAGGCGCTCCGCATCGAACGGGCGCGCGAGTTGCTGGAGGCGTCTTCCAAGAGCCTGAAACAGATCGCGACGATATGCGGCTTCATGGATGAGGACCGCATGCGCCGGGCCTTCCTGCGGTCGCTGAACGTGTCACCGTCTGAATACCGGCAAAGCTTTCAGGCGCCATAATTTGCCAGGCCGGGTTAGCTTAGAGCATGAGCGCGGGATTGCCTAAAAACTCGCGAGATGTCCTTCCGCACGGATCTCAACCGTCACGTTGGTGAAGAGGCGCTGTGCCCTTCATCCAAAACAGGAGAGAGACCGATGATCGGACCCGCATTCAAAGTCGCCGCTCTGGCCGCAGTCATTGCCCTTGGCCTAACATCCGCACAGGCGGAGGAGATGCCCGCCGGAGAAGTTGCGCTGTTCCTCACGATCAAGACGCAGCCCGGGCAGCGCGACAGCCTGGTTGCTCTTTGGGAGGCGCACCTAAGAACCCGCGCAGAGCAGAACGTCGAACATGTGAGCTATGTCTTCGCGCTCGACATGGGCGACCCGGACACGGTGCACATCACCGAGGTTTACGCGACACAGGCCGCATTCGAGGCGAACGCACAGTCCCCATGGTTCTCGGCTTACATGGCCGAGGCCGGGAAGCTGCTGGCGGGTGAGCCTGGCTTCGCCATGGCAAGCCCCTACTGGGTGAAGTGACCGCTTTTCTCCACGGCACCTTGATGGGGCGGAAGTCTGCTCCGCCCTGTCACCACGGGAAGAGCGAACCGTGTCGGAAACCTGAGCGGCGCTAGGTCAGTTCGGCAGCGAGTGCCGCGCTCTTCGCTTGAAGGTACTGGCGCAAGGGTGGTTCGACGGTCAGCGATATGGCCTTCCGGGCCGCGGCAAGGGCCTCCTCCGGTCTGCCAAGCTCGCTCAGCAGATAGGCTCTCGTGGCCTCGGCGGGTGCGAAACCGGCGCGGACTTCGGCATCGATGGAGCAAAGGGCCTCCAGCCCCTCCTCCGGCCCGATCGCCTTGCCCAGCGCCGCCGCATATCCGACCGTCCCGCCGATTGTCGGCGCCACGCGCGACAGGCCCAGATGAAGCTGCACGAGCGCATCCCAGTTCGTCACGCCGGTCCAGATGCGGTCCGCATGAACGGCCTGAATCGCCGCCTCAAGCTGAAACCGCCCGAGATCATTCTGCGCTTGTGCCCGCTCCAGATAACTCCGCGCGATCTGGAGGAGGCGTCCGTCCCACTTTGCCGTGTCCTGCTCCTCAAGAGGGACGAACACGCCATCCTGTACCCGGGCGTCTTCGCGGGAAAGGGTGTAGGCAATCACGGCGGCAAGGCCCAGCACCTCCGCATTGTCGGGCATCAGCTCCGCGAGCAGAGAGGCGAGATAGAACGCTTCTTCAGCCAGCGCCCCGGCCCCCAGCCAGTCCCGAGAGAACGCGCCGTAGATTGCCTCCAGAACCCCGGACACTCGCGGAGGCAGTTCTTCCGGTTCGGGGATCTGGAAGGCGACGCCTGCGTCCCGGATCTTCCGCTTTGCGCGGACCAGCCGCTTGGCCATGGTCGTGTGCGGCAGGAGGAAGGCCTGCGCGATGACCTCCGCCTCCAGCCCCAGGACGGTCTGCAGCATGAGCGGGGTGTGTATCCGGACATCAATCGCCGGATGGGCGCAGACGAACATGAGCTTCAGGCGTTCGTCCGGGAAGTCGTCCATGGCAGGCGCGGGCGCGCCGGGCTCGGGAACATCGTTGCGGAAGTCGATGCGGGCGTCTCGCCGCGCCATGTCGATCACCCGGTTTCGCGCAACGGTCAGCAGCCACGCCTCCGGATTGCCCGGCATCTCCTTCGGCCAATGGATCAGCGCCTTGGCAAATGCGTCGGAAAGCGCGTCTTCGGCGAGCAGGATGTCACCGGTACGGCTGGACAGAAGGGCGAGCAGACGCCCGTAGGAGGCGCGCATGACATCGGTCATGCGCGCATCGGCGTTCACTAGGCTTCCATCGCCGTGGGGCGGATTTCGACGGCGCCATACTTGGCCATCGGGCACTTTTTGGCCCAGGAGATTGCCGCGTCGAGGTCCGGCACCTCCACCGTCATGTAGCCTCCCAGCGTCTCCTTGGACTCAGCAAAGGGTCCGTCCTGGATCCGGTTGCCGCCATCCGACACGGTGGTCGCCGCGCTGACCGGCTGAAGCCAGTCCGTGGCGACGAGAATGCCTGCCTCTTTCAACGCGCCGATATAGGCTCCGAAGAGGCCCTTGAGCTGTCCAAGCTCCTGGGGCGGCACATTGGCGAAGTCTTCGGGTCTCGAATACGTCAAGAACGTGTAACGCATAGTGGTTCTCCTGTTGTCGAAAGCGTCGGCGCTTTCACAGACATGACGAACTATGGCACGATCAAAGGACATAATCGGGAAAATTTCTTTATTGAACTGAAATAGAAGCAGCTTTGAGACGATTTTAGTGCGCACAACGTCCGGAACGGAAGCGCTGACCAAATCTATGATCGCAAGTGAAGGTGCTGCCGGTCCGGGGACGTAGATCGCTCCCCACAAGGACACGCTTCGTCACACCAAGACGTGCACCTGGAGCTTATGGGTTGCCTCAGCGAGAGCAGTACAGGCGATTTGCCTGCGGGTTTGAGATGCGCGCAAAACTGAGTGGTCGGATCCGATCGTTGCACCAAACGCCAGGTTTCGACCCATCATCCCGCACAGAGGCAAAAGCGATTTTCGTGTGTCTTCGTGCCACCCGGCTGGCCCTGCGCCGATCCCAAGATGCGGTCTGCTCGACAACAAGACCTGTCGGGGGATCGGCCGACTGGCGGCCGACCCCCTCCATGTCAGCTACCCGAGCTGTGTTCGGCGACGAGCGCGCGGGCGTCGTCGAGCATCGCCTCACCGGGCAGGCCGCGGTCGTTCATCTCGGAGAGCCAGGCGTCGATCACCGGATCTGCCTTCTCACGCCAGCGGGAGGTTTCCGCCTCGTCGAGGGTCACGATGGTGTTGCCGGTCGCGACCGTGGTCTCCCGTCCCGGGACGTCGCCCGTGTCCATCGCGCGGCCGGCAAAGGCGGACGCTTCGAGGCCGGAGTTGGCATCGATCACCGCCTTGAGGTCATCGGGCAGAGCCTCGTAGCTGTCCGGGTTCATCGCCCAGACAAAGAACGTGTTGTAGAGCGACCGGTCGCCCCCGATCTCCGTATGCGCGGTCGCAAGCTCGTGCACCTTGAGCGGTGGCACGATCTCCCACGGGATGACCCCGCCATCGACCACGCCCTTGGACAGTTGTTCGGGGAACTGCGGCACCGGCATGCCGACGGGCGTGACACCCATGGAGCTCAGGAGCGCGTTTGCCTGGCGGGAGGGACCGCGCAGCTTGAGCCCCGCCATATCCTCAATGCTTTCGACGGTGCGCCCCTTGGTATGGATGATGCCGGGGCCGTGGACATGCACAGCGAGGACTTTGATGTCCTTGAACTCCTCCTGCATGTACTTGACGTAGTACTCCCATGCGGCGCGGGAGCTTTCTTCGGCGTTTTTCGAACTCACGAAGGGCAGCTCGAACACCTCCGCTGAGGGAAACCGTCCGGGGGTGTAGCTGGGGATGAACCAGCCGCCGTCGATCACGCCGTCCGCGATCTGCTGGTAGAGCGCCGGCGGCGCGCCACCAAGCTGCATGGACGGGTAGAGCTCAAAGTCGATCCGACCGCCAGACTCCGCCTCGATCTTCTCCCCCCAGGGGATCATGAAGTACTTGGGCACGGAGCCCGCATTCGAGATGAAGTGCTGGAAGCGCAGGGTCACATCCTGCGCGAGCGCCGACCCGGCGCCGAGCGTCAGCGCGACCGCCCCCGCGAGCACGGTTGAAAGACGAAAATTCATGGAGTCCTCCCTTCGGGATGCGGTGCATCCGCCTTTTTTCCTGGCGCAAGTTTGCCCGCGGCGGGCGCGGCGTCAAGGGTCCGACGCGTCGCAAAGACCGGCACTGATGAGCGGGATGTCGGGCTGGGGAAGGCGGGCACTCCGGGGCCATCAGATCGGACACGCGCCACGATGGGTTGATCCCCCCGCGGCTTTGGCTCAACCTCTGCGGGTACCCAGCAAGAGGAGATGTGCGATGCGACAAGTAATCAGGGGCCTGCTGGCCGGAACGGCCCTCGTGGCGGCATCGGGTGGCATCGCGCAAGAGGCGGTGCAGCCCGAGGAAACCACCGCAATCGCCAGCAACGCTGCGGTGCGGGCACAGGAATTCATGGTTGCCGCAGCCAATCCAATCGCAGCACAGGCAGGCTATGACGTCCTCGCCGCCGGGGGCTCGGCGGCGGATGCCGCCGTCGCCGTCCAGATCATGCTCAATCTGGTGGAGCCGCAAAGCTCCGGTATCGGCGGAGGGGCGTTCCTTCTCTACTGGGACGCGTCCGCAGGCGCTCTCATGACCCTCGACGGACGGGAACGTGCCCCGCTGGAGGCGGACGAGACCTACTGGTTCGGCCCGGACGGGGAGCCTGTCGGCTGGTGGGACGCCGTCGTCGGCGGCCGCTCCGTCGGTGTTCCCGGCACGTTGAAGCTCCTCGATGAGATGCACGCCCTGCACGGGCGCCTGCCCTGGGCCGATCTCCTCGCCCCGACCATCGATCTGGCGGAGGCCGGGTTCGAGATCAGCCCGCGCATGGCAGACAGCATCGCCGGTGCGCAGGAGAGGTCGCTCGACCGGTTCGAGCCCACGGCCTCCTACTTTTTCAACGCGGATGGAAGTCCGAAGGTCGCAGGCACGTTGCTGAAGAACCCCGACTTCGCGCGCACCTTGCGCCTTGTCGCTGCGGAGCGGTCGGCCCCCTTCTACACCGGGGTGATTGCCGGGGACATCGTGGCGGCGGTCAAGACCGACATCAACGCAGGGATTCTCACGATGGAGGATCTCGCTGCCTATGAGGTGAAGGTCCGCGATCCGATCTGCGTGCCCTACCGGTCCTACGAGGTCTGCGGCATGGGCCCGCCGACCTCCGGCGGGCTCACCGTAGGGCAGATCCTCGGCATGTTGGAACCTTTCGACATGACCGGCCTCGGAAACTCCGCGGAGGCCTGGCACCTCTACGCGGAGGCGGCGAAGCTCGCCTACGCGGACCGGGGTCTCTACATGGCCGACGCGGACTATGTGGACATGCCGACCAGGGGCCTCGTCGACGGGGACTACCTCACGGACCGGTCGGCCCTCATCGACGCGGCAGCAGCGATGGAGAAGGGCGTGCCGGGCGAGCCACCCCACGACGAAACCCTGCTCCTCTCTCCGGATACCCAGCTTGAGCGCCCCGGGACCTCTCATTTCGTGATCGTGGACAGCTACGGCGACATGGTGTCCATGACCACGACCATCGAGACAGGCTTCGGCTCCCGGGTGATGACGAACGGGTTCCTTCTGAACAACGAACTCACCGATTTCTCCCGCGCGCCTGAAGCTGACGGGCGCAAGATCGCGAACCGGGTCGAGGGCGGCAAGCGGCCCCGGTCCTCCATGTCGCCGACGATCGTCATGCAGGACGGTGCCCCGGTTCTGCTGATCGGCTCGCCCGGGGGCAGCCGGATCATCAACTATGTCGCGGCGAACATCGTGCGCATCCTTGATTTCGGCATGGATCCCCAGACGGCCATCGATCAGGGCCATGTGGTCAACCGCAACGGCGACACGGATCTGGAGGAAGGGTCAGACGCGGTCGCGTGGCAGGCCGTGCTGGAGGAGAAGGGCCACGGCATCAACGTGCGCAACCTCAACTCCGGCCTCCACGTGATCCAGATCACCGACGACGCGCTCATCGGCGCAGCAGACAAACGGCGAGAGGGCGTCGCCCTCGGCGACTGATCGAAACCGCTGGGGCACCCGGGCCGGACACGACCCGGGTGGACCTGAGAAACAGGTTCAGGTGACGAAGGGGCACCTTCGTCGCTGCCCGCTGGACACATCTGTGACCGTACCCGGCAGATCAACCGATGGCGTGCGGCTGTAGACGATGCTGTCTAGCCGCACTTCGAGAATCCGCACTCGCCGCAGGTGAGGCACCCTTCGGACATGCGCAACGCAAACTGACCGCAATTCGGACACGCGCCGCCCGACGGGGCGGCGCCGACCCGCACCGCTTCCGCCTGGGGGTCGGACTTCAGGCCCATCCCTTCCCCCTCGAGGAAGCCCGTCGCCACCATGTGGCGCTCGATCACCCCGCCGATCGCCGCAAGGATCGAGGGCACATACTTGCCTTGCATCCACGCCCCACCCCGGGGATCGAAGACGGCCTTGAGCTCCTCCACCACGAAGCTCACATCGCCGCCCCGCCGGAACACCGCGGAGATCATCCGGGTGAGCGCCACGGTCCAGGCAAAATGCTCCATGTTCTTGGAGTTGATGAACACCTCGAAGGGCCGCCGCCGCCCGCCCACGACCACATCGTTGATCGTGATGTAGATCGCATGCTCCGAGTTCGGCCACTTGATCTTATAGGTCTCCCCGGTCAGCTGCTCGGGCCGGTCCAGCGGTTCCGCGATGTAGACGACGCCATCCTCCTCGACCGGTTCCGGTGCCGCGGGCTTCTCCTCGGCAACGCTCAACACGCTGCCGGTGACCGCGTTGGGGCGGTAGGTGGTGCAGCCCTTGCAGCCCTGATCCCAGGCGGCCATGTAGACCTCCTTGAACGCCTCGAAGCTGATATCCTCCGGACAGTTGATGGTCTTCGAGATCGAGCTGTCGATCCACTTCTGCGCCGCCGCCTGCATCCGGACATGGTCGAGCGGCGGAAGGGTCTGGGCGTTCACGAAATGATCGGGCAGCGCCGCCTCCGCGCCGAACTTTTCCCGGTAGAGCTGGACGGCGTAGTCCACGACCTCCTCCTCGGTCTTTGTTCCATCCTTCTGCAGCACCTTGCGGGTGTAGGAATAGGCGAAGACCGGCTCGATCCCGCTCGACACGTTGCCTGCATAGAGGGAGATCGTGCCCGTGGGGGCGATCGAAGTGAGCAGCGCGTTGCGGATACCGTGGGTCCGGATCGCCGTGCGCACGTCCTCGTCCATGTCCTGCATGGTCGGGGAGGCGAGAAACGCCTCCGCATCGAACAGCGGGAAGGCCCCCTTCTCGGCGGCCAGATGCGCCGACGTCAGATACGCCGCGCGCGCGATCCGGTGCAACCAGCGCTCCGTCTGACGCGCGGCCTCCGGAGAGCCGTAGCGCAGACCCAGCATCAACAGAGCGTCCGCAAGCCCGGTGACGCCCAGCCCGATGCGCCGCTTGGCCTGCGCCTCCTGCGCCTGGGCCTCCAGCGGGAAGCGGGAGGCGTCGACGACATTGTCCATCATGCGCACCGCAGTGGCCACGAGATCGTCGAGCACATCCTGGGGTATGTCCGCGCCCTCCTCGAAGGGCGCATCGACCAGGCGGGCGAGGTTGATGGAGCCCAGCAGACACGCGCCGTAGGGCGGCAAGGGCTGCTCGCCGCAGGGATTCGTGGCCGCGATTGTCTCGCAGTAGCTGAGATTGTTGCGCTGATTGATCCGGTCGATGAAGATAACGCCCGGCTCCGCATAATCATAGGTGGATTGCATGATCAGCGACCACAGTTCCGCGGCCTTCACCGTCCGATAGACCTCGCCATCGAACATCAGATCCCAGTCCGCCCCGGCCTTTACCGCATCCATGAACGCATCGGTCACGAGGACGGAGAGGTTGAAGTTGCGCAGGCGCACAGCATCGCGCTTTGCGGTGATGAATTCCTCGATATCAGGGTGGTCGCAGCGGAGCGTGGCCATCATCGCCCCTCGCCGGGCGCCCGCGCTCATGATCGTCCGGCACATCGCATCCCACACGTCCATGAAGGATAGCGGGCCGGAGGCGTCTGCCGCCACGCCATGCACCGCCGCGCCCTTCGGCCGAATGGTCGAGAAGTCATAGCCGATGCCGCCGCCCTGCTGCATCGTCAGGGCCGCTTCCTTGAGCATGTCGAAGATGCCCGCGAGGGAGTCAGGCACCGTTCCCATGACGAAGCAATTGAAGAGCGTGACAGACCGTGCGGTTCCTGCGCCTGCAAGGATCCTGCCCGCCGGCAGGTACTTGAAATCCTTCAGGGCGTCGTAAAACCGCCCTTCCCACTGCTCGGGCTCGGCCTCGACTGCGGCAAGAGCGCGCGCCACCCGCCGCCAGCTGTCCGACACAGTGCCGTCGATGGGAGCGCCCTCTGCATCCTTGAACCGGTACTTCATATCCCAGATTTGGGCGGCGATGGGGGCAGCGAACTCGGTCACAAGGGCACCTCGTCAGGTCAGTCTCACGGCGTGGAAAGACTGACAATCTACACCAAAAAAGACTCCAACACCACAAGATATGGTGTCACGATTTGGGAGAACACCATGCGGCGAGTACGGGACCTTCCCGGTCTTTTTGCCGCGAAACACAGCAAATTCAGCGGGTAAGACATGCGCGACACCGAATCACACGGCCCGGGAGAGCTGAACCTGCTCAAACTCTGCGTCGGGGCGGAGCGTGTGCAGGATTTGCTCGACTGGCAGGTGCGGCAGCGCGCGATGCGCCTTGCCCGGGGGCAAACGCCCGAACATGTGCACGTCACCCGCATGTGGCCAAGGCGGTCAGCGGAGATCCTCGACGGGGGCTCCCTTTACTGGGTTTTCAAGGGTGTGATCCTCGCGCGGCAACAAATTCTGCGGCTCGATAAGGTCACCGGGGATGACGGAATCGATCGCTGCGCTATTGTTCTCAATCGGGATGTGATAAATACGGTCGCAATACCGAGGCGGCCCTTTCAAGGCTGGCGGTATTTGCCAGGCTCTGACGCGCCTCAAGACGCGATAATTGATCGTTCTAAAGAAGAACCTTTGCCGTCGGAGCTGACAATGGCTCTGGCGGAATTCGGAGTCAGATAGGACCGAGCTGGTGACACGCACTCAGGACGTGATGCTTGATATCCTAAATCCGGTGCGCGACATCTACCTGTCGCGGATCCTGGAGGAGATGTCTGCAGCGCTGGACCGCGACTTCGTCTGCGAGACGGACACGCCGCGCCGTGCCGCGGACGGGCAGCTGATCCGGTCCGGTCCGCTTAATCTGCCAGAGCGGAACGATCTCTTTACCGAACATAACGGACACATGAGCGCCTTCGATGTGGAGGACGGGCTTCAGGTCCGCTTCGATCCGGTGTTCACGCGCCTCAAGAACGGCGCGCCGGTGTCGATCTCCCCGTTCCGCTGGAACGCCCTGCCGATCTACGTGGTGATCGGGGATCGGGGCACGGACTGGCAGCCCATCCGTCACTGGTTCCTCGAGGCGTTTCAGCCACGGTTTGAGGTCGATGTGCCGGAGTTCCACGGCGTCGTCCACCGCTGCCACGGTCCGGTGGAAAAAGGCGCGGGTTGGACGTTCGAGATCGATCTCGGTTCAGCGCCTATCGATTGCCTGACGGATCTTCTCACCGCGCTCGATGCCTGCAACGCCCGCAAGGTTTCCCTCGGCACGGTCACGACGAACGCGTCTGACCCGAGTTGAGCGCGCCTAGCTGAGGCGCGCGCGCAGCGTCTCGAACTGCTCTGCCACGTCCGACCCTTCCACACCGGCCGCAGCGAACAGCGTGGCCTGTGATCGCAGGATCTCCCCGTCCGCGAGGATCCGCAGACCGTTGGCGCGCAGGGTATCCCCGGTCGATGTGATGTCGGCAATCGCCTCTGCGGTTTCGTTCTTCACCGTGCCTTCCGTGGCACCCTGACTGTCGACGAGCTGGTAATCCGCAACCTCATGGGTGTTGAGAAACTCCCGGACAAGCGTGTGGTACTTCGTGGCGATCCGCAGTCGGAACCCGTGCGCAGCCCTGAAGGCGGCAGCGGTCGCGTCGAGGTCGTCGAGGGTTTCTACGTCCGCCCAGAATGCGGGCACCGCGAGTACGAGCGTTGCGAAGCCGAAGCCCATCTCCGCCACTTCCGACACCTGATCGGACCAGCCGGGCAGCTTCTCCCGCACCAGGTCCTGACCGGTGACACCCAGGTGGATACGCCCCGCCGCAAGTTCCCGTGGGATTTCCCCGGCGGAGAGGAGGACAAGGTCCACCCCGTCGATCCCCCGCACCTCACCGGCATATTCGCGGCCCGAGCCTGTGCGCACGATCTCGATCCCCTGCGCGGCGAACCACGCCATCGCGTCGTCCTGCAATCGGCCCTTGGAGGGCAAGCCAAGTTTCAGGCGGCTCATTGCCCTGCCCCTCTGGCCAGAAGCACCTCGGGCCGGACGATGCCGCCCACCGCGGGCAAACCATCCGCACCGCTCAGCGCCCGCGTCAGAGCGTCGTAGCGCCCGCCGGTCGCGCATTGCGGCAGATCGGACCGCGCCGGGTCAAAGAAGCCGAAGACGAAGCCGTCATAATACTCCATCCGGGTCCGCGCGAAGCTTGCCTCGAAGGGAAGCGTGTCGAGCGTGATCCCCGCTGCAGCAAGGGCCGCTCCCCGCCGGGCCATCCGCTCGACGACATCGTCGAGCCCCTCAGCCTCCCGGGTCAGACCCTCCAGAACGCGGAGGGCGTGGGCATAGCTGCCCCGCAGCTCGAGCACCGCATCGATCCGGGCGACATCGGCGGGGGAAAGTGGTGGTGTCTCCAGCTCCTCCTTGAGCACCGCCGCGCGGGCAGTGATCTCCCCGATACGGCGGAGCCCTGCGACGGGACCCTCGTCGGCGACATGGGCCGCAAGCGCCGCTTCGCCCCGCGCAGCGGCCCGCAGCAGCGCATCACGCCGGGCGGACGGTTCCTGAGCCGTCGAGTATCGGTCGAGAAGGCGGCGGAACCGGCGCGGGCGCCAGACATGGCGCAACAGTGCCGCCTTGCGGGCCGCGCTGGTCTCGAGCCCTTCAACAAGTGCCTGGACGACGCCCAGGTCGCCGGTGGCGACGGCAAGCTCCTGGCCTGCAAGCGCATCGGCAAAGAGCGCGAACACCTCAGCATCCGCCGCCGCCGGATCCCCGTCATCGAAAAGCTCGTAGCCCACCTGCAGGTACTCCGTCGGCCGGTCGGAGCCGGGCTCCTGCCGCCGCCAAACCGGCCCCGCATAGGCGTAGCGCGCGGGGCGGATCGCGGATTGCCCGTGCATCTGCACCACGGGCACGGTGAAGTCGGGGCGCAGCATCCGCTCCCCGTCCACCGGGTCGTGAATGGTGTAGGCCCGGCCCCGGATGTCCTCGCCATAGAGATCGAGCAGGACCTCCGCGTCCAGCAATGCACCGGGATCGATCCGCAATGCGCCCGCCCGTTCGAACCGGTCCAGCAGGCGGGCAACCTCATCCTCCACCCGGGCGAGGCCCGCGCCGAGGCGGCCGTCCGCCAGATAGGCCCGCGCCACGTTCATCGCGGCCCCCGCATCGTCTTGCGCCACAAGAAGTCTCTGCCGCAGGCGCAGCACTCCGCCGGGCCGCACATCCGCCTAGCCATTGCGTGCCATCATTGCCCGGACCTCGGCCACCAGATCACCCCGGGCAACCTCGCGCTGAGCGGGCTGTGCCTTCCATTCTTCGTTGCTCTCGATCTCGGCCGCGAGTTTCGCGCCGAGAACCAGATCCTTGAGCTGAACGACACCACGCGCCTGCTCGTCAGACCCTTCGATGACCGCAACCGGGCTGCCCCGCTGGTCCGCATACTTGAGCTGCCGCCCCATATCCTTGGGATTGCCAAGGAAGACCTCCGCCCGGATGCCCCCATTGCGCAGTTCCGCAACCATGCTCTGATAGGCGGCCATCCGGCCCTTATCCATGACGGTCACGACCACGGGACCGGGTTCCGCCGCTGCGGCCCTCCCCTTCGCCCGTAAAGCTGCGAGTAGCCGGTCAACGCCGATGGAAACGCCTGTCGCGGGCACGTCCTGCCCTGTGAACCGCTTGACCAGATCGTCATAGCGCCCTCCCCCGGCGACAGAACCGAACTGCCTCGGCCGCCCTTTTTCGTCGAAGATCTCAAAGGTCAGCTCCGCCTCGTAGACGGGTCCGGTGTAGTAGCCGAGGCCGCGCACCACGCTCGGGTCGATCAGGACCCGACCATCCTCGTAGCCCTGCGCGGCCATCAGCTCGCCAATCTGTTCCAGCTCGTCCACCCCGACAGCACCGACCGCAGAGCCGCCCACGAGCTCTCGCAGGCGTGTGCACGTCGCAGCCCCGCTCTCCCGCCGGGCGGAGACGAAGCCCATGACGATCTCCGCCTGCTCCGCGCCGAGGCAGGCCCCGTCCGTATAGTCTCCGGAGGCGTCCTTGCGCCCCGCGCCCAGCAGCGCGCGCACACCCGCATCGCCAAGCCGGTCAAGCTTGTCGATGGCGCGCAGGACGATGCCCCGCTCCACCGCATGCGCATCCGGCGCGTCGGGCTCCAAAAGGCCTGCAGCCTCCATCACCCCGTTCAGCACCTTGCGGTTGTTGACCCGGATGACATAGTCGTTGCGCGCGATGCCCACCGCCTCCAGGCTGTCCGCGAGAAGCGCGCAGATCTCCGCGTCAGCGGCCACAGTGGGCGTGCCCACCGTATCCGCATCGCACTGATAAAACTGTCGAAACCGCCCCGGCCCCGGCTTTTCGTTGCGCCAGACAGGGCCCACCGCATAGCGGCGATAGGGGCTCGGCAGATCGTTGCGAAACTGGGCGTAGACCCGGGCCAGCGGCGCCGTCAGGTCATAGCGCAGCGCCATCCAGGTCTCGTCCTCATCCTGCCAGGCAAAGACCCCCTCGTTGGGCCGGTCCACATCCGGTAGGAACTTGCCCAGCGCCTCGACCGTCTCCACCGCGGAGCTCTCCAGCGGCTCGAACCCGTAGCGATGATACTGATCTGTGATCACGCGGAGCATGGCGGACCGTTCCGCCACATCCACCCCGAAATAGTCGCGAAATCCGCGGGGTGTCACGGCCTTGGGCCGCTGCACTTTGATCTTTTTGGGGGCCATGGGATCGGTTCCGGGTCTTTGGTCGCGGCTCTGTTACCGCAGGTACCTTCGGGGGGCAAGGAGGGCGGCGCTGGCTAACAGGCGTGCTGGTTCGCTCAGGAAAGGCTCGGATAGTCGCCCCGATGGAACACCAGCGGCGCCCGTGCGGGATCGTGGGTGAGCTTTGCAACCCTGCCCACGACGATTTCGTGATCGCCCCCGGGATAGGTTCCGTGCCGCACGCACCGCAGCACCGCGGCACAGCCAGCGAGCTCCGGCACGCCCTCCGGCCCCGGCGCCCAGTCCGCCGCCGCGAACGGCGCATCGCCGGATTCCGCAAACCCCTGGGCAAGCACCCGTTGACCGGCCGCAAGGATGTGGATCGTGAACCGTTCCGCCGCGATGAAGGCCGCGCACCGCGCCGACCGCCGGGCCGGTGACCAGAGCACCAGCGGCGGATCGAGGGAGAGCGAGGCGAAGCTGTTGGCAGTGATCCCGATCGGCCGCCCCGCTGCGAGCGCGGTGATCACCGTCACGCCGGTCGGATACGCCCCCATTGCATCGCGAAAGCTGCGCTGGTCAAACTCCGGGGCCATGTGATCTACCTGCTGATCCTTCATGCCTCGCACATATCGCAACCGCAGGGGTTTGCAACGGCGGCGATGCACAGGGAGCCGGGTAAAAGCGCAGATCCCGCAGAAAGGAGCGACAGTGCGAGAGACCGACCTCTATCCACCGGTCAAGGCGTTCCTCGAGGCGCAGGGTTACGCGGTGAAGGGTGAAATCACCGGATGTGACATTGTCGCCCTGCCCGCCTCCGCCGATGCCGCCGGTCCGCCGGACCCGGTGATCGTCGAGCTGAAGCTCACCTTTTCCCTCGATCTCCTCTTCCAGGGCGTGGAGCGGCAGCGGATCACGGACTGGGTCTATGTCGCCATCCCCGCTTTCGGCCCCCGGGCAAGCCGCAAGCGCCAGCAGCGTATCGTGGGCCTGTGCCGCAGGCTCGGCCTGGGCCTCCTTGTGGTTCGGGACGGGGTGGTCGAACCCTGGCTCGACCCGGCCCCCTACGCCCCCCGCAAGTTGAAACCGCGCCGCACGCGGCTCCTCAGGGAGTTCGCCCTGCGCGAGGGGGACACCACGGCGGGAGGGCATGCAAGGGGGAAGATCATGACCGCCTACCGCCAGGCCGCGCTCCACCTCGCCACGACACTCGCCGACGGCCCGGCGAAGGCATCCGACCTCGCCCGGGACCTCGGCATCCCCAAGGCGCGGGAGATCCTCTACCGCAACGTCTATGGCTGGTTCGACCGGCAGGGCAGAGGCGTCTACGCGCTCTCGCCCGCGGGACGAAAGGCACTCGCCGCCAGCACGGACACGTCTGCTTCTTCTGGCTAGAAATATCCCCGCCGGAGGCGCGACCGCCCGTGAGGGGCACGAACAGCCGCATTGAAGCGCCCCCAACGTTCCGCTACTCCTGCGCGCCAAAGGAGATCCGCGCATGTCGTTCAACAGCTTCGGCCATCTGTTCCGCGTCACCACCTGGGGCGAAAGTCACGGGCCCGCGCTCGGGGCCACGGTGGACGGCTGCCCGCCGGGGGTGCCGCTCGAACCGGAGATGCTGCAGCACTGGCTCGACAAACGCAGACCGGGCAAGACGAAGTTCGAGACCCAGCGGCAGGAGCCGGATACGGTCCGGATCCTCTCCGGCGTTTTCGAGGGCGTGAGCACGGGCACCCCGATCCAGCTGATGATCGAGAACACCGATCAGCGGTCGAAGGACTATTCGGAGATCATGGAAACGTTCCGCCCGGGCCATGCGGACATCACCTACTGGCAGAAGTACCGGATCCGCGATTATCGCGGCGGCGGCCGCTCCTCCGCGCGCGAAACCGCGGCACGGGTGGCCGCGGGCGGTGTGGCGCGGGAGGCACTGAGGTCCCTCGCGCCGGACCTGCGGATCGTCGGCGGGCTCGTCCAGATGGGGCCGCACAAGGCCACAGCACGCGACTGGGCGGAGGTGGACAACAACCCGTTCTGGGCCCCGGATGCGGACGCTGCAGGTCACTGGGCGGACTATCTCGATGGGATCCGCAAGGCCCACAGCTCCGTCGGCGCGGTGATCGAACTGGTGGCAACCGGCGTGCCCGCGGGCCTCGGCGCGCCGATCTACGGCAAGCTCGACACGGAGCTTGCGGCCGCGATGATGTCGATCAACGCGGTCAAGGGCGTCGAGATCGGCGCCGGCATGGCGGCGGCGTCCCTGACGGGAGAGGAGAACGCGGACGAGATCTCCATGGGTCAGGACGGGCCGGAGTACAATTCGAACCACGCCGGCGGCATCCTTGGGGGCATCTCCACCGGACAGGAAATCGTGGTCCGCTTCGCGGTCAAGCCGACCTCTTCGATCCTCACGCCGCGCAAGACGATTACCAAGGGCGGCGCGCCGACGGAGATTGTCACAAAGGGCCGTCATGACCCGTGCGTCGGCATCCGCGCCGTACCCGTGGGCGAGGCGATGATGGCCTGCGTGCTGCTCGACCACCTGCTGATGGACCGGGGGCAGACTGGCGCGGTCCGGGGGCCCATCGGCGCATGAGGTGGCTCGCGGTCAGCCTTGCGGCACTCGCAGCCTGTGCACCCGCGGTGCCGAGCCAGCCGGAAGATCTGGACCTGCGCCAGGGCTTCGTTGTGACCACCCGCACGACCGTGGAGATCGCGGGCGTCGATGTCGTGGTCTCCTGGAACGACACGGACCCGACTGTGGCGAGCGCGACGCACTTCACCGATGCGGAGTTCGGCGCGGTCGCGACTATTCTTGCGCGCGGCATCCGCCGCGCCACCGCCTGCCGGGTGGACGAGGACCGCTGGACCGGCCCCTTGCCGGAGAGCTTCGGCAGGCGCGCGGGGCAGACGGTCTATCACCCGATCACCTGCAGGCTCGACTTCATCGGTGGCGCGCCCGGGGACAACCTGCCGTTCGATCTGACCGAAGGCACGCTCTTCACCTCGATCCCCGCGAAGGTGGTCGAGGGCTACTGCAAGCTCGACTGGGAGACCCGGATCAACCGCCGCACAGGCAAGACCGAGTACAATCCCTGCCGCCGCCCGGATGTCTACGACCTGACCGGTGTGGTCCTGAGCGAGGACGTCGCCTACTACCTGCAGATCGCAGAAGAGCGGAAGGCGGAAGAAGAGCGCCTCGCCCGGGAACAGGCGGAGTTCGACGCGCTCTTTGAGGGTCTCGGCCAATAGACTGCTGATAAATTGCACGGGGCCCGCGGCCCCGCATTCCCCTGAGCCCTCCGGGCGGTTGGCGCTCCTGACACGCGGTGCTTGCTGCCACGAATGACGCGCATCCGGCGAAGGTCGGAGCCTCCGGCGGGGATATTTTTGGGGCCAGAAGAAGAAGTGGTTTCGCCGTTGGTCAGTAAGCGTCCGGATCAATGTTCGGCAATGACACGCAGGAAGGTGGGACCGAAACGCGCAAGGCGCCGCTCGTCCATGCCGGGGATGCGCGCCAGCGCGTCCTGGCTGGAGGGTTTGGCAGCAGCGATGGCCGCGATGAGTTTCGGCGAGCAGTCGAGGCGTTTTTCAGTACCATCCGGGCCAAAAACAAGATCCGACTGGGCCGCCGCCAGCGCGTCGTAAAGATCGCCGGAGCCATCCAGCGCAGCCGCACGCCGGGTCGGGTGCACCGGGTCGGGCGCGTCGCCGGTCAGCACCGCGAGGAAGGTCGCGCCGAATTTTTCGAGCTTCTTCGCCCCCACCCCATTGATCCGGGCCATCGCATCGAGGCTCCCGGGCCGGTGTTCGGTCATTTCGATGAGGGTCCGGTCCGGAAAGATCACATAGGCCGGGACCTTCGCCGCCTCAGCAAGCTCCCGCCGTTTCGCCTTCAGCGCGGAGAGAAGCGGCGCGTTCTCGTCTGAAACCATGGCCCGCGGTGCGGGGCGCCGGGCAACCCGATTCAGGCTGTCGCGGCGGAGGCGCAGGGCGCTCTCCCCCCGCAACACCGGGCGGGCGGCCTCGGTCAGTCGCAGCGCACCGTGGCGGGCCGCATCCGGGCGCACCATGTCGAGGGCCATGAGCTGCAGGAACACGGTCTGCCACTGGCGCTGGTCGAACTCCGTGCCGATGCCGAAGGTCGAGAGGCGTTCGTGCCCCCGCGCGCGCACCTTTTCCGTCGCCTTGCCCAGCAGGATATCGATAAGGTGGCCCGCGCCGAACCGTTCCTCCGTGCGGTAGACGGTTGAAAGCGCCTTCTGCGCCGCTTCCGTCCCGTCGAAACGCTCCGGCGCCTCCCGACAGAGATCGCAGCCGCCGCAGCCGCCGGAGGTATGCTCGCCGAAATAGCCCAGCAGCGTCTCCCGCCGGCAGGTCGGCGCCTCGGCGAGGGCCAGCAGGGTGTTGAGGCGAGCATGGTCCGCGGCCTTGCGGTCCGGCGGGGCGAGCCCTTCGTCGATCTGGGCCCGGCGGAAACGGATGTCGTCGGCGCCGTAGAGCGTCAGCGTATCCGCGGGATCCCCGTCCCGGCCCGCGCGGCCAACCTCCTGGTAGTAGCTTTCGATGGACTTTGGCAGGTCGGCGTGGGCGACGAAGCGGATGTCAGGCTTGTCGACCCCCATACCGAAGGCGACCGTGGCGCAGACGACGATGCCGTCCTCGCGTTGGAACCGCTCCTCCGCCTCCCGCCGGGCCTCCGCCTCCATCCCCGCATGGTAGGAGATGGCGTTGATCCCCTCCTGACGGAGAGCGCCCGCGAGGGCCTCAGTCTTGTTGCGGGTGCCCGCGTAGACGATGCCGGACTGTCCGCGGCGGGGCAGCACGAAATCGAGGATCTGCTGCCGAGGCCGGTCCTTGGGCTGAAAGGCGAGATAGAGGTTGGGCCGGTCAAAACCGCTCAGAAACTCCCGGGGCGGGGCGTTGAAGAGACGCTCGACGATCTCTGCCCGTGTCTCCGCATCCGCGGTGGCGGTGAAGGCGGTCATCTGCACATCGCCGAGCGCCTCCCGGAGGGCGCCGACGCGCAGGTAGTCCGGGCGGAAATCGTGGCCCCACTGGCTGACGCAATGGGCCTCGTCCACGGCGATCATCCGCACGCCCGCGCGGCGCAGCAGCCGCTCCGTCCCGCCGAGCGCCAACCGTTCCGGCGCGATATAGAGAAGCCTGAGCGCGCCCGCATCGAGGGCGGCGAAGACAGCCTCGGTCTCCTCCTCGGTGTTGCCGGAAGTAAGGGCGCCCGCGGCGACACCTGCTGACCTCAGCGCCCTGACCTGGTCGCGCATCAGCGCAATGAGAGGGCTCACCACCACGGTCAGCCCCTCCCGGGCGAGCGCGGGAAGCTGGTAGCAGAGCGATTTGCCTGCCCCGGTGGGGAGGATTGCCAGCACGTCCTCCCCCGCTGTCACCGCCTCGATGATTTCCGCCTGGCCGGGGCGGAAGCTGTCATAGCCGAACACGTCGGAGAGGAGGGTCTGGAGCGCGGACATGAGCCCCGCATACCCCGCCACCGGCAGCATCGCCAGAGGCTCTTTGCGCGCGCCCTGCCAGCACGACGCGAGGTCCGCTGAAATTGCCGTGCCGTACGCGTGTGCGGGCTGACAAACCGGACCTGTCGGGCTAGGACGGATCCGCCGAAGTGAATGGGAGGACGCGCATGTCGTGGTGGTTGGCTCTTTTCAGCGATGTGATGGTGGCGGGCGCGATCATCCTGGTGGCGCTCAGCCTGTCGGGCCTGGCCGCGCGGACGGTGCGCGGGCTTGCGGACCGGTTCCCGGAGCTCGATGAGACCCTCTTCGGATTCCTTGCGAGCCTCGCACGGTATGCCATCCTTGCCTTCGCCGCGATCTTCGTGCTGGGGCGGTTCGGGATCGAGACCACGTCGCTCGTGGCGCTCGTAGGTGCGGCAGGTCTGGCCATCGGTCTGGCACTTCAGGGGACGCTGTCCAACATGGCCGCAGGTGTCATGCTGCTGGTGTTTCGCCCGTTCAAGATCGGGGATTTCATAGACGCGGCGGGGCAGTCCGGCACGGTGGCGGAGATCAGCCTTTTCACCACCGAGCTCACGACCCCGGACAATGTCCAGATCATCGTGCCGAACGGGGACATCTGGTCCTCCGCCATCACCAACTATTCGCACCACGAAACCCGCCGCGTGGACCTCACCTTCGGTGTCGCCTACGACGCAGACCTGCGGCAGGTGGAGGAGGTGCTGCAGGAGCTGATCGAGGCGGACACGCGCATTCACGATGCGCCGGAACCGTTCGTGAAGGTCGCGGCTCTCGGCGACAGCGCCGTCGAGTTCGTCGTCCGGGTCTGGTGCGAAAGTGGGGACTATTGGGGAGTGAAGTTCGACCTTACCCGCGCAGCCAAGGAAAAGTTCGACGAGGCGGGCATCGACATCCCCTTTCCCACCCGCCGGGTGCTGGGCGAGGCATGATCGAGGCGTGCCTCTTCGACGTCTTCGGCACACTGGTCGATTGGCGTTCGGGCGTTGCGGACGTGGCCCGACCGATGTTTGCCAAGCGGAGGATCGATGTGGACCCTGCCGCCTTCGCCAGCCGCTGGCGCGGGGAGTATGACCCGGCCATGGCGCGAGTCCGCAGCGGGGCGCGGGGCTATGTGCCTCTCGATGATCTGCATCTGGAGAATCTCGACCGGACACTCGCGCATTTCGAGATCGCCGCGCAGTTCGATGAGGGCGCGCGGGCCGACCTTAATCGCGCGTGGGAGCAGCTTCCGCCCTGGCCGGACACCGCCGCCGGCCTCGCTGCCATCCGGGCGGAACGGATCGTTGCCCCCTGCTCCAACGGGTCAATCGCGTTGATGACCCGTCTCGCCCGCCACAGCGGGCTTGTTTGGGACTGCATCCTCGGGGCCGAAGTGGCGCGGGACTACAAACCCTCTTCCCAGGTCTATCTGGCCAGCTGCGCAGCACTCGCACTGCCGCCAGAACGAGTGCTGATGGTGGCGGCTCACAATGGGGATCTGCACGCGGCGCGGGCCCTTGGCATGCATACCGCATTCATCCCGCGCCTTCTCGAGCACGGCCCGGGCCAGACCGCCGATCTGGTGGCGGAGGCGGACTGGGACTTCATCGCCGCCGATCTGACGGACCTCGCCGCGCAGCTGCGCTGATCTTGGCTCACGCCAGAGACAGCCGCGCCACAACCTCCACATGGCTCGACCAGCGGAACTGGTCCACAACCTGCACCCAGTCGAGCCGGTATCCGGACGAGAGGAGAAGGGCCGTGTCCCGTGCGAACGTCACGGGGTTGCAGGAGACGGAGGCGATGAGCGGCACCCGCGCCTCCGCAAGACAGCGCATCTGCGCCTCCGCCCCGGCCCGCGGGGGATCGATCACGGCAGCGGCGACACCCTTGAGTTCGAGGGGCAGGAGCGGTCGGCGAAAGAGATCCCGCCTTTCCACGGTCAAGGGCCGCATCCCGTCTCCGGCCCGCCACGCTGCATGGAGCGCATCAAGCAGTTCCTGCTCCCCCTCGAACGCTCGGACCGGCACCCGCCGCGCGAGAGGCAGGGCGAAGGTGCCGCACCCGGCAAAGAGATCAACGACCGGCCCCGCGTCTCCGATCGCCTCCTCAACCCCGGCCCTGAGCGCCGCCTCGCCATCCTCGGTAGCCTGCAGGAAAGCTCCGGGGGGGACCTGCACCGGAACACCGCCGAGCCGGATCACCGGCGGCCGCCGCTGGGCCACCACCTCACCGTTCCAGGTGAGGCGTGCGAGCCGGTGACCGTGAACGACGGCCACCGCTTCGGTAATCCGCGCGGGCTCGAGCGGCTTTGCCTCGCGGATATCCACATCGACGCCACCCTCGGTCACCGTGACACCGGCCTTGACCTCGCCCTTCCGCGACGCGCCGAGGAGCGCAAGCTCCGCCAGCGCGCCCCGCACAGACAGAAGGTCAGGGTGCAGCACCGCGCAGTCCGGCGCATCCACGATCGTGGCATCCGCTCGTCCATGAAACCCGATCTGTACACCTGACTTGGTGCGCTTGAGCCCATAGACCGCGCGCCGCCGACTGCCTGGGGCCGAAGTGGCGACGGTGCGCAAGGAGGCCTCGATCCCGTGAGCGCCGAGCGCGCGGGCAACGATCTCCCGCTTCCAGTCCGCCACGAACCCGTCGCTCGCATGCTGAACCACGCAGCCACCGCACCGGGAATAGTGCGGGCAAACGGGCTTCACCCGCATCCCGCTCGGCCGGTCGATCTTCGGTGCGCCCATGCGCCCGTCGACGATCTCCCCGTGCACCAGTTCCCCCGGCAGGGTACGCGCTGCGAAAACGTCGCCGTCCGGTCCCGTACCGATCCCGTCGCCGCGTGCGCCCAGCCGTGTGATCTCGATCTGCTCCATATCCCCGGGTTAGCGCAGCTCACGCCCTGTCACCAGTCCGTATACGGCTGCATTCCGCTCTTGATGGACTCAGCGGGCTCGCGTATTCAAAAGACGTTGTCGGGAGAACCGGTTCGATCCGGTGCCGAAGGAGCAACCGCCCCGGAAACTCTCAGGCCACCCGAGACCGACAACGGACCGAACGACTCTGGAGAGAGGTGCCAACCGCACCCGCCGAAGGGATAACGATCTCAGGCGAAAGGACAGAGGGGGCATCGCGCGACACCGCAAGGCGTCGCACTGGATGCCGACGGTCAGCTTCGGGGAGGCCCCATGACCACCGAAACCCTAGAGCGCACACCGCTCCACGCCCTTCACCGGGACCTGGGCGCGCGCCTCGTCCCCTTTGCGGGCTACGAGATGCCGGTGCAGTTTCCCGCGGGAATTATGAAGGAACACCTGCATACCCGCGAAAAGGCGGGACTTTTCGACGTCAGCCATATGGGCCAGATCCGGCTCTCCTCCCGCTCCGGCGCGATCGAGGATACCGCGCGGGCCATCGAAACACTCGTGCCAGCGGACATCCTCGGCCTTGCCGCCGGCCGTCAGCGTTATGCGCTTTTCACAAATGATACCGCGGGGATAGAGGACGACCTTATGATCGCCAACCATGGCGATGCGCTGTTTCTCGTAGTGAACGCAGCGCGGAAGGCCGCGGACATTGCACACCTCACTGCAACCCTCTCCGATCATTGCAAAATCGAGGTGCTGGAGGACCGTGCGCTTCTCGCCCTGCAGGGCCCCGCAGCGGAGGATGCCCTCGCGACGCTGATCCCCGCCGTGCGCGACATGCGCTTCATGGACAGCCGCGTCCTGCCGTTTGGCGACGGCAGAGCGCTCGTCTCCCGCTCCGGCTATACCGGGGAAGACGGGTTCGAGGTCTCCGTGCCCGCAGACGCCGCCGAAGCGTTCGCCCGCAGGCTGTTCGCCCATCCGGACGTGGAGCCGATCGGCCTTGGCGCGCGGGACAGTCTGCGGCTCGAGGCGGGGCTCTGCTTGCACGGCCAGGACATCGACGCTTCGACCACCCCCGTCTCCGCAGGCCTCAACTGGGCGATACCCAAGATCCGCCGCAGAGGTGGCGCGCGTGCGGGCGGCTTTCCTGGAGCCAACGTAGTCTTGTCCGAGACACCTGCCCTGCGCCGCACCGGTATCCTCCCAGACGGACGCGCACCCGTGCGGGCGGGCACACCACTCCATGCTGAACCGGATGGCCCCGCCATCGGTCACGTGACCTCCGGCGGCTTTGGCCCGTCCTGCGGCCACCCCGTCGCCATGGGCTACGTACCCGCAAACCTCGCCACCCCGGGCACACCCCTTCTCGCGCAGGTCCGTGGCAAGTTCCTAACCGCGGCGACCGCTGCTCTCCCCTTCATCACTCCCACCTACAAGCGTTGAGGTCCTCCATGCTCAAATTCACCGAAGACCACGAATGGCTTCGCCGCGACGGCGACGAAATCACCGTCGGTATCACCGAACACGCCACCGAACAGCTCGGCGACCTCGTCTTCGTGGAACTGCCTGAAGCGAACATCACCGTGGCCAAGGAGGACGAGGTCGTGGTGATCGAGAGCGTCAAGGCCGCCTCGGACATCACCGCCCCCCTCGACGGCACGATCACCGAAGTCAATGACGCGATCGTCGACAATCCCGCCCTCGTGAACGAGGATCCGCTCGAAAAGGGCTGGTTCTTCAAGATGACCCTCGCCAACCCCGCAGAGTTCGACGGCCTGCTCGACGAGGACGCCTACAAGGCGCTCGTGGAGTGACCTCGCCTACCGATCATTCCGCATCGCATCCGGACCCGTCGGAGCCTCCGGCGGGGATATTTGAAGCCAGAAGAAGGGGACGGGCCTGCGTTGTCTTCCGCAGCCCGCGGCCACGGACCGACACAATACGCCGGGCTTCTTCTGGCCAGAAATATCCCCGCCGGAGGCATCCGTCGCCCCGTTTCAGCGCCGCCCTCAGGAGCATCTCATGACCTTTCACCCCACCGACTATCTGCCCTATGATTTCGCGAACCGCCGTCATATCGGCCCGTCGCCGGCGGAGATGGCGGAGATGCTGGCGACCGTCGGCGCGCCCTCCCTCGACGCGCTGATCGGGGAGGCTGTTCCCAGTTCCATCCGGCAGGAGGACGCACTTGACTGGGGCAAGGCGCTGAGCGAGCAAGAGGCTCTTTTTCGTTGTCGGGAGGTTGCAGGGCAGAACCGGGTACTTACCTCGCTCATCGGGATGGGGTATCATGGCACGGTCACGCCCCCGGTGATCCAGCGCAACATCCTCGAAAACCCTGCCTGGTACACCGCCTACACCCCCTACCAGCCGGAGATCAGCCAGGGCAGGCTGGAGGCGCTCCTCAACTTCCAGACCATGATCATCGACCTGACCGGGCTCGAGGTCGCGAACGCCTCCCTCCTCGACGAGGCGACCGCAGCGGCGGAGGCGATGGCCCTCGCCCAACGATCCTCGAAATCGAAGGCGACGGCCTTTTTCGTCGACCATCAGTGCCATCCACAAACCATTGACGTGGTCCGCACGCGGGCGGAGCCGCTCGGCTGGGAGGTTCTGGTGGGTGATCCCTTCACGGAGCTCGACCCCGCGGCGGTATTCGGTGCGCTCTTCCAGTACCCGGGGACCCATGGGGATGTGCACGACTTTTCGGATGTGATCGCGGGACTTCACGAGGCCCGGGCGCTCGCGGTCCTCGCCGCGGATCCGATGGCGCTCACGCTGCTCAAGAGCCCCGGAGAGATGGGTGCTGACATCGCGATCGGCTCCACCCAACGGTTCGGCGTGCCGCTCGGCGCGGGCGGGCCCCATGCGGCCTACATGGCCTGCAAGGATTCCTACAAGCGCTCGCTGCCCGGGCGCCTCGTCGGAGTTTCCGTTGATGCCCGCGGCAACCGCGCCTATCGCCTCGCGCTCCAGACCCGGGAGCAGCACATCAGACGGGAGAAGGCGACCTCGAACGTCTGCACGGCGCAGGCGCTGCTCGCGGTCATGGCCTCGATGTACGCGGTTTTCCATGGACCGGAGGGGCTGAAGGCGATCGCCCAGCGCATCCATCGCAAGACCGCCCGGCTCGCCCGCGGTCTGGTGGAGGCGGGCTTCACCGTAACCCCCGAGAACTTCTTCGACACCCTCACCGTGGAGGTCGGCAGCCTGCAGGGCGTGATCCTGCGTGCCGCAGTGGCGGAGGGGATCAACCTGCGCCCCGTGGGGTCAGACAGGATCGGCATCGCCCTCGACGAGCGGACCCGCCCGGCAACGCTGGAGGCGGTCTGGCGCGCGTTCGGCATCACCCGGGCGGCGGGCCATATGGCCGAATACCGCCTGCCCGAGCGGCTGCTGCGAACGACTCCCTACCTTGAGCATCCCACGTTCCACCACAACCGGGCCGAGGCGGAGATGACCCGCTACATCCGCCGGCTGGCGGACCGGGACCTGGCGCTCGACCGGGCGATGATCCCCCTCGGCTCCTGCACGATGAAGCTCAATGCGACGGCGGAGATGATGCCCGTGAGCTGGCCGGAATTCTCGGACATCCATCCTTTTGCCCCGGCGGATCAGCAGGAGGGCTATCGGACCCTCATCGACGATCTCAACGCGAAGCTCTGCGCGGTGACCGGCTACGATGCAATCTCCATGCAGCCCAACTCGGGCGCGCAGGGCGAGTATGCGGGTCTTCTCACCATCCGCCGTTACCACCTTGCTAACGGGGATGCCCAGCGGGATATCTGCCTGATCCCCACCTCTGCCCACGGAACCAACCCGGCCTCTGCACAGATGGTGGGCTACCGGGTCGTGCCGGTGACGGCGGCGGAGAACGGGGACATCGACCTTGAGGATTTCCGTGCCAAGGCCGCGGAGGCGGGGGACCGGCTCGCAGCCTGCATGATCACCTATCCGTCGACCCATGGCGTGTTCGAGGAGACGGTGCGCGAGGTTTGCGCCGTCACCCACGCCCATGGCGGACAGGTCTATCTCGACGGGGCCAACCTCAACGCGATGGTGGGCATCAGCCAGCCTGGCAAGATCGGCGCGGATGTGAGCCATCTCAATCTGCACAAGACCTTCTGCATCCCCCACGGCGGCGGCGGTCCGGGCATGGGGCCCATCGGCGTGCGGGCGCATCTGACCCAGCACTTGCCCGGCCATTGGACCCGGGGCACCGAAGGCGCGGTGAGCGCGGCCCCCTTCGGTTCGCCCTCCCTGCTGCCGATCTCCTGGATGTACTGCCTGATGATGGGGGGCGCCGGTCTGACCCAGGCCTCACGGGTTGCGATCCTGAACGCGAACTACATCGCCAAGCGGCTGGAGGGGGCCTACGACATTCTCTTCACGAACCCGGGCGGCAGAGTCGCCCATGAGTGCATCCTCGACACGCGCCCGTTCAAGGATCGGGCGGGGGTGAGTGTCGACGATGTGGCCAAGCGGCTGATCGATTCGGGCTTCCACGCACCCACGATGAGCTGGCCCGTGGCGGGGACGCTGATGGTCGAGCCGACGGAGTCCGAACCGAAGGCGGAACTCGACCGTTTCGTCACCGCGATGCTGTCCATCGCGCGGGAGGTTGCGCAGATCGAGGCCGGCACGATGGACGCGGACAACAACCCGCTGATTCGCGCGCCCCACACGATGGAGGATCTCGTGGGCGACTGGGACCGTCCCTACACCCGGGAACAGGCGTGCTTTCCCCCCGGTGCCTTCCGGGTGGACAAGTACTGGGCCCCGGTGAACCGGGTGGATAACGCATATGGAGACCGCAATCTGGTCTGCGCCTGCCCACCGATGGAGGCCTACGCGGCGGAGTGAGCCTCCTGCCCTCTACTCAACGGGAGCGGAGAAACTTTCGTAGAGGCCTTCATCAAAGACGAGGTTCTTAATCGGCACGGTGAGCAGGTCAGGACAGATCTGCTCATCATGCGCCTGTGCCAGCACGTCGAACGGATGCACGACGCTCCAGTACCGCTTGCTGCAGACCATGTCCCGCGACTGGTGCGTGTACATGGCCTCTACGAGCCGAACCATTCGGACAGTCGCGCACTCGATCAACGGCTGAGCGTCATCCGGTACCTTGGCTCTCTCCGGCTCGGTGTCCCGATAGTTGTCCACATACTCCATGGCGCGCCACTGATTGGCCGGGATATCAAATCCGTAACTGAGATACTCGTCCGAGTAGTTGGAATAGACGAGGGTCCCGCCAATCAGATGGACACTCTCAGCCAGGGAACTGCTGCGGAAAGACGGAACAAACGACAGGCTGGATCTCCAGGCTCTCGGATCGTGGAGACCGTTCACCTGCCAGGCCTTAGTCAACACCTGAATGTCGCTGTCGAATCCTGTAAAGATCAGCTCAGCCATTTCATTAATTTGCCTGGAAAAATCTGCCAAGACCTGTTCGAGATCCCCGGCGCGCGGCCCAACCCATTGAGACGGACTCGGCAATACAGGTGAGCTTTTGAACACCCACGTCAGTTCGCTGATGAGATCCTGCACAGACCCGATCAGCGCAGTTCGGTACTCGCTCGGGCCAAGGCAAGCAGTGTAGATAAGCGACGGATCGGAGCTGCCGCGGTTTGATGCCGCGCCAAGTTCTCATTCAGGCGGCCTGGGCTTCAACGGCCAAGGGGCTTTTCCAACCAAGTGCTGAGTGCCGCCGGCGCGGAATGTAGAAGCCGTTGATGTATTCGAAGAGCGCCATCTCGGCGGCGCGGCGCGTTCCCTCATCGACCTCCGCTGTGACCATGTCGAGTGTTGTGGAGAGAGCATCGAGGTCTTTCTCGATGATCAGGTTCCAGAAAGTGTCAAGATCGCCTGCACTCACTGGCTGGGCGAGGGCAGTAAGCAGAACAGAGATGAGGCCAAACCGCATGATAGAAATCCTGAAATCAGAAGCATGAGCTATATGCTGAAAAACTTGGCCGAAACGGTCCGGCTCTCAACGACTGACGCGGGGCGGATCTACCCTTCCGCGCCAGATGGCCCTTGGCACGGGACCTTCCGCACATTCGGATTACCTGACGCGCCAACATGAGGGAGATGGCCGATGGCGCGCATTCTGCTTTTGATCACCTTTGTTCTGGCCGCCTGCCACGGGCGGCCCGCGTTGGAAGACTATGCGCAGGATGGCCCGGCCCTCGTGCTGGAAGAGTATTTCGACGGGGATCTGACGGCCTGGGGTGTGTTCCAGGACCGGTTTGGAGACGTGCGCCGGCAGTTCGTCGTCGACCTTCAGGGGGTCTGGGATGGGCAGACGCTGACCCTGACGGAAGATTTCGTCTACGCGGATGGTGAGGAGGAGCAGCGGATCTGGCGCCTCACCAAGACCGGACCGCTGACCTGGGAGGGTACTGCCGATGGCGTCATCGGGCCAGCAACAGGGGAAATCGCGGGCAACGCGTTCAACTGGACCTACACCATCGACCTGCCCATCGGCGACGGTGAGACTATGGTCGCCAGCTTTGATGACTGGATGTGGCTGCAGGACGAGGACACACTCTTCAACCTTGCCTACATGTCCCGGTACGGGATCGAGATCGGGCGCGTCATGATCTTCTTCCGCCGTGATTGACAGGCACCGTCCCCATCCTCCCTCTTCGAGAGACCTGCGCCGGCGGCCCGTGCGGAGCCTTGATCGGCGGGGTGGCCTGTGCCATGTTCAAGTAAATGAACGAACGTTCAGCGGGAGGCCCACATGAACCGGAATACGGATCCAATCGTCATCGTCGGCGCGGCGCGGACACCCATGGGCGGGTTTCAGGGGGAGCTGTCAGGCGCGACCGCAGCGGAGCTTGGCGGTGTCGCAATCGGCGCGGCCCTCGCCCGCTCCGGCGTCGCGGCGGGGGATGTCGACGAGCTGCTGATGGGGTGCGTTCTGCCCGCAGGTCAGGGTCAGGCGCCCGCACGTCAGGCGGGGTTCAAGGCGGGTCTGGGCGATCATGTCCCGGCAACCACGCTGAACAAGATGTGCGGCTCAGGGATGAAGGCTGCCATGATGGCCCATGACCAGCTCGCGCTCGGCAACGGTCGCGTGGTCGTCGCGGGGGGCATGGAGAGCATGACGAACGCGCCCTACCTGTTACCGTCCATGCGCGGCGGCGCGCGGATCGGGCACGGACAGGCCATCGACCACATGTTTCTCGACGGGCTGGAGGACGCCTACGACAAGGGGCGGCTCATGGGCACCTTCGCGGAAGATTGCGCGGAGCACTACCAATTCACGCGGGAGGCGCAGGACGCCTACGCGCTCGCCTCTCTGGCCGCGGCGCAGTCTGCGGATGTCCGGGCGGAGGTCGCCCCGGTCACGATCAAGACCCGCAAGGGCGAGGCAATCGTGGAGACCGACGAACAGCCCCGCACGGCACGGCCGGACAAGATCCCGCAGCTCAAGCCCGCCTTCCGCAAGGATGGCACGGTGACGGCGGCCAACGCCTCCTCGATCTCCGACGGGGCGGCAGCACTCGTTCTGATGCGCGAAAGCGAGGCAGAGGCGCGAGGGCTCACGCCCCGCGCGCGCATCCTCGGCCACGGGAGCCACGCGCAGGCGCCGGGCTGGTTTACCACCGCCCCGGTGCCCGCCGCCCGGAAGCTGATGGAGCGGATCGGCTGGACCGCGGGCGATGTCGATCTCTACGAAGTCAACGAGGCGTTCGCGGTGGTGCCCATGGCCTTCATGGCCGAAATGGGCGTACCGCGGGACATCGTGAACGTGAACGGCGGCGCCTGCGCGCTCGGCCACCCGATCGGCGCCTCCGGTGCGCGGATCCTCGTGACCCTGTTCCACGCGCTTGAGGCACGGGACGCGAAGCGGGGCCTCGCGGCCATCTGCATCGGCGGGGGCGAGGGCACCGCCATGGCGATCGAACGGCTCTGACCATGGACGTACAGGCGCTGGAAAGCCCGGCTCCGCTCCGGCTCAAGGACCGGCCGGACTGGATGTACCTTCTCCGGGAGTTTCAGGAGATGTACCGCCGCGGACAGGCGGGGGGCAGCGCACGCATCCGGGCCCACCAGCGCGCGGTGCGGGAGGCCATCGGCAAGGTGCTGCAGGAAAACCCCACGGTCCTCGAACGCGTGCCGGAGCACAAGCCGGTCACCACCCATCTGAAACGCGCACTCGATCAGGGGCGCAAGGAACGGACCCAATCCGTGGTCCGCGCCATCGAAAGCGTCGTACCGGAGCTGAGCTGGCTCTACGGGTACGAAAAGGTACCGCGCGGGTTGAGCGAGAAGTTTGCCTATGCGGAGTTTGCGGGGCCTCAGGGGCCAGTGCAGACCGACCGGCTGATCCTCGGGATCGTGCTGTTCGCCCCAGGCTGTACCTATCCGACCCATTCCCACGACGGGCTGACGGAGAGCTATTACACGCTGTCCGGGTCGGTCAGCGAGAACGATGACGGGGTGTTCGCCCCCGGCTCGATGATCTTCAACCCGCCCGGGCGGATCCACCGCCTCACCGTGGGAGATCAGGAGCCAACGCTCGTGACCTACGCCTGGCACGGCACGCCGGAGGCGCTGGCCGGGCAGAAGATGGTGTTCACCCGAAAGCGGCGGGGGCGCGCGTGAGCAACGTTGCGACGCCCCCCGCTCCCGCGCCCCACCCGCCCACCCCGGCACGGGACCGGGGGGCGGGGTCAGACATCGAGGACATGCTGCCATGCTGACCGAAGACCAGACCCTGATCCGGGACACGGCCCGCGCCTTCGCCACCGACCGGCTGGCACCAAGTGCCGCAGCACGGGAGGCCGCGGGGCGGATCGAACCCGAGGTTCGGAAGGACTTGGGCGAACTGGGCTTTCTCGGCATGACCGTCGATCCGGACTGGGACGGAGCCGGCGCCGACTATGTGAGCTACGCGGTCGCGCTGGAGGAGCTCGCGCGGGGCGACGGGGCGGTCTCCACCATGGTCTCCGTCCACAACGCGCCGTTCGTGGCCATCCTCGACCGGTTCGCCTCCGACACGCAGAAGGAAGCGTGGCTGAAGCCCGCGGCCCGGGGGGAGCATATCGGCTGCTTTGCCCTGACAGAGGCCCACGCGGGCTCCGATGCCTCGGCACTTCGCACCCGGGCGGAACGCCGCAACGACCGCTACATCGTCAACGGCTCGAAGCAGTTCATCTCCTCCGCCCGGATCGGCGGGGCGACGATCCTCTTCGCGGTGACCGACCCGGCCGCGGGCAAGAAGGGCCTCTCGGCCTTCTATGCGCCCAACGACACGGCGGGATTCTCCGTCGCGCGGGTCGAGGACAAGCTCGGGCAGAAGGCCTCGGACACCTGCGCGCTCGCCTTCGATGACATGGAGCTGCCTTTCGAGAACCGGATCGGCGAGGAAGGTCAGGGCTACGCGATCGCACTGTCGTCGCTGGAAAGCGGCCGGATCGGGATCGCGGCCCAGTCCGTGGGCATGGCACAGGCGGCCTTCGACGCGGCGCTTGCCTACGCGCGGGACCGGCAGAGCTTCGGTCAGGCGATCTTCGACCATCAGGCCGTGCAGTTCCGCCTCGCGGACATGGAAACACAGATCGAGGCCGCGCGGCAGATGGTGCTCAACGCAGCGCGGATGAAGGATGCGGGGCTGCCCTGCCTGCGGGAGGCGGCGATGGCCAAACTCTTCGCCTCCGAAATGGCGGAGCGGGTGTGCTCCGAGGCGATCCAGACCCTCGGCGGCTACGGCTACCTCGCGGACTATCCGGTGGAGCGCATCTACCGCGATGTGCGGGTCTGCCAGATCTACGAGGGCACCAGCGACATCCAGAAGATCATCATCGCCCGGCAGATGGCGCGCTGAGCGCCACGCGGCGACGGGCCCCCGCGGCCCGGAACCAGACCTCAGGGAGGAGGGATCATGCAGCTTGCGGAAGGCATCACAGCCGTTGTCACCGGCGGGGCCTCGGGCCTCGGCGAGGCGAGCGCCCGGGCGCTCGCCGCTGAAGGCGTGCGGGTCGGCATCCTCGACAGGGATGCGGAGCGGGGCGAAAGCGTCGCGGCGGAGATCGGCGGGAACTTTGCCGCCGTCGACGTGTCCGACAGCGCGAGCGTCGCCGGTGCGCTCGACGCTCTGCGCCAGATCCACGGACAGGAACGGATCGCGGTGAACTGCGCGGGCATCGCGGGAGCCGCCAAGACGGTGGATCGGGACGGCCATCCTCACGACGCGGGCCTCTTCGCGAAGACCCTGAACGTCAATCTCCTCGGCACGTTCAACGTGGCGAGCCAGGCGGCGGCGGGCATGGCAACCCTCGATCCGATGACGGCAGACGGAGAACGGGGCGTGATCGTCAACACGGCTTCCGTCGCCGCACTCGACGGACAGATCGGGCAGATCGCCTATGCCGCGTCGAAGGCCGGGGTCGCGGGCATGACCCTGCCGATGGCGCGGGACCTCTCCCGGTCCGGCATCCGGGTGGTCGCCATCGCGCCGGGCCTGTTTCTGACGCCGATGCTGCAGGGTCTGCCGCCCGAGGCGCAAGAGAGCCTCGGCGCGCAGGTACCGTTTCCCGCCCGGCTCGGCGATCCGGCCGAGTTCGCCGCGCTGGTCTGTTCGATTGCGCAGAACGGGATGCTGAACGGCGAGGTGATCCGGCTCGACGGCGCGATCCGCATGGCACCGCGCTGACCGCGCGGCCTTCCTGCGGGACTGTAACCTGAACAGTCCGGCGTTTCCGGCTCGGTCGGATGGCTGAGCAATCCGGTTTGGAACGCGCCGCTGTTGGCGCAATCGCCTTGGGCAGGATGACCAAGCGCGAGGTCATCCGCCCTGAACGGCTCTTCTCGTCGAAACGTGCCGGCGAGAGAGGCCATGCGACACCGCTCGGCGGTCCCTGTCCAGCTTGGCGGTCCGATGGCGTTCGCAACGCGGATGCGGGATCACTCGGGGATGGATACTGAACGTCGAGATGATGCAGGTCTACGGGTCGAGATACATTTCGCTGTCCCGCTCACAGAACGTGCATGCTGTACAATCGTTCCCGAACCCAGCGGATCCATTTCCAGCGAACTCAACAACGTCTGCAGTGCACTTACTCACAGACGTGAGGTGCGGTCTCGGATTGCAAAGTCATTTGGATCATCGGAACGATCGGCTTGGGCCTGAGCTGGTCCCGAGGCGTACGAAAGCAAGCAACGATCAACATGTGCAGGTGTCGTTTCCGGTCCGTTTCCTCCTTCCAACCGGGTTCGCGGCGCGGCTCTCAAAGATCGTGTGGAGCAGGATACTGAGCGGCGACACCCTCCCTGTCGCAGCGACGATCCGTAGTGTTGCGTTCTGATCTGGCGGCCTCCCTGCGGGAGACGCCGTCTGGCACTGCGTGCCGCTTGGGGCCCCGGCCCCAAACCCCGGCTGGCAGCGCTGCGCCAGGCCACATCCTCGTGAACCGATGTGACGGGATGGTTCTACACATTCGAGGGGTGAGGGGGCATATTGCTGACATGACATACCTGACCCGACTGATCGCTGCCGCAGCGCTTGCCCTCGCCGCCCCGACCGCCGCCGTCGCTGACGCGGATCTGGAGCGCGTCTCAGCCTATCTGAATGGCCTCAAGACCGCGCAGGGCACGTTCCTGCAAGCCAACAATGACGGATCGGTATCGTCCGGCACCTACTACATCTCGAAGCCCGGGCTGATGCGGTTCGACTATGCCCCGCCCGTGCCCGCGGTGGTGATTTCCGATGGCTGGTGGGTGGCGGTGGTCGACCGTGCCTCAAACGCCGATCCGCAGCGCTATCCGCTCGTCTCCACCCCGCTGAACCTGATCCTGCAGGACGATGTGGATCTGACAGACGAGGACATGGTGCAGGCCGTCAACCGGGAGGCCGGGCTGATCCGGATCACAGCACTCGATCCGGACCGGCCGGAGATCGGGACCATCGAGCTCGTTTTCCGCGACAACCCGCTGGCGCTCGCCGAATGGATCGTCACCAACGAGGCTGGAGAGCGCACCAACGTCCTGCTGAGCGACATGGTGCGGGATGTGAGCATTCCCCGCCGCCGGTTCAGCATCGAGGCCGCGGTCATCGACCGCTAGGCGCGGGGCGGATCACCTTCCAGTTCCGCCGCATGGCCTCTCCGATCCCGCAATCGACCGGGGCGGTGGCCTGCACCTGCAGCAAGGTGCCCGCTGGCGCGGGCCTGCGCGCGACCTCAAGAAGTATCTTCCGCCGGATCGTGACCGCAAACGCATCCACGGACCGGACCGGCATGACGAACGCCCCAGCCCCGCCGATCACGCAGGCCGCATAATAGGCATCGAGCCCCGGCAGGGTGAAGGCGCCCTGCGCCGGGTTGATCATTACCGGCAGACCGTTGATCCCGATCCCTGCGGCAACGACAGCGTCCCGGGCCTCATCGACCCGGGGGCCAGTGTTGTTGGGCCCGTCGCCGGAGATGTCGATGACACGTCTGACCCCGTCATAGCGGTTGCCCACGATCATCTCCTGCCCCAAGCGTAAGGCGCTTGAGATCGATGTGGAGGACCCGAAGGTGATGGGCTGGGCTGCGAGCGCGGCGGCGAACTCCTCCGCCTCCGCCATCGACCCGATGCGCATCCAGTCCACGACAACAGCCGTCTCGAACGGCCCGCCCCATTCGAGGTAGCTGACTGCGATGGTGCCGTGCAGGCCCGACAGGATTTCCGCCACCACGACCGGATCCCGGAAGGCGGCGACGTAGCCGTCCCGCTGCACCTGCTGTTCGCGCGCATCCATGGAACGGGAGACGTCCACCGCGAGCACAAGCTCCACGTCGACAGGCTCCGCAGCAAACGGTCGCGTGAGGGCCAGAAGGATCAGACCGGCGCGCCACAGCATGGGCCACCTCCTCGCGCCATCCTAGCGGAGCGGGTGGCCTACGTCTGCGGTCTTGTGCATGTCACCCATGACGGCCAGGCGGGGACGAGAGCGGGCAGACGATCAGCCGTCAGCCTCCCGACCGTTGAACATGCCGGTGAGCGCGGTCTTCACCAGCGCGGTCACCGACGGGCGGGGACGGACAGCAAAGGGGAGCGGGCGGCAAACCTCGATCGCCGCGACCCCGACCCGGGCCGTCAGCGCACCATTGACGACCCCTTCGCCGAACCGGCGGGACACCCGGCTGAGCACGCCGCCGCCGACGATGGAGCCGAGCAAGTCGTCCCCCACAGCCACCGCGCCGGTCGCGATCAGGTGGGCCGCAACGGCGCGGAAGAGACGCCAGGACCCGAGCGTCCCCGCCCGGCCCCCGTACACCTCGGCGATCCGACGGATCATGCGCAGATTTGCGGTCAGCGCGACGATCAGATCGGCGAGCGCCAGCGGAATCAGGGCCGTCGCACCGGCCACCTGCCGGGTGGCGACGCGCACCTCCTCCACCGCGAGGTCGTCGAGGTCCCGCATATAGCTGCGTTCCGCGAGATCGAGAACGGCGTCCGCATCGAAGAGCTCCCCGTCCCGTTCCACGACCGCGGCACGGGCCCAGGAAAGCTCGGGGCGCTTGCGATAGAGCCGGTGAAGCTGTCCGGCCACCGCCTTCGCCCCCGCAAGGCTTCCCTCCCCCCGGGCCCGTTCAGCGAGCATCCGGGTCTCCTCCACGCTCCGCAGTCGAAGGAGCGCTGCACCCTCCCGGATCGCCAGCAGGAGCAGGATCGCGCAGACAAAGAGCACGAGGCCCAGAACGGTGAGCCCGAGTATCGATCCGCTCGCCACCACCCCGGTTGCGTAGGTCACGACACCGTCGATTGCGGCAGCAAGGATGAGCGCAACAAGCCCGCCCCAGAAAAGACGCCCGAGCCAACCGATCCGGGTGCGGGTCAGGGCCGCCGCACGCAGGACCGCAGGTGTCGCGGCCTCTCCCTCCCTGTCCGGTATCGGCGGCGCCTCCGCCGGGTTCGGCGGTGGCGTGGTCGCGTCATCGAGATCGATGAGGACGGGTCCCTTGCGCTCGGTCATGATGATGCTCCCTTCCCGGTCCAGGCGAGCCGAATGTCCGGCAGGCGTTCCTCGTTGCCCGCCCCGTCCGTGCGCCGCAGCTCCGTCAGCCCTTCGCGGAGGTAAAAGCGCAGGGCGCCCGGGTTGGCCTGAAACGTCCACAGCTCGAACCCGTCGGGGGAGGTGACCTTCGCGTGCCGCAGGAGCTGCGCGCCGATGCCCCTGTTGCGGTGAGCGTGTGCCACGTGAAGCTGGCCGAGATAGCCCTCTTCGAGCGTCATGAACCATGCAAAGGAGCCATCCCTTTCTGCAACGGTCACGCGTCCCGCGGCGATCTTCCCACCGACGAAAGCGCGATCCTCTTCAGGGGTGTGGAGCTGCGGGATCCAGTCGGTTTCCTCGATCCAGGCCCGCATGAGCGTGGCGCAGGCGGCTGCGTCATCCGGGGTTGCGGGGCGGAGCGTCACGGTCATGCGAGCTTGTCCCCGATCAGAAACTGGGCCGCCCGGTCAAGCCGGATGTGGGGCGGCCCGTCACCGGGAGCGAGCGAAATCGCCGGCGGGGCAAAGCGCATGACCTGATAGTCACCGCCGAGCCAGCGCGCGCCCTCACCACGAGCCTCTGACAAAAAACGCTTGGGATCGTCAGGCAAGTCACCGGGGTGCAGCGCGGCCACCTTCCCGGTGTCGAGAAGTGTGCCGCGGACCACGTCAAGCGCCGCGCCATCATGGGTCACCCGATCCTCGACGGTGGCGCGCAGGGCAGCGAGGGACAACGCCTCCACCTCCGCACCGCGGAACTGCGCGCGGGACTTCGCCTCCGTCAGCATCGCCTCGACAAGTGCCGTGAGGCGGGCGTGCTGGCTGTGGTGCAGATGGTCCGCCTTGGTCGCGGCGAAGAGGATACGCTCCACCCGCTTGCCCAGGATCGACGAAAGCCAGCTGTTCTGCCCCGGCCGGAACGCCTCGAGAATGGCGGACATCGCATCGTGAAGATCATCGACCGCCTGCGGCCCTGCGTGGATCGCGCTGAGCGCGTCGATCAGGACGATCTGTCGGTCGATGCGGGCGAAATGATCGCGGAAAAACGGTTTGACCACGACCCGCTTGTATGCCTCATAGCGCCGCTCGAATGCTTTCCAGAGGGAGCCGGACTTCACCCGCCCCGACGGCTCCGGCAGGGGCGCGAAGGTGAGCGCGGGAGAGCCTTCGAGGTCACCGGGCATCAGGAAACGTCCGGGGGCAAAGCCCGAAAGCCCGCCGTCCCGGCAACGTTGCAGATAGGCGGTGAAGGCACGCGCCTGCGCGGTGGCGCGAGGCTCGTCGAGCGGCTCCGCCGGGTCGATCCCGGCCATCGCAGCGAGCCAGTCATCTGAGTGCGCGGCCCGGCCGGGCGACCTGGTCTCCGCGATCGTGCGCGCGGACCAGGTGGCGTAGTCCATGCCCATCAGCGGCAGGTCCAGCAGCCACTCCCCCGGATAGTCGACGATGTCAACATGGACGACCCGCGGGCCGGTGAAGCCTGCGAGCATTCCCCTGCCCTGCACCTTCAGCGAGATCCGCAGCGTGCTGATCGCCCGGGTGGAGGTCGGCCAGCGTGGCTCCGGCCCGATGAGCGCATCAAGGTGCCCCTCATAGTCGAACCGGGGCACCGCATCGTCCGGATGCGGCTGCAGGAACGCGGCGGCGATGCGCCCCTCCGCGTGGGCCGCAAGTTGCGGCATGCGCCCCCGATGAAGCAGGTTGGCCACCAGTGAGGTGATGAAGACGGTCTTTCCCGACCGGCTGAGCCCGGTGACGCCGAGCCGGATCACGGGCTCGAACAATTCATTGAAGCCGGCCTGCGCCTCTTCCACCGAGCGGACGATCCCGTCCGTGATATCGCCGATCCCGACCAAGCACGTGCCTTCCAACGCCACAACCCCTCGCCCATGTAGAGGCTCGGCGCGCCGATTGCGAGGGGCTTGGCAAAGGGGCGGTCAGCGGGTAGGGCGGGCCATGCCCCGTTTTGCAGTGAAGATCGAGTATCACGGCGCCCCCTTTTCCGGTTGGCAGCGGCAGACCGCGCACCCCTCGGTGCAGGCGGCGCTGGAGCGTGCCCTGTCCCGTATCGGCCCGGCGACGGAGGTGGTCGGCGCGGGGCGCACGGATGCGGGCGTGCATGCCCGCGGTCAGGTCGCGCACATGGACCTCGACCGGGACTGGGATCCGTTCCGGCTGAGCGAGGCGCTGAACCATCATCTGAGGCCTGATCCGGTCGCGGTCATCGATGCGGCGCGGGTGCCGGACGACTTTCACGCGCGGTTCTCCGCGATTGCCCGGCATTACCTTTATCGCATCGCGCCCCGCCGCGCGCCGCTGACCCTCGAGGCAGGTCTCGCCTGGCAGGTGCGCCATGCGCTCGATGTGGAGGCGATGCAGGACGGGGCACGGCACCTGATCGGGCACCATGACTTCACCACCTTCCGCTCCTCGATCTGTCAGGCGGCGAGCCCGGTAAAGACGCTCGATACGCTCAACGTGATCGCGGAGGATGGCGGGGTGAGCTTCGATGTGCGGGCCCGGTCGTTCCTGCACAATCAGGTGCGCAGCTTCGTCGGTACGCTGGAGCGGGTCGGCGCGGGAAGCTGGCCGCCGGAGCGGGTCGCAACCGCCCTCGCCGCCCGGGATCGGGCCGCCTGCGGGACGGTGGCGCCGCCGCAGGGGCTCTATCTGATGCGTGTGGTCTATCCGGAGCCCGTCTTTTCCGACGGAACGTGACCCACCGGGCGAGCGGTCAGTCGTAGAGCAGTCGGCTCACTTCCGGCCACGCGTCGGGATCTGCGGCGACCTTGTCTCTGCAAAAAGCGTTGCAGAACCCCAGCAGCTGGCCATCGACCTCCACCAGCCCGTCGGCAACCGTGGGTTTGCCGCTGAAAAGGCAGGCCGCGTTGACCGGTGTGCCCGAAGAGGCGACCCGCGCGCTGCGCGGCGCGGGCCCGGGCCAGGGAACAGTCGGCAGGTCGATGTCGTAGCCGGGCTGCAGGTGGTTCTCCGCCAGCCCCATCGCCCGCCAGCGCCGGAAGACGGGATCCGCGAGAACCGTCCTCACGTAGCGCGCTGCTGCTGGGCCGACCGGAAGATCGTAGGTCGCGATCCGCGTGGCAACGGGCGCGTAGAACACATCCACGAGGGAGTAGGCGCCAAAGAGCCAGGGCCCTTCCCCCCCGATCTCCGCCGCACGCTGCCAGAGCGCCTCGATCCGCGCGAGATCCGCCCGGACGGCCTCCGACGGGCCAAACCCCGCATAGCGTCGGCGCAGGTTCATCGGGCAGTCGCCCCGCAAAGCGGTGAATCCCGAGTGCATCTCCGCCACCATCGCGCGGGCGAGGCCGCGGGCGGTTGGGTCCTGGGGCCATAAGGGGATGTCCGGATGCCGCTCCGCCACGGTTTCGGCCATCGCGAGCGTGTCCCACACGTGGATCGTTCGCCCCTCCTCCTCGATCCGCAAGGCAGGCACCAGGCGGCTGCCCCCGAACTCCTCCAGCATCTCTGCAAAGGCGTCGGTGTTCATGCGGGCGCTCACCACGCGCAGGTCGAGCCCGAAGGCCGCAAAGGTGAGCCAGCCGCGCAGAGACCAGCTTGAATAGGTGCGGTCGCCGATGGCGAGGATATAGGTCATTGTCATCTCCCGTCCGATGGGGGGAGCGTGCCCGGCGACCGGGTTCCCTGTCCAATGAGCCTTTGTGGTCGCGCGGTTCACGCTTCGTGATCGGAAAACCGTCGCGGCCGCTCAGGGAAGGTGGTTGACCCTGTGGATCGTCCAAACGTCATCCCCGTGCCAGGTGAGCGCGGTGACCGACAAGGGATCGACCTTGAACCGGAATGCGGCCCGCGGATCGAAGTTTCCCGCGCGCGCGACGGCGGTGAGGATGACGCCGAAATGGGCCACCGCGAGGATGTTGCGGTGGCTGCCATTGTGCGCGTCGATCACGGTGCCCACGCGGGAGGAAAGGTCGTTCCAGCTCTCCCCCTCGGGAGGGGCGGCATCGCCCGGTTCCTGCCAATAGGCGCGGGACCGGTCAGGATCCCGCCGCGCGATCTCGTCGAAACCCAATCCCTCCCATGTGCCGAAGTTAAACTCGCGCAGGCGGGGATCTTCAGCGAGCTGGGGGCGGGCCTGACGGATCGCGCCAAGGGTGTCGCGGGCCCGGGAAAGATCCGATGACAGGCAGACCGCATCGTCCGGCACCATGGCCTTGAGCCCGTCGAGGCGGGAGGTGTCGGACAGATCCGCCGGAAGGTCCGTCCAGCCGATCGCGGCCTTTGCGTGGGTCGGGCCGTGGCGCACCCACCACCAGGTCGTCATGCCAACCCCTCCGGCAGGTGCCCCTTGAGAACGAGAGGCAGACCCGCAGCGACGAAGACCGCCGTCTCCGCCTGCGCCGCGACGGCCTGGTTGAGGCGGCCCTGTGCGTCGCGGAAGTGCCGGCCAAGGGGTGTGTCGGGCACGATGCCGAGACCCACCTCGTTGGACACCGCGATCACCGGGCCCGGAACCTGATCGAAGGTGGAAAGGAGCGTGTTCTGTGCCGCCGCAACGTCCCGCTCCGCCAGCAGGATGTTGCTCAGCCAAAGGGTGAGGCAGTCGATAAGGACCACGCGCCCGGGCCCGACCGCCGCCAGAACCTCCGGCAGGTCGAGGGGGGCCTCCAGCGTCTCCCAATCCGTGCCCCGATCCTCCTGATGCTGGGCGATCCGGGCGGTCATCTCCCCATCGAAGGCCTGGGCGGTCGCGATATAGACGCGATCGTCACCAAGTCGACGGGCGAGCCTTTCGCCAAAAGCGGACTTTCCCGACCGGGCGCCCCCGAGAATTAGATACACAGCATTGGCCTCAATTCAGAAACAGTTCGTTACCACCCGCCGGTGTAAGTGATCCAACACCACGGAGGCTGCGTAGCACGATTAACAACAACAACCACTTTTCCCAACACGCTCGTCAGGGAGTTTGCATATGGCACTGGATGACGGACTTGCCCGCTCGGTTACCCGCGTTGCTATGGGCGCAGAGATGCTGGATGCGGAAACCGAATTGCAGCTGGCTCGGGCCTGGCGGGATGACGGGGACGAACGCGCCCTGCACCGTCTGGTAAACGCCTACATGCGGCTCGCCGTGTCGATGGCCTCCAAATATCGCCGCTATGGCGCGCCGATGCCGGATCTGATTCAGGAGGCCGGCGTCGGCCTGATGCGGGCGGCGGAGAAGTTTGACCCGGACCGGGGCGTGCGGTTCTCCACCTACGCGGTCTGGTGGATCAAGGCGTCAATCCAGGACTATGTGATGCGGAACTGGTCGATGGTGCGGACCGGATCGACCTCCTCACAGAAGGCGCTCTTCTTCAATCTCCGCCGGGTCAAGGCGAAGATTGAACGGGAAAACGCGGCCTCCCTCGACATCAACACGCAACAGATGCGCGAGATGATTGCGGACGAGGTGGGCGTCCCCCTTCGCGATGTCGAGATGATGGAAGCGCGGCTTTCCGGCTCCGATTTCTCGCTCAACGCGCAGCAGGCCGGCGATGAAGGGCGCGAATGGGTCGAGGCGCTGGAGGATGAAGGCCCCCAGGCGGAGGAGACCGTGTCTCGGGACGTGGATCTCAGCCGGGTACGCAACTGGCTCGCGGACGCCATGACGGCGCTCACGGATCGGGAGAAGATGATCGTGGTCGAGCGCAAGATGCGGGACGATCCACGCACGCTCGAAAGCCTCGGCAACGAGCTCGGCCTCAGCAAGGAACGGATCCGTCAGCTTGAGGCGCAGGCGCTGAAAAAGCTGCGCAAGCGGCTCGAAAGCCAGAATGGGGAAGCTGCGGAACTGCTCGCCATGGCCTGAGCGGGCCGGTGCCGAGCGGAGCTCGGCCCTGCGGCCTTCGCAAGATCCTGAGCCCTTCGGGCGATTGGCGCTCCTTGATCGGGAGCGCCTCTTTCGTACCGCGAGGCCGGTTGAGACGATGGAACTCGCAGGGGTGTGCTCCCAGAAAAGATGGCGGACGGATGCGGAGGCTTCCTCTCCGACCGGGGCTGGTCTAGGTTGCCAGCGCTGACTTTGCGGAAGGACGTGCAATGCGCCCGGGAACCCGGATCCTGCTCATCATCGGGGGCGGCATTGCCGCCTACAAATCCCTCGAACTGATCCGGCTGATCGGCAAGGCCGGGGGCAGCGTGACGCCCGTCCTGACACGCGCGGCGGAGGAATTCGTGGCACCGCTGACCGCCTCCGCGCTTGCGGGCGCGAAGTGTTACCGGGACCTCTTCGATCTGACGGATGAGGCGGAGATGGGACATATCCAGCTGTCCCGTGCGGCGGATCTCGTGGTGGTCGCGCCTGCAACAGCGGACCTCATGGGCAAGATGGCCGGCGGCCTCGCCACCGACCTTGCAACCACGCTCCTCATGGCCACGGACAAGCCCGTCCTGATCGCCCCAGCGATGAACGTGCGCATGTGGGACCACCCGGCGACCGTCCGGAACCTCGCCACGCTTCGGGGCGACGGGGTGCATGTCGTCGGCCCCAACGAGGGCGACATGGCCTGCGGCGAGTACGGCCCCGGGCGGATGTCGGAGCCGGAGGAGATCCGCGCCGCCATTGGTCGGGTGCTGGGGGGCGGGCCGCTGTCCGGCAAGCGGGTGCTTGTCACCTCCGGGCCTACCCACGAACCCATCGACCCGGTGCGCTACATCGCAAACAGATCCTCCGGCGCCCAGGGCAGCGCGATCGCCGAGGCGCTCGCCGCGCTCGGCGCGGAGGTCGCGTTCGTGACCGGCCCGGCAACCGCACAGCGCCCACGTGGCGTCGATGTCATCGAGGTGGAAACCGCGGAGCAAATGCTGAACGCCGTACTGCCCCATCGGGAGGCAGACGCGGCGATTTTCTGCGCCGCGGTTGCGGACTGGCGGATGGAGAGCGCAGCCACGCAAAAGATCAAGAAGACGGCAGACGACGGACCGCCCACGCTAACCTTCACCGAAAATCCGGACATCCTCGCGACCGTCGCGCGGGGCTCACCGCGCCCCGGCCTGGTCGTGGGGTTTGCCGCGGAAACCGAGGATGTGGTGGCCCATGCAACCGCGAAGCGTCAGCGCAAGGGCTGCGACTGGATTGTCGCCAACGATGTGAGCCCGGAGACGGGCATCATGGGAGGCGCGGAAAACGCGGTAACCCTGATAACCGAGGCGGGTGCCGAGGCGTGGCCTCGCCTGACCAAGCGACAGACCGCGGAACGGCTGGCCACGCGCATCGCGGAGGCACTGTCATGACTGCCGTCGAGGTCCAGATCCGGCACCTGCCCGCAGCGGATCCGGGCCTGCCCCTGCCCGCCTATGCCACCGCGGGTGCTGCGGGCCTCGACGTGGTCGCGAACCTGCCAGACCCGCTGCGGGAGGTTGGTCTGACGCTTGCCCCCGGCGCGCGGGATCTGGTGCCCACGGGGCTCGCCATGGCGATCCCGGAAGGGTTCGAGATCCAGGTCCGGCCTCGGTCCGGCCTCGCGCGCAAGCACGGGATCACCGTGGCCAACGCGCCGGGTACGATCGATGCGGATTACCGGGGGGAGGTCGGTGTCCTGCTCGTCAATCTGGGAGACACCCCCTTCCGCATCGCCCATGGGGACCGGATCGCGCAATTGGTGCTTGCGCCGGTTGTCCGCGCTGCCTGGCGGCCGGTGGAGACGCTCGACGAGACGGCCCGGGGCAGCGGCGGCTTCGGCTCCACCGGCGTCTCGGGCTAGGGCGACGCGGTGCTCTCCGGTCTGATAGATACCGCGGCTGCGGGTGGACTGCTCACGGTGTTCGTCGTGACCGGGCTCGCACTGGCCTATGCGCGGGTGTTCAATGCAGGGCGGCGGGTGATGATCGGGATCGTCGCGGTCGCACTCCTGAGCCTGCCCGCGTCGCAACTCCTGCCCGCATCCTCCCTTTTTCGCCAGCAGATCGCACAGAGCCTGAACGGCCTGCTGTGGAGCGCTCTCGCGATCGCGCCGTTCGCCCTCTACGGCTTTTTCATACTGCGGTTGCGGCGACGGACCGGCGCGGATGAGCAACCGCAGGTCGCCGCAGGCGTAAGGTTGATCGAAGAGGACACAGCACTTTTCGCCGATGGCGAGGCACGAAGGGATGCGGGACGGGGTGCGCCTGCGGACGTGGTCTCCCTCCTCTATCGGGGCGCTGACGGCGCAGCCCTCGGTGCGGTGCGCCTGCGCTGTGCCGGGGATCTCGCGACCCTCTCCGGCCTCTGGGCCGACGCGCCGGACGTGCAGGCGGAATTGATCGACGGCGCTCTCATAGAGGCGCGAGACCGGGGTGCGCGCACGGGCGCGGTCGACCTCGAGCCGTGGGAAGATCTTGCACCTTGGCAGGAGGCGGGCTTCATCGAGGCAGGCCGTATCGATGGTGGCAAAGGTACCGCACGCCTGACGCTCGTTCGGGATCCGATCTGATGGCCTTCAGCCCTGACGAACTCGAACGCTATGCGCGCCACATCGTCCTGCGGGAGATCGGCGGTCCAGGTCAGGCAAAGCTCAAGGCAGCACGGGTGGCGGTGGTCGGCGCGGGCGGGCTCGGCTGCCCTGCGCTGGTCTACCTCGCAGCGGCCGGATGCGGGCACATCACGGTGATCGATGACGACACCGTGAGCCTCTCCAACCTCCAGCGTCAGGTTCTCTTCGCGCCGGAAGATATCGGTGCGCCGAAGGCGGAACGGGCGGCTGCGGCCCTCAGCCGGCTGAACCCGGAGATCACTGTCCGAGCGGCCCCTGTGCGCCTCGACGCCACGCGAGGACGGGAACTGCTCGCCGAGCATGATCTTGTGCTCGACGGGACGGACGGTTTCACCACCCGCTATCTCATCAACGACCTTGCGGTGGGGGCGCGACAACCACTCCTCTCCGCCGCAATGACCCAATGGGAGGGGCAGATCAGCATCTACGCTCCCCATCTGGGCCATCCCTGCTACGCTTGCGTCTTTCCCGAAGCGCCCGCTGCCGGGCTCGCGCCCACATGTGCGGAGGCGGGGATCGTCGGCGCGCTTGCAGGTGTCATGGGCACGATGATGGCCGTTGAGGCGGTGAAATGGATCACCGGCGCGGGGGAGAGCCTTGCGGGGACCTTGCTGCTCTACGACGCGCTCTACGCGGACGTGCGACGGGTGCGTGTGGCCCGGGATCCGTCCTGTCCGGTCTGCGGAGCCGCCTGAGGTCGCGTTCACCGCCGCCAATGATTTCGTGGGCTGTACAGGCAGTCTGTCCTGCCTCGACTGCGGTCTATATACCGACCAACCATCGATATCAGCGACACTGACGCGTCAAAGCATGGCGGGGACAACCTGATCCGGCGGGCGGTGGCCATCGGCAAAGGTCTTGATGTTGATGATGACCTTCTCCCCCATCTCGAGCCGCCCCTCCTCCGTCGCGGAGCCCATGTGAGGCAGCAGCAGAACATTCGGCAGGTCCTGCAGACGGGGGTTCACGTCGTGGCCGTGCTCGAACACATCAAGGCCCGCGCCCGCGATCTCCCCGGCGCGCAGCATCCGGGTCAGCGCGTTTTCGTCGATGACCTCCCCGCGGGATGTGTTGACGATGTAGGCCGCGGGCTTCATCAGCTTCAGCCGACGCGCGTTCAGGAGGTGGAACGTGGCCGGCGTGTGAGGGCAGTTGACACTGAGCACGTCGACGCGGGCCAGCATCTGATCGAGGCTCTCCCAGTAGCGCGCGCCCAGTTCCTCCTCCGTCTCCGGCCGCAGGCGGCGGCGGTTATGGTAGTGGATCTGCATGCCGAATGCCGCGGCGCGCCGGGCAACCGCCTGCCCGATGCGCCCCATGCCGAGGATGCCCAGACGCTTTCCGCTGATCCGGTGACCCATGAGCGCCATGGGCGACCATCCCTCCCAGGCGCCGGTCTGCATGAGGGTTGCCCCCTCCTTCAACCGCCGCGGCACCGCAAGGATGAGGGCCATCGCCATGTCCGCCGTGTCCTCGGTGAGGACGCCAGGCGTGTTCGACACCATAATTCCGCGGCTGAGCGCGGTCTGCACATCGATATGATCGAAGCCCGCACCGTAGTTCGCGATGAGCCGCAAGCGCTCCCCGGCCTGGCCGAGCAGGCCACCGTCGATCCGGTCACCGAGCGTTGTGACGATCACATCGCTGTCGACAAGGGCTGCGGCGAGGGCGTCCCGGTCCATGGGCGTGTCCCAATCGCTCAGCCGCACATCGAAAAGCTCCGCCATCCGCGTCTCCACCGGCTCCGGCAGGCGGCGGGTGACGGTGACTTTCAGCGCGCGTCCGGGCATGGGCATCCTCGAAATCGGTGGTGATCTTGGCGTGCGGAGAAGGTAGTCTGCCCCCCAGAGCAGATAAACCCTGAAAACGGGGCAGGCAGTGAAAACGGTATCGGGACGGGCAGTGGCGCTGGCGCTCGCGATGGGAATCGCGGGGGCGGCAGAATCGGAGGAAATCGGGCGCAATTCCGGCCTCCCCCTGCCCCGATTCGTCTCACTCAAAGCATCCGAAGCGAACGTAAGGCGCGGTCCGTCGCGACGTCACTCCATCGACTGGAAGTTTGTGCAGCGCGGCATGCCGCTGCGCGTTACAGCCGAATATGACGTTTGGCGGAGGGTCGAGGACCACGAGGGAGAAGGGGGCTGGGTGCACACCACCCTGCTCAGTGGCAACCGATCCGCGCTGGTGGTGGTCGAGGCGACCACCTTGCGAAAATCAAGCGATATCAATGGCAAGGCCATCGCCGAGGCGCGGCTTGGCGTGGTCGCACGGCTCGACGAATGCGTGCCGGACTGGTGCTTTATCCGCGTTACAGAGCACGCGGGCTGGGTTCCCTATCAGCACCTTTGGGGAGTGAGCGCCCGCGACATCACCGGGGACTGAGTCCCATTTTCGCCCGAATCTTCCGATACTCCACAACTCAAGGCTGCAGACGGGGGCGGTCTTTGAGGGGACATTGGGGAAAATGCAAAAAACAGCGCTGCTGGTCGCAGCACTGCTGTGCGCTGGGGGAACAGCGGCAGCAATGGATGAGGAACTGGTCTACGGGCCGGTTGGGACACTCACTTTCGATCTGAACCGGCCCTATGGCGGGACGGGGAACACGGACACGTTCTTCGAGGCTTTGCGCCAGCGCGAAGGGCTCACCCACAGCGGTGAGAGCCTCAGCCGGTTCGAACTGATCCGGGGACTTGCACGCACGATGGGGGTCGAATTCGACCCGCTGGCGCTGTTCTCACCGGACAGCGAGGGCCGCATGGAGCAACGGGCGATCCCGTTTATCCCGCTGTCGAAGATCGAGGTGCAGCCCGGGATGCGCGACCGCGACACCTACCAGTTGAACATCACCATCCCGTTCTAGGGCGTCAGATGGCGACGCCCTTGAGCGAGTTGGTGGCGGAGGCTTCTATCCGCACCGGGCGGATCGTGCCGATCCATGCTGGATCCGCATCTAGATGGACCGCCTGCAGGTAAGGAGACCGGCCCACGAGCTGGCCGGGCTCCCGTCCGGGCTTTTCAAGCAGGACCGGCAGCATTCGCCCCACCATCGCGTCCTGAAACGCGCGTTGGTGGCCCGTCAGCATGGTCTGCAAACGAGCGAGCCGGTCCGACGCCTGGTCCGGATCGACAGGCACGCGTTCCGCCGCCGGAGTTCCCGGACGGGCGGAGTATTTGAAGGAGAAGGCGCTCGCGTAACGGACCTCTTCGCACAGGGCCAGCGTCGCCTCGAAATCCGCTTCGGTCTCTCCCGGAAACCCAACGATGAAATCGCCGGAAAGCGCGATGTCCGGGCGCGCCGCGCGGATGCGCTCGATCAAACGGAGGTAACTTTCCGCCGTGTGGCGCCGGTTCATCGCCTTGAGCACCGTGTCCGAGCCCGCCTGCACCGGCAGGTGCAGGTAGGGCATCAGTTTCTCATTCTCCGCATGGGCGGCGATAAGATCGTCGGTCATGTCGTTGGGGTGAGACGTGGTGTAGCGGATCCGTTCCAGCCCCTCGATCTCGGCCAATGCGGTACACAGCCGGGCGAGCGACCAGTCGCCGTCCGGGCCCGCGCCGTGATAGGCATTGACGTTCTGGCCCAACAGCGTGACTTCGACGACGCCGCGCTCGACGAGGTCGCGGGCCTCCGCCAGCAGGCGATCGACCGGCCGGCTCACCTCCGCCCCACGGGTGTAGGGCACCACGCAGAAGGCGCAGAACTTGTCGCATCCCTCCTGCACGGTGAGGAAAGCGGCAGGCGCACGGCGGGACTTCGGTCCGCGGGGAAGATGGTCGAACTTGTCCTCCTCCGGGAAATCCGTGTCGAGCGCCTTCTCCCCTCGCGCCAGCCTCTTTGTCATGGCGGGCAGGCGGTGATACGCCTGCGGCCCGACCACAAGATCGACAAGCGGCTGACGGCGGATGATCTCCTCCCCCTCCGCCTGAGCGACACAACCGGCTACCCCGATCTTCAGGTCCGGGTTCGCCTCCTTCAGCGGACGCAGGCGGCCAAGCTCCGAATAGACCTTCTCCGCCGCCTTTTCCCGGATGTGGCAAGTGTTGAGGAGGATCATGTCCGCCTCGCCCATGTCCTGCGTTTCCTCGAATCCGTCGGCGGAGAGCGCGGTCGCCATCCGCTCGCTGTCATAGACGTTCATCTGACAGCCGTAGGTCTTGACGAAGAGTTTCTTGGTCTCGCCCATGCCGGGTTCCCTCAAAAAGCAAACGGCGTGGCCGTTTGCGGGCCACGCCGTGATCTACAGGGATGCGGGACGGCCCGCAACCGCGTCAGTTCTTGGGCTTGCGGCCCAGTCCGATCTTCTTCGCCAGTTGCTGGCGCTTTGCAGCGTAGCTCGGTGCGACCATCGGGTAGTCGGACTTCAGGCCCCACTTCGCGCGGTAGTCGTCCGGCGTCATGTCGTAGGCCGTCTTCAGATGCCGCTTGAGCATCTTCAGCTTCCGCCCGTCTTCCAGACAGATGATGTAGTCATCGGTCACCGATTTCTTGATCGGCACGGCGGGAACGAGTTCTTCGACCACCGGCTCCACATCTGCGGAAAGGTCGTTCAGTTTCGAGTACACCGCCTCAATCAGGTTGGGCAGATCCGCCGTAGCCACCGAATTGTTCGCCACGTGCGACGACACAATCTCAGATGTCAGGGAAAGGATCTCACCCTTCTCTATAGCGTTCAGTTCGCTCATTTTGTCTTCTCTCTCAAGTTTACCCCCTGGAACACCGCGTGCAAATAATTGCGTAGAACTACCCCCACAGCGTTCCGATGGTTACGTATATCGCCGGTGTTCAGGCGGCTTCAAGGGAAATCGCGCAATAAAATCTGGCTTTGTCGGGAAAGTGTTCAATTCTGGTGGAGTAATTTCGCTGCCATTCGCTGTCAGTCCGAAAATCTTCGCATTGAAACCTTTGAACCAACCGGTCAATAACTGACGCTCTCGGAGGGGCACATTGGCAAACGTTACATTAGAAACACTTGACGACTTTGTAAGAATTGATGCGGTTAAATCTTTGAGACCGGGCCCCGTTGCCGTTCTTTTCTGCGAAGACACCACCGATATCGCGCCGACACTGGCCCATCATCAACGTCAAGGCTTCCCGAACACTTTGCTCATCGGCGCGGACTGTTCCGGGGTCGCGCATCTCGATCAGACAGGCGTCGTGACGCTCACCCATGCGATCAGCGCG
>JBCBAP010000001.1:206317-240864 GCA_038532435.1 Pseudomonadota bacterium | reverse complement strand
GGGTTGGCGATGGGCATGTAGGGGAACGCCTGGCCGATCACGGCGATCTTGCTGCCGCCGCGTTCGAACATCTTGTAGGGCGGAAACAGATCCGTCGGCTCATCCCACTCCGCATCGAAGATGTTCTGGCCCAGCGCGGCAAAGGGCAGTTGCTCGGCCAGTTCCGCGATCCGGTCGCTGCCGAGGGTGAACTCCCAGTGAAAGGTCATCGCGTCGGGCGCGAGCAGGTTCATGATGTTGACCATGTCCTGCCCCCGGGTCTTCAACGTGGTGTAGGACCCGTGCCAGGTGTCCCCTCCATCGAGGAGGATGGCATCGGGCCGATCGGCGCGAATGGCCTTGATCACCGTGGCCACCCGGTCCAGCCCGCCGACCCGTCCATAGCCGCGTGCCAGTGAGGAGAAGTCACCGGCGCTGAGCGCATAGTGGCTTGGGCTGCCGTCGGCGATGCCGTAGAGCTTCCGGAACGCAGCACCTGTGACATGTGGCACCGCGCCCTTGTTGTCCCCCACCCCGATATTGATCGACGGCTCCCGGAAATAGACCGGATTCAACTGCCCGTGGATGTCCGTGACGTGGATGAGAGACACATTGCCGAACGTGTCGAACTCCAGAAGCTGGTCCTGGGTCAGTGATTGCTGCGCCGCCACGCGGGCCCAGGTGCCGAAACCGGATGTGCCGAGGAGGGCCGACGCAGCCATACCCACCTGCAGGAAATCACGACGCGACATCATCTTTCTTCCGGCTCCTCAAGACATATGCGCATAAATGAATATCGCGCAGCGGCAAAAGGCCCCGCGCCGGAACGCGAGGCCCGTTGATTTCGGTCAGTTGCGGACAGACGGCGTCTCGACCGACAGGCCCTGACCGCGGGAGGCGAGATAGAGCTCCAACGCCTTGAACTCGTCGCCACCCTCGGCAAACGGGGTCGCGCGGATGTTCTTCATGCAGCCCTTGAACCGCCCGTGGATCGAGTTGAGCTTGGCGTTCTTCAGCCGGTAGGTCGGAAAGCCGTTGATCTGACCCTGGCTCAGGTGATCGGCACGGATCATCACACCGTAGTTGTCCTCGTGACAGTTGGAGCATGCCATGTCGAGCTGGCCTACGCGGGTGTAGTACAGCTCCTTGCCCCGTTCCCAGAACGGTGCCGCATCGCCGTCGGTGGCGACGCTCATGGGCAGCCCCCGCGATTGCAGCCCGATCAGCGCCGTAACGGCGGTCATCTCGCCGCCGGACCATTTCCATGGCTCCGCGCCCATCCGCTCCGTCCGGCACTCGTTCACGAGGTCCTCCATCGCGACGAGCTGGCCGTCCTCGACCCGGGGCAGCTGCGTGCGCAGACCGGCAAAGTCCTCGACATCCTGGTGGCACGATGCGCAGGCCTTGCCCGCGGATCCGTCGACCGCCTCGAAGAGGTCGATGCCCTGATCCACGAAGATCATCGCGGGATTGTCGAAGTCGTCCATCTCAAGGGCCTGCGTCTCCTGGGAGCGGAACCGCCAGCCGGAATAGATCGTGTCGACATACTCCATATGCGCTGGGGCGTTGGTCTCTGTGATGAGCGTCGTGCCTTCGATGGTCAGCGTGTTGCTGTCCTGCGCGAACGCGGCACCCGCAAGGCCGAGCGCCGCAGTGGTCATCCACGGTGTCAGTTTCATTCTCGTCCCTCCCCGGGGCAGGACCCGCGTCTTCTTATGAGACGGTGATCTTCTTGCTTGTGTCGTAGACGTCTCCATCATCGTCGTACCAGGTGAAGGTGAACTCACCGGATTCCGGCACCACCGCCTCGAACTCGAAGAACGGGTTGGTGGAGATGGCAGGCTCGAGCGTCACGTCGATCACGTTCTGCCCGTTGAAGTCAGCCGTGAAGCGATTGATGATCGAGCGAGGAATGATGTTCCCATCGTCATCCTTGCGCTGGCCGCTCTCCATCTTGTGGCTGATGAGCGTCTTGATGGTGATGGTCTCGCCTGCTGCAGCGGTCTTGGGAACCTTGACCCGGGGCTTCACACCAGATACCACGATGTTTCTCCTCTGTCCTTGCTTCAGCCGCCGCAGCCGCCAATGGTGACTTTCACTTCGGCCTTCGCCATCTGGAAGGAGCCGTCCTCCATCTTCGCCACCGCGATCACGTTCTGGGTCGTCGCCAGCCGGATCCGGGTCGAGGCGCTGCGGGAGGCGCTGAGCGGGCCGAAGTTGAACGTCGCGACGTTCGGGACAGGATTGCCATCGGCAAACAGCGTGATCTGTGTCGCCCCGGGGGCATCCACTCCAATGGGAACCGTGTTGCCATTCTCCGCGATTTCCGGGGCGGTCAACGAGATCACCCCGTCCCCGATGTTCGCCCCACCGGTCAGTGCGGAGATCGCTTCATCCGCCAGGCTGGCATAGGCTGGAAGACCCGTCAGGCTTGCAAAGGCAAGCGTGCCAGAGCCAATTGCGAGAACTTTTCGCCGCGTCAGGTCCATGTTGAGCTCCATGCTTTGAAGGTCACTCTTCCTTCAGTGTCATCAGATAAGCGACCACATCCTCGACCTGTTGTGCGGTCAGGATGCTCTTGCCTGCAAAGTCCTCGAGCGGGCGTTCATAGCCGCTGTCGATGTAGAAGGCAGGCATGATCGTGCCGCCGAACATCATCCTCGAGTTAGTCACGATGCCGCGCAGCTCCGCCTCCGACCAGCGGTCAGCGACGCCGTCCATGGGCGGACCGACCTCGCCGTGAAAACTCTCGTCGGCCAGATCCGCGTTCATGTGGCAGGCGAGGCAGTTGCCCTGCTTGCGGTTTGCGAACACCTGGCGGCCCACAACGGGATCGCCACCCGCCGAGGTCAGCGACACCTCGACCGAGCCGTCCATGAAGGCGACGTTCATCGGCTCAATCGTGTCAGCGACGCTCGTGGTGCCGCACACAACGGCAGCCAACCCTAGTCCAAGTGCATATCTCATGCGCCCTCCCGAGGACGATTCTTAACGATCGTTACCTACAGGTTAGGGCAAGCAGCTCCGCTCAAGCAACATCAAATTCAACTAAGTGAATTTTTATATTTGTTCGCGATCGCAGCATTTCACACAGGTTTGTTTCGCAAATGCGGTGCGATCAGCCGCTCTGCTCCTCAAACTTACGCGCATGATACTTCTGAAACGGTTCGTCGGTCTCGTAGCCCTTCTCGACAACCCAGGTCAGCATGTTGAACGTGGTCCAGCGGCCAAAGGCGCCTGGCATGTTCGCAACCGCCGCCTGCGTCGCCGTCACGTCCTCGCCAACTTCCTCCGGGAAGAAGTAGATGGACGGGGTGAAAAGCGCGCCCCACCGCTTCACCATCTCCTTCTCGGGCAGGGAGGTGCCGTCGAAGTCGGTCACCTCCACATCGCCGAACATGTTGATCTGCACGACGAAGTAGTTGTCCTCGATGTATTGCCCGATCTCCGGGATGACGAACACTTCCTCGTGCAGCTTTTGGCAGTAGATGCAGCCCCGCTGTTCAATGAGGACCATGAGGCGTTTGCCCTCAGCGGTAGCCTCATCCAGATCCTCGCTCAGATCCTTGAACGTGTCCCGCATCCAGGGCGCCTTGTGCAGCCCGTCATCTCCCAGCTCCGCCGCAACGGCATGCGACACTGTGAAAACGGCGCACAGTGCGATCAGAAGTCGTTTCATCTCGGGTCCTCCCTGACCTCAGCCGATGGTGCTGAACCATGGCAGGTTCTCCAGCATCCATTGGGCAATGATGTTTATGGAGTTGGTGGCGATGAGCACGCCGAAAAGAATGAGAAGCGCGCCCATCATTTTCTCGATCAGCCCTAGATGACGCCTGAAGTTTGCCATCCAGAGCATGAACGGGCCGATGAACAGAGCCGCGATCATGAACGGCAGCGTCATGCCGAAGCCGTAGGTGAAGAGAAGCAATGCGCCCTGCCCCGATGTCTCCTGCCCAGCCGCGGTGAACAGGATCGCGGCGAGCACCGGACCCACGCAGGGCGTCCATCCGAACGCGAAGGCAAGGCCGATCACGTAGGCGCCGACCATCCCGACGTTCGACGTGTCTCCCGCATCGGCGCGCAATTGCCGGTACAGGATGCCGATGCGGATCACACCGAGAAAATGCAGACCCATGGCGATGATGATGGCTGCGGCGATCCACCTGAGAGTATCGAAATACTCCCTGACGAGGCTTCCGAACGCCGTGGCGGTCGCACCCAGGCCGACAAAGACCGTGATCACGCCCAGCGCAAAGCAGCAGGCCGCAAGAAACGCGCGCAGCCGAACGGCGCGGGAGACCTCCGTCTCGGCCGATATCTGGTTCATCCCCACCCCGGCGAGGTAGCTCAAGTAGAACGGGACCATCGGCAGAATGCACGGGGACAGGAACGACAGGAGACCCGCGGCCAAAGCACCCAGTAGGGTGACATCAAACATGTCCGGACGCCCCTTGCCTTGAGATATTCACAAATTAGATTATGACAGGAGGATCGAAGGCGTCAAACGGAAGGTGACAACCGCAATGATCAAGGGGCTCGCCCTGCTGCTCGCTCTGATGCTGCCACTCGCAGCGACAGCAGAGCCGCGCCTGCTTATGGCTGAAGAGCACGGGTGCTACTGGTGTGCGAAGTGGGACGAGGAGATCGCACACATCTATCCGAAGACCGCCGAGGGCCGTGCCGCCCCGCTCGAGCGCTACGATCTTCACAGCGAAACGCCCGATGTCGCGTTCGTCAAACCGGTCCACTTCACGCCCACCTTCGTGCTCGTCGATGACGGGAAGGAGCTGGGGCGGATCGAGGGATATCCCGGTGCCGACTTTTTCTGGGGCCTGCTCACTATGATGTTAGAGCGCGCGGGTATCCCCTTGGATGAGGCGAGTTAACTGACTATGACCGTTCATATGACAGCGGAAGCACACGAACAGGCCGAACCCGCATCCCGCCTCCCAGTCTTCAGCACCAACATGTGCGCCGAGGACATGGAGCGGATGATGGAAAACGCGCAGCGCGCGTCCAATTTCCTCAAGGCGATCAGCCATGAGGGACGGCTCATGATCCTTTGCCATCTCGCATCCGGCGAAAAGTCCGTGACCGAGCTGGAGGAGCTGCTTTCCGCACGTCAGGCCGCTGTTTCCCAGCAGCTCTCCCGCCTCCGGCTCGAAGGGCTGGTGACCCCGCGCCGGGACGGCAAGGCGATCTACTACAGCTTGACAGACGATCGGCCCAAGCAAATCATGGAAGTGGTCTACGACCTGTTCTGCAGGGAAGACTGACCTGGCACCCCCCGGTGTTCGGTCCGGGAGGAAACACATGCTGGATTTGCTCGGAGAAGCAAACACCGCAGCACTGATCGGCCTGATGGGTGGCATCGCGCTCGGCCTCGCAGCACGCATAGGCCGGTTCTGCACGCTCGGCGCCATCGAAGACGCCCTTTACGGCGCGGATGACCGCCGCCTGCGCATGTGGGCGATTGCCATCGGCGTGGCCATCATCGGGACCCACGTCGCTGTCGCGACAGGCCTCTTCTCAAGTGCGGAAAGCGCCTATCTGGACCGGGTCTGGAACCCTGCCGGCACGATCATCGGTGGTGTGATGTTCGGCTACGGCATGGCGCTGAGCGGCAACTGCGGCTACGGCGCGCTGGCACGCCTCGGCGGCGGCGACCTGCGCTCCTTCGTGATCGTGCTCGTGATGGGCCTCTCCGCCTACTTCGTGATGTCCGGTCCGCTGGCGCATGTGCGGGTCTGGCTCTTCCCAGTTGAGCGAGAGGCGATGTCGCCGCAGGGGTTCACCCAGCTCCTTGAGGCCGCCGGGATCGCGCCGCTGGTGACCGGTCTTCTCGCCGGGGGGGCACTGCTCGCGGTGGCGCTTTCACGGCCGGAGATGCGCCGCTCCCACACCCAGATCTTTTGGGGCACGGTGGTTGGCCTTGCCATCGTATCGGGCTGGGTCGGCACCTTCTGGGTGGCCGCGACGGGTTTCGAAGTGGAGCCAATTGAAACCCACACGTTCGCCGCCCCCATCGGCGACACGATCTTTTTCACCATGACCGCCTCCGGCAACGCATTATCGTTCAGCGTGGGATCCGTGGTCGGGGTCGTGGTCGGTGCTGCGATCGGATCCTACTCGAAAGGTCATTTCCGATGGGAAGCCTGCGAGGATCCGCGCGAACTGCGCCGCCAGATCCTCGGCGCGAGCCTTATGGGGCCCGGCGCAATCCTCGCTGTTGGTTGCAGTGTCGGACAGGGCATCTCCGCTTTCTCCGTTCTCGCGTTCAGTGCGCCGGTGGCATTCCTCGCGATCTTCCTCGGTGCCGCACTCGGCCTGAGGCAACTGATCACCGGCTTCGCACCTGCCGAGTGACGCACCGTTCGATCGGTGATCAGTTGGCACTTGGGATCACCCCGGCCCCAAAGAGCATTTGACCACCCCCGTGTCCCCCACCACGCCGTCCCGTTTCTCATAGAGATGTCTTCATTGTAGAAGGTCGGCAAGAGCGGAAACGTCCGTTCAGGCTCCACTGCCATGGATACGCAGGAACTTCCCCACGCCACGGGTCACGCGGGCCTTGATCTCTGCTGGAGAGATCTTCAGGTGAGGTTTCAACCTCATCTCGTAAACAAGCGTCCCGAGCCAGAGGCCGAGGAGGTCTTCAGCCATCTCCGCCGGATCAGATGAGCCGATCTTACCCTCATGCTGCCAGTCCGTCAGGGCCTTAGCCAGCATCGCCTTCGCCCTGCCCGGACCTGCGGCGAAGAACTTCTCTCCCAGCTCCGGATTCTTGAGCGCTTCAATCGCAATCACAGGTTCGGCAGTCAGCAAGCGGCGTTCGGCGATACCGGTCATCAGCGCGCTGCCAAAAGCGCAGAGAGCGTCTTGCGGGTCAGCGCCTTCGGCAATGCTCGTTTTCATGCCCGCACCGACATTCTCGGCGATGTCGTCCACGACCGCCTGAAACACGGCGTCCTTGTTCCCGAACTTCGCATAGACCGTTGTTTTCGCAACCTTGGCCGCCGCCGCGATCTGCTCGATCGAGACGCCGTCCACACCATGGGTGAAGAACAGCTTCTTGGCCTCATCCTTGATGCGCTCGGTCTTGGCCTCATCCACGGGACGCCCCGCGCGCACCGGTTTTTTTTCGTCGGTGGCTTGATCCATCGGATAATATCCTACGTATCCGTATTACAAAACGATATCGTATTGTAAAGGTGGTCACATCATGCGGGCACATGCAGCAGACAACAAACGCGACCGTAAGGAAAGGCCGTTCCTCCGCTGGCTGGCGCGCACTGTCGTGTCCCTTGGCCTGCTCGGCGGGATCGGTGTCGCGTCCGCAGCGGCAATCGGCGCGATCCAAAGGGATGCGGGACAAGCGCAGGCGCAGATTCTCGTCGATGATCGCGCGACGCCGGTCGTCACCACCGTCGCGGTGTCCGAACGGGGGTACGAGGTTCCGCGCCGGTACACCGGACGGACCGTGATCGCCCAGGAAACCGATCTGGCCTTCGAGGTTGGGGGCCGGGTGACCCTGGCGAACGTCGATCTGGGGGATCGCGTCGTCGCGGGCACCATCCTGGGTCGCGTGGATAGCGCACGGCTGCGCTCGAACGAGCAGGAGCTTCGGGCGCTTCTGCTGCGCGCACACGCGACCCGGGATCAGGCGCGAGACGATCTGAACCGGAGCGCGGCGCTCCTTGCGTCCGGCGCCGTGACCCAGACGCGAGTGGAACAGGATCAGACCGCCTTCGAACAGGCGGAGCAGGATATCGACGCGCTCATTGCGCAGATCGAACGGCTGGAGTTTGACCTGCGCGACACGGAACTGCGCGCCCCCTTCGACGGGATCGTCACGTCCGTGAGCTTCGAACGTGGGGACATCGCCTCCCCGGGTGCGCCCGTACTGCGTCTCGTGAACCCCGAGAGTGTCGAGGCTCACATCGGCGTTCCGATCACGGCCGCGATGCACATCTCTCAGGATCAGGTGCTGCCGCTCGACTGGCGAGGGGCCACGTTCAACGCGACCGTCTCATCGCTCGTGCCGGTGGTGAACGCGGACTCCCAGACGATGCTCCTCGTCCTGGAGTGGGAGGCGCAAACACACGCGCTGGAAGGGGAGGCGTTGACCGTCACGCTGTCGCAAGAAATCGCGCAGCCCGGTTTCTGGGTCCCGCTTGATGCGCTGGTGTCAGACCTGCGCGGTCTCTTCGCGGTCCAGACGGTGATCGCCGGCGACACCGGCAAGCTCGAGGTGAACCGGGCACCGGTGCAGGTGCACTATTCCGACGGATCGCGGGCCTACGTGTCCGGCGCGCTGCAAGACGGCGACCGCATCGTCACGCGTGGAACCAACCGGGTGGCACCAGGTCAGACGGTCGTGCTCGCGGCGGTGGACGGTGCGCAATGATGTATCTGATCTTCAATCGTCGCCTGCTCGCGCTGTCGCTCCTCTTCATCCTTGCAGTCGGTACCGGCGCGGTGCTGACGACACCCCGAGCCGAGGATCCGACGATCCAGAGCCGCAATGCAGCCGTCACGACACTGTACCCGGGCGCGTCCGCACAAAGGGTCGAGGCGCTCGTCACTCGGATCATCGAGGAGGAGCTGCGCACCCTGGCGGAGATTGACGAGATCTCCTCCACATCCCGGGCAGACGTTTCCATCGTCTCCATCACGCTTCTGGACGAGATTTCCAACGTCGCACCGGTCTGGAGCCGGGTCCGAGACAAGCTTGCGGATATCGAGGCGGACCTTCCGGCGGGGTCATTGGCACCGGATCTGAACGACGACGGGGGCTATGCCTACACCGCAGCCTTTGCGGTCCATGCAGGTGACGGACGCAGCACGGACCGTCTGATCCTGCAGCGGTATGCTGAGGAGCTGTCGGATCAGTTGCGCTCGGTTCCCGGAACGGACCTCGTCGAAACCCATGCCGCGGACGCCGAAGTCGTCGAGGTCACGGTCAACGAGGTGGCGCTCCGCGCAGCAGGGTTCGACGTCCGCGCCGTTGCCTCAGCACTTGCCGGGGCCGACGCACGCAACGCGGCGGGATCGGTGGTCAACGATGACACATCGCTGACGGTCGAGCTCGTTAACACGCTGGACAGCCTCGAACGTCTGCGCGCTATCCCGCTGCAGTCCGACGGAGCGTCCTCTCTCATCCTCGGCGACGTTGCCGAGTTCCGCAGAACCGTGCCGTCCCCGGCCTCTGAAGTAGGGCTCTACAACGGGGAACTCGCGATCATCGTCGGCACGCGGATGCAGCCCGGTCTGCGCGTCGATCTCTGGGTGCCGCAGGTCATGGAGGCTGTGGAACGCTTCTCAGACCGGCAGGTCGTCGGCGTTACAGTCACCCCCGTCTTCGAACAGGCCAGCTACACCACAGACCGCTTGCAGACCGTCCTGGTCTCGCTGGGTCAGGGCCTCGTGATCGTCGTCGTCGTCCTTCTGTTCACCATGGGACTGCGGTCCGCGCTGTCGGTCGGCTTCGCGATCCCGACCACGGCACTCCTCACGGCCGGGCTGTTTCCGATGGTCGGCATCGAGTTCAATCAGATGAGCATCGTGGGGGTGATCGTGGCGCTCGGCCTCATGGTCGACAACGCGATCATCATGACCAACGATATCAGGGAGCGTCTTTCCCACGGCGCAAGCTATCGGGACGCGGTCGGCAACGCACTCAACAAGTTGCTGTTCCCGCTCGCCGCATCGACCTTCACGACCATGCTCGCCTTGATGCCCATCGTCCTTTTGCCCGGCGGGGCTGGCGAATTCGTGGGGCCCATGTCGATTGCAGTGATCTGCGCGCTCGCCTCGTCCTTCATCGTGTCGATGTACGTTGTCCCGGCGGTTGCCCCAATGCTCTTTAGCGAAGGGGAACATGCCGGCAGGGGCTGGATCTCCCAGGGTGTGCCCGTTCCCCTGCTTGCCCGCGCATTTCGCGGTACGATCCGTTTCCTAATCGACCGCCCGGTCGTCGGTATCGCGGTGTGCCTTGCGCCGGTGGTCATCGGGATCACCTCATTGCCGACCGTGCCCACGAGCTTCTTCCCTGCCGCGGACCGGGACCAGTTCCGGATCGAGATCCGCCTGCCGCAAAGCAGCGTCATCACCAAGACCAGCGAGATCGTCACGGAAATCGACGAGATCATTCGGACCACGGAGGGTGTCACGCAGACTGTCGCCGTGATCGGCGCAGCCACCCCGCAGCTCTACTACAATGTCATTTCGTCGGAGAGCGCGAACCCGGCCTTCGGCAACATCATCGTCAACACGACGGGGGCGGAGACAACGTCGGACCTCATCCCCTATTTTCAGCGCACCCTGTCCGAGCGCTTCCCCGAAGTGGCGCTCGCCGTGCGGCGCTACGAATTCGGTCCCCCGGTGACGACACCGATCGAGATGCGGATCTTCGGTCCCGAGCTTGAAGTGCTGGCCGAGTACGGGCAGAGGGCCGCGGGCATCCTCGGGTCGGTGGAAGGGGCCGTTTATGCCCGCGCAGCGCTCCATCGGGACAACGTCAAGCTGGCCGTCGACGTCAATGACGAGGCTGCCCGCTCCGTCGGCCTCGATGCCGGAGCCGTCGCCAGCCAGATCGATGCGAGCTTCAACGGGCAGACGGGCGGCTTCGTTCTGGAAGGGCCGGAGCAGCTCCCAATCTCCGTCCGGCTGCCGTCGGCCCAGCGGAGCAGCGTCAACGACCTCACAAATGTCACCCTGCTGACGCCCACGGGTGCGGAAGTGCCGCTCACCTCGATCGCGGATGTCCGCCCGGTTCCCGCATGGACCGACATCACGCGGCTCGACGGCACACGGATCCAGTCGGTCTCCAGCTTCGTGGAGTTCGGCATCATCCCCTCGGTCGTGCAGACCCGGTTCGAGGCTGCATTGGACGAGGCGGGCTTCGAGCTCCCGCCGGGCTACAGTTACAGCTTCGAGGGCGCGCAGGGCCAGCGGTCCGAAGCTGTCAGCAGGCTCCTGAGTCAGGTGTCGATCCTCCTTGTCGCAGCAGTCACGGCGCTCGTGATCACGTTCAACTCATTCCGTCGGATGGGCATGGTCTTCGTCGCGGGCTTCCTCGCGCTCGGCATGGGCATGCTGGTTCTCAAGCTCAGCGGGAGCAGCTTCGGCTTCATCGTGATCGTGGGGATCATGGGTCTGATCGGCGTCGGCATAAACGGTACCATCGTGATGACCGAGGTGCTGGATGAAGATGACGCAGCGCGGGTCGGCGATGCCGATGCCATGGCCGACATCGTCACCGGCTACACCGCGCGTCACATCTGGTCGACGACCCTGACCACCGCCGGCGGCTTCGTGCCCCTGATCCTGTCGGGCGGCGATTTCTGGCCTCCCTTTGCCGAGGTCTTCGCCGGGGGCCTGCTCCTCCTGACGCTGGTGACCTTCATCTTCACACCCTGCGCCTACAGGCTGCTAATCGCCGGTTCGAACCGGCGTGCAGCACAGTCCGGCGCATCGATCTCCGCCCTTGCAACACCAGCAGAGTAAACGCCCATGTCACAAGCACTCCATCAATACACACCCGGCGATACGCCTCTTTCGCGCTGGGCCAACCGCGCGACCTGGGGCGTGCAGATCCTGCTCGCGATAGCCTTCGGCGCAGCAGGGGGCGCGAAGCTGATCGGCGTCGCACCGATGGTTGATCTGTTCGAGCAGATCGGGTGGGGCCAATGGTTCCGTCTGCTGACCGGCAGCATTGAGGTTGCCTCCGCCGCATTGCTCCTGACCACGCGCACCGCGGCGATCGGCGCGGTTCTTCTGATCTGCACCATGATCGGCGCGGTCATCGTGCACATCGCGGTCGTGCCCAGCCCGCCCGTCGGTCCGGTCGTCCTGGGCGGCCTTGCGGCCGTCGTCCTTTACCGTCGACTTCCCGCGTGGAGGTCAGTTCCCCCGATCCAGAAAGGAGAGATACAATGAAAGACGTGCTTAAGATTTGTGTCGTCAGCGTCGGTCTGGTCTTTGGCAGCCACCTCGACGCTTCCGCCGAAACGCTCAGCCCGGAGCGGATCCAGTCCGAGCTGATCGGACAGGATCTGCAGGGGCGGATGGGTCTGCTCCGCGCCTCGTTGCGCTACAACACGAACGGGACCATCGAGATGCGCTCCTTCGTCGGCACCGGCGGTGGCACGTGGGAGCTGTCGGACACCGGCATGTGCGTCGACATCACCTCCGGCCCGCGTCAAGGCGAGGAATGCCTGACCTTCACGGACAATGGCGATGGAACTTACGACGTGTCGAACGGTATGACACTCGTGAAGCCCTGACCGTCCGGGCACACCAACTTCAGCCGCCAAGCATCACGCCTGGCGGCCGCACAGAGCGACACGCCACCACCCCATAGACATCGTGCACGTGATCGCGGGCGAGGGGCCAGTTGCGCGCTCTTGCCCTGGTCGCACCTGCCCGATCACGCGGGGCATATCGGTCGACTGGATTGCCGCACCTCACTCCTTCGTCCTATGCTCCGCGCCTCAGGCAAGTCGTGGGCAGGCTTCCATGTCGAAAGAGAGAGCAGAATGACGGGCATACCGACACTCGATCCCGCCTTCATCGTCCGCAGCGAGGACGAGCTGCGCACGTCATTTCCTCCAACCCATGACATCGCGGTCAAGAAGTGCCTGAACCACGTAGACACGCATGCACACGCCTTCATCGAACGGTCCCCGTTCGTGTGCATCGGCACCCAGTCACGGGATGGCAGTGCGGACGTGAGCCCCAGGGGAGATCCGTGCGGCTTTGTGAAGATCTTGGACGAGAAGACCCTGCTCATCCCCGACCGGCCCGGGAACAATCGGCTCGACACGCTGTCCAACATCCTCACTAATCCCGAGGTGGCCCTGCTCTTTCTCATCCCCGGCTTCGATGACACGCTGCGGGTCAATGGACGGGCGGAACTCACGCGGGACCCGGAGCTCCTCGCCATGATGACGGTCAATGACCGGGTCCCGGGCATCGCCCTCGCGGTACATGTCAGGGAGGTCTTCATTCACTGCGCAAAGGCTTTGCGCCGCTCGAGACTCTGGGATGCGGAGTGCCATCAGGACCGATCAGAGATGCCCTCGCTGATGAAGATCGTCCTCGACCAGACGGAGGGTGCACCGGACGACGCCGCGGAGCAGCAGAGGCTCGACGAGGGTCTGGAAGAGGAATACCGCAGAACGATGTACTGAGGCTGTGTGCACAGCCGAGTTGAACATCCAGGCCACACTTTCAGCCCGCCTCGACTGTGCCGGCTGCAATCCAACCTATCGGGCCAAGCGATGGATGAACCGTGCAGATCGCCGCGACGCCACACGCATGAATGTACAGATGGGACGAAGCCCAAGTGACCTCGACACCGCGCCGCGCTGCCTGCCCGGAACCAGCTACATGATGCAGGTCCATCGCGCGGAGTGAGCGTCGCTGTTCGCTGACAACAGCAGAGTCCTTGGCAAACCTGGGTTAGCCACGGCTCCCTCCGCAGGTCAGACCCGATCACTCAGGTGAGGCGTCTGGGTCATCGACCGCACTGAATTCACGCCGCAGGGAAGTCCGGGCGCGCCCCGGTCAGTGCGCCGCACAACGGCCGATCTGGCGAGGCGCCGTGCCAGTGATCTTCGCAACCCGGGAAATCTCTCAAAACTAGAGTTGGCCTCGGTCGAGAGTTAGTGCGACAGTCCAAGCTGAATAAGGAGTGTCGCAGGAGAAGCGTTTGCGTCTGATGAACTCGAAGCGGGAAGAACATTTCTCACCCCCTGCAACGACGACCTCTCTAACACGGTCTCAAGCACCCTCCCCGGATCAAATCCACATCCCTTGAAGAAGGCACGGTAAGGCATGTCACTCACAGGCAACTGGTCATATCCAACGTCCGTTCGTTTTGGTGCGGGTCGGATCTCCGAAATTGCAGACGCCTGCCGCAGCACCGGTATCGAAAAGCCGTTGCTGGTGACCGACAAGGGTCTCGCAAGCATGGAGATCACGATCAGGACGCTCGACCTTCTGGATGCGGCAGGGCTCGGGCGCGGGCTGTTTTCGGATGTGGACCCGAATCCAACCGACAGGAACGCGGACGTGGGGCTGAAGGCCTACAAGGACGGGGGCTATGACGGAGTAATCGCGTTTGGCGGCGGGTCGGGTCTCGATCTGGCGAAGGTCATCGCCTTCATGGCCGGACAGACCCGTCCCCTGTGGGACTTCGAGGATATCGGGGACTGGTGGACGAGGGCAGATCCGGATGTGATCGCCCCGATCGTCGCGGTGCCGACGACGGCGGGAACCGGCTCGGAAGTGGGCCGCGCCTCGGTCATCACAAACTCCGACAGCCATGAGAAGAAGATCATCTTTCATCCCAAGATGCTGCCCTCCGTGGTGATTTGCGATCCGGAACTTACGGTTGGCATGCCCAAGTTCATCACGGCGGGCACCGGGCTCGATGCCTTTGCCCATTGTGTCGAGGCCTTTTCGAGCCCGCACTATCACCCGATGAGCCAGGGTATCGCCCTGGAAGGCATGCGGCTCGTCAAGGAGAACCTGCCCCGCGCCTATGCCGATGGGACGGACATCGAGGCACGGGCGAACATGATGTCGGCCGCGGCGATGGGCGCCACGGCGTTCCAGAAGGGCCTCGGGGCGATCCACGCCCTCAGCCATCCCATCGGCGCTGTCCACCACACCCACCACGGCACGACCAATGCGGTCTGCATGCCGGAGGTTCTGAGGTTCAACGCTCCGGCAATCCGTGACCGTTTCGACGCGGCGTCGGCCTACCTCGGCATCGAGGGCGGGTTCGACGGGTTCTGCGCCTTTGTCGATGATCTGAATGCGTCGTTGAGCATTCCCAAAACCCTCACGGAGCTCGGTGTCGCGGATCCAGATCTCGACGCCCTGACCGATGCAGCACTTCGGGATCCGAGCACGGGCGGAAACCCGGTCGAGATGACCGCCGCGAACACACGTGCACTGTTCGAGGCGGTCCTGTAGCGGCGCTCCCGCGTACAGTGCGCGTGGTTCGCACGCGGTCGAACCACGTCTCCCTGGTCTTCATCGGTCAACAACGCTGTGACTGATCTGGTCGAGGTGTCTGTGTCCGGACATCTGCCTCAACAGACGATGCCGATCTCACTTAAAACGAGCGCGTTGAGTGCCGGGATCACCTTTTGGCGGGCAGGTCTGACTTGGCCAGAGCCGACCCTTGTGCTTGGTGGAGCACTTGTTCCCCTTCGCCATCCGAAGACCGGTCTCGCGAAGAAACGCAGACCCCGTCAGGTCGAACCGTAGTCGCCCTTTACCCGGCTCTTTTGCGGGTCAAAGTGGGGGGCTGTGACGACCGTGGCCTTCAGCCGCTTTTGCAACCCGTCGAGCTGTCCGATCTCGATGTCCGTGCCCGGTGCGGCGTGGGTGACCGCAACGCGCGCGAGGGCGATGACCTTGCCCAGGATCGGTGATTTCATCGCCGACGTCACCTCCCCCACCTGCGCCTTTCCAATCCGCACGCAATCACCCGGGGAGGGCACAACACCGCCCTCGATCTCGAGCCCGACAAGTTTGCGGTGGGGGTGCGCCTTGCGTTCCTCGAGCGCTGCGCGCCCGATGAACTGGTTGTCCTCTGCCTTCAGCGGGACAGTGAAACCGATGCCCGCTTCGAACGGATCCGTCTGGTCGTCGAACTCGGACCCAGCGAAGATGAGGCCAGCCTCGATCCGCATCATATCAAGGGCCGCCAGCCCGAGGGGTTTCATCCCCAGCGGTTCCCCGACCGCCCAGACCCGGTCAAAGATCTCTTCGGCATCCTTCGGATGGCAAAAGATCTCGTAGCCCAATTCCCCGGAATAGCCTGTGCGCGAGATGACGACCGACGTCCCAGCGTAATCGTCGAGCCGCGCGATGGTCAGACGGAACCACGGCAGCTCATCGATGCTGGGCTGGGTCGGTGGCGTCCAGAAAAGCTGTGACAGGATCTCCCGGCTGAGCCGCCCCTGCACGGCAATGTTGTGCAATTGGTCGGTCGAGTTGCGCACCCAAGCGTTCAGACCGTGGGCCTGCGCCTGCTCGCGCAACCAAAGGCCGGACGTGTCGTTCCCCCCGATCCAGCGGAAGTTCGTGTCGCCGAGGCGGTAGACCGTTCCGTCGTCGATCATCCCACCGTGCTCGTAGCACATGGCGGTGTAGCTGACTTGGCCCACGGCGAGCTTTCTCATGTCGCGGGTCACGCATAGCTGCATCAGCGCCTCCGCATCCGGGCCGGTCACCTCGTATTTCCGGAGGGGCGACAGGTCCATGACGGCCGCCTTTTCGCGGACCGCCCAGTACTCACCGATCGTGCCAACGGTGGGAAAGCTGTTGGGGAGCCAGTAGCCGTTATACTCTACGAAATCCTGCGTATGTCGGGCAAAGCAGGCGTGGAACGCCGTTTCTTTGGTCTGTTCCACATCAGCCTCCGCAGATTTCCGATAGGCGACGGAGCGTTTGAAATCCTCCGTTGCACTGTATGTACGCACCTGGATGTCCGTCGGATTCCACCCGTTTGCAGGGTCAACATCACAAGGACAGGCGGTCGAGACGCACACGAGGTCGCTGAGCGCGCGCAGCAACACATAGTCTCCCGGACGCGACCAGGGATCGTCCATCCCGATGGCGTTCGTTTCGTCGAGCATCGTGTTGAAAAAGAAGTTGATCGCGGGCCAACCGCCCCGCGGGCGGACGTCAAACCGCGCGAGATCGGCGTTCATGTTGTCAGAACAGTTCAGATGCCCCGGATAGCCGAGATCCTCATAGTAGCGTGCGGTGCAGGCAAGGCCGAACGTGTCATGTCGGCCGCAGGTGTCCTGCACGATCTCGACCAGCGGTTCATGATCCACCGACCAGTATTTTGAGAAGATCCCGGGCGCTGGGTAGAGCGCCCCCATCAGCGACCGTGTCGTCGTCGGATCAATCTCCCGCTCGAGCCCCCTATCCAGCGCACGAAGGGAGAAGGCCTGAAAGTCGCTGCATTCCCGTCCCTTCACGTCGAGGACCTGGATGAACTGCCCTGCTTTGACCTCGAAGGCACGCGCCTCGCCGGGCTGGATGTTGATGTCCTGAAGCGGATCGGCGAGCGGATCCGGGGGCCCCACCGCCTCCTTGGCCGCCTTCGGGTCCGCGCGGCGGATATAGAGGATGAGCTCGGTCGGGGCAGCCTGCGTTTCCGGGCGCATGGGCCCGCCAGGTGCCGCGCAGATCAACAGCCCATCGCACTCGGCAACGAGAAACTCATTATCCCCCGCGCGACTGCCATCCTCGAACAGATGGACCGCGTCCCCTTTCTCGATTGCGAAACCCGCGGTTGCGAGCGCCTTCAGCACTTTCTCCCCCGACGCCCCGCCATGGGCGAGGGTTGAGATGATCCGGTCCGGCCTGCCGCGACCAGACCGCCCCAGATGGCCTGCATCGGAGTCGCCCGTGGGCGTGAACATCACCAGTTCGGCTGGTTGCAGTCCCTCCTTGTCGAGCACGTTGATCTCGTCACCAGCGAAGACCGGCAGCGCCCGCGACCCGCCCGCCGGAATCGGGTGCCTTTCGACACCATCCGGAAGGATCGGAAGCCCCGGCGCGATGACCCCGCGGCGTTCCCAGGGGTGTTCGATGAAACTCTGATCCGACACGGCCTACTGCCCCAACGCCTTGCGCCGTCGTTCCGCCCAGGCGTTGATCGCGATGTCGAACGTCAACGCCATGAACACGACAGAGAAACCGAGCGTGAAGTTCGTCCCCAAATTCGTGCCGGCGAGGGTCCGCTGCAACTCCTGCCCCAGATCGCGGGTGCCGATAAACGCCGCGATGATCACCATGAAGAAGGCAAAGACCAGCGCCTGGTTCAGCCCCACGGCAATCGTCGGCATCGCAAGCGGCAGTTGCACATGGCGCAATCTCTGCCACCAGGTCGCGCCCGCCATGTCCGCAGCCTCGGTGATCTCGGAGGGAACGCCCCGCAAACCTTCGATCGTGTAGCGGATCACCGGAACCATGGTGAAGATCAGGATCGCGAGGATCACGGTGAGCGGCGTGATGCCAAAGAGCATGATCGCCGGCAGCAAATAGATGAAGCTGGGAAAGGTCTGCGCCGTGTCGCACAGCAAGATCATCCGCGCGGCGGCCCTCTCGCTTCGGGACGCCAGAATGGCGAGCGGCATCCCGAGAAGGAACGCCAGCACCGTCGCGGTCAGCACGGAGTGGAATGTCAGCATGGCCCGGTCCCACCAGCCCAAGAGCGCGACGGCCGAGAAGAACAGGAGACCAATCGCGGCGGGCCGCCATCCCCCGATGGCAAGGCAGAGCGCGCCGACCAGTCCGAGCATTGCAGCCGTTGGCACATAAAGAAGCGCATTCTCCGTCGGGACAAGGACCCACACGTTGAAGAAATAGCGCAGGGCTTCTGTGGTCGATCTCAGCGGGCCCCAGGCGAGCGCACCTTTGATCACGGCGTCAATCTCTGACCCCATGGAGAGCGATTGCCGCCGTCCGACCTCCGCCAGAATGGGGAAGACAAGACTGACCAGGCAGAAGACCCCGAATGCCGCGATACCGAGTAGCAGGAACTGGTTGCGCCGCCACCAGGGCGTGCCCTTCTCGAAATGGCTGGGCTTCTGCAGTACCCACGCCTTCGTCAGCCGATCGAGGGTGACGGCAAGAAGGACGATGGTCACGCCGATTTCAAGGCTGCGCCCGAGCTTGAAACTGCCCATCATCGACAGAAGCTTCGCGCCGAGGCCCGGCATCCCGATGAAGGCTGTCAGAACGACCATGGCAAGGGACAGCATGATGACCTGGTTCAAGCCAACCAGGATCTCATCCCGCGCCGATGGCAGGTAAACCCGCGTCATCATCTGCCAGCGGGTGCAGCCGGACATCTGGCCGGCCTCGACAACCCCGGTAGGCACGTTCTTCAGGCCAACCATCGTCATCAGGATCATCGGCGGCATGGCGTAGACGATGGTCGCAACCGACGCCGCCGTCGGCCCGACCTTGAAGAAAATCACCGCAGGCAGGAGGTAGCTGAAAAACGGCAGGGTCTGGAGGACCATGAGGATGGGCCGGAGTGCAGCCTCGACCGCCTTCGACCGCCACGCCCAGATCCCCAGCAGAAGGCCGAGACCGAAGGCAATCGGGGCGGCGACGACCAGAACGCTCATCGTCTCCATCGCCCACTTCCACTGGCCGACCATGGCGGTCCAGACGCAGGTCCCGCCAGCGAGCAGAGCGAGCCGCCACCCCCCGAGCGCGAAGCCAAGCACCGCGAGCGCACCTGCGACAGCCGACCAGGGCACCGGGCCAAGGTTGGGCCAGCGACGCTTACCGTAAAGGATGTTTGCCGCCGCATCGATCAGCACGCCCAGTGCTTCAGCGATCGAGCGGGTGATGGACATCAAAGGCGTTTCATTCTGCAGGAACGCAAATGCCGCATCCAGCCACACCGCCCAGGGCAGCAGAAGTGCGTCGGGAACCCGTACCGCCTCGTCCGGCAAAATCGGACGCAGCACGATAAGAGCGGCTGCGAGCCCGAGCAGCGCCAGCGCCGTCTGCCGTTTCGTGGGCCCGTTCCGCGTCCGGCCTAGCAAAGGCGCGGGGTCGACATGGGATGCGCTCTGCTCGCTCATTCGCTGGCCCTGAGCAGGACATCGAGCGCGGCCTGACGCGGCATGGCACCCACCTCACCGCCGGCAAGGCGAACCGGCAGCGCCGCCCCGGTCTCGTTGATAAGGCGCCGGGACAGCGATCTGATCGTGGCGCTCCCGTCGATGGGCGCACCCTCGGCGCTCAAGCCGGGCTCGACCAGCGACCCGGCGCGCACGACACGGGCATGATCCACCTCCTCGGTGAACTTGGCAACGTAGGGCGTTGCCGGGTTCAGAACGATCTCATCCGGTGCCGCGCATTGTTCAATCGCACCGTCCTTCATGATGGCGATCCGATCCGCGAGACGGAGGGCTTCATCGAAATCGTGGGTGATGAAGACGATGGTCTTGTTCAGCATCTCCTGCAGACGCATGAACTCGTCCTGCATCTCGCGCCGGATCAGCGGATCGAGCGCGGAGAAAGGCTCATCGAGGAACCAGATGTCGGGTTCGATGGCCAGACTGCGCGCAATGCCCACGCGCTGTTGCTGGCCTCCGGAAAGCTCGCGCGGGAAATAGTCCTCACGCCCCTCAAGCCCGACCAGACGGATCACCTCCAGCGCGCGCTGGCGACGGTCGAGCCGACCCTGACCCCGCATCTCCAACGGAAAGGCCACATTTTCGAGCACTGTGCGGTGGGGCAGCAGACCAAAGGACTGGAACACCATCCCCATCTTCGACCGGCGCAGGTCGATCAGCTCGTTCTGGTTCAATCCCCCGATATCGACACCGTCGACCTCGACGGTCCCGCTGGTGATTTCGTGGAGCCGGGAAAAGCAACGCACGAGCGTTGATTTGCCGGATCCGGACAGGCCCATGATGACCAGCATCTCACCCTTTGCCACGTCCAGCGAAACGTCGCGCACACCGGGAATGTAGCCATCCTCACGGATCTTATCGAACGGCGTGTCAGGGGTCAGTCCCGCCATGTACCCGGCGGGGTCTTTGCCGAACAGCTTCCAGACGTGTTGCGCACGAATGACGGGGTTTGTGTTGGACACGGGCGTTCCTTCTGGCGACGAAGCCGCAGGCGACCTGCCCCGGACATGCCGGAACAGGTCACTGTCTTGCTTAGTCTAGGCCGAACACTCTGCTATCCAAGGATCCACGACGGCCCGGTTGGCATCGAGCCATTCCTCCGCAGCCTCCTCCGGCTCCAGCTCATCGATATCGACAAGGCGGGCCATCTCGGCGATCTGAGCGTTGGTGAAGGACACCTTGCCAAGCATGCAGTAGGCAGTCGGCCACTTCGCTTCCATGCCATCCCAGGCTGCCTTCTTCAGGTAGCCGTCAGCCGGGTTGCCGCAGTCAAAGAGCTCCGACTTGTTCGGCCCGACGGTCGGGTCCGTGTCGCAGCCATCGACCCACTCGGGGAACTCGACGAACGCCCCGGGCCAGACGGCCTCCGCGAAGTTGGGCGTCCAGTTGAAGACGACGATCGGGGTCTTGTCCGCTTCCGCCGCCGCGATGTGCGCCCAGAGGGCCGCCGCGGAGCCTGCGTTGACAACGGTGAAGTCCATGCCCAGCGCTGCGACACGTTCTTGCCCGTGCTTCAACCAGTCGACCGGACCGTCGAGGTACATGCCCTTCGCGCCGGTCTCCGGCGTCGCGAAGAGGGCTGCACAGTCGTTGAGCGCTTCCCAGCTTGGCAGACCCGGGCAGGCCTCGGCCGTCCAGGACGGATACCACCAGTCTTCGCGCGTGACTGCGTTATGGTCGCCGACATCGACGATCCCGCCCTTTGAGAGAGCCTCGCGGAAGGATGCGCCAAATGCCCCTTCCCAGACCTCCAGCTCGAGGGTCACGTCGCCGAGGCGCACCGACTCGTAGACCGCCTGACTGTCGGTCGTGATGTATTCAACCGCGAGGCCCATCTCCTCATAGACCTGGCCCACCACGTTCGACATCACGATCTGGCTCGACCAGTTGTGAATCGGAATGACGATCGGATCGCTGCTGTCCTCGGCTGTTGCGACGGACGCGAAGGCGACGGCACCCGCCGCCAGTGGATAAACAAGCTTTCTCATTTCTTTTTCCCTGTTGAGGCCCGTCTGAGCGGGTCCTTTGTTGGCCTGGACCCGCGCAAGATGTGCACGGGACCGGATTATTTCTGCAGATAGTTTTCCAGACTGTCGTCGAGGGCTTTCACCCACGGCGTGTGGTGCGGAGGCGCTTTGGTCCCGGTCATCGGGCTGGTGTAGCCGTAGTCCCGGAACTCCATGATCCCCTTCTTTTTATGTTTCTTCCATTCGTAGAAGGCCTGGTTGGCGGCCTCCACGTCGAAGGTCGGGTAGTCCGTTTCTTCGATAAGTTCGAGCGTGTAGGCGCCCTGATACGCGATGCAAGAATAGTCGTCGTCAAGGGCATCCTCGTCCGACTGGCGCTTGATCCAGTCAGCCTCCATCGTCGCGGCATCGGGCAGATCGATCCGCCCCATGATGCGATCACGGACCCACCAGGCCTGCGCATCGAACATGTTGAACGTGTACCACTGGTCCTGCATCCCGAGGTAAAACATGTCCGTGTTGGCGGTGTAGACGACGCCCTTGTAGAGGTCGTTCGCCGCCAGCCTGTTCGCGGTCCTCAGGCGCAGGCTGTCGGGCAGGAACGGGAAGTGGTGCTTGTAGCCCGTGCACAGGATGATCGCATCGACCTGCGCGCTGGTCCCGTCGATGAAGTGCGCGACCTTGCCCTCGACCCGGTCAAGCTTGGGCACTTCCTTCCAGTTGTCCGGCCAGTCATAGCCCATCGGCGCCGTTCTGTGAGCGACGGTCACGCTCTTGCAGCCATACTTCCAGCACTGCGACCCGATATCTTCGGCGGAGTAGGAGGTGCCGAGGATCAGGATGTCCTTACCCTCAAACTCCCGCGCGTCGCGGAAATCATGGGCGTGCAGGATGCGTCCGTTGAAGCTTTCGAACCCGGGATAGTGGGGCACGTTCGGAACCGAAAAGTGCCCGGTCGCCACAATAACATGATCGAAGATCTCGCAGGTCTCCGTGTCGGTCACACCGCTTCGCGCTGTCACTTCGAACCCGTTCTCGACGGCCCGCACATCGCGCACGATCGTGTCGAACCTGATCCAGTCGCGCACCCCGGCCTTGTTCACCCGACCCTCGATATAGTCGAACAGAACTGACCGAGGGGGGTAGGAGGCGATGGGTTTGCCGAAATGTTCCTCGAACGTGTAGTCGGCAAACTCTAGACCCTCCTTTGGCCCGTTCGACCAGAGGTAGCGGTACATGGAGCCGTGGCAGGGGTTTCCGTGTTCATCGATCCCCGTGCGCCAGGTGTATCTCCAAAGTCCCCCCCAGTCGGGCTGCTTTTCGTAACACACGATCTCCGGGATCTCCGCACCGCTCTCCTCAGCGGACTTGAACGCACGCAGCTGTGCCAGGCCGGAAGGTCCGGCACCGATGACGCAAACTCGTTTTCCCACGGCGGCTGTCTCCATGTTCGCTAGTTCCGAGTAGATCCGGCGGCAAGCGCCATCCAGTTGTCGTAGAAAGTCCGGGCGGTGCTGTTGAGCCCAGCCATCGCTGCCGACACGTCAGCATCGAGGTTCGCGACGGAGCCCGGTCCGAGGGCCCTCTCGAGCGCGGCGGCATAGGCCGGGATCTGTGCCCAGTTCGCGACGGTGTCGGGCTCGGTCTCCAGATGGAACTGCGCCGAGATCCCGTGGGCCCCGAACCTCATCGCCTGCACGGCACATGCCCGGGACGTTGCGAGCGCGGTCGCACCATCAGGCAGAGATTTGACTTCCGCGCCGTGCCACTGGAGCGTGAGCATCTCCTGCGGCAGTCCGGAGAACGCGGCGGGAGGATTTTCTGTCACGGTCACCGGCATCAATCCGATCTCTGGCGTGCCAGGCCCGACCTCCGCGCCGAGGGCGCAGGCCAGCAGTTGGTGACCGAGGCAGAGGCCCAGAAACGGCTTCCCGTCCTCAACGACAGCGTCACGAATGAACGCCTTTTCCGCGATCAGCCACGGATGGTCCGCTTCCTCCCACACATCCATGGGTCCGCCCATGACCCACAGCGCATCGTGGTTCGACATGTCCGGCGGCAGTGCCTCGCCCAACTGCAGCTCAACCGCATCGTAGCTGTGCCCATCCTCCGCAAGAAACGCACGGAAGATCCCGGGATGCTCGACCGTTTCATGCTGAAGAACGAGGATATGCATCACGCCTCCAAAGCCGCCTGGATCAGGTCGGCCCCCTTAGTGCCGATCATGATGGAGGTTGCGTTGGTGTTGCCGCTCACAAGCTGAGGCATCACGGATGCGTCGGCGACATAGAGATTCTCGACCCCCCGGACGGCCATGGTCGCACTGTCGACGGGGGCAGTGTCGTCGCTGCCCATCCGTGCGGTGCCAACGGGGTGATAGATCGACTCGGCGGTCTCGCGGATGTAGGCGTCGAGCTGCGCATCGGTTTGCACATCCGCGCCCGGCAGCATCTCCGGCGCAGAGATCCTGCTCAGCGCGGGCTGCCGGCAGAGCTCGCGGAGGAGCTTCATGCCCTCGCGCATCTGCGTGCGGTCCTTTTCTTCCGCTAGATAGTTGGGGTCGATGAGCGGGGGGTCGGCCGGGTCAGCGCTCGCCAGTCGAAGCGTCCCCCGGCTCTCAGGCCGCGTTTGCGTGACATCTATGGCATAGCCATGCCCGCGATCGTCGGGCGTCGCCCCATCGAAAGCGAGCGCGTTGACGAAATGGAGCTGCGTGTCGGGGGCTGGTGCAGCCGGATCGAGCGTGCAGAACGCACCCGCTTCCAGACCCTGCTGACGCCCGGCCCCTTGCCCGGTCAGTACGTATTGCAGGCCCGTCCAGAGGTAGTTTGGGAACTTGGCGTGAGACCACATCGAATAGGGTTCGGTCATCCGGTGCTTCACCTTGACCTCCAGATGGTCCTGCAGGTTGTCGCCGACACCGGGCACATCCACAGCGGGCGTGATGCCCAGCGACGCGAGGTGATCAGCGGGCCCGATCCCAGACAGCATCATGATCTGCGGGGTCCCGATTGCCCCGGCTGACAGCACGACGCCCGCGGCCGAGACGGTCTCTGTCGTCAGCCGCACACCGGTGACCCGGCCACCCTCCATAGCAAGCCCGAGGACCTGCGCATCCGTTCTGACCGACAGGTTCGGGCGCGACAGGACGGGCTTCAGAAAGGCGTCCGCCGCGGACCAGCGGCGCCCCTCATGGATGTTGAGCTGGAACGGGCCGAAACCCTCCTGCGTCGCTCCGTTAAGGTCCGGGTTTGCGGCAAACCCCATCTCCACGCCCGCATCGATGAAAGCCTTGTAGGCCGGATTGCCCGACTCCGGATGGGACACCTTGAGCGGACCAGCTCCGCCATGAAACGGCCCGTCGCCGTGGGCGTTACCTTCGACCTCGCAAAAATAGGGAAGCACGTCTGCATAGGACCAGCCCGCGCACCCCTGCGCCGCCCAGTTGTCGAAGTCCCAGGCATTCCCGCGGATGTAGACGAGCGCGTTTATCGCGGACGATCCGCCCAGCGTCTTCCCCCGTGGCGTGGTCAGCCGACGGTTGTTCATGTGAGCCTGGGGCGTCGTCCAATAGTGCCAGTTGAATTGCCTGGACGCGATCGCCTTGGCGACGCCAGCGGGCATCCGAATGAAGATGTGATTGTCCCGCGGTCCCGCCTCGATCAGGAGGACGTTGCGGCTGCCGTCACGTGACAACCGCTCCGCCAGGACACACCCGGCTGACCCCGCCCCCACGATGATCAGGTCTGGCGTCATGGGGCCAAAAGATCCTTCAGCGCAGCATTGACGAAGGCGGTGTCCTCCGGCGCCTTCCCACCCGCAGCATAGTGCGACCAGATCGACTGGATCTCGCGCACCTCGGCGTTGGGCATGAGGGCTGCTTCCGCCTCATTGTCCGCCGTCGGGAAGTAGAGGTCGGTGCTTCCGGGCAAAAGGATGCTCTTGGCCTTGATCGCTCGATAGGCCGCCTCCGTGTCACCCGCATAGACCGGGTTGTTGCCCAGATCGCAGGCCTGCCAGGTGGCGATGAGCGACAGCATGTCGTTTGCGTCGCGGTGATAGTAGATCTTGTCCCACTCCCCCGCGATAAAGTCGGCAACGGTCTGGTACCCCATCTCCGCCCACTTGCGGGCGCGGTACCAGTCCTGGGTCAGGGCCCATGAACACCAGATCCGCCCCTTGGCGGTCAGGCCGTTCCAGGGCTGCTCTTCGTAGTCGCCGTCGTTCCAGGCCGGATCGTTGATGATCCCCTGCTTGACCCCCTCAAGAAATGCATAGGTGTGCGGCGCCGTCGTCCCTTGCCCGCACATGCAGGACATCGCCCTCACCTGATCCGGGAACAGGGAGGCCCACTGAAAGGCCTGCTGTCCCCCCATGGACCACCCGACCGCGAGCGCGATTTCCTCGATCCCGAAGACATCGCGGAGCATCTTGGCCTGCAGTTGCACATTGTCGTACTGCGTCACCTTCGGAAAGCGCGGCCCATCGAAGGGCGGCGGCGTGTTCGATGGCGAAGATGACAACCCGCTGCCCATCATGTTCAGGCAGACGATGAAGTATTTTTCCGGGTCGAGCGCCTGACCAGGGCCAATCAGGTACACCTGATCCGCGTGGGTCCCGGCGTATCGAGACGGGTACACGATGACGTTGTCTTTGCCCGGCGACAGCGTACCGTGCGTCTTGTAGGCAAGCCGTGCAACCGGCAATACCTGTCCGGATTGAAGCTCGAAGGCTTCGGTTTCGAAGACGTCGTAATCCACTGCCGGACACCTCGGTTGAACCCCGTCAGCGTTCCACCAAAACACAAAGCGGGCAAGAGAAATTTAACTTGCGAGAAAACTTGCTTCTTAATATGAAACATCGACGGGGCGTTTAGCTAGAAATTGATCACCTAACGGGTCGTCGAGTGTCATGTCAGTCAAAGTCGCCGTGGTCGGGGCCGGCCCGTCAGGATGCTACCTTGCACAGGCGCTGCGAAAATCTCTTCCCGACAGCAACGTAACCATACTCGACCGTCTGCCCATCCCGTTTGGCCTCGTCCGCTACGGCGTGGCCCCCGATCACCAGGGCACCAAGGCGATCACCAAGCAGTTCGCCCGGCTTTTCGAGAGAGAGGGCGTCGCCTTCCTTGGCAATGTGGAGCTGGGCCGTGACGTCAACCTCGACGACCTGCTTGAGCTCTTCAACGTCGTGGTGCTGGCGACGGGTCTCTCGGCGGACAAGACGTTGGGGCCGGAATTCACCGATGTCCCTTGCCTCTACGGGGCCGGAGACCTGACCCGCCTGTGGAACGGCCATCCGGATCAGGAAAACTTCCTTCCAGACCTGGGTGACACGACCTGCGTAATCGGTAACGGCAATGTCGCGATGGACATCGTCCGCCTTCTGGCCAAGGGCGCGGAGGATTTCGATGGATCGGACATCAAAGGTGAAGCCATCTCCACCAGCCTGCGCCACATTCACCTGATCGGCCGATCCCCGGCGGACAAAGCCAAATTTGACGCGGCGATGACCCGCGAACTCGGCAAAATCGCCGGGGTGACAGTCGACATGGCAACGCCTTTGCCCGCAGATACGGAGGACAAAGGGCTGATGGAATTGCATGCCCTTGCCGGAAAAGCGGGTACCGGTGGCAAGACACTTTCTTTTCACTTCGACACCAGCCCCGTGCGACCGATCCTGCAGGGCGGTCGCACAACCGGCCTCGCATGTGAGCGGAACGGAGAGGAGACGATCATTCCGTGCGACAGCATCGTTACCGCAATCGGATTTGACGGGGACGACACCGGCGGGCGCGGCGGCCTGCTCGCCGCGGCGATCGATCGCGACAGCGGCCAACTGGCCGATCGCCTGTTCGCGACCGGCTGGTACCGGCGCGGTGCGACGGGGACGATTGCCGCCAACCGGGCCGACGCCAAGGCTGTCGCGGCCCGGATCGTTGACGTGGTCACGGACGCACCCGATGGCACCCGGTCTGGACTCGCTGGGCTACGCGAAAGACTGCACCATCAGACGACGGACTATGCAGACTGGCTGGCAATCGACGTCGTCGAGCGCCAGATGGCCCCGCCTCACCGGGTCAGATCGAAGTTAACAACGCGGGCCGACATGCTCGCGGTTTGCACCGAGCGAAAGGCCTGAATGAAACTCTCCCTCCTTTACGGAACCGAAACCGGCAATACCGAGATGCTGTGCGAAGATCTGCAGGAGCATCTGGAAGGCGACCACGAGGTCTCCATCGCAAACCTCGAGGATACCGATCCGGCGGACCTCAGCTCCGATATGTTCTACATCTTCGTCTGCTCGACCTACGGCGAAGGCGAGCTTCCCCAGTCTGCGATCCCGTTTGCGGAGGCTCTGAAGTCGGGTGGGGCAGACCTGACGGGCATACGCTTCGCCGTTTTCGGGTTTGGCGATACGACCTATGAGGCGACCTACAACAACGGCAGCGTAGTGTTGATGCAGGCACTTCTGAAGGCGGGGGCTGAGTTCATCGGCGAACGCGGACTGCACGACGCATCAGGGCTCGAGGACCCGATCGACATCGCAGCCCCGTGGTCTGTCGCACAGATCGCACTGGCACGCGCACAACAGCCGGACTAGGCAACTTGGCCTGATCGTTTAAGACTGTAAGCACGAGCCAATCTCGCCACGTGAACTTTCACACGAGTAACATATTTTTCTGGACAGTAGTTGTGGACGTGCGACTATAGCGCCCACAACCAGACCTGAAGGGATCATCCATGGACATCGAACGCTTCGTTGACGCGCCGGGGCGCGAAGAGAAAATCAAAGAAGTCCGCGAGATGATTGATCGGCTGGGGATCGAGTATCTCTACCTGCAGTTCGTCTCCGTCACTGGAAAGATCATGGGGAAGGGTATCCCCGCCGATCACTGGGAAAGCGTCGCGAAGAAGGGCTTCCAGCTCGTTTACGGCGCGACAATGAATCTCTTCACGGACCGGGCAGGCAACTATATGGGCTACGGCCCGGAGGCGGCGGAGCTTGTCGGCATCCCCGAGCCCGAAACCTTCATGCAGTTGCCGTGGGCGCCGACCATCGGACGGTTCTACTGCACGCTGTTCCGCAACCGTGAAGAAAAGGTGGATCCGGGCGCATATCTGACCGCCGATTGCCGGGGCAACCTGCGCCGGCTCCACGAGGAGTTCACGGGAAAGCACAATCTTCAGCTTCGCATGGGCACCGAACCCGAGATGATGTGGCTCAAGTTCGATGAGAACGGCAAGCCAAAGGACGGATACTCAAAGCCCTACTGCTACCATATCGACCAGTTCGAAAGCCTGCGCCCGGTGTCGATGCAGGTGATCAGGTATGCCCGCAAGATGGGCCTCGACATGATCCAGGGCGATCACGAGGATGCGCCGGGTCAGCTCGAGCTCAACTGGACTTTCGACGATGTTCTGCGCAATGCGGATCGCCTGACGACCTACCGTCAGATATGCGCACAGGTCGCCCGGGAGAATGGGATCTTCGCGTGTTTCATGACCAAGCCGTTCATGGGCGTGTCCGCCTCCGGCTGTCACCACAACATGTCGCTCTGGACCGAAGGCGAAGACGTCTTCAAGAAGCTGGGCAACGACCCCGACGCGCTGCCCGGTATGGCCGAGAACTACACGTATGTCTCAGGCGGGGATAACACCTTCATGCCCGACACGGACGATCCTCAGATGCCGGGTACGCTTGGCCTGAAGGCCATCGGCGGTGTGGTCACGCACCTTCAGGCCCTCACCGCGATCGGCTGTTCGACGGTCAACTCCTACCGCCGGCTGTGGGATACGGGCTTCTGGGCGCCCGTTTTCTCTGACTGGGGCTTCCAGAACCGCACTACCGGTCTCCGCGTCTCGGCACCGGGTCGGTTCGAATACCGCTCCGTCGACTCCATGGTGAACCCCTACCTGATGGGGGCGACACTGTTGGCAGCGATGGATGACGGGATTGACAACAATCTCGATCCCGGCGCACCGGAAGAGCGCAACATCTACGAGGCCATGGCCGAAGGCAAGAAGGTCAAGAAACTGCCGATGTCCCTCGGCGAAGCACTCGTCCATCTGGAGCACAACGATGTGGTCAAGAAGGGCCTGCCGGGCGAGATGTATCGCCTCTATCACGAGTATAAGAGCGACGAGTACGCCCGCTTCATGTCCACCGTGACGGACTGGGACAACGAGATGTACATGGAGTGTCTTCCCTAACCACAGAGAGAGGCGCACGGTATGGACTTGGAAACGACGGTTCCTTTCGAGGCTGCCCCCTTTCTCGATATCGCAGATCCCACCTACTCGGTCCGGTCGGAGCCTGTCCGCGCCGCGCGTGAAAAGTCCTGGTACGCGCGCACGCCCTACGGTCTTGCCATCCTCCGGTATGAGGAGATGGGCCAACTCCTGATTCACAAGAGCCTGCGACAGGGCAGCCATGCCTGGCCGGACCATAACGGGGTGGGGTCCGGCCACTTCGCTGACTGGTGGCGCGAAACGATCCTGGTAACGGAGGGTGCGGACCACAGGCGCCTCCGCAAGTTCGTGAACCCCGCCTTTTCGCCCAAAACCGTCCGAAACCTGATGCCGGAATTCGAACGCGTCACCCACGAGTTGGTGGATCAGTTCATCGACAAGGGAAGCTGTGACTTCATGACGGAGTTCGCAGACCCTTACGCGGGGCGCGTCCTGACAATGCTGCTGGGCATGCCCGCATCGGCAGCCGGGGAGATCCTGAGGCTCGCGGCGGACATGGGTCTGGCCCTCGGCGTCACCTACAAGGAGAGCCTGCCCGTCATCGAGCAGGCGACGGAAAGCATGTACGCGGTCGTCGGCGACCTTGTGGCCGAGCGGCAAAAAGCTCCGAAGGACGACATCCTGTCGGTGTTGGTCAACGCCGCAGACGGCGACGACCGATTGAGCCATGATGAACTGATGAACATGGGCGTCATGCTCGTGTTTGCAGGTGTGGACACCACGCGAAACCAGTTGGGACTGGGCATGTCGATGTTCCTCGACCACCCGGACCAGTGGGAGATCCTCGCGGCCCAGCCGGAGCTCGACATGGCCGCGTCGAACGAGTGCATGCGCCTGCGCCCGACCATCACCTGGGTCACCCGCGAGGCGATCGAAGACTTCGAGTTTCAGGGACTGGAGATCAAGACGGGGACGACCCTTCACCTGCTATCGGAAAGTGCAGGAAGCGATCCGCGGACGTTCGAGGGATCGCCGTTCGACATCACCGTGCGCCGCACGAGGAACTATGGTTTCGGGGGTGGCATGCATGTTTGCCTCGGCCAGATCGTCGCGCGCAACGACATGGCCGTGGCCTACCGTCTGCTTTCGAGCCGGTTGACCGACATACGCGCGCTTGAAGGTGCCGAATGGCTGCCCGACAGCGGGAACACCGGCCCCACGTCCCTGCCGATCGCATTCTCGCCCCGCCGCTAGTGCCGTACGCCTGATTGCCGTGGGGGCAGCGACGGCGCGCTTGCGACGGCTGAGCGCCGCCCCATGCCATATTGCATCTGCTGCTTAATCAGAAAAAACGTGCACAGACTTTGTGCAATTTTCATTAAAATAAAAATTTTTCCCTGTGGGTGCACACTTTTTTGTCGAGTCACGTAGCTTTGTGACTAGGCTGACGCGAGATCACTCAACAGGGGACTCCGATGGAAGAACAACTCGCCGAATTGGCAGCAAAGGTGGCGACACTTGAGGGCCTTGGTCAATCCTCGAACACCGCCTTTTCCGAGCTCTACTACTACTTGACGATCCCGCTGATGGTTATCATCCACGCGGGGTTCCTTGCGTATGAGATGGGAGCCTCCCGTCAAAAGAACGTTCTGGCCTCGGGCGTGAAGAACATCCTCGCCTTCGCCTTCATGGTGCCGACGATGTTTTTCTTCGGCTTCTTCGTCTACTGGGCCTGGACGCCCGGTCTGATCCCCAATGCCGAGAGCTGGCAGGTCGGCGTTGATTTCGCCAATCCGATGGGCGCCGTGATGGGGCCAAACCTCGCAGACCAGATCACCGGCGTGTTCTGGGGTGCGTTCGTGCTGTTCGCAGCGACGACCGCCTCGATCTTCTCCGGTGCGGTCATTGAGCGTATTCAGGTGGTCGGCTTCATCATTCTGGCAATCGTGCTGGGTTCTTTCGTCTGGCTCGTCGCGGCCGCATGGGGGTGGAGTGCAGGCGGCTGGCTGGTGACGGAATGGGGCTATCACGATTTCGGTGCGGCAGGCGTCGTGCACATGATCGCCGGTTTCTTCGCCCTTGGCGTGCTCATCAATCTCGGGCCGCGGCTCGGAAAGTTCAATCCGGACGGATCTGCCAATGACCTCGCCGGGCACAACATGCCGTTCACCCTGACGGGCCTCATGCTGATCATCGTCGGCTTCTGGGGCTTCCTCATGGGCTGCGTGGTGGTCCCGGGCGAGGCGTGGAGCTGGTTCCCGGACAAGTGGGCGACCATTTACGGTACGCCGATGACGCTGTCTGCGATGACCTTCAACATCCTGATGGGCTTTGCCGGTGGAATCATCGGGGCCTGGATGGTCACCCGCGATCCGTTCTGGATGATGTCTGGTGCGCTGGGCGGGATCATCTCCTGCGCGGCGGGTCTCGACCTCTTCTGGCCGCCGCTTGCCTTCGCTGTCGGCTTCGTCGGTGGCGCGATCATGCAGCCCGCTGCGGCGCTTCTTGAGAAGTTCAAGATCGACGATGCGGTGGGCGCGGTCACTGTGCACGGGACGGTCGGCCTCTGGGGCGTTCTGGCGTGCGGGATCTTCGCCTCGGGCTACCCGGCGCTGCAGGGGGCCGAAGGTGAGGTGCCGACGATCAGCTTCATGGGTCAGTTGGTCGGAGCAGTCTCTATGCTCCTACTCGGCTTCATCCCAGGCTACGTGGTGTCGCTGATCCTGAAGACGGTCGGCCTGCTGCGCGTCAGCGAAGAGGCAGAGATCGCGGGACTGGATCTCACCAAGGTTCCCGCACAAGCCTACCCGGAGGGCATCAACGCCCCCGCGGTTCCAGCAGAGTAAGGAGAGACTGAGATGGGTACCACTATCACCGATTGGTCGACGGTCACGGCGGAGTACTACACCGGCGCGGGCGGCAGCGAGGCCCTCTGGCTCTTCGTCTCGATCGTTCTGTGCATCGTCCCCCTTGTGATCGGGTCGAAGCATGAACTGGACGCCTACAAGAAGCTGAAGAAGTAACTCTCAGCGTCTAAAAGACCCTGAACGGCGCCGGCCCCACCGGCGCCGTTCGACTGTCCGCCCCGCGTCGGCCCATCCGGCAGAAAACTTGGAGACATCGTGTGACCAGCATCGAAGAGCTCAAATCGAAGTTGACCAGCGCGGGCGTGGACACCTGCATCGCCTCCTACGTGGACATGCACGGCGTCTCGAAGTCGAAATTCGTGCCAATGTCCCATTTCGATCAGATGATGGGCGGGTCGGAGATGTTCACGGGTGCGGCCCTCGACGGCGTTCCGCAGGAAATCCACGATGAGGAAGTGGCCTGCATGCCCGACCCGGACGCGGCGATGATCCTGCCGTGGCAGACCAATGTCGCTTTGATCCCATCCGACCTTTGGTGTGAAGGTGCCCCCTTCGAGGCCTGCTCGCGCAACATCCTCGGGCGGCAGGTGGTCCGCGCGGCGAAGATGGGCTTCACCATGAACCTGGGGATGGAGGCCGAGTTCTTCGTGTTCCGGGAGGAGCACGAACTCCGCGGCGAAGCGGCGGGACGCGATCCGGTGTCCCCGAAACACCATCTGGAAAAGCCCGCCTATGACACGGCCCGGTTGCTCGACAACCTGCCGTGGCTCGCCGAACTCGTTGAGGCGATGAATACCCTCGACTGGGATGTCTATTCCTTCGACCATGAGGATGGCATCGGCCAGGTCGAAATCGATTTTGCCTACGCGGATGTGAAGACGATGGCGGACCGCTACGTTTTCCTGCGCCTGATGGCGAGCGCCATCGCCGCCAAACATGGCGCATATGCCTCCTTCATGCCCAAGCCGTTCGGGGAGCGGACGGGGTCAGGCGCCCACTTCAACATGTCGCTTGCGGATGCCGAAACCGGGGAAAACCTGTTCAAGTCAGCGGACGATCCGCGCGGCTGCGGCCTGTCACAGTTGGGCTATCAGTTCCTCGCAGGAATTCTGCGTCACTTGCCGGCGATCATGGCGACCGTCGCGCCGCAGGTGAACAGCTACAAGCGTTTGGTCAAGCAGGGCTCCATGTCCGGCTTCACCTGGGCGCCGATCTTCGCCTGCTACGGCAACAACAACCGGACGAACGCGATGCGGATCCCGAAAGGGGGCGGTCGCGTGGAGCTTCGCGCGGCTGACAGCGCGTGCAACCCCTACCTCGGCGCGGCCATGTGCCTTGCGGCCGGGCTTTCGGGTATCGAGGAGGGTCTCGACCCCGGGGAGCCGAACACGGACAACATGTACCTCGCCTCTGCCGAGGAACTGGAGCGGCGCAAGATTTCTGTCCTGCCTCGGACCCTGGACGAGGCGGTCACGGCATTCGAGACGGATCCCCTGTCGAAGGCGGTGTTCGGCGAAGCGATGTTCGCCTCCTGGATCGGGTACAAGCGGGACGAATGGCTGAGCTACCTCAACCACGTTTCCGACTGGGAGCGGGAGCGGTACCTGCGGTTCTTCTAGAACTAGACTGCGCGCGAGCGGACTGTCGCTAGACCACGTTGCGATAGGACGTCTCGATCGCGTGGGCGAAGGACCCGGCCGACGAGCTCGCGCTGCACAGCAGGAAACGCTCTCTTCCAAGCCGGATGATGAGCGTGCCGAGATGTTCCATGGATGTGCGGGCCGTTCCGTCGACCGGGAACGACAGCTCCGCCAGATCAAGCGGACAGATACGCTCCAGCGCCGAGAG
>JBCBAP010000001.1:0-206217 GCA_038532435.1 Pseudomonadota bacterium | reverse complement strand
CCGGGAACGACAGCTCCGCCAGATCAAGCGGACAGATACGCTCCAGCGCCGAGAGTGTGTCTGGCCCACTTACTTCCACACAGACCCAGGCATCGGTCTGATTGGTCGTATAGCCCGCATCACGGAGCGTCGCGCCCACCTCGCGGAGCCTTCCCATGCCATCGCCCGGACCGATCAGCATTAGTTGATCCGCGGTCATGCTGACGATCCGCCAATCTCCGGTGTGTCGCGACACCGTCGGCTCCGGCAGATCGAGGCCGTGGGTCGCCTTGAGACGTTCGGCGCACACGCTCTCAGCCCCCGTCGGGATGGCGACGGAGATCAGCGCGAGATCGGACCGCCCCACGATCCTGTTTGCACCGATCTCGATGCTGAGCCCCCCCAGCGGCGGGGTCGGTGTGAGGGTGATCTCAGCCACGCTGCCGCTCTCCTTCTGGATCGATATGGTGGGGGGAGCAGACCTCGACGAGGATGTCGCCCCCGCGCACCGGCGAGTGGGCGATGATCCGCTCGCCAATCCGTTCCGCGCCCCGTCTAAGGAATCCAAGGCCGATTGCGTGGCCCAGCGACGGCGAATAGGCGACCGATGTCATCCAACCCTGATCATTGGCCATGGTCGCCGCATCGCCCTCTGCGAGGAAATGCGCCCCGGCGATCAGCGCGTCCCGCCCGTCGACGGGGCGAAAGCCCATCAAGCGCAGGTCATCGTCGCGTATCATGTCCGCCCTTTGCGAAAGTCGGTTCCCGATCGCGTCCTTGGTCTGGGAGACCATGCGCCCCAGCCCGAGCATGTGGGCGGTGGTCTGACCGTTGATCTCGTTGCCCGCCGCGTGCCCCTTCTCGATCCGCATCACGCCGAGCGCCTCGGTGCCGTAGGGAATTGCGTCCATGTCCCGCCCGACCTCCATCAGCGCGGCCATCAGAGCGTTCCCATAGCGGGAGGGCACGGCGATCTCGTAGGCGAGCTCGCCCGAGAACGAGATCCGGAAGAGCCGCCCGGGCGTTCCGCCAAACACGGAGCACTCGGCACAGGCCATGAAGGGAAAGGCCTCGTTCGACAGATCAAGGTCGTCAACCACGCGGCTGAGCAAAGCGCGCGCGTTCGGACCAGCAACAGCGAACTGGGCCCAGGCATCCGTCACCGAATTGAGATGGACATCCAGGTCCGGCCAAAGGCACTGACGGGCAAACTCAAGGTTGCGAAACACGGTAACCGCGTTGGCGGTCGTCGTCGTCATGACAAAGAGGGTCTCCGACAGCCGGGCTGTCGTTCCGTCATCATAGGCCACGCCGTCCTCCCGCAGCATCAGCCCATAGCGGACCTTGCCCACCGGCACCTTCAGAAACGGGTTGGCGTAGATGCGGTTGAGGAACGTCGCCGCGTCACGCCCCTGGATGTCGATCTTGCCCAGGGTCGTGACATCGCACACCCCGACCGAGGCGCGGGTCATGCGCACCTCCCGATCCACGCTGTCCCGCCAGCCCTTCTCGCCCGGGCGCTTGTACCATTGGGCGCGCAGCCAGGTGCCGACCTCCACAAACTCCGCACCGTTCTCCGCAGCCCACGTGTGCGAGGGCGTTTTGCGCACCGGTCGGAACTCGGCACCACGCGACCGCCCCGCCAGCGCGCCGATGGAGACGGGTGTGTAGGGCGGGCGGAAAATCGTTGTGCCCGTTTCGGCAATCGTCTGGCCCTGCAGATCGGCCATCACCGCGAGGCCCAGCACATTGGCGGTCTTGCCCTGATCTGTCGCCATCCCGAGGGTCGTGTACCGCTTCATGTGCTCGACGGCGGTGAAGCCTTCGGACTGAGCGATCTTCAGGTCCTTGACCGTCACATCGTTCTGAAGATCGACCCAGGCCCGACCTCCACCATTCTGAAAGCAGAAGATTGCGGAGGCGGCACTGGCTTCATCCTCCACCTCCGGCATCTCGACCGTCACCGGCTTTCCGAGGTCGGACGCCACAGCGGCAGCGGTCTCTGCACCGCTTTCGAGCGCTGCGCCGAGCGTCATATCCCCGTTTGCCGCGCCGCAAACCACCATCCCGGGGGGCAGATCGCCTCCCGGCACAAACCCCGCAATGTCATCACGCCAGACAGGCCGCCCGCGCTGATGGCAGCTGAGATGCACCGTGGGCGACCATCCGCCGGACACGGCAAGGCAATCGGCCGGAATGCGCCGTCCGTCCTTCAGCTTGATGTGCGTGAGGCGCCGTCGCCCGAACGTGTCCGCCACGATCTCGCCATGCCGCGCGTCAAGCACCGCCGCCACGTCCAGCCCTTTCGACCGAAGATCGTCCGCCGTGCGCAATCCATCGTCATTGTTGGTGAAGACCGCCACGTGCACGCCGGGTGCGACCCCGTACCGGTTCACATAGCTGCGGACGGCCCCCGCCTGCATGATCCCCGGTCGGTCATTGTGCGCGAAGACCATCGAGCGTTCCGTCGCGCCCGCAGCCAGGATGGTGCGCTTTGCATAGATGCGCCACAGGATCTGGCGGGGTTTAGCCGGATCGGTTTCGAGCGTTCGTTTCTCGAGCGCTCCATAGATACCATGATCGAATGCGCCGAAGACGGTGGTCCGGCGCATGAGCCGAACGCCGTCGAAACTCTCCAGCTCGGCCACCTGCTCAGCGGCCCATGCAGCGCCAGCCTGCCCGTCGACGAGGAAGCTCTCCGCGTTCAAACGACCGCCGGGCAGGAAGTCTTCATCGGCGAGGATGACACGCAGACCGGCGCGGGCAGCAATCTTGGCCGCGCTCAACCCGGCGGGTCCCGCGCCGACCACCAGAACATCGCAGTGGAGGAACCCGTGATCATAGGTGCCAGGATCTTCGAGACCGCTGAGCGATCCCAGTCCGGCCGCAGCCCGGATGACAGGCTCGTAAACCTTCTCCCAGAAGGATTTCGGCCACATGAATGTCTTGTAGTAAAAGCCCGCACCCAGAAATGGCCCAAGCAGGTCGTTGACCACCATCACATCCCACCGCAGCGACCCGCGGTGGTTCTGGCTGCGCGCGGTGATCCCGCCGGTCAGCTCCACCGTTGTCGCCGGGATGTTCGGTTCCTGCACCGCGCCCTCCCCGATCTGGACAAGCGCGTTGGGCTCTTCCGATCCGGCGGAGAAGATCCCGCGCGGGCGATGATATTTGAAAGACCGGCCGACCAGATGCTCACCGTTGGCAAGGAGCGCCGACGCCAGCGTGTCGCCCGAGAACCCTCCCAGACGCCGACCATTCCACTCAAACGAGAGCGGCCTTTCACGGTCAGTCAAACCGCCAGCGATCCGACAGGTCTGTGTCATATCTGATCCGCCCGATCCTGACCGGTGGGGCGGGCCAGCTCAACGTGCAGGATGTCGTGGGTGGTAGTGTCCCTAGTGACGATAAGCCATGAGCGGTCGCCCTGTTCGTGGTACCAAAGCTCCCGATGCGCGCCCGCCGGATTGTCGCGCAGGTAGGCGTAGTCGTGCATCTCCTCAAGAGACGCGGTCAGCCCGTCGGGTCGGTCCAAGAGGCTGGCGCACCCTTTGTAGACAAACTCGGCGCTGTCCCGCGGGCCCAGCCTTGGATGGTTGATGATCATGCTGGCCTCAATGCAGGTTCGGTTGGGCGCCCTGCCCTTTTTCATCGATCATTGCGCCACGCATGAACCGGTCGAGCCGGTAGTGCCGCGCCACGTTGTGGGGGCGGTCTGTTGCGATCAGATGGGCGTAGCAGAAGCCGCTCGCAGGCGTCGCCTTGAAGCCGCCGTAGCACCAGCCACCGTTGAAATAGAGCCCGTCGGTCCCAGTCCGGTCGATGAAGGGGGAACCGTCCATCGACATGTCCATGATCCCCCCCCACATGCGCAAAAGGCGTGCGCGACCGATCATCGGCATCAGCGCCATACCGCCTTCGCAGACATCGTGGAGCACCGGCAGATTCCCGCGCTGCGCATAGGAGTTATAGCCGTCGATATCGCCGCCGAAGACGAGGCCGCCCTTGTCCGACTGGCTCACGTAGAAATGGCCTGCTCCGAAGGTGATCACGCCGGGAAGGATGGGTTTTAGACCCTCGGAAACGAAGGCCTGCAGGACGTGGCTTTCGATCGGCAAACGCATGCCGGCAAGGCCCATCACGCGGCTCGACGCACCGGCGACGCAGACCGCGGTCTTGCCTGACTTGATCGTGCCGCGGCTCGTCTCGACGCCTTTGCATCGTCCGTTTTCCATCAGGAAGCCGATCACTTCGCAGTTCTCGATCACGTCGACGCCGCGCTGGTCAGCGCCTCTGGCATACCCCCACGCAACCGCGTCGTGGCGAACCGTACCGCCTCGGGGCTGCCAAATCGCACCCTGAATCGGAAAGCGCGCATTTTCATAGTCGAGGTAAGGGCACATCTCCCTGATCGCCGCCGCATCGAGGATCTCGGCATCTGCACCCGACATCCGCATGGCGTTTCCGCGCCGGACGAACGCGTCCCGTTGGGCATCCGAATGGATGATGTTGAGGATCCCGCGCTGGCTGACCATCGCGTTGTAGTTGAAGTCCTGCTCAAGCCCCTCCCACAGTTTCAGGGAGAACTCGTAGAACGGCTGATTGCCCTCCAGCAGGTAGTTCGACCGGATGATCGTGGTATTGCGCCCGATATTGCCCGACCCAAGCCACCCCTTTTCGAGCACGGCAACGTTGGTCACGCCAAACTCCTTGGCGAGGTAGTAGGCCGTCGCCAGCCCGTGGCCACCGCCGCCGACAATGATGACATCATAGTCCGGCTTTGGATCCGGTTTGCGCCACGCGGGCGTCCATCCCCGGTTGCCGGTCAGTCCTTCCTTGAGGACCTTGAGGGCTGAGTACATGCGGGCACCTGAGCTTTGACCTTGCGCCACTATGCCGGAAGCGATACCGCGTCATATGCATATGATGGCCAGTAGCATACAAAATCACGCCGCCTCCTTTCGCATTGGCCTCTGGCCGGTTCCCGGCTACGCGATGATGTCCTGTGCCTCCGTCTTTGAACCGCTGCGCGCCGCCAATCATCTGGCCGACATGCCGCTCTTCGAAACAGTGGTCTTTGCGGACGGACACGGTGCGGAAAGTTCCAGCGGTGCGCTTCTACCTGGTTCCCACGCCGTCGGTGAAACGCCGCCGCTGGACCTGTTCCTCGTCATCGCGGGGGGCGATCCGTTCGCCTTCGACGATCAGGCGGCACTTGCTTGGCTGCGGACGCTCTCTGCAAGCGTGCCCACCCTCGGCGGCGTTTCGGGCGGACCGGTTATCCTGACGCAAGCGGGGCTCATGACCGGGCGCCGCTTCACAGTTCACTGGGACCATGCGGAGGAGCTGGTCCGCCGCTACCCCACCATAACCGTGAAGCGGCGTCTTTACGTGATGGATCGGGACCGGGTCACCTGTGGCGGCGGAAATGCGCCGCTTGACCTGATGCATGCGATTATCGCACGGCGACACGGCAGCGCCTTCGCCCGCGAGGTGAGCGACTGGTTTCTGCACACGGACGTACGTGCCGCGACCGCCCGACAGCGGGATCAGTTTGCCGATGATCTGGAGGGCGCGCCGCCCGCGCTGCAGGATGCCATCGCTGTGATGGAGGACCATCTGTCGGATCCCCTGTCGTTGGCGCAGCTTGGTCTCATTTCCGGCGTGTCGCCCCGGCAGCTGACGCGGCTCTTTACGGAGAGGTTCGGGACATCACCCATGGCGTTCTACCGGCAACTTCGCCTCGATGCGGCCCGCAAGCTGGTCTTGACCACCCGGATGACCGTGGCCGAGATCGCGGACGCGACAGGGTTCCACTCCGCCGGGCATCTCTCGAACCAGTATCTGCATGCCTTCGGGGAGCGTCCCTCCGCAGCGCGTATCGAAGGCTCATTCCGTGACGCTTCAGAGGATGATTAAATCCGTATGACATTTCCAACGCAGTGTGCGACGTTGACCGCAGATTTTCCTATATCGGTACCTTGATCGAGTGGCACGCACGTCTCTTAAGCAAGACCCGCACCGGGTCGTGGATGCTGGCGAAAAGAACCTTGAAGTTGCGATTGGGCGCGAGGTGCGCTCGTACCGTCGGCAGCAGAACCTGACGGTTGCGGATCTGGCAGGCAAAACCGGGCTTTCCATCGGGATGCTGTCGAAGATCGAGAACGGCAACACCTCCGCCTCCCTGACCACGTTGCAATCCATCGCCACTGCCCTGAGCGTGCCGATCACCTCCCTCTTTCGCCGCTACGAAGAGGCGCGCGAGGCCGTTCACGTCAAGAGCGGAACCGGGGTGGAGACGGAGCGAGCGGGAACCCGTGCAGGTCATCAGTACAATTTGCTCGGGCACCTGGGATCGAACGCGTCTGGCGTGATCATGGAGCCCTATCTGATCAGCCTGACCGACAAATCGGACGTCTTCCCGACCTTCCAGCATGACGGGATCGAGCTTCTCTACATGCTTGAGGGAAAGGTGGTTTACCGGCACGGAGATCGGACCTACGACCTCGAACCCGGGGACGCCCTGCTGTTCGATGCGGATTCTCCCCATGGACCGGATGCGCTCGTGGCCTTGCCCGCCCGATTTCTGAGCATCATCTGCTACCCGCAATAATCTGCTCCAACAGCCAGCTATAACTGGCAAGAAATTTTTTTTCCTGTAGGTTGCTATAACGAGTCTATGGGACGGAGCATTGTGAATGTGCGGAATTGTGGGATTGTTCCTGAAAGACAAGGCATTAGAACCCGAACTTGGGGGTATGCTGAGTCAAATGCTGGTCACGATGACCGACCGGGGGCCGGACTCCGCCGGTATCGCCGTTTACGGCGCGGGCAGCGACAGCCACATCAAGATATCGCTGCAGTCGGAAGATCCCGACGCGGACTTTGACACTCTGTCGGCCGCGTTGACGGGATTGATCGGCGACGTCTTCTCCGTCGAGCTCAAAAGCACCCATGCGATCTACACGATCCCGGCGGAGGAGCTGGACGCCTTCGAGGATCTGGTCGCAGCGGAGTTTCCGCACCTGACCACCATGAGCCGCGGACAGTCGATGGAGATCTTCAAGGAGGTCGGCCTTCCAAAAGACGTCGTGTCCCGGTTCGGGATTAGGCAGATGGCGGGCACCCACGGCATCGGGCACACACGCATGGCGACGGAATCCGCCGTCACGACCAACGGGGCGCATCCCTTCTCGACAGGTGCCGATCAATGCCTCGTGCACAATGGCTCCCTGTCGAACCACAACAATCTGCGCCGCGTGCTGACCCACAACGGCATCACGCTGGAGACTGAAAATGACAGCGAGGTCGCAGCCGCGTACCTCACATGGCAGATGCAGAACGGGGCCAATCTGGGCGAAGCACTTGAATCCGGGCTAGGCGATCTGGACGGCTTCTTCACCTTCGTCGTCGGCACGAAAGATGGATTTGGCGTCCTGCGCGACCCGATCGCGTGCAAGCCTGCCGTGCTGGCCGAGACGGACCAGTATGTCGCGTTCGGGTCCGAGTATCGGGCGCTCGTGAACCTTCCGAGGATCGGTGACGCGAAGATCTGGGAGCCCGAACCGGCGACCGTCTACTTTTGGGAACGATGACAGATGCAAACGATTGACCTGGCAGAGGTAACCCTGCGCGATCTGAACGGTTTGCTGCAGTCCCAGACGCCCGACACCAACCAAACGATGTGGGAAGTTCTGAACCCGCGCGGGAGCCATGCCCTCGCTGTCGGGCTGGACGCACCCATCGAGGTCTCAATCAACGGCTCGACCGGCTATTATTGCGGCGGGATGAACAAACAGGCCAAGATCATCGTCAAGGGGAATGCGGGCCCCGGCGTCGCTGAAAACATGATGTCCGGCACCATGGTGATCGAAGGCGACGCGAGCCAGTATGCAGGTGCTACAGGGCGTGGAGGCCTTCTCGTTGTGAAGGGCAACGCGTCATCGCGCTGCGGCATCTCGATGAAAGGGATCGACATCGTCGTCCACGGCACCATCGGCCATATGTCGGCGTTCATGGCCCAGAAGGGTAATCTGGTGGTGCTGGGGGATGCGGGCGATGCCCTCGGCGACAGCCTTTACGAGGCGAACATCTTCGTTCGGGGGGCGGTAAAATCACTCGGCGCAGACTGCGTGGAAAAAGAGATGCGGCCCGAGCATCTTGAGATCCTCACGGAGCTCCTCGACCGCGCGGAGACGGATGCGGAGCCGACCTCATTCCGGCGCTACGGCTCCGCCCGAAAGCTCTACCATTTCGACCTCGACAACGCGTCCCAGTACTGAGGTTTGCAGGATGAATGATGAATCTCACCGTCGACCACCCCGGACCGTGCCCCGGCAAAGCTGGACCTTCTCGCCCGAGGTGAACGCGGAGATCCGGCGGGCCGCGGCGACGGGCATCTACGATATCCGCGGCGGTGGCGCGAAACGTCGGGTGCCCCACTTTGACGACCTGCTGTTTCTGGGAGCGTCCATGTCGCGCTATCCGCTGGAAGGGTATCGGGAGACCTGCGGGACAAGCGTCGTTCTGGGTGATCGGTTTGCGAAGAAGCCGATCACGCTCGACATCCCGATCACGATCGCGGGCATGAGCTTCGGATCCCTCTCCGGCCCTGCGAAAGAGGCTCTGGGGCGGGGCGCCTCCGATGCGGGAACCTCGACAACAACCGGCGACGGCGGCATGACGGAGGAGGAGCGCGGCCATTCGAGCAAACTCGTCTATCAGTATCTGCCGTCCCGCTACGGGATGAACCCGGACGATCTGCGCCGTGCGGACGCCATCGAAATGGTCGTCGGTCAGGGGGCGAAGCCTGGTGGCGGCGGCATGCTGCTGGGCCAGAAGATCAACGAGCGTGTCGCCAAGATGCGGGATTTGCCGGAGGGTGTCGATCAGCGCTCCGCCTGTCGTCACCCGGACTGGACCGGCCCCGATGATCTGGAGATCAAGATCACGGAGCTGCGCGAGATCACGCAGTGGAACGTGCCGATCTATGTGAAGGTTGGCGGCGCGCGGCCCTATTACGACACCGCGCTGGCGGTCAAAGCGGGGGCGGACGTGGTCGTCCTTGATGGCATGCAGGGCGGGACCGCCGCGACCCAGGACATCTTCATCGAACATGTCGGCCAGCCGACGCTCGCCTGCATCCGTCCGGCCGTTCAGGCGCTGCAGGACCTCGGCATGCATCGGAAGGTCCAGCTTGTGGTTTCCGGAGGCATCCGCACGGGGGCTGACGTTGCAAAAGCGCTCGCGCTCGGCGCGGACGCGGTCTCGATCGGGACCGCTGCCCTCATCGCCCTTGGCGACAATGATCCCGTTTGGGAGTCGGAATATCAGAAGCTCGGAACGACAGCCGGGTCCTATGACGACTGGCACGAAGGGCGCGATCCGGCGGGGATCTCCACCCAGGATCCAGAGCTCATGGCCCGGCTCGATCCCGTCGCGGGCGGACGCCGTCTGACAAACTATCTTAAGGTGCTGACGCTTGAATGCCAGACGCTCGCACGGGCCTGCGGACACAACCATGTCAACAATCTCGAACCCGAAGACCTGTGCGCCCTCACCGTTGAGGCCGCAGCAATGGCGCGCGTGCCGCTTGCAGGCACCAGCTGGATTCCGGGGCAGCAATACTAAGGAGCGCATCGCATGACACGTGATCTGTCAGCCTGGGCACACGAACATGGTGTGCGCTATTTCATGATCTCCTTCACCGACCTCTTCGGCGCACAGCGCGCAAAGTTGGTCCCGACCGAAGCAATCGCCGACATGCAAAGTGAGGGGGCTGGGTTTGCTGGCTTCGCCGCTTGGCTCGACATGACGCCCGCCCATGCGGACATGCTCGCGGTCCCGGATCCGGACGCGGTCATCCAACTGCCCTGGAAGAAGGAGGTCGCCTGGGTCCCTGCGAACCCGGTGATGGAGGGCCAGACCGTCAGCCAAGCGCCGCGCAACGTGCTGCTGTCGCTCGTGGAGAAGGCAAAGGCGCAGGGGTTGCGGATCAAGTCCGGAATCGAGGCGGAGTACTTTCTGCTGAACGCCAACGGTTCCGAGATCTCAGATGCCGCCGATACTGCGGAAAAGCCCTGCTACGATCAAGGTGCGCTCATGCGGCGCTACGACGTGATCTCCGAGATCTGCGACTACATGCTGGAGCTTGGCTGGGGCCCCTACCAGAACGATCATGAGGACGCGAACGGCCAGTTCGAGATGAACTGGGAGTTCGACGATGCGCTCGCGACGGCAGACAAGCACTCCTTCTTCAAGTTCATGGTCAAATCGGTGGCGGAGAAGCATGGTCTGCGCGCGACCTTCATGCCCAAACCGTTTGCCGGCCTGACCGGGAACGGGTGTCATGCGCACGTCTCCGCCTGGGACCTTTCGGGCGAGACGAACGCATTCGTGGATGACGGCGACGCGCTCGGGCTTTCCAAGGACGGGTACCATTTCCTCGGCGGCATCGTGGCCCACGCGACGGCGATGTGCGCGCTCACGAACCCGACCGTGAACAGCTACAAGCGCATCAATGCCCCCGCGACCCAGTCCGGGGCCACGTGGGCACCGAACACCGTGACATGGTCCGGCAACAACCGGACGCACATGGTGCGCGTGCCGGGACCCGGGCGTTTCGAGCTGCGGCTGCCCGACGGCGCGACCAACCCGTACCTCCTGCAGGCAGCGATCATCAGCGCGGGGCTTCTCGGCCTCTCTACGGAGGCAGTTCCGGGCACGCGGCTCGACATCGACATGTACAAGGACGGTCACACGGTGAAAGACGCCAAGCGGCTGCCGCTCAACCTGCTTGATGCAATCCGTGCTTTCGAGGCGGACACGGTGTTTACCGAGATGATTGGTCCCGAAATGTCACGCGCGTTCGCTAAGCTCAAGCACGCGGAATGGCAGAGCTACACGGCCCACTTCTCCACGTGGGAGCGCCAAAACGCGCTAGATGTGTGAGGGGATCTTCATGAACAGGCTGAACGGGTTCGACTGATCAAGTCTGTCGGACATAGCTGCGCGCGACCCTGTGCTCCGATCTTAAGTGGTTGGCTATTGGTTCAGCCAGCTATGCCTGACGGTGATCAGACAGGACCCCCATCCGCATGAGTATCAAAACTACGATCATGATGTGTTGAGGTCAGCGACCAGCGTAGAATACGCACTCACGTGCGGCACCATCGCTCTACCCCTCATGATCGATAAGAACACTCCCATCCCGAATTTGACTCGATCAACACGCCAACCTGATCGTCAGGTCAATTACCCGCGGACGACCGCCTCACGGTTCCGAACCGGAGTACCGAGGACGTCCTTGGTGATCAGTGGAACGTACGAACTGGGAGACTCATTCACATTTGAACGGGTCTCCGCTCACCAGATCTTTCACCGCCAAGGCCTACCGACCAGTTGCACTGTCATGCTACCCCACACAAAGCGCTTGGCAGCACGACAAGCGCTTAAGGGGCTACCAGTCGGCGCCTTCGAGCGCGTCGACAAAGGCGCTCAGCCAGGCATTGGCGTGGGAGGCGTCCAGCGCGCGGTGATCGATCGTGAGCGTCACGTAGCTCATCGGGCGGATCTCGATGCGATCCTCCCTGCCGGGCGTTGACCTCACAACAGCACGCTTCTCGACCTTGCCGATGCCAAGGATCGCGGACAGGCCGCCGTGGATGATGATAGGGGATGCCGTGAGCGTTCCGAGAGCGCCGTGATTTGAGATGGTAAATGTTGCGTTCACGCACTCCTGGGCGTCAAACGACCCTCCATCCGCTCGACCGGTCAGCGCATCGACGCGTTCGGCAATCGTTTCGAACGACAGGTTGGTGACGCGGTGCAGGACCGGGACCATGACGCCAGAGCCGTCGAGATCAACGGCGACGCCCACGTTCACATCCTCAAAGACTTCGAGTGCGTGGGCTGTCCAGCGGCTGTTCACCTCCGGCACCTGCTCCATCGCTCGTGCAACGGCGGCGACGATGTAGCTCGTGTAGGTGAGCTTCACGCCTCTTTCAGCAAAGCTATTCCGGTGATCACTAAGGTGGGTGGCCACCGCAGTGAAGTCTGCCTCGACCAGTGCCGTCACGTGGGGAGCGGTCCGCAGAGCCTCGGTCATGTTGCGGGACATGGCGAGACGTCGGGGACTGTGCGGCACGACCCTCGCAGGCAGCTCGGATGGGACTCCCGTCTCGCCTTGCGCCCGTTCGACATCGACCAGCGTCACGCGACCGTTCTTGCCGGTGCCGGTGATGGTATTCAGATCAAGGCCCGCCTGTTCGACTGCCCTCCTGACTGACGGAGCACATCTCGGTTCCGAACGGAGCGCATCCCCCTCGTGGGTGGGTCTGTCAGACGACACCCGGGCGATGACCGCCCCAGGATCGGCGGCGTCCCCTTCGTTCACGAGCAGTTCGGCGATCCAGCCGCTTGCGGGTGACGAAACCTCGAAGACAAGCTTGTCGGTCTCAACCTCACAGATCACCTCGTCGGCCGCGATCTTGTCTCCCCGGTCCGCGAGCAGGCGGACGACCCTGCAGGCGGAGCCGGTCTGCTCTGGGGGAACGATGACATCGATCACCGGTCAGAACCCGATGAGATCGTCAATGGCCTGGCGGATCCGTTCAACGGACGGAACCGCCTCGTTGAGGAGGATCGGGCTGTGCGGGCTCGGAACGTCCGGCATCGTCACTCGTGTCACCGGCGCATCGATGTCCAGAAACGCGGCCTCGGATATGGCGGCAGCAATCTCGGCACCAAATCCGGCCGCGCGCAGATCCTCATGGACGATCAGGCACCGATGGGTCTTCCGCACGGACGCGACGACGGTCTGCGTGTCCCACGGGGCAAGGGTGCGCAGATCGATCACATCGACCGACCGCCCCTCCGACGCGATCTCACACCGCTGGACCATCGCCCCCCATGTGACAATGGTCAGGTCGTCGCCGCTTGCGATCATCGCAGCACTGCCGAAAGGGACCACATGGTCCGGTCCATCCCACGACCGTCGGGCGTGCGCATTATCCAGAAGCATCCGGTGTTCGAAGAACACGACCGGGTCGCACCCACGCAGTGCCGTGCGCAGAAGGCCTGCCGCATCCGATGCGTTCGACGGCACCGCGACTTTCCAGCCGGGATTGTGCACAAACGCCACCTCGTTCGTCTGGCTGTGCCAGGGATCGCCGCAGCGAGAGAACCCGACAGGCATGCGGAGGACCATGGGCGCGCTTGCCCGGTTGCACGTGCGCCAGCGCAAGGTACCGCAATCATTGATCTGCTCAATCGCGGGGTCGGCATACTTGCGGAACTGGATCTCGGGCACGGGTATCAGACCGGCAAGGGCCATCCCGACGGCGCGACCCACGATCCCCTCCTCGGACAGATGCGTGTCGAAGACCCGCTCCGCGCCGAACCTCTCCTGAAGACCAACGGTCACACCGTGGATACCGCCCTTTTGACCGACATCCTCACCGAACACGACGACGCGTTCGTTGTCTGAAAGCTCCTGTTCTAGGGTACGCCGCACCGCGTCTGCCATGTTGATCCGCGGGCCGTCCGCCTGCGAAGGCGACACCTTGCGCAAAGGCTTCTCAGCCGTGCCATAGACGTGGGCGAGCAAAGAGGACGTGTCCGGGAGCGGCGCCGCTCTTGCGATCTCGAGTGCCTCATCAACCAAATTCCGCGCTCGCGTTTCGGCAGCCGCCCAGTCACGCGTGGAGAGGATCGACCCCTCCAGAAGTGCGCGAAGCCGGGCCAGCGGATCGTCCGCACGTTCACGTTCCAGCAAGTCCGTGGCTTTGTAGGCCTGGGTGTCCTGCAGGCTATGCCCCTGCAGCCGCGGGACGCGAAGATGCAGCAAGGCGGGCGCTCTAGATTCCCGAACATGGGCAACGGCCCCGGCTGTCAGTTGCTGAGCCTCCAGCGGGTCAGATCCGCTGCCGGAGAAGATCTCCAGCCCGTGCCAGCCGCTCAAGTTCGTCGAGATGTCGCCATCGGGCACCTGGAGGGATGAGGGCACGGAAATCGCGTAGCCATTGTCCTCGATGTAGAAGAGCAGCGGCACCTCAAGCGTCGTTGCCCCGGTAAGCGCCGACCAGAATCCGTTGGACGCAACAGATCCATCTCCGCCCGCGGCAACCGCAATCGCGCTGTCGTAGCCCGTATCTCCAAGTGTGTCCCGATAGTACTTGATCGCCTGCGCATAGCCGAGGGCGGGAGTGAACTGGGCCCCGACGCCGCCCGCCATCGGGAGGACGTGCGGTTGGGTGTCTGACATCCGGTTGAAGACGACACCGATGTCCCGGCCACTCGAATAGCCCCCTTCCCGACCGAGCGCGGATCGCAACATCTCTTCCGGCGCGACCCCAAGCGGCAACAACATGGGACGGGAGCGATAGTACCCGGACACTGCATCGTTCGGATCGTCGATCCGCAGACCCAACATGATCTGAGCCATGTCGTGACCCCGTGCGGAGAACTGGTAGAAGATCTCTTTCGCCGGGGCCAACTCAGTCTCCTCGACCTCATCGAGCCGTCGCGAAAGCAGCAGCAGATCGACGAGCCGCTTCCAGTCGGACTGCGGAAACTGATCAGGCTCCAGGCCTGGCGTCGGATGTATCAGCACTGTGAACCCCCATGTTCGGCAATCAGTTTGGTTGCAATGCGTGCGCGTGTGGATTGGAGCCGAAACCCGCTCTGACCATCACTCCAAATGGCTGGTCATTCAGCGCCGTTTCGAACCGTTCGCTGGCTCCGCCGACGCCGCACGCCCTTCACGTGATGTGCGATCAGACATCAGGTACTCCCCAGATTCGACCAACCTCATACACTGTCTAACACAACTAAAAAGAGAGTGACATGATATCTAAGCACGCATAAGATGCAATCCAGAGTTGTCCCGAGGGAGCCTTTATGGACAGTGTGAGCATTGCATTAGAGATCGCCAGCCCCGTATCAGCACAGCCCGGAATGTTTGAAATCCCACCTCTCTCGGGAGAGTTTGACCTGGATGTCCGCGTCTTCTCGAAGCTTTGGCGGGATGTGCACGATCGGATCGGAAGACTGCCGGAGAAACCTGCCAGGACAGATGCGGAGGCCAAGCTCGCGCACCACTACATGGTGTCCGCCAGAAACGCTCGGGTGTCGTTTCTGAGCGCGCATGCGGCGACGCTCTACCGGCGCGCGACCGCCAACCTGACGAAGTTCGTCTACATCGACGAGGTCATCAGTTCGGTGAGATCTCTCGTGCCGGGGCTGGTCCCCTCCGCGCAGCTTCTGGAGGCAGACGCAGGCCGCGCGCAGGCCCACAAGGAGGGGTATGAGATCGACGAAGGTCTCCTCCTGAACCATATCATCGCCGATCCCGCGGCGGGAACGCACTTCTGCCATGGCCATCTGCTGCCAAGACCGGAATCCATCGAGCTGCTGCCCCGCTATGTCCGCTGCGGACGGGTGGACCTTGGCGGGGCGACGCTGGAGCGCATTGGCGAGATGTCGGTCGTCACCCTTAAAAACACCCGGTTCCTCAATGCGGAGGATGACAGCACGCTCGACGCGCTGGAGTTCGCGGTCGATCTCGCGCTCATGGACCGCGCGAGCCGCGCGTGCATCCTGCGCGGCGCGAGGGTCGCGCATCGCAAATATGAGGGCCAGCGGATCTTTGGATCCGGCATCAACCTTACGCATCTCTATGAAGGCAAGATCCCGTTCCGCTGGTACATCAAGCGCGAGTGCGGGTTCGTGAACAAGATGTACCGGGGGCTTGCGTCGACGCTGACCTCTCCCGACGAGATCACCGGCGAAACGCTGGAAAAGCCATGGGTCGCGCAGGTTGACGGCTTCGCGATTGGCGGGGCCTGCCAACTGCTCCTCGTCTGCGACTATGTTGTCGCCTCGGACCGGGCCTATATGACCCTGCCGGCCCGGAAGGAGGGGATCGTTCCGGGATTTGCCAACGGCAGGCTCTGGCGGTTCGTCGGGGATCGAATCGCGCGTCAGGCCATCCAGTCCGAACGGCGCATCGAGTGCGCCTCCGACGAGGGATTGCGCGTGTGTGACGAGGTCGTGCCTGCGGGACAGACCGAGGCTGCAGCGATAGCTGCTGCAGACCGGTTCCTTGAGTCCGGAGCAGTCAGTGCGGTGGCAAACCGGCGAGGTCTGCGGATCGGACAGGAGACCCTGGATCAGTTCAGACAATACCTCGCCTTTTACGCCAGGGCCGAGGCCGATTGCCATTTCAGCCCTCAACTGATCGGCAACCTCGAACGGTTCTGGACATCGAGAAACCGCGCTGCCTGAGCGCTCCCGAAAGCTCACACAGTTGCACAACAGCATCCTCACAACAGGAGAAAGCCGATGATTGATAAAGAGACGAGACGTGACCGGTCGATGCGCGGCGAGGAGATCATGCGCCAGCTTGACCCGAACGCGGGTGCCGTGATCGACACGTGGCTCCACGATCTTGCGCCGGATCTTGGCCGGTACATTCGCGAGTTTTCCTTCGGCGACATCTACGCGCGGGAGGGGATCAGTTTGCGGGACCGGGAGATTGCCGCGATCGCCGCACTCGCCGCGAAATCGACGGCGACCTCCCAGCTCAAGGGTCACATCAAGGCCGGCCTTCATATCGGGCTGACCAAGGAGGAGATCGTGGAGGTCATCATGCAGACGGTGATCTATTCAGGTGTCCCTGCAACGTTGAACGCGTTTGCAGCCATGCGCGACGTGTTGGCAGCGGAAGAAGCTGCGCACAAGACGCCAACCGCAGCCGAGTAACATCCTGCGTCCGGGGCAGCGCATCGCGCTGCCCCTCTTAGTGCGGCGCTACAGTGCGCTGAGCGCGCTGGACATCCCGCGGACCGTCGGATTGTCGAAGACGATGCGCACCTTCAGGACCTCTCCCGTTTCTCGCTTGAAGAGCGCCGCGGCCCGGATCGCGGCGAGCGAATGGCAACCGCATTCGAACACGTTCGTGTCGACCCCGATATCATCGGACTTCAGCACGTCCTTGAAGATGTCGAGAAGAACATCCGTGTAGATCCCGTCCCCTCCACCGTTCGCAACGGCAGCGATGGGCATCGCCGCGGCCGCCGGCCGCGCAGGGGTGCTGCGGGTGGCGGTCAATCCCATCATACCCGGGTTCAGGAGCATGCGATCCGGATCCGCCAGCGCCGAGTCGAGCAAGGACATGTACTCGTGTGCGAAAAATTCCGCCTGCTGCTGCGTGAAGGACCGGGCCGCGAACTCCCAGAGGACCCGCGCGTGCCGCGCGCTCCGCGTGGGTCCGGGCGGGATGACGATTGCGTTGAGGTCGAACTTCGCCGTCTGGTTCTGCTCCTCGTGTATCTCGCCCTGAACGTCCCCGAGCTTGAAGCTCGGCATCGCGGAATCGTGGAAGCTGAAGCAATGTTGGAAGACGGGGTTTCGCCCCTCCGACTGGGTCAGGCCGAGATCCCGCACGATCAGCGACAGCGGCGTGTCCTGATACCGCAGCGCCGACAGAAGGGAGCCGTGAACAGCCTCAAGCGAGCCGGACAGCGAGGTCGCCCCCTGCAGGGCAACCCGGACCGGAATGATGTTCACGATCATGCCGATCAGCGGTTCGATATCATGCTCGGTCCGGGCGCTCGTCGCTGTACCGACACAGAAGTCAGTCGCCCCGGTCTGGCGGGACATGAAGAGACCGAAGACCGAGAAGAGAACCGCAAACTCCGAGACGCCGTACCGTGCGGCGACCTCGCGCACCTGTCCGTACCGCTCGGCGGAGATCTCGGTACGCACATTATGTCCGCCCATAACCTCAGCCTCTGCCTGTTCGTGGGACAGACGCACCTCCATGTCCGTGCCATCAAGATGCTCCCGCCAGAACTGCAGGGCCTCACGCCCGTACTCGCCCGAGAGGTTCTCTCGCTGCCAGGCGACAAACTGCTGATACTGCAGGGGTAGCTCCGGCAGAACGGGTGCGCGGGCTTCCAAGAGGGCCGAGTAGATCTCCTGAATCTCCGCCCAGATCTTTCCGATCGACCACCCATCGTGAACGACATGATGTTCTATCTGGATGAGCACCCAGTCATCCGGGGCGAGCCTGACCGCTTCAAATCTCAGCAGCGGCAGGACCTCGACATCGAAGGTTCCGTTCAACGTCGCTTCCAGCAACGCATTCAGGTTTGATATTTGTGCGTCCTCCGACAGTCCGACGAGATCGTGGACCCCGATGGGAAGGTGGTACGGCGGGTGGATAACCGAGGTGTATCCATCCTCCCCCGCGTGGATCGTCGTCCGCAGCATTTCGTGCCGTTCGATGACCGCATCGATTGCCTGCTCGAGACGCGCCACATCCAGCGCGCCGCGGAATCGCACGGTGGCCTGGAAATTGTAGGCGCGGTTGAGCGGGAAGAAGGATGACAGGAAACACACCTGCTCCTGATTGAAGGATGCAAGCGGTGAGGGTGGATAATCCGCCACCCGCTTGCGCGGCGCCTTGGCCGGACCGGCATCCGCAATCCGCTGCCGGAGCTGCCCAATCGTCGGGTTTTCGAACACATCCTTGAGAAGCAACTCGACGCCGAGCGTATCCCTGACAAGGGCAAGGATTCGAACAGCGGACAGAGATTGCGCGCCGAGATCGAAGAGGTTCTCGTCGTCCCCGATTTCCTCTGTCTCGAGCACCGAGACGACGATCCGGTAGATGTCGTCATCGACCGATTTCGCATCCGATCTACGGACCGACGGCTGAAGGGCGGCCCGGTCAACTTTTCCGTTTCGGGTGAGGGGAAGCGCATCGATCAGATCGCAGCTACTTGGAACCATATAATGGGGCAAGCGGTCGGCGGCGAAACGGATCACCGTGTCCGCATCCATTGCTCCGCGGTCCTTACTCACGATGAAGGCCGCAATCGCGCTCTGATTTCGACCGGATGCGACCAACTTGCACACAGCCGCGCCAACGTCGGGGTGTTCGAGCAATGCTGCTTCGACATCACCAAGTTCGATCCGATGCCCGCCGACCTTGACCTGGGTGTCGAGCCGGCCGAGAAACTCCAGTTCGCCCGACGGCAGCAGGCGCCCGAGGTCACCGGTCCGGTAAAGCCGACCCCACGCATCGGTGTCGATGAAGCTTTCGGCAGTTCGTTTCGGATCTTTCCAGTATTCGCGGGCGAGCCCTTGCCCTCCGATGAAGAGCTCTCCTTCCTCACCGACCGCCGCCTGAGTCAGATCCGGCGTGAGAACGATCATGCTCTGGCCGCTCAGGGCGCGCCCGTAGGGAATGCTCTTCCAGCCGTTGGGGACGTCTTCGATCTCGAAGAAGTTGGACCAGATCGACGCTTCTGTTGCGCCCCCAAGAGCCACCACGGTCGGCTCGCCGAAGAGCTGCTTCACCCGATCCGGGAGGGCGAGCGGCACCCAGTCGCCGCTCATCAGGACCAGACGCAAGTCAGCTTTCTGCGGGTTCACCCCGTCGAGGTAGGCCGTCGCCATGTCCATCAACGCCGGAACGGAGTTCCACAGCGTGACGTGGTGATCCTGCATGAGTTTGAGCCATGTGGCAGGCTCGCGCCGATGGTTGTGATGCGGGATAACCAGCGCCCCACCGACCGACAGCAGCCCGAAGATATCGTAGACCGACAGGTCAAAGCTCAGGGCAGACAGTGCAAGCGCACGGTCCGTTGCGCCAACGCTCCATCGGGCATTGATATCCGCAATAGTGTTCCAGGCCGCACCGTGGGAGATGGCGACACCCTTCGGCGTTCCAGTCGTTCCCGAGGTGAAGATGATATAGGCAAGATCGTCGTCGGCCCCGTCTTCGACCTCCGAAAATCGCCCCTCATCCTCGAGATCCGCCATCGAAACCGGAACCGCTTCCGGCAATACGGTCAGGGGGTCAGTCTCGTCTGAGGCGAAGACCGCGACCTTGCAACCGCTCTGTTCGAACGTCCGCGCCCTGCGCACCTCTGGCATGTCGATGTCGATGGGCACATAGGCACCACCCGCCATGTGGATGCCCAGGATCGCGGCGACTGCCTCCGGTCCTGCATGCTGCGCGAGCGCGACGGGATCGCCTTGCGCCACTTGTCGCGATTGCAGAGATGCGGCCACTGACCGCGCCTTCGCAACAATGTCTTGGTAGGACCACACCTCGCCTTCATAGAATATTGCGGGTGCGTGGGGAGTGCGCTGTGATTGAGAAAGAACCGCGCGGTGCAACAGCATGTTCAAACTGCCTCCTACAATCTAAGGTAGAATCATATGGCCGTTAGTTGATTATAGGTTGCATGAGTGATAGTCCAAGGCTCAGTGGCGAAGCAGATCGGCTTGGTGTTTTCGAGGGTGGACTATGCAGGGCGAAGCGGCTGACCTCGATGGTACCGGGTTCAATAGCTTGAGCGTAACGGGACTTGGGTTCCCGGCCCGACCGGAGAACACCGAACGGTACGGCGCCTCCACTCCATGACGGACAGCGTCTCCGAACCGCGCAGCAGGCTCTCGATCAACTCGGCCTATCACCGCCTGTTTGGCGCATCGTCCGTGTCGAACCTCAGCGACGGTGTCTCGCAGTTGGCGTTCCCATGGCTCGCGTCGCTTCTCACCCGGGATCCCTTCCTGATCGGTGCAGTCGCCGCCGCACACCGTTTGCCCTGGCTCCTGCTGACGGTGCCGGTCGGGATCCTTACCGACCGTGTCGAGCGGATCAGTCTGATGGTGCGCGCAGACAGTCTGAGGGTTCTTGCGTCGCTCGGGATCGTTGCCCTTATCCTTGCACTTCCCGACACCGCCCTTGGCCAGGAAAACGCAGGGTGGGCCTACGCGCTCGCAGCCTTCGCCTTTCTCACCGGAACGGCGGAAGTTCTCCGGGACAATGCAGCGCAGACCGTGCTGCCATCGATCGTCTCAAAGCCGGATCTGGAGCGTGCAAACGGGCAACTCTGGACCGCGGAAACCGTCATGGGCTCATTCATCGGCCCGCCACTGGCAGGCGCGCTGGTCGCGGTAAGCACCGCGGTTCCGTTTGCCCTGAACACAGCGCTCTACGCCATTTCCGCCCTGGTGCTTAGGACCGTTGACGCGCCCCCGTTCGTCCGCGGGACAAGGGGAAGCGTTCTGGAAGAGGCGGTCGAGGGCTGGCGGTGGCTGGTGGCGCACGTGGTGATCCTGCGGATTGCGGTCATGCTGGGTTGCATGAACGCGATGGCCGGGATGGTCATGACGATGCTCGTGCTGCTTTCGCAGGATGCGTATGGGCTCGACTCCGTCGGCTACGGCCTGCTTTTGACCATGGGGGCGGTCGGCGGTGTTGCCGGTGGATTGACCGCGCCCCGGCTTCTGCGGCTGACGGGGCCCAACGGCGGGGTTCTCCTCGCGCTCGTCGCGTTCCCGGTCTGCTTTCTCATCCTCGGTCTGGCTAATGGTTTGACTATCGCGGGCGTGGCGCTCGCGGTTCAGATGTACGCGTCGATGTTGTGGAACGTGGTCACGGTTTCCTACCGCCAGCGGCTGATCCCGGCCGAACTGCTCGGGCGGGTCAACAGCATCTATCGCCTCTTTGCGTGGGGGATGATCCCCGTCGGCGCTTTGCTGGGTGGGGCGATCGTTGGGGCGCTTGAGCAGGAAATGGCACGGGACGCGGCGGTGCGGGCGCCCTACTTCGTGGCCGCGGCGGGATCAACACTCATTTGGATTTACGGGCTGCTGCGGCTCCGCCTGTGAGGGCTGATCACACCCGGATCAGCTTGGCCAAATTACAGCTTTGTTGCGTTGGAATTTGTGTGATACACAACCATAGGTTGTATTACATGAGGGGATTCCGTGTCGGCAGATGCACAGACAATGGCTGCGTATGCGCGCGAGATCGATGCCTACGCTGATTTCAAGGAAGAAACCGGCTCCCATCCGATCCTCCTGGAGTTCGCAAGCCGGGTCCCGGCGGGCGGCCTTGTCCTCGATCTCGGGTGCGGCTCCGGTGCGGAGGCAGCGCGGATGGTCGGGCTTGGCCTCAAGGTAGATGCTGTTGACGCCTCGCCAGAGATGGTCGCACTCGCTTCCCGGGTGAACGGGGTTGCCGCCCGGGTTGGAACCTTCGCGGAACTCGAGGCTGTTGAGCGTTACGACGGCGTGTGGGCTCACTTCAGCCTGCTGCACGCGCCCCGGTCGGATCTGCCCACGCATCTTTCCGCGATCATCCGCTCCATGCGCCCCGGGGCCGTCTTTCACATCTGCATGAAACTGGGCGACGGCGAAAGCCGGGACAGCCTTGGCCGCCTCTACACTTACGTGGAGGAGGACGAGTTGCAGTCCCTTCTGCGCGCCGCGGGATTTGTCGCCGGTGACCCTCAGATTGGTCTGGGTCGCGGGCTGGAAGGCGAACTGGACCCCTGGATCGCCCATCTTTGCGAGAAGCCAACATGAAACGGCAGCGCCAGCACGACCCTGATCTGATCGTGGCAACTCTGCCCACGGCTCCGGCATCCGGCGTTGTGGGAACCGGAAGGGTCGACGTCTCCCTTCCGCCGGGTCTGGCTGCCCACCTTGATGGAAGTGCGGAGGCGGGGGCGTTCTTCGCGACCGTTCTGGATCTCGTGCTCACGACGTTTGTCGGAGAGGAGGCGCATACGTTTGAACTGGTCGATGCAGCGGGTGAAGGTGCTGCGGCGAGGACGCTCACCTCGGGCGTCACTCCGGACAGCACCATCGGAGCGGTGCGCGAGCATCATATGCGGCTTCTTTCACAACCGGATCTCGTGACCAGCGGTGTCGAGGTCGACATTCACGACACTCAGGCCCTGCCCGGCGTTCAGCTTGTCCTGTGCAAAGGGGAGGTTAGCCAGGGCGATGACACGGCGGGCAAGCGTGTTCAGGTCTGCGTCGGTCGCGGGTCGACCGGGACGTGGTCGATGCAGATCGCCTATGAGATCGGGGCCTACGATCCCCGGCTCGTCGAAAGGCTCAGCCGGAAGCTGAGCCTCGCCGCTGTTCTGGTCATGGAAAACGCGGAGACGATTCCCGATCCTGCAGCGCTGCTGCTCGAGGATGAACGCGCTCTGTTGGAAACCTTTTCGTTCGGACCAACGCGCAGCTTTCCCCACGCGTCCACACTGCACCTCCATTTCGAACGGATAGCAGCTGCCCATCCCGACCATATCGCCGTTTCGTTTCAGTCGACCAGCCTGACATACGATGCCTTCAACACACAGGTGAACCGCCTGGCTTGGGAGCTCATCGGACGGGGGACTGGTCCGGGAAGCCGGGTTGCGATCCTCATGGACCGGTGCACCGAGATGCTGGTCGCAGTCTACGCCGTCATCAAGGCGGGAGCGGCCTACGTTCCCCTCGATCCCTCCAACCCGAAGGAACGGCTGGAGATCATTCTGGCCGACAGCGGATGCGACCTGGTGCTGACGGATCGCGGCGACCGTCTTTCGGGCAAGACCGATGAGGTGCAGGTCACCGAAACGTTGCTCGGACAGGGGCCCGCGGACAACCCGCCACCAACCGCACGCCCCGAAGATCTCGCCTACATCATCTACACATCCGGCTCCACCGGAGTGCCCAAGGGGGTCATGGTGGAGCACCGGTCGGTGATGAACCGGATGGACTGGGTGCACGACGCCTATCCGCTTCCGGCAGACGGCGTCACTCTTCAGAAGACACCGATCTCCTTCGACGTCTCGGTTTGGGAGCTCTTCTCGATCTGTTTTGCGAAGTCGACCCTTTGCCTGCTCCCCCCCGGTGGAGAGAAAGAGCCCGAGGTCATCATCGAGACGATTGCAGACCACCGGGTGACCACGATCCACTTCGTCCCCTCGATGCTGGAGACGTTCCTGTTCTACCTCGATGCGGTCGGCGAAACTGAGGGTTTGGAAACCATCCATACGGTCTCTGCAAGCGGCGAGGCTCTGACGGTTTCGCAGGTGCGGGCGTTTCACGAAACGCTCGGTCGGCAGATCGGCGCACGCCTCATCAACCTTTACGGTCCGACCGAGGCGACCGTCGATGTCACACACTTCGACACGGCAAAAATGGGGAATCGGACCGCCGTGCCGATCGGCGCGCCCATCGCAAACATGGCCACTGTCATCCTGGACGGATCCGGCCAGCTTTCGCCCCTTGGCGGGGTTGGCGAACTGGTTCTATCTGGTGTGGGCGTTGCGCGGGGCTACAACAACCGCGACGATCTCACGGCAGAGAAATTCGGACCGATCGAGGTGCCGTCCTTCGAGGTGCCCGAGCGCTGCTACCGGACCGGAGACCTCGCGCGATGGACCGAGGATGGCATGCTCGAGTATCTCGGCCGGAACGACTCGCAGATCAAGCTGCGCGGCTATCGGATCGAGGTCGACGAGATCGCGACACGGGTTCGCGACTACCCGCAGGTAATCGATTGCCACGTCCTCGCGACCAGCGTTGATGACGGGGAACCGGCGCTTGTCGGGTTCGTGCGGGTCGATGGTGAGCTAAACCGGGATGGTCTGCGAGCGCACCTGTCTCAGTTCCTCCCCGCCTACATGGTGCCCGAGCGGTTCATCAGTGTTGCGGATTATCCGCTGACGCCAAACGGCAAGCTCGACCGCAAGACCCTTCTTGCCCAACTGCGCCCGGTCGGACTGGCCACATCCTAGGAACCCCGGGTCCCAAACCGTCATAAGCAGGTCCGCCTGTAAAACCGGCGGACATTTGCCCGGTATCACCCAAGCGACTCATTTGTTTGATGAATCACGCCAGCAACCCGGCCTTTTTGATCGACATCCGATTTCGGTTTTGCCATCATAGGTTGTGTTGCTACCCACCATACAATTATAGGATGTATACATGCCCGGACGACCCACCGATCACATCCGGACCGACCGTGCCATTGCCGTCGTCGGCATGTCCGCGGCATTCGCATCCGCCCGGGATATCGCAGAATTCTGGAACGGGCTGCTTGACGGTGAGGCACTGACAACGCGGTCGACGCCCGCGCAACTCGACGCTGCCGGGATCCAAGAGAGCGTCCAGTCCAACGAACATTTCGTGCCGGTGACCGGGATCACGCCCGAACCCGATCTCTTCGATGCACAGTTCTTCGGGTTCAGCGGTTCGGAGGCTGAAACAACCGATCCACAACAGCGCAAGCTTCTTGAACATTGCTGGAAAGCGATGGAGGTGGCGGGCTATACGCACGGCGAAACCGGTGGTCCGGTCGGCGTGTTCGTCAGCGTTTCCCGAAACGACTATCGCCTTCGGTCCCAGCACGATCCGCTGGATTCGATCCAGATCATGGGAGCGGCCATCGGCAACGATCCGGACATGGCCGCGACCCGCATCTCCTATAAGCTGGGGCTGACCGGGCCGAGCGCGACGATCCAGACCGCATGCTCCTCATCGCTCGTCGCCATTCACACCGCCTGCCGGAACATTATGGCGGGCGAGTGCACGATGGCTCTGTGCGGCGGGGCCAGTCTGCGCCGGTTCGAAGGGGCCGGATACCTCTACCGCGACGGCGGCATTTTCTCTTCGGACGGATCCTGCCGACCCTTCGACAGCGAAGCGCGGGGAACGGTGCCAGGTGACGGGGTCGGTGTAGTTCTGCTCAAGCGGTTAGAGGACGCCCTGACGGACGGGGACCATGTCCATGCGGTGATCCTCGGCAGCGCGGTCAACAATGACGGCTCGAACAAGATCGGCTTCACCGCACCTTCAACCGAAGGGCAGAAAGCGGTGATCGAAGCGGCGCTCGCCTCCGCCGGGCTTCAGCCCGCGGACATCGGGTATGTGGAGGCTCACGGCACGGCAACCAAGCTCGGAGATCCGATTGAGTTTCAGGCGCTGGCGGAGATCTTCACCCACGAAAGCCGCGCGGCATGCTCCATCGGTTCGGTAAAGGGCAACGTCGGCCATCTGGATGCCACAGCAGGTATTTGCGGGTTCATCAAGGCCGTCCTTTCCATCGAACAGGGCGAGATCCCGCCAACACGGCATTACACCGCGCCGAACCCGCATCTCGGGATAGAAGATACGCCAATATCCGTTGTGGCCAGGCGAACAGCTTGGCCGGATACCGACAGGCCGCGGGTGGCGGGAGTGAGCTCGTTCGGCATAGGGGGCACAAACGCCCACGTGTTACTCGGACAGGCTCCAGCAAGGCCCGCCGACCCAGAAAGCGACGTCGCACCCCAGGTCATCGCGATCTCCACCCAGTCAGATGAAGCACTCGTTCGTCTGAACGCCAACCTGGCGGGGACGCTGTCCGAGCGCCACGCTGAGCCTTTGTCAGACATCGCCGAGACGCTGCGTGCCCGGCGGCTCGACTTTCCCCATCGCGCGGCGGTCGTCGCCAGCGACACCTCGGCGGCAGCCGACGCGCTCTTGGAGGAACGAAAGCACATCTCGGGGCGCACAGATCCCACAGCATCTCCGCCCAAGGTCTGTTTCGTGCTGCCCGGGCAAGGGGCTCTCAGACAGGGTGCGGGATCAGGCCTCTATGCTTCCGACGCGGTGTTTCGCGCGACGATGGACGCATGTGAAGACATCCTCCGCGACCATGCGGACTGGTCATTGACCGACGTCGTCTTTGGGGCGGAGGCGGAAGGTGCCGGGAGGTTGCAGCGAACGCAGTATGCACAGCCGGTGATTTTCAGTCTGAGTGTGGCGCTTGCCGCCAGCCTGCGCGCCCGCGGTCTCACACCGGATCTGATGATAGGCCACAGCCTCGGCGAGCTGACCGCTGCGCACCTCGCCGGTGTTATGTCGTTGGAGGATGCGGTCCGGCTCGTCATCCGGCGCGGGGAGTTTTTCGAGGCCTGTCCTGAGGGGCAAATGCTTGCGGTTGCCCTGTCGGCTGAGGAGGTCGCGCCCTACCTCATTGATGGGGTGTCACTCGCCGCGGTGAACAGCGACACGCTTTGCACACTCGCGGGGCAACCAGACGCCATCGCAACGCTCGCCGCAGCGCTCAAGGAGCGCAAGGTTGTGACCCGTGTTCTCGGAACCAACCGGGCGTTTCACACGGCGCTTGTGGATCCGGCGTTGCCGCCCTACGAAGCTGAACTTGCGCAAGTCGCGATGTCCGCGCCGAAGCTGAGCCTCATGTCGAATCTGACAGGCGACTTTGTCACCGAAGACCAGGCGGTTTCGCCATCTTACTGGCGAGATCAGGCACGTTCGGTGGTGCAGTTCCACGACGGGGTTGAGCGTATCAAGACGTTCGATGCGGTGACGTTTGTCGAGATCGGCCCGGCCTCCGGTTTGATCGCACCGCACCCCGGATCCCGGCAATCGCATGTGGCCCTCCTCCCGAGGTCGAGCCTCTCGGCAACAGAAGAACATGAGAAGTACCTCACGGCTATCGCGCAGCTTTGGGTCACCGGGCACGACATCGACATGACGACCGATCCGGGACACCGCCCGCGCCGACGGATTGTCCCGCTGCCGACCTACCCGTTCGACCGCACCTCCTTTCTCCTGCCGCCGGTCGAGGTGCGGGCCGCCCCGGTTGCGGACAACCAACGGGAGACTGAGGCGCAAGTGACCGCGCGTCAGACGTCGAAAGATACGGGGACCTCTGACACTTCTGCCGCGCTCTCGTTCTGGCCCGACGATCCTCTCGCACGCCAGATCGCGGCGCTTTGGATCGACGTGCTGAAGGTTCCCTCCGTCGAACCGGGCGATGACTTCTTCGACCTCGGTGGAAACTCGCTGATGGCCATCATGATCGTAACCCGGCTCAGAGAGCACAGCCCCGACCTGCCCATGAGCGCGATATTCGACGCACCAACCGTCGAGAAGCTCGCCGACAGGATCCGTCTCGATCAGGTCAATGCGCTCGAAGAGAGCGAACTGGAAAAGCTGCTTGATGAGATCGAAGACCTCGATCCTTCCGAGCTTGAGCTGCTGGTGGCCAACAAAAATGGTTGAACATTCATCGAAGGCCGCTCTGAAGGATCGCCTTTCAAACTTGCCTGAAGCGGACCGGGCGAAGCTGCGTCAGGCTTTGGAGATGCGGAGGTCTTCCCAGTCCGCGGACGGAGCAGACGATCTGCGAACACACCGGGCGGACAGCCGGATGGCGTTCAGCCTGTTCTTCTTTTCCGGGGATGGAACCACGCGGTCAAATCAGAAGTACAGCCTTTTGTTTGACAGCGCGCGGCTCGCAGACAGGTCCGACATCGCCGCGGTCTGGGTGCCGGAACGGCATTTTGTCGACTTCGGCGGGCTCTATCCAAACCCCTCCGTGCTCGCCTCCGCCCTCGCGGCGCAAACCACCCGGATCGGGATACGCGCTGGCAGTGTCGTGTTGCCGCTGCATCATCCGGTGCGGGTGGCGGAGGAATGGTCGGTCGTCGACAACATCTCGAACGGACGGATTGGCGTTGCCTTCGCATCGGGCTGGCATCCAAAGGATTTCGTGATCGCCCCCGGTGGAACAGGCTCCTATCCCGCACGAAAGGACGGGATGTTCAGGTCCATCGAACAGTTGCGTCGCCTCTGGCGCGGGGAGGCGATCAGCTTCGACGACGGCTCCGACCCCGTCGCCACGCTGCCCCGACCGATCCAGTCCGATCTTCCGATCTGGATCGCCTCGCAAGGCAGCGAGGAGACGTTTCGGCGGGCAGGAGAGATTGGAGCCGGGGTGCTGACGGGTCTCGTCGCCCAGCGCCGCGAAGATCTGAAACATAAGATCGAGGTCTATCGGGACGCGTTCAGAGGCGCATCTGACACGACCGGTGACGGACATGTGGTCTCCATGCTCCACACCTTCCTTGGCAAAGACGACAGTGCCGTGAAGAGCCAGGTCCGCGGGCCACTGATCACCTACCTCTCGACCTTCCTCGACCAGAAGAAGGACACCGGAAGTCCCTTCGCCGAGATGAGTGCGGCCGACCGGGAGGTCATGCTAAACACCACGTTCGAACGGTACTACGGCGCCAACGTCCTGATGGGCGCACAGGCGCGATGCGAGGCCATGGTGGAGGATATGGTCGATCTGGGGGTCGATGAGATCGCCTGCCTGATCGACTTCGGGCTCCCGGACGAAACCGTCCTCGATGGGCTCGCTCACCTCAAAGATCTCGCGTCGACCTACGCCGCCCCCCCTCACAGCAACTGACTTCGAAGGAGTACCTCCGGTGCCTGCGAGCCTGTCCAGCCGTCTGTCCCAGTTGTCTCCGGAACATCGCGCCAAGCTGCATGAGCTTGTCAGGGCCCGCCAGGTCCAAAGGCCAGATCCTGCGAATGCGATTCCCTTGAAAAGCGGAGAGCGCTCCGCCCAACTGACCGTGGATCAGGAGCGGATCTGGCTCATCCACCAATTCGATCGTGAAAGCCCGCTTTACAACGTGTTTTTCGGAATGCGTCTCGTCGGTGAGTTCGATGTGGAGAGCTTCCGCCGGACGTTCGACCTCCTGTCGGAGCGGCATGAACCGCTCCGGACCACGTTTCGACTGGTGGATGACGCGCCACGACAGATCGTTCACAAGGAGCTGCGCCCGAGCTTCGATTTCGTCGACCTGACCGCCTTTAAGGGCAGCCTCGATGAACGGAAGCGTGAAGCCGAGCGCATGGCGAATGCGGAGATCAGGCGACCTTTCAATCTGGAGCATGGCCCGCTCTTTCGGGTGTGGATCGCGCGGGAAGCATCAGACTCACACCTCGTGGCGATGACCGTCGATCATCTGGTCTGGGATCGGGTGTCCTACAGTGTGATTCGCCGCGAGATGGCGGAGGTGTACGGCGCACTCGCGAACGGCTTGGAGATCCGGCTCCCCGACCTTCCGCTTCAATATGTGGACTTTGCGGCATGGCATCCGACCTGGCTGGAGCAGGAGGCATTCGCCAAGCAGCTTCCGTACTGGCGGCGCCAATTGGAGGACGCGACCTACTTCCTCGATCTGCCGACCGAGTTCTCCTATCCCCCGGTGCAAACCTTCGACGGGTCGCGCTTCCCCTTCACGTTTTCGGCGGAGACGAGCGATCGGATCCGGTCCTTCGCCAAGGATCAGAACAGCACGATCAACAACGTTCTTCTGTCCGCCTGGACGCTGCTGGTCGCGCGGTACTGCAACTCCAACGACGTGATCGTCGCGACGACGTCGTCGACCCGCAACTGGCCGCAGACCGATGACATCCTGGGATACTTCCTCACCATGTCGCCGCTGAGGACGAAGATGACCCCGGACACGACCGTCCGCGGCCTGCTCGACGGGATGAACCGGACGATGCTCGAGGCGCTCGATCATCGCGACATTCCCTTCGGCACGCTTCTGGACGAACTGGACATCCCACGGGCACCAAGCCGCAATCCGCTCTACCAGACATCCTTCATCATGGTGGATTTCAAGGAGGCGCCTCTGACCCTTCCGGGTGTGGAGATACAGTCCGTCATGCTCGACAACCGGACCGCCAAGGACGAGATCCTGATGGCCGTCTGGAACGATGAGGCACAGCGACGGGAGCTCTATGGCCTCATCGAATTCAACACCGATCTGTTCTCGGCTGAGTTCGCGAAACAGATGCACCGGCATTTCGAAACGATTGTTGATGAGATCCTCGCGGACCCAGAGCGACGGATCTCGGACATCTCCATCGTCTCCGAAGAGGAGAGACGCCACCGCGAAACGCTCGGCCATGGACCGGACCTGGATGTTGAGACGGTCGGGTTCCACCTCTCAATCCTCGAGGCAGCGCTCGCCCATCCGCACAAGGTGGCGGTGACCTGTGGTGACACGCACCTGACATACGCGGAGCTTGTGCACCGCGCGCGGGCCTGCGCCCTTGAACTCAACGAAAAGGGCGTCCGGGAAGGTGAACGGGTTGCGCTGTTGCTGAGCCGGTCATGCGACACCGTGGTTGCGATGTTCGCCGTCGCGATGGTCGGAGCGGCCTATGTTCCGATCGACACGACGCATCCCCAGGAGCGGATCGACGCGATCCTACGCGATGCCGCCCCTGCGCTCGTATTGGGGCATTCTGAAGCCCTGGCCGAACTCAGTGGAGGCAGCATCCAGATCCTGGATTTCGATGCTGTCGATCAATCCCGAAACACCGCCGATTTGAACGTGCACGCTCCGGAACCGGATGCCCTCGCCTACATAATCTACACATCGGGATCCACCGGTGCGCCGAAGGGCGTCGAGGTCACTCATCTGGGATTGTCCAACCTGCTCGGATCCGTAGAAAGGACATTGGACCTCGATGCCTCCGACGTTTTTGTCGCGGCCACATCGGTGTCCTTCGACATATCGGGCCTCGAGCTGCTTGGCCCACTCGTCCGGGGTGCGACGACGGTCATCGCGACGGGCGATACTGCCCGAAATCCGATAGAGCTGTCCGCCCTCATCGCAGGCGTGAAGGCGACCGTGTTCCAGGGAACGCCGTCGGCTCTCGCATTGCTCAAGGAGATCGGATGGGCTCCGACCGAAGGCCTCAAGCTGTTGGTGGGTGGAGAGGCATTGCCGAAGACACTCCACCACTGGCTCGTCGCGACAAAAGCGGTTGCCTGGAACATGTACGGGCCGACGGAGACGACGATCTGGTCGTCATGTTGGCCGATCACGGCAGCCGCGCAGGTGAGCCTCGGTGCGCCGCTGCACAACACGCAACTCCACGTGCTCGATGAGCATGGGCGGATCAGCCCGACCAATGTTCCCGGCGAGCTGCACATCGGAGGGGTTGGCGTTGCGCTGGGATACCGCAACCTGCCGGAGCTGACCGCTGAGCGTTTCATCACCGATCCGATCCGTGGCACCCGGCTTTTTCGAACCGGTGACATGGCCAAGGTCATGCACGATGGAACGCTCGTGTTCCTCGGACGGCGCGACACACAGATCAAGCTCAACGGCTTCCGCATCGAACTGGACGAGGTCGAGCACGCGCTTGAGCGTCATCCTGCGGTGGCCAAGGCGGTTGCGGTACTGGACAACCATCGGGAGGATGAGGTCCGTCTGATCGCCGCCTACGAAGGCCGGAACACCGATCCCGCCGAACTGCGCCGCTTCGTTGCGCAGCACCTTCCCGACTACGCCGTTCCTGCAAGGTTCGGCCACGTTGGGGAACTTCCCCGGTCCAAGGCGGGGAAGATCGACCGAAATGCCCTGCCTCTCGCGCCCGCCGAAGTGGTCCAACCTGACGTGGCCATGTCCCCGATGGAAGCCCGGATCGCGGCGATCTGGCGCGACACCCTGAACATCGGCCGGGTGGGGCTGCGCGACAATTTCTTCGACCTGGGCGGCAACTCCCTGCAGGCGGTTAAGCTGATGTCCCGGATCGAGAGTGACCTTGGCGTGGAGCTTCCGCTCGTTTCCATCTTTCAGGGCGGGACGGTCGCCGATTTCGCGCGGATGGTCACCGGGGACCGCACACCTGACCTGCATGAGGATCTGATCGAGCTCAGGCAAGGCACCGGTCGCCCCGTTTTCCTCGCCCATCCCGCAGGGGAGAGCGTGTCCTGCTACGTAGCACTCGCGAAGGCGATGAATTGCGAGAACCCCATCTATGCGATCGCGTGTCCCGAACTGGTGGATGGCGGCTTCGATGCCCCGGACTTCGGATCGCGCGCCGCCCTCTATGCCGACCGTATCCGGCAAATGCAGCCCGAGGGGCCCTACAACCTCTTCGGATGGTGCTACGGCGGGATCAACGCACTCGACATCGCGCGAAAGCTGGAAGCGAGGGATGAAGAGGTGTCGCTTGCTCTTATCAACTCCCATCCGCCCTACGGCCTGTCGGGACGGACTAAACCGGGCAGCGAGGAGGTACTTCGCGGTTTTGCGCAAAACCTGAATGGGGACTACGATCCGAACCTGATCACAGCCGATGCGGCGGCGCTGCTGACGGACGATGAGCGGATCGCCTACCTGCAGGACATCGCCCGCACTTCGGACGGTTTGCAGGTTGATATCAGCGCGCGACGGATGCGTGCCATGCTCGAGGTCTGGTCAGCGAACATCGGGTTGCTCGGCAGCTTTGACGAGACGACGACAGTGTCCTCCATCAACGTTGTGTTGAGCGATGAGGAGCCGCAGTCGATTGCAGACACATGGCAGGGGCTCAGCAGATCTCCTGTCCGCATTCTGCCGGTGGGCGGCAACCATTACACGGTTCTGCAACCACCTCACGTCTCCACCCTCGCGGAAACACTCGACGCACTGGTGATCCCATGAACACCCCCATCGAGACCGGCCAGCGGCTGACAAAAGCGGAGTCGCAGCTCTGGATCGCCAACCGGCTTCGGGATGATTGCCCCTGCTACAACATCCCGTTCAGCCTCGATCTCAACTTCGATCTGAATGTCGACGCGTTCGAGGCTGCGTTCGACGAGGTCATACGCAGGCATCCGGCGCTCCGGTCCAAGGTCTCGATCGTCGATGGTGCGCCGTGCTGGAGTGTAGATCCGGTTCAGCCCGCCCCGCTTCATCATCACGACTTGTCCCGTGAGGCCGCCGAGGAGGCAGCCCGCAGATATGATGACCTGCGCACGTCCGTCGCCGAACATATCTTCGACCTTGATGAGGGGCCGATCTATCGCGCCGAACTGGTGAGGCTCGCGGCTGACCAGTATCGTTTCCTACTGTGCGTGCACCATGTGGGCTTCGATGCGCGATCGAAAGAGATCGTGCTCGAAGACTTGTCCGACCTGTACGAGGCTTTCGCGACCGGGTCAGGTCTCGCTGAGCAGACGGGTCCTGACGGGGAACACTACGATCGCCTTCCGATCCCGACACCGATTGCCGGATACTGGGTCGAGAAACTGGCCCGGGCGGCGCCGCTCATCCAGTTGCCCGTCGCAGTGACCCGTCCGGCGCTTTCCGAGTACCGGGGCATTTATAACAACTCAACGATCCCGGCGGGGCCGATCAGGTCCCTCTTCGATGCGCAAAAGACAAAGGGTTACACGCCGTTTCTCGTCCTCAAGACGTTGAGTGATCTCCTGTTCTACCGCTTCGGTGTCACCGATTGCATCATGGGCACACCGCTTTCGGCGCGAGACGATCTGTCGAAGGACCGCGAGGTTGGCTACCGGGTCCGGGTCAGCGTCCTGCGCGCAACAATGGAAAGCGGGCAGACCTTCAAAGATCTGCTCGCCGCAAACCGCGGCGACCTGCTGGACTGTTTCGATCAGCCTCCCTTCGACCCTGAAACGATCCTGCGGGAGGCGAACTATCCGCAGAACGCTTCCTTCGACCCCGTCTTTCAGGTGCTGTTTACGCATGTGGAAAGCGAGCCGCGCTACCGGTTCGGTCCTGTCGATGTTCAATCGCCGTTTCTGGAACCAGGGTTCACCAAGACCGACCTTGAATTTGCATTCGTGCATGTGGGTGACGACCTCGTCTTTCGAACGCACCGGCGCGCCGATCTGTTCGAGGATCACGTCATCCACTCGCTGCACAGGGAGATGTCGGGGCTGGTTGAAACAGTTTCCCAGAAACCGGACGCAACGATTGCCGAGATCATGGCAGCGCTGGAGGACCGTTCCGATCAGGGCAGCGCAGCCGGCAATCCTCCCCAACCAGTCACCGTCATCGATCAGTTCCTCACGCGGGCGGAGGAGGCACCATCAGCACCTGCAGTGATCTCGACAACCGGTGAGACCTCCTACGCGGATTTGAGATCGACGGCTGCCGACATCGCCTCCCGCCTCGCGCACCTACAACTTGCCGAGGGCAGCCCCATCGGGATCTGCATGCGGCGCGGCGTTGATCTCGTCGCGGCGCAACTGGCAGTACTGTCCCATGGTCACGTGGTCGTTCCGCTGGATTTCACGCGGCGCGCTGCGGACCAGCGGCGGATCGTGCGGGAAGCGGGCGTGGCCTGCATCATGCTGTCCGGCGAAGACTTCCTCGGTCTTTTCGACACGATGGACATCCCGATCATCACCCTGTCGCCGGATGTGGTGTCCGGAGGAGAGCTCGGACTTGTCCCCAGAGCCCGGGCCGAAATGCCGGCCCTCATGACGCGGGACGACGTTACCGGGCAGGTCAGCGTGACCACCCACGGGATGCTGTCATCCTCGGTTCAAGGAATCTGGCGCGCCATGGACACGGAAAGTGCCGCCACTTCGCTTTCGACGGACACGTGGGAAGAGCTTGCCGTGTATCAGGTGCTTCTTCCCCTGACCCGCGGGGACAGTGTGCTGATCGATGAGGGGGTTCGAACGTCAGCGCTTGCGAGTGGAAAGGGCCTGCGTGCGCACTGGTGGGGAACGCCTCACGATGTCCGCCGCTGGTTGGACAGACCGGACTGGTCAGCGTTGGTCAACAGCCTCCACATCGTCTCTCCCAAACCGGTCGGGCAACTGCTGAAGGGAAAGCTCGAGACCGCAGGCGTCAAGATCGGGGACAGTTGGCGACTGTCCGGGGTCGGGCTTGGTCCGATCTTCAAGGCGGCCGCGACACCCGAAGATGCGGCCGTGCATCGGTTCCGTCCTGCCAGCCCGGTCATGATCGAGGGCCCGGACGGCACACCTGTCGCGCCGGGAGGATGGGGCCGCGTGGAAGTTGTCGTAATGGCCAAGGATCTGCACGCCCCTGCCCGCACCAACCTCTTCGGTCGGATCGCCGGGGACGGATCCCTCGAGGTTACAGGCCATGTTGCTGACCGCTGGAACGATCGCGGTGGAGCCATCGATCTGGCCTTCATCGAGGCGAATGTCGAGCGGCACCCTGATGTCGTCGAGGCAGCGATGATCGTGCCGGACAGGGATCGGCCGGAACAGAGCCTGCTTGCGGTCGAGATCATCGTCGGGTCAGCGTTGAACGAAGTGGATGTCAGGCGTCGGCTCCTCCGCCCGGTGCCGGATTATCAGCGTCCCGCGCGGATCGTCCTGACGACGTCCTCGCTTCGCAGGCGGGACGGATCCCTCGACCTAGATCGTTTGCTGGAGGGCGTCGAGGCAGTCATCAAACAGGATGCGCCAGCAGCGTCGGGCCTTGGCGGGACAGAAGCCGCCGTCGCCGCGCTGTGGACAGAGGTCTTGCAGCATCCGTTCGATCACGCGACGAACTTCTTCGATGCGGGCGGAGACTCCCTGAAACTCAGCCGACTGAGCGAACATCTGAACCGGCACTTCAACACCAAGGTGAGGCTGGTTGAACTGTTCAGATACCCAACGGTGCGGGCGATGTCGGAACTGATCGATCAACGCACCGCTGGAGCGGACCGGTCTTCCGGGTCACAGCCGACCGCAAGCAACTCCCCCACGGCCCCGCTCAAGGCGACCACGTCCCTTCCCGACTAACAAGGTCACTCCCCCATGCCCCAAGAGATCCGGTTTCTTGCTGATCTGTTCCACAGAACCGTCCGCCGGCAGCCCGACGCCCCAGCACTCGAAATCGGGCGCGATGTCTGGACCTACGCGGAGCTGCGCGCGATCTCAGGAGAGATTGCCGGACAACTCCGGACGGCCTCTGCCGAGCTTCCTGCACGCATCGCGCTGAGTGCGCGCCGGTCGATGCCTCTCTTCGGGGCCTACATCGCACTCCAGGATCTGGGATGCAGCGTTGTCCCGCTTGATCCTGGCTACCCTGTCGACCGCGCGGCGGACGTTCTCGATCGCTGCAAGGTCACCACCATCCTCGTGGATGACGCTGGTGCAGAGGCGATCGCGCGGATCCCCGAAGCGCGCGATCTGACCGTCATCAGACTGCCTGACGTGGTTCCGGACCAGACTATCACGCAAGAAACCACCCCGCCGATGGATAAGGACGTGCTCGACGAGGTCTATGTGCTCTTCACATCCGGTTCGACCGGGCGGCCGAAGGGTGTGCCCATCCGTCAGTACAACGTCCTGCCTCTCGTTCGGTACATGATCGACCGATACGAGATCGGACAGGACAGCCGGTACGCCCAGACGTTCGGTCAGACATTCGATCCGTTCATTGCCAACATGTTCGCGGTCTGGGGAGGTGGGGGTACCCTCATCGATCTCACACCGGACGAGGTCCGCGATCCGGTCCGCTCCATCCTCGAACACCGGCTCACGCATTGGTTTTCGGTATCGTCTGCAGTGTCCCTCGCCCATGCGGCTGGCAACATTGAGCCCGGAAAGGCACCCGCTCTTCAGCACAGCATCTTCGGCGCCGAACCGTTCACCCTCAAGCAGGCCGAGCTCTGGAACCGGTTGGCACCAAATTCGAAGATCCTCAACGTCTACGGCCCGACGGAAACCGTGCTCACCTGCGCCGATATGGTCCTCGGACCGGATCGAAGCGGATGGCCGGTCACGGAGAACGGGACCGTGCCGATCGGCAAGGTCTACGACCACCTCGAACATCTCATCATCGACGCCGATGGAAACCCGTCGGACGATGGCGAGCTCTGCATCCGAGGTCCCCAGCGATTTGACGGGTACCTTGAGGCCACGGACAACAGGCATCGTTTCGTGCGGTGCACATCTGAAGGAACGGTCGAGGTTGCCGCCGGTCACGAACTGACCCGGGATGACTGGTACCGCACCGGCGACTCCGTGCGGTGGGAGGGCGGGGCGCTCATCCACTGCGGGCGTATCGACAAACAGATCAAGGTTCTGGGGCATCGCGTCGAGCCCGGAGAGATCGAGGCCCAGTTGCGCCGTCATCCCGAGGTGGTCGATGTCGTCGTCGTCAAAAGCAAGAGCGACCCGGACAAGCTTCACGCCGCTTATTCCGGTGCCGAGCTCGATAGTGCGGAGTTGGTCGCGTGGCTGAAGCCAACGCTGCCGGTGTACATGATCCCCGGCACCTTCGCGTTTTACGACGAGATGCCGACGAGTTTCGTTGGCAAAATTGACCGCAATTACATCGAGGCCCGGTCGTGAGCACGGCAACCGGGGCCGTCGAGCAGGTCCGACGCCCGGCATCCATGCTGACCCGCCTTGCATCCGGGTCGGCGAACGCACCGGCGACAATCGCGTTACCGCCTGGCGGCGGAAACGCGACGAACTTCGCGAAACTCGCGCGTGTGTGGGGGGGCACCGGTCCTCTCTACGCGGTGAGCCCTCCCGGAAGGCTGCAACTGTTCGGAGAGGCGCCCATCGTCGAGGCCGGGACGTTTGTTGCGCGCCTCCTTCCGGAACTTGACCCTGTCGAGGGTCCGATTGTGCTCTTCGGCCACAGCTGCGGGGCATACCTGGCTTTCGCCCTCGCCGCAGAGCTGGCGGGACGCGACGATCACCGGGTCGTGTCGATCATCGTTGCAGGTGCCGCGCCTCCTTCGCCGGGGGTTCTCGATCCGCTGCTGTCCATGTCCGATGCGGAGATGTTCGACTTCTCGGTCGGCACGCTGGAGAACGGGCTCGACACATTGCCCGACATGGTGGCGAGCGCCGAACTGAGAGCGTGCGTCTCTCAACTCCTTCGCGCTGACCTCATGCTCGCGCGTTCAAGCATCGATCCCGATCGCCGCGTCGCTGTCCCGATTGTCGCGCTGGCCGGTCGCGCGGATCAGAGCGTTTCACCCGAGGAAATGGATGGCTGGGGTCGCTTCACCACCGAAACGTTCAGCCGTCACACCGTCGCCGGATCGCACTTCTTTCCATGTCATGCAGAGCCCGATTTCGTCGCCTGCCTGACCGATGCGGTTTCCCAGGCAGTACCGGGCTAACCCGGTTCTAGACCATGCCCGATGGGGATGCGGTCACGTCACGAAACGCTGACTTCAATCGGCTCCATGAAACGTTCTCTGAGGAGTTGAGCCTCACACCTCCAACCTCATCAATCGGACGCATTTCCAGGAGTGTCGAGCCGATGAAAGCCGCGTCGGCGGTGGTCAGATCGCTGGGGTAGAGCGCCTGTTCGACAAGCTCGACACCAAGCGTATCGGCCAGGTCGAGGACAAGGCCTCGCGTGATGCCCGGAAAAACATCTCCGTTCAGGGCCGGGGTCAAAACGGTCTCACCGCGGATGAGGAAGAGGTTTGCGGCACTCGCCTCCGCAAGGCGGCCGCGGTCGTCCAGCATGATGCCGTCATCGTACCCGTCCGCGGCGGCGGTTTGCCGACAGAGATAGCTGTTCACGTAGGAGCCCGCTGTTTTCCACTGAACCGGCATCGCCGCACTTGAGACACGCTGATACCGGGACACCTGCATCCGCAGCCCCGCATCGACGTTCCGCACCGCCGGCGCCGCGATGATGGCGAGGTCCACGGGCACATCGTCGATCTCGGTCAACCAGAGATGCTGGCTCCCACGATAGGCGATTGGCCTGATATAGTAGGTTTCATGCGGGTCCAGACCTTCCAGCAAGGCGTCTATGGCCTCCGATATCTCATCGACGGAGTATCTCGGAGCAAACCCGAGGTTGGACGCGCCGGACACGAGGCGTTCGACATGCTTTCGCTTTCGCAACACGTGGAACGCCGCGCCGTTCCCATAGGCCATCATCCCGTCAAAGACCGCGAGGCCCATGTGCAAGGACATGGACGCAATTGAAGGGGATGCCGCGTCGCTATCAACGACGCGTCCATTGTGCCAACAGGCTGAAATCTCCACCCGGTCTCCCCCAACATTGGATCGCGTCGCAACAACAGCATCGCGGTTCTGGTCGGTGCTCCCGGCAGTGTCTCGGTGGGCTGGCGGGAGTTCCGAGCCTCAACCTAAGGCTACATTTTATAATGCATAAATCAACCTTAAGTGGTATCTAAGTTCTGGTAATTCGCCCCTCCTGATCGATCCGTTGAGGATCTCTCATTGATGAAAACTCTGGCTCACACACAATTGGAACGACGGAAGCGGGTGTCCTTGGGTCAGCGCACCGGGGATGGGCTCCAGCATGCGCTTGAGGCGCTCGCACCTCGGGGAGTGTCAATCGCAGCAGGCGAGATCGTTGCGTTCGATGAGCCGCTGATGTCGGGCGAAGCGCGCTTTACAGTCAACGCGGTCCCGAAGCGGCAGCTTGAGTTCCGCGCAGGTCGCGCCGCAGCGCGGTTGGCCATGACTAAGCTCGGCGTGGCTCCCAGCGCAATCCCGAGCGGTCCGGACCGCGCACCCCGCTGGCCACGCGGTCTGGTCGGCTCGATATCCCACGCCCACGGTCACGTGACGGCCGCCATCGCACACGAGCGGTCAGCCCGGGCGCTTGGCATCGACATTGAGGCGGCGGCACCCCTCGCGCCGGACGTCGCCGCGCTTGTCTGTCGGGGGTCGGAGGGCCTGCCCTGCCCCGCCCACATAGACCGCGGAAAACTCTGCTTTGTCATCAAGGAAGCGGCCTTCAAGGCGTACTATCCCGCCACGTCGTATTTCCTGGATTTCGACAAGGTGTTCGTCGAAATCATGGGCGATCACGAGGCCCGCGTTCTGTTGCCCGCCGAGACCGCCCCGGACCTTTACGGCCACCGCTTCATCGACGTCCGCTTCTCGCAAACAGACGACATGCTCGCAGCCATCGCGTTCAGGGAAGCGTGAAGCCCGGCTCGCGGAAGAGCTCGACGGTCAAACTCGGGTAAAGTCAAGGCCGAGGAAAGTTGCGAAAAGTCCGGAAGTTGGATCGAAAACCGTCGCACGCGCTCAAAAAGATTAGTTGATTGAGATTGCGGGAATGGATTGATCGCACCGCGTCAGCGAAGCGATGAGACATCGAACCAGTCCGGGCAACCAAGCGCAGCCCCACGCAACGACGTATCGAGGGTGGGATTACGTTCACGCTTGAAACCACTGAATGATCAAGCGGCCCCGCTATCGTCACGCCTGTCTTCACAGGGTGATCGCGACAGCCCTTCCAAATTCCCGTCCTCACTCACCGATGTGGTTCATGAGCCGGCCGATCGCGTTTGCGAAGCGGGCGGGAGGGTAGTTCCCGATCGGGGCCATGCTGTAGAGTTCGATTGCGACGCTTGGCAGATTGACCGTCAACACGCCCATCTTGCGAAAGCGCTGCTGGAGTTTGGCGACCGTCCCGCCGCTGGCCTTCATGACGACGAAGGGACGCACTTTCTGTTCGGGGTAGTACAGCAGCGCGACGAGTGCCTTGTTGTTGTAGACGACGTGGGTGACGTCCTTCGCCGTTGGCATCTTCGCATCCTGCTTCACCAGCGATTTGCGCTCGCCTTTGACCCGGGGGTCACCCTCCTGTTGTTTGAACACGTTCTTGATGTCCTCCAGCGACATCATCATCTGCTTCTTGAACGGCCTGCTTTGCATCTTGAAGTCCGCAAACGCCATGGCGCGCATCACGAGCATGACCAGAACCACCGTGGTGACGACCATATCCGCGAACACGTCGGCCAGGCAGCGCAGGCCGCAATAGCTCGCATCGACAACCCGCGGTAGGTGCGACTGGATCTTGGCGTAAAGGATCAGAGACAGCGCCGTGAAGTAGACCAGCCGACGGAAAAAGTTATAGAGGGTGTTCTTGGAGAAAAGGCCCTTCAGCCCATGGACAGGGTTGAGCTTTTCGAACCTGGGCTTCAGCGCGGCGGTTGCCACGTTGAACCCTGTCATCAACAGATTGCTGAAGAGCACGATGAAGCCGAATGCGCACATCAACCCCATGCTGATGAACAGAAGCTCCCGTGCCGCGATCAGCGTGTTGCCCGCCCCCTGCAGGAAATCCATGGTGATCCCGTCCGTCGCGGAGTGAAACACGTCGATACCCGCCGCGCTGAAGGTGCCAGCGAGCGAGAACATCGAGAGCACGCCGCAACTGAGCAAGATCGCCTCGAGCGTGTTCTTGCGCTGGGAAAGCTGGCCCTCCTTCTTCGCGTCCTGGATCTTCTTGTCCGTTGGCTCTTCTGTCTTCTCCCCGCTACTCACTGGACAGCACCGATTTGAGCAGATCGAGAGAGGTCGTGAAGGTGTCGAAGATCATCGGATACGCGATATCCACGTAGAAAAAGAGCATGATCAGCATAACCGCCGACTTCACCGGCATCCCGAATGTCAGCGTGGACAGCGTCGGGGCGGAGCAGGCGACGAACGCGATCACGATGTCCGCCAGCACCATGAAACCGGAGATCGGCAGGGCCAGCGCGACCGCCGTGAGATACAGCGTGCCGGTCAGCCGGATGAAGGCGAACATCGCCTCTTCGGCAAGGGGCGGTAACGGCTCGAACGGCGGCCAGATCACCGTACTGTCAAAGAGAGCGAGCCGCATCAGCAGGAACCCTCCGGCAGCGAAGAAATACCGGCTGAAGATCTGCACCAGAAGGATGCCGGAGGGGGTCGTCTGCGCACCGAAGATGACATCATAGTCCTGCGCCGTCGTGCTGCCCCGCTGGGTATCGAGCAACACGCCGGTGAGCTCCACCCCCCGGCTCGGCATCCAGACGAGAACACCGAGCAGGAACCCGATCACGAGTTCCTTGACTATCAGCCCGAAGAAGGCGTCGGTCAGGTCGGGGTTGGCCTGAAACGCCTCGAATGTCGCAGGCACGCCGGATGTCCCGTCCCTTCCTGTCATGACGGCCGCTGGTGCAGGACCCAGCGCAGCCCCTCCGGAGGGCAACCAGCTTGAGACAAACCTGCGGACTGCGCTCTTCAATCTTTCCAAAGCCTCCGAGCTTTATGAGACTGTTGATGCCAACGGAACGCCGAGCATCAAGATGATCGATGACCGCGCACCGGTCGTATCCGACGATACGATCTGGTCCGATGGCTGGGGATCCGATGAGCACGCGGTCTACGAACTCCCCATTGCGACACGCCGCGCGGACCATTCCGCATTTCCCGAAATGGACTCCAATCACCGCGTGCCCTGCCTGAGCTGGAACGGGCTGGAGAACAACCTGATCTTCTTTCTCAACAATCGGGACAGCCGCAGCGAGGTCTCCCCCGGAGGATACCGGGCGTCGGAGTTCATCGATGGACCGAAGGTTGCGGACATCCGCGGCATCGAGAGCATTGATGTCCGGCACCCGGTGGCGCTCAAAGAGGGCCGGTCCACCAACATCGGGGACATGCTCAAGACGCTCTTCTCCCGTTGTGACCGGGCGATTGCGCAAATGCCGCCGGGGGGGAAAATCGAAGTCGACCTGCGTTGTCAGGATCAGATCGCGCACCGGCTGACGATTACCGCCGACGGGGTTTCGAGCCGGTTGATCTCTCCCCCGATGTCCAAGAACAACGACTTCGGAGACGCGGTAAACGCGGGCAAGGATGCCCCAAGCAGGGAGGCTGGCGGTCCGCTTGAGATCGACATGTACTCCTACAACGGGACTTATACTGGTGCGGCGAGCACGGTCAGCGGCGCGCCGGAGCCCCGGCTGGTCATGTCCTCCCGCCAAGACGTCGAGACGGGACCGCAGATCTATCCGGGAAAGATCGCCTTACTGCGCAGCGTGGGCGACGAATATGCCTGGCTCATGGTGACCCCGCGGGAGACGTCGGCCCCCGGGTCCGCCCTGGGGTACCTGTCGAACATCGGGGCCAAGGCAGCCTCCACCGCATGGATGGTGGCGGCTATTGGACTTGCGTCCGACCAGATCGCGGCGGCGACCGGCGGCAGCCGCGCCGACCGCGTGCCTGACGCGAACCTGGCCGGTGGGATCGCGTCAATGATCGCGACGCAGGAGGTCGTGTCCAACTTTTTCAGCCTTTTCTCTAAGGCGGTCCCGTCGTCCGTGCGGCCAGATCAGGGCTTTCTCAAGGAGGTTACGGACGCGACCTTTGGTTTCTTCGGGAGTACCGCCGCTCGATGATCAACTACGGCATCCAGGCCGCGTTCGAATTCAACCGCGGCGATCCGGAGCGGGAGGCGGCGTTCGCTGCCGGAAATGCGCTGGGTCAGCAGAAGATCGCTCGACTGTTGCCCGCGCCCGATCCGGGAGATACAAGCCCGCGGGCAATCGGCTCGAATCTCGCACGAAACATCCTGTCCCATGTGTGCGACAGTGCAGCCCGCGCGGGCGCGGTTACGGGAGCTCAACTCGGTTCCAGCAACGAAGCGGAAGCCGCAAATTTCCTTTCCTCCTTCGCTGTGCGGCTCGCTGTGCGCGGACCGGATCGGGTGATCGCCCCCCTGATCCATGATCTGGCCAAGGCCGCCCGGGTGACCGGAGGCGGCACGTCCGCAAACATCGATGCGGCGAACGGCTGGTCCCTGCGGCGCGCGACCCACGTGCCAGGCGACGCGGTCGGCAGTGCGGTCGAGACGGCCACCGGGCGCAAGGCACCCAACATTCAGGAAGCCATGGAGCATCTTGCCGAAGGCATGGCGGAGTATGGCAGCCGCATGCTCAATCGCGGGCCAATCGCCGCAACGACCCAGTTTCAGACCTAAGAGCGTGCGACCGCAAGCCGCCCCGGCGTGGCGTTCAGCCGGAGCAGGGGGATGTGGAGCTAGGCCCGCTGCGGCGGACTGAACGGCAGGATTACCGGGATCTGCTCCTCGGCCAGTTCGAAACACGAGGTCCGCGCCGGGTCGATCCCGTCTCCCGCCTGGATGAAATGGCGCTTGAGGAAGTCGAGGAACAGGAGAATGCGGAGACGTTGACCCCGACCCCGCGCCGACGCCATGCGGCCCTCCTGGTCTATCGCGACCTTCTGGGCAACGACGAGGCGCGGGATCACCGGGCCAACAAGTTCGGCAGCCTCGAAGGGCGCCGCCAGGACTGCCTGCGCTAGCACAACCTCTTCAGCGAGGCTGCGCGCCGACCTGAGGGAGCCCCCGTGACGGGGTTTCAGAGCGCCCCGGCGACGCCGCTAACACCATCCACCAGCATCCGGGCTCCCCGGACGGCCGATGACGGCCAGCCCGTCGCCCTCGGCCACACTACATTCCGCTCGCAGACGCAGCGCGACGCGTTGCAGACCCGTCAGAACATGCAGGCGCGGGTCACCGCGACGGCTGACATCGACCGGGCCGAGGGCCTGTCGCCCGCCGTCCACGGAGCGATGAGGGCTGCGATCACGTCCTAATCGGTCGAGTCCGGGTATTTTTGCTACCCCATCCGCTACAATTCGGTCGGGCAACCCCAGATCGTGCGGGACGCTGTCTGCCCGGGGATCGACTTCACCTATCAGACCATGAACAAGGGCGACAACACGCTGGGCCGGGACGGAAAGAAGGTCGATCCGTTCGCGCTTGTCTCCCTCAATGCGGCCATGCACACGGCGGACAAGGAGCCAGGAATCTACTTTCGCGAAGCCAACACGGTGGCGAAGTTCTATGGCGAGCAGAACGGATCGGTGCCGCAGGTCAATGACGGCAACATCGCACTTTGCACCGAAACGCTCTCCGTCTCCGGCTCCCGCCAGGTCGCCATGGAGTTCAGCAGACCCATCGACCAGTTGACCATGGAAACCGAACGACGACAGAATCTGACGCCCAAGCTCGACACAGTCGTCAATGCCACGGAGTTCACCGACCTCCTCAAGGCGGAGGCCATTGGCACCCAAGGCATCGTCATCAAGATCGACAAGATCGACCTCGGCGACGGCAGGGTCGATGATGTGATCGGCAACACTGTCTACTGCAGCCAGGTCGACACGTTCACATCCGTCTTCCAAACCTGGCTGAGCGACCGTTGGGCGAACGAGGGCGGCGCGGATGCCCCCCCTGATCCCGCGGACTTCTACGGGGAAATCAAGGACAAGGCGGCGGAGCTGCAGCCCGACGTGAAGAACTATTTCCTGGGGCGGGGTGTCAGCGCCGGCGAGAACGCCCCCCCTCTGGTTCGAACCCTTCGGCTCCCCCCGCACCCGGGAACCGGTGCAGGGGGCGATCCATGCGGCCCTCTTGCGCGGGGATGAGATGGTGCCCCATCTCAACACTGCCACACGGTCGGTCCATCACGAAGCCTATCGAGACATGTTCATGGACAAGCTCGACAGCCTGCGGGTTCGGGGGGAGGCCCTCGGCGCCTCTGGCGAACCAGACGCCCCCGCGCTCGGACCAGAAGTCGCGAGCCTTGTCCAGGAAGTGCGGGAGACCCTCTTCACCCCCGATGCGATTGCCGCTGGCGGGGATGCTCTGCCCGCGGTCCTCACGGCCCCCATCGGCACCAGCGAGGAAGAGCTTCAGGCGATCCTGCGGGAGACACTGGGCGTGATCGTCACGGTGAGGAGCTTCATCCCCAATGCGGAGCAGGAACATGCCGCGATCCTCACCAGCACGGGCAGGCATCTGCGCGGCATTGGCTTCGCTGGCGATGGGGACGGAAAGCCAAGCATCCGGCAGGACCGGCTTGAACCGACCCAGGAGAACTACGTGACCTGGCTCGCCGCCAACATGATGCAGGAAAAAGTGGAACTCGCGGATGCCCACTTCGATCCATCGGGCAAAACCACCAACCTTGAGGCCGGTGACCTAGGCCCCGGCTCGGACAAGGCAAAGGCGTACAATAACGTCGCCTATGCGGGAGAAGCCGTCCAGATCTTCGCGCAGGATGAGGAGGCGGGACCGGGCTACGCCGTGCGCTTCGCCGCAGACTTAGAGGTATTGGTGACCGACCATCGGCTGCTGCGCATTGCGGATCCCGCCAACGTCGATCGACCAAAGCTAGGGACCGAGGGGCTGCTGCACAGCATCTACACCAGCAAGCATCCCGAAGCCTACGACCAGCGCGAAGGACCGGACGGCGTGCCGATCGCCGTACCCAGTGCGGAAGCAACCCGTGCGGTGGCAGAGTTCGCCCGCACCCTCGATGTGTTCAACGGAGCGGACTACCGGGTTCTCAACCTCGCCCAGTCAGACATCCTTGCCGAGCTCACCTTGTGAATTCCGGTCTCGAGCCTGCGGCCGCATAGGGGGTGCGACCTCAACGGACCCGTTCGATGGACTGACACGTGCTTTGCACGCGGCTAGAGAGGTTCCCGTCGCGCGCGGGAACCTCTGTTTGCATGATGCAGCGCCTCTTTTGTTCGACGGTTGCCCCTTGACCGTGACGAATGGAGCCGATCCATCGAGGCTCCAATTGCACCGTTGAAGTTGAGCTCGTTCGTTCATGAAGAGAAGCTTCACAGTCCGTGTGATGTGCACGGAACCTCGTTGGTCCTCTGCCATTCTCGAGCCGACATGCACCTCGAACGGGCGGTCGGTGTTGGCTCAAGAGCCGGAGACACGGCATTAGGAAGGCAGGCGTTGACGCAAAACCCCTTCGTGATCGGACGAGCGGGTTTCCGGCCTCAAGCGATCTGGTGCAGGGGCTTTGGAAGGCCTCCGTCAACCGGACAAGCCACCCGCAAACGCGGCCGGTTCTCTCAATTCTTGGGAGGAAGACCAGTGGTACCCGAGGCCGGACTCGAACCGGCAAGCCTTGCGGCGGCGGATTTTGAATCCGCTGCGTCTACCAATTCCGCCACTCGGGCACACGCGGCTTTGCTGATACACAGGGCCGTCCGGCGGGGTCAACGGGAAAGTCCGGTCGCCCGGGTCAGGACCGTGGACAGGCCCGCGAACCCCTGCTAACCGGGGATCATGTTGCGCCGCCTATATGACTCGGTCCTGTCACTGGCAGACAGCCCCTACGCGCTTTGGATGCTGGCGATCGTCAGCTTCATCGAAAGCTCCATCTTTCCGATACCTCCGGACGTGCTGCTGATCCCGATGGTTCTTGCCGCGCCGCACAGGGCTTGGCTGATTGCGGGTGTGTGCACGATCTCATCTGTTCTGGGCGGCGCGTTCGGCTACTGGATCGGTGCAGAGCTTCTGGACACGGTTGGACGCCCGGTCCTCGAATTCTACGGCAAGTGGGAGAAGTTCGCGGACTTCTCCGCCCGATATAACGAGTTCGGCGCGTGGGCGGTCCTGTTCGCGGGTGTGACACCGTTCCCCTACAAGGTGATCACGATCACCTCCGGCGCGACGGGGCTCGATTTCTGGGTCTTCATGATTTCCTCCGTTGTTGCGCGGGGGCTGCGGTTCTTCATCGTCGCGGGGCTGCTCTGGAAATTCGGCCCGCCCATCCGCGTCTTCATCGAGGAGCGTCTGGGGCTGATGTTCACCATCGCCATGGCGCTCCTGATCGGCGGGTTTGCCGCAGTGAGGTTTCTCTGATGGCCCGGGTTCATCGCATCGCCGTTGCAGGTGCAGGTTCGGTGGCACTGCTGGGGGGTGCGCTCGCGTTTCAGTACCTTGGCGGGCTCTATCCCTGCCAGATGTGCATCTGGCAACGCTGGCCGCACGGACTGGCCATCGCGGCCGCACTCGTGGCTCTGCTTGTGCCGTCGGCGCGACGGCCGCTTGGCATCCTCGGCGGTCTGATCGTGCTTGTCGGTGCCGGGATCGGGCTCTTTCACGCGGGCGTCGAGCAGGGCTGGTGGGAAGGTGTCACCGCCTGCGCCTCCAACCAGGATGTGGGTGCGCTGAGTGCGGATGAGCTGCTTAACCAGATCCTCGAGGCGCCGGTCGTGCGCTGCGACGAGATCCCCTGGAGCCTCGGCGGTCTATCCATGGCCGCGTGGAACGCTGTCCTGTCCCTGGTGATCGCGGTAGTATGGCTGAGCGCGGGACGCCACAGGGTCGCCTGAACGGAGGTCCGTCATGGATCACGAGTACTGGCACGACAAGTGGACGCGCGGCGACATCGGTTTTCACGAAGGGTCAGTGAACAGACTGCTCGCGCACCATGCGGACAGACTTCCAGACAACGGACGCGTGTTCCTGCCGCTTTGTGGCAAGACCGCGGATATCGGCTGGCTGCGCACCCGCGGGCACCGCGTCGTTGGCGCGGAGCTGAACGAAGCAGCGGTGCAGGAAGTGTTTGTAGAGCTCGATCTGACACCCTCCATCACGCCAGCGGGCCCGCTCTCGCGGTACGCGGCGGAGGGGATAGAGCTCTTCACCGGCGACCTCTTCGACCTGACCGTCGACATGATCGGGGAGATCGACGCCGTCTATGACCGCGCGGCCCTTGTCGCAATGCCACCGGACACACAGCCACACTACGCGGCCCATGTCGCAGCGCTCGGCGGGTCTGCACCGCACCTGATGATCACCTTCGACTATCCCGCCGGTCTGATCGACGGCCCGCCCTTTTCAACGCCGACCGACAGGGTGCGCACACTCTACGCGGGCACGCACAGAACGGAGCTGTTGGAAGAGCGCCCGATGCCCAACGGACTGAAAGGGCGTCAGCCGGTCATGGAGGTGATCCACTGGCTGACGCCAGTGTGAGGCAGGAGGCGGCGCTAGGCTTCCAGCTCCGCATCCCAGTAGAGGAAATCCATCCAGCTTTCGTGCAGGTAGTTCGGCGGAAACTTCCGCCCGACATTCTGCAACAGCTCCGGCGCGGGTTGCACGGGCTGCTTGCGCAGCCTCATGTTCGCCTGCTTGAGCGTCTTGGATCCCTTGCGCAGGTTGCACGGAGAACATGAAGCGACGACATTTTCCCACGTCGTGCGTCCCCCACGAGACCGCGGAATCACATGGTCGAAGGTCATCTCACCCTTCGAGCCGCAATACTGGCAGGAAAACTCATCCCGCAGGAAAAGGTTGAAGCGGGTGAACGCGGACTGCTTCGCCGGGCGGACATAGTCCTTGAGCACCACGACGGACGGAAGCTTGAACTCGATGGAGGGGCTGCGTGCAACCGTGTCATATTCCGCAAGGATCACGACCCGTTCAAGGAACGCAGCCTTGACCGCCTCCTGCCACGGCCAGAGCGACAGGGGAAAGTAGCTGAGCGGGCGATAGTCCGCGTTCAGCACCAGCGCCGGATGGTCCCGCAGATTGCAGGGATTGCGCACGAAACTGTTGGCAAAGCTCGTTTCCACCGGGGTCACCGCTCTCGTCCCTCAAGTTGGGTCCAGCTTGGGGACGGGACCACCCCGTCCCACGTGCTCAGACTATATCTCGCCTCAGATGGCCCGCAACCCCCCAATATGCAGCGGGTTGCCCGTTTTTGCGCGAAAGGTAACGCAGGGCCATTACAGCTTTGTGACGTCTGTGGATAAACCGCGATGTCGACAGGGCTGCCTTGCCAGGTCAAACGCGAGGCGGCCCGAGTGCGGACAGGGTCCTCAGACCGGATCGAGGGCCCGGAACGGAGCGGGGGGAAGGGCGGGTTCGAAACTGTCCCCGGCAGCCACGTCTCCTCCACCGATCACCACCGCCATGACACCAGCACGGCGGAGCACCCGCCCCTCGCTCCGGTCCAGACAGGCGGCCATCAGCCCCGGAGCCAGGGCATCGAGCTGCGCGCAGGGATTGCGCAGACCGGTGATCGCGATGAGCGCGCCGGAGCGAAAGCGCAACAGCGTGCCAAGCGGCAGATCTGTCAGGTCCAGCCCCTCGGTCGTGATGTTCTCACCCACCTTCCCGGGGCTGACCGGAAAACCCTGATCGGCGAGGGTGCGCAACCGTTCCAGCTCAAACAAATGGACCTGCCGCAGATTGGGCTGGTCCGGGTTGACCGCAACGCGGGACCGATGCTTCACCCGCGCACCCTGATGGGCGTCACCGGCAACCCCGAGCCCGGGCACCAGGGTGATGCGGTCCGCGGTCTGTTTCGAGAATTCATGGGTGGGGGCGCGGTGCACCGCCTCCACCCGTCCCATCATGCCAGAACGCCCTGCATGAAGCCCAGAGCCCGCCCCAGCCCGTCGGGGCCAATACCGTGGCCGATGCCGGCGCTCGTGTGCGTCTCGACGGAGAACCCGGCACCCTTCAGCGCCGTCTCCGCCTCCGGCATCGACGTGTAGGGAACAACCTGATCCGCATCACCGTGGATCAGCAGCACCGGCGGCTTCGACACCGCCTCCGCCGCGAGGCTTCCGGGGCGCAGCAGCCGTCCGGAAAAGCCTACGATCCCGGCAATCGGATCGGTGCGTCGGGGCGCGACGTGAAGGCTCATCATCGTACCCTGGGAAAAGCCGATCAGAACGGTTTTCTCCGGTCCGATTCCCTCAGCCTCCGCCACCGTGTCGAGGTAGCCGTCCAGCGCCGCGGCGGCAGCGGCGAAGCCCTGCCCCATTTCCACCTCGCTCGACCCATCCATCCAGGGGATCGGAAACCACTGATACCCGCCTGGGTTCACCGCGCACGGGCTCGGCGCATTGGGTGCGACGAACACCGTGTCGGGCAGATGGTCGGCGAGCGGATCCGCCAGCCCGATCAGGTCGTTCCCATCCGCCCCGTACCCGTGCAGGAGGATCGCGAGGGAGGTCGCACTCCCCGATTTCGCCGCGCGGCGCGGCCCCTCAAGCGTGCTCATTCATCGGATCCCTTCGCGGTCTTTGACCACATGGTAGTAGGCCCAAAGCAGCCGCGCGGCAACAGCACGCCAGGGCGCCCAGTCCTCCGCCATCTGGCGGAACGGACGCTCCTTCGGCCGCTCCGGCAGGTCGAAGAGCATGCGCGCAGCTTCCTGAAGGGCGAGATCCCCGGGCGCGAACACATCCGCCCGGCCAAGGGAGAACATCGCGTAAATCTCCGCGGTCCAGACGCCGATCCCCGTGATGCAGGTCAGCCGCTCGACCACTTCCGCATCGGGCATGTGTGGCAGGTCCTGAAACGGCACCCCGGCGTCGACCAGAGCGGTCGCATAGCGCGCCTTTTGCCGGCTCAGGCCGCAGGCCTTGTGCCCCGCCTCGTCGAGCCGGGCGAACCCGTCCGCGGATGTTGCACCCTGTGCCTCAAGCCGGGACCAGATGCCGTTTGCTGCGGCAACGGAGATCTGCTGGCTCACGATTGCGGAGAGAAGCGCCTGAAACCCGCCTTCCCGACGGCGGAGGGGAAGCGGGCCGGTCAGCTGCAGCGCATACGCGAAACGGGGATCCATCGCGGCCAGCGCAGCGGCCCCTTCCGCAACATCCGCCTCTGTCTCGATGATCCGTCCGACGCTCATCGGGCCATCTCCATGATGAGGTCAGGCAGGTCCGACATCCTGTCGAAGAGCACCGCCCCCTCCGCCTCGAGCCGCGCCTCAGGCAACTCGCTACGCCGGGCAAGACAGCGCATCCCAGCACTCCGCGCAGCGCGGGCGCCGGACGGGGAATCCTCGATCACGATGCACGCGGACGGCGCGGTTTCGTGAACCCGTGCTGCGTGCAGAAAGAGGCCCGGCGCGGGCTTCGGAATTCCCACCTCGTGGGCGGAGTAGATGCGCCCCGCAAACCGGCCGAACATCCCTACAGAGGTGAGGGTGATGTCCATCTTTCGCCTTGGACCGTTCGAGGCGACGCACGTGGCAAATCCCGCGTCCTGCAACGCCGAGACCGCTGCCCCCGCGCCCGGAATCTCCGGCGTACCACGGGCGAGCACGTCGAAAACCTCCTCGTACATCCGGGCAACCCAGTCCTCCGGCAGGTCTGCGCCCAGCGCCCGCGCCTGCTGCCCCACACCTGCAATCGTGCCGCCCACGAAGTTTTCCATGCACCATTCCGGGGTCACATCGAGCCCGTGCCCGCGCAGGTTTTCTGAGATCGCGCGGTTGGTGATCGGTTCGCTGTCCACCAGCACTCCGTCGCAATCGAAGATGATGAGCGTCACCTGTGCCTCCTGCCCGTTCGCGATCATGACTAGCCCTTCGCGGCCCCTTCGCGCCACGAAAATCGCGCACCGGATCGCGCAGACACGCTCCGGCGAAAACCGATGCAATTTGACCCTGTGCGCGGCAGCATCTGTCGACTAGAAGAGGCACATGGCTGACATCACACAGACCCTCCCGTCCGACGACACCCGGGCGCGTCGCAATGTGGGCGTGCTGGTCGCAGCACAGGCCCTCATGGGCGCGCAGATGCCCATCGCGTTCGTGCTGGGCGGGCTGGCCGGACAGATGCTGGCGGACAACAAGCTCTACGCGACGCTGCCGATCTCGGTCATTGTCGTTGTGTCGATGTTCGCCTCGCCCGCGCTCTCCCAGTTTATGGGGCGGTTCGGGCGCCGGGCCGGGTTCATCGTCGGCGCGCTGAGCGGGGCGCTTGCCGGAGTGCTGTGCACCTGGGCCCTCGTGGTCGGCAATTTCGAGCTTCTGGTGTTCGGGCACGCCTTCATCGGCGTCTACATGTCCGCCCAGGCGTTCTACCGGTTTGCCGCAGCCGACACGGCAAGCGCCGAGTTCCGGCCAAAGGCGATCTCCTGGGTGATGGCAGGCGGACTGGGCGCCGCACTGCTCGGGCCGCAGATGGTGATCCTGTTCGGCGACGCACTTGCCCCCTACACGTTCGCTGGTGGCTATGTGTCGATCGTCGTGCTCAACCTGATCGGCATCGCGGTGCTGTTCCTCCTCGACATCCCCGTACCACCCCGGCGGACCGGTCCGCGGGACACGGGACGTCCGCTGAAGGAGATCATGCTCCAGCCCAAGGTCGTGACCGCCGTCATCTGCGCGATGGTGAGCTACGCGCTCATGAATCTGATGATGACCTCAACCCCGCTAGCCGTCGTCGGCTGTGGCTTCAGCACGGACACGGCTGCAGATGTGGTGCGGTGGCATGTGGTGGCGATGTTTGCGCCGAGCTTTTTCACCGGCTCGCTCATCGCCCGGTTCGGGGCGGAGCGGATCATCGGCATCGGTCTTGCGATCCTGCTTGGCGCGGGGCTTGTCGCGCTCGCCGGTGTGGACCTCTTCAACTTCTACGCGGCCCTCATCCTGCTTGGCATCGGCTGGAACTTCGGCTTCATCGGTGCCACCACGCTCCTCGCCAGCGCACACACGGCAGAAGAGCGGGCGAAGGTGCAGGGCACAAACGATTTCCTCGTCTTCGGCCTCGTGGCCATCGCAAGCTTCTCCTCCGGCGGGCTCATGAACGGCATCGGCGCGGACGATGTGGTCGTCGGCTGGACCGCGGTGAATGTGGCGATGGTGCCGTTCCTCGTGCTCGCCGGGGCAACCCTCGTCTGGTTCGTGCTGCAGAAGCGGCGGACCGCGCGGGCCTGACCCGGGCTACCTGCGGCTAGGCACGGCCGCCGTCACGAGGCCTCGTCGCTGATGAGACTCCGGCAGTTCCGAGGAACAGAAACGCTGTCAAGATGCCGCCACGGGCCCTTCCGGTCCGATTTCGCCGGTCCGTCAGCGCACTGCGTCAAGGCTGCAACGATGGACGGTTTTTCGGCAGGCGCCGCCCAATTGCATGCACGTAGATCGCCAGAAATCTGCCCGACGAAATCGCAAAGAGCTGCGGGCCCAAGCGTGGCTCTGATCACCAGACCTCGCGGCTGCCAAACCTCCGTAGAAGCTCCAGGCTCGACTACCTTGTCCGCCTGCTTCGTGGCGCGTGTCGGGAACGGATTCCCATTCCAGCCAGCACACAGCACCCGGACCGCGATGGCGGGCAGCTTTGCAGCGGAAGCCGTCCGGATACGGCCAATCGCATCGCTTGCGATCTGCCTGATAGTGTCTGCCTGGCCCGGGCGGCGTGACCCCCCGCTACCAGCGGCCGAGCATCGCCTTGATCATCAGGCTTCCCCGTTGGCGGAATTCTGACGGAGCCCACGGTTCCAGCACCTGGTCAGGATGCGCATGCGCGCGCTTCAGGATCGGGTGCGCCTGCCAGCCAGCGCGGAGCGCAGGTGCCGCGATGGCGGGCAGGTTCGCAGTACGCGCCGTTCGGATCCGGTCAAGCGCATCACCTGCGATCTGCCTGACGGCGTCCTGCAAGACCGCTGGCACGCGCCCCTCCGCCACCGCATTCAGATCGAGCGACCCCTCCACAGGGATCGGCTGGCGCCCTGAGCCGTAGAGCACGGGTAGCGCCCGGATCAGGCTCGCCACCCCGCACCCCCAGCCGAACCCAGCCACCTCCCGCGGGACCGGAGCGCCCTCCGACAGGGCCGCTACGGACAGCTCCATCAGACCGCCCGCGCTGGCGCCGATATAGGCATCGAAGGAGGCGCGCCCCGCATGGGGCTCCGCATAGCAATCGAAGCCCCGCGCATCGATGAGCGCGTCGAAGAGCGGCCTTGGCAGGTTGGTCTCCATGATCACGTCGGCGAGGGGGGTTACCACCTCATGGCGCCTGACGCCGCGCCCCTCGAAGATCTCCGCGATCGCATCCCGCCACCATTGCAGCCGGATTTCGGCGAGGCCCGGTTCCGACGTGACCCACGGCGCCTTGGCGACTTCGAGATTGAACGCATAGAGGGGAAAGAGCCGTGCACGGGCGGCCACCGGTCCGGTCATCGCCGCGCGAAAGCGATCCGGGTCCCCGGCCTCAACCAGGGCCGCGCAGTCCTGCCAGCTCACCGCGCTCGCCTCATGCGTGCGTTGCCACGAAGAAGGCGTAGCCGTAGCTCTCCCCGTGGGTGTCGAAGAGGGCCGCTTCCTCCAGCGCCCCGTCTACCACTTGCCGCAACACACCGTCCGCCTCAGGCCTTAGCAGGGCAGCCCGCGCGCCGAGAGGGCCCAGATAGGCCTGCCAGTCCTCGGGGGGCAGCACGAAGTGTGTTTCGAGCCGAAAACCGGCATTGACGATCTTTTCGGAGACACCCGCGATGTCGGTCATTTCCGCGTATTCGTCCCACACCGCACGGGCGGCGTCGGGGCGGTCCGGGCTCAGCCATACTGCATCGGTGAAAGCGACAAAGCCGCCCGGACGCAGCAGGGGCCGCCAGAGCCGCAAGCCCTCCTCGATGCCGATGAAGTAGAGAGCTCCCTCGCACCAAATCAGATCGAGACTTGCGGGCGCGAAGCCCGCATCGGCCATGTCGACCCGGCTCGCCTCGATATGCGTGCCCAGGCCCGCCGCATCCGCCCGGCGCAACAGCGCATTGAGGTAGGGCTGGTGCAGGTCGACGGCGGTGATCCGCGCCTCCGGCAGCGCCTGGGCTAGCACGAGGGCGGAGGCGCCGGGCCCGCAGCCCATGTCCGCCACCGTGATCGCCCCCTGCAGTCCGGTCGCGCTCAGGGCCCGCAAGGTGGAACTCTCCGATCCGGGAGCCTCCCGCAGCAGACCGGAGTGCAGGGTGAAAATCGGAGAGTCGTCGCTCATTGCGCGGGGGCCCCGTCCTGAATGAGCTTCCAGATCACCGAATCGAGCAACGCCTGGAAGGAGGCATCAACTATGTTGGCGGACACGCCGACCGTCGACCAGCGCCGCCCCTGCCCGTCCTCGCAGTCGATCAGAACGCGGGTCACCGCCTCCGTCCCGCTGCCGATGATGCGCACCTTGAAATCCACGAGCCGCGCATCCCGGATGAAGGTCTCGTAGGGCCCGAGATCCTTGCGCAGCGCACGGCTGAGCGCATTAACCGGACCCTGATCCGCATCCTCAATCGCGTCGCGGCTTTCGCTGACGCTCATCAGTCGCGCGGTGCCGATCTGCACGACGACGACCGCCTCCGACACGGTGATCAGGTCATCGAGCGCGTTGCGCCGCCGCTCCACAGTCACCCGGTAGCGCTCCACGTCGAAGAAGCGGGGCAGCTGTCCGAGTGTGCGCATCGCGAGCAGCTCGAACGAGGCGCGTGCGCTGTCGTAGGCGAAGCCCGCATCCTCGCGCCGCTTCACCTCCTCGAGGATCCGAGGCAGGCGCGGATCGTCCCGCGCCACGTCGATCCCCGCCTCCGCGAGCCGTTTGCGCAGGTTCGACAGGCCCGCCTGGTTCGACATCGGCACGATCCGGGCATTCCCGACCGCCTCGGGCGGAACATGCTCGTAGGTGGTCGGGTCCTTGAGAATGGCAGAGGCGTGCAAGCCCGCCTTGTGCGCAAATGCCGAGGCGCCGACGTAGGCCGCGTGCCGGTCCGGCACCCGGTTGAGCATGTCGTCGAGCATCCGGCTGACCCGGGTGAGGTCGCTCAGGCGATCCGCCTCGACCCCGATCGTGTAGCGGCTCGCATAGGGCTCCTTGAGCAGGAGCGAGGGGATGATGGACGTAAGGTTCGCATTGCCGCACCGCTCGCCCAGGCCATTGAGCGTACCCTGGATCTGCCGTGCGCCCGCATCGACCGCGGCGAACGTCGCGGCCACCGCCGTCTCCGTATCGTTATGGGTGTGGATGCCGAGCTTCTCCCCGGGCACGCCTGCCGCAATCACCTCGGCGGTGATGCGCCCGACCTCTTCCGGCAGGGTCCCGCCGTTGGTATCGCAGAGCACGACCCAGCGCACGCCCGCATCAAGCGCGGTTTTCAGGCACGCAACTGCATAGGCAGGATCGGCCTTGTAGCCGTCAAAGAAATGCTCCGCGTCGTAATGAACCTCCCGCCCCAGCCCGGTGAGGTGCCGGAACGTGTCGCCCAGCACCTCCAGGTTCTCCTCAAGCGTGATGCCGAGCGCTGTTTCGACATGGAACGGATGCGCCTTTCCCACGATGCAGATCGCCGCCGTGCCCGCGTTCGCCACCGCGGCCAGGACGTCGTCGTTGGCCGCGGACCGCCCCGCCCGTTTGGTCATGCCGAAGGCGGTGAAGGTCGCGTTCTGCAGCTTGGGCGGGGTAGCAAAGAACTCGGTGTCCGTGGGGTTGGCTCCGGGCCAGCCACCCTCGACGAAGTCGATGCCGAGCCCGTCCAAAGCCTCCGCGATCAGGCGTTTGTCCTCGACGGTGAAGTCAACGCCCTGGGTCTGCTGCCCGTCCCGCAGCGTGGTGTCGAAGAGGTAGAGGCGTTCGCGCACATCCGCGGCGACGGTTTCGGTCGGCTCGACGAGGGTCATCGCACTGCCTCCAGCTTTTGGGCGTCGAAGTCGGGGCCAAGCTCCCAGACCGCGCCGTCGGGCGTGTCTTTCACACTCACACCCGCGGCCGCGAATGCATCCCGGATCGCGTCCGCGCGGGCGAAGTCCTTCGCGGCGCGGGCAGCCTTCCTGTCCGCGAGGAGCGCCTCGATCATACCCGCCGCATCCGCATCTGCCTCAGCCGCGGCTTCCCAACCACCGAGGTCCGGCGTCAGCAGACCCAGCAGGCCCGCGGACGCGCGGAGCAGATCCGCTTCGCCCGCTCCCGCCAGCCGGTGAAGCACCGCGATTGCCCCCGGCGTGTTCAGATCATCGCTGAGGGCATCAACGACCTCCACCGCCGGAGCGCACGCGCCGGAGCCGCCCAGCGCCCGCCACTTTCGAAGCGTCGCTTCCGCTTCTTCCGCCTTCCTCCTGGTCCAGTCCATCGGCTTGGAGTAGTGCGTCGAGAGCAGGACGAACCGGATGACCTCCCCCGGATAGCCCTGATCCAGCAGGTCGCGGACCGTGAAGAAGTTGCCGAGGGATTTCGACATCTTCTTCCCCTCGACCTGCAGCATCTCGTTATGCAGCCAGATCCGCGCAAAGCTCTCATCACCGCAAAGCGCACAGCTCTGCGCGATCTCGTTCTCATGGTGGGGGAACTGCAGGTCGATGCCGCCCGCGTGGATGTCGAACCGTTCGCCGAGCAGATCCTTGGCCATCGCCGAACATTCGATATGCCAGCCCGGGCGGCCACGTCCCCACGGGCTCTCCCACCCGGGCAGGTCGTCTGTCGAGGGCTTCCACAGCACAAAATCCATGGGGTGCCGCTTGTAGGGAGCGACCTCGACCCGCGCGCCGGCGATCATGTCATCCACGGAACGGTTGGACAGGCGGCCATAGCCAGGATAGGTCGCGACCTCGAAAAGGACATGCCCCTCCGCCGCGTAGGCGTACCCGCCCGCGATCAGATCCTCAATCATACGGATCATCTGCGGGATGTAGGCGGTCGCGCGGGGTTCCGCAGTGGGCCGGACCGCGCCGAGCGCGTCCATATCGTCGTGGTACCAGCCGATGGTCTCGTCGGACCGGGCGGCGATCAGTTCCACAAGGCTCCGCGGATCACCCGCAGCCTTGCGCGCCTGAGCCGTCGCGTTGATCCGATCGTCCACATCCGTGAAGTTCCGCACGTAGGTCACCTGCGGAAAGCGGTGTCGCAGCAGGCGATAGAGCACATCGAACGCGACGACCGGACGCGCGTTGCCCAGATGCGCCCGGTCATAGACCGTCGGCCCGCAGACATACATCCGCACATGCTCGGGGTCGATCGGCCGCAACGCTTCCTTGCGCCGGCTGAGCGTGTTGTGGAGCTGGATGTCAGTCATGGTCCTCACCTTCGCGGGTGTCGCCGCGGGGGCCTTAGCATTTCAGGATCGGACGTGAAATGAGGAAACCCTCCGCGGACAAATGTCAGCGGATAATGCAAATCTCGCAGATGATGCACGTGCGGGTCATATGACCCTAATGCCCGAGTTGAGCCGTGCTGGCAAGGGATGGCGGGGAGAAGAGCGGGAAATAGATCCGCACCACCACCCGGCATCTGCACAGGCTTGCGCCGCCATGTTCACTCCGCCACGGTGCCGGAACAACAACCGGGGGAAGACTGGTGAAACTGTCCGACCGCATCACCCGCATCCCGGATCCCGAGGGGAATGCCTGGGCGCTTTTCGACCGGGCGCGAGAGATGCAGGCCCAGGGCATCAACGTCACCATGCTCAGCATCGGCGATCACGACGAGCGCACGCCGGATCTGCTCCTCGACCGCATGTACAACGCCGCCCGCGCGGGCAACACCGGCTACGCGCCCTTGATGGGCAGCGCCGACCTGCGTCAGGCAATTGCGGAGCGGGTGAGCCGCACCACCGGCTCACCGACCGCGCCCCGACAGGTCGCGGTCACCCCCGGTGGGCAAATGGCGCTCTTCAACGCGTTTCTCGCGGTGCTGGACCCCGGCGACCACGCGGTTATCGTCGATCCCTACTACGCGACCTATCCCCTGACCGTGCGTGCGGCAGGTGGCGTGCCGGTGATGGCGCGAGCGGATCCCGACAGGGGCTTTCAGATTGACCTCGACAGCCTCGCCGCAGCGGCGGACGGTGCCCGGGCGCTCCTGATCAACTCGCCGAACAATCCCACCGGCGCGGTTTACAGCCGCCAGACCCTTGAGGGTATTGCGGAGATCGTGCGGACCAATGACCTCTGGCTCATCTCGGACGAGGTCTATGACAGTCAGGTCTGGGACGGGCATCATCTGTCACCCCGCGCGTTGCCGGGCCTCGCGGAGCGCACAATCCTGATCGGCTCCCTCTCGAAGAGCCACCGGATGACCGGCTCCCGCGTCGGCTGGCTGGTGGGACCGGACGCGCTGGTGGACGCCCTGCCGGACCTTGCGGTCGCCAGCACCTACGGCATTCCGGGCTTCATTCAGGAGGCAGCCCTTCACGCGCTCCGCCACGGGCAGGAGGTGGAGGCGGATGTGCACGCCACCTACGCCCGCCGCCGCAACCTCGCCATCGCCGCCCTTGCAGGCGCCAACCGGATCCGGCTGAGCCCGCCGCAGGGCGCGATGTATGTCATGCTCGACATCCGGGCGACCGGCTGCACGGCCCAGGATTTCGCCCGTGAGCTGCTCGAGGAGGACCATATCGCTGTTATGCCCGGTGACGGGTTCGGCAGGTCCGCCCGCGGTCATTTGAGGATCGCCCTCACCGTCGAGGATGAACGCCTGCGCAGGGCACTGCTGCAAATTCGCAAACGGGCGGACTCCTGACACAAACTGACGAAAAAGTTTATGAAACCGAACCACTTGCGCCTGTCCATGCATCGCCCCCTGTGATACAGTAACTTACTTGCAAATCTTTGGAGAAAGGAGGTTCCCATGGGGGAACGCTGACCGTCCGTGCGTGCCTGATTTGTGTTGAGACCGCGTTGGTCTGGAGCGTCTATTACGGCTTTGCTCTTCTGTCCCAGACCGAGGTTTCCCTGGGCGTATTGACCGCCCTTTTAATTGCAACCGACAAGATCGTGTCATCGATCCGCGAGAGTTTCGCGCGACGACGGGAGCGGACCTAGTCCGCAAACCGAGGGCGACCGGATGCGGTCGCCGTGACGGCGATCTCCACGACCATTTCCCGCCCCTCGACGGTTGCGACCTCCCGCCGGAGGTGATCCGTGACGCTGCTTGTGGCCGCGCCCGCTGCCCGCGCTGCACCTTCGGCCTGACTGCGCGCGGACTGACGGGCAGCGTCGACAGCTGCACCCTCATCGTCGAACTGTCTCGGGTCACCGCCATCGTGGACGATGTACCTGCCCTCCGACGGGCAGGTGATGAGCACGCTGCACGTCTGGATGACCTGCCCGACGACCGCTCCAACCGCGTTCGCGACCGCCGCGTCCGGAGGGGTCGCATCGCGGGTGCGCAGTCGCCGGGCGACGTCCGGATAGTAGGTCGGGCTCGACGCGCCGAGTCCGATCAGCGGCATTGTCAGGCCCACGGGCAGGCTTGCCACGCCCTCGTGCCCCGAAAGTCCCGCCTGGACAACCAGACTGCCGAGAGCCTCCTCCCCGTCGAAGCCATCGTGGGACAGGGCTGCGGAGAGAACGACCTCCGCGGACCGCTGGCAGAGCGCATCGATCACAGCGGCACTCACGTCGACTGCAGAGGGGAAGGCGCGCACGCCGGATCCGGTTTTCTGCCGCGCAAGGAGTTCCGCGGCCATCCGCGCCGCGTCCACATGCCAAGTCTCGTGTCGACCGGTGACGTGGGACGCATCGGTCGGCGTGAATGCGGAGATCTGGACCCTACCCCGGTCGATGAGCTGCGAGAGCAGCCTGGGTGCACCGCGCAGATCGTCGAAGCTGTCGGCGGAGAGCGGCCCGGCCTCAAGCCGCGCGAGGATCTCCGCCACATCCGGTGGGTCCGACGGGCGCGCGCGATCCCGCGCGATGTAGAAGACACCGTCGGAGGATCGCCCGCGCGTCCGCGTGAGCGCCACCCTCAACACCGGAAGGACCCTGTCCGGATGGGTGTCAGCGAGCAGGCTGACGGGCACCGCCCGCCGCGGCCCCAACGTCATGCGGGGCACGAGTCCCTCCGCGCTGAGACCGACGATACTGTCGCCACCAAGCCCGTGGGTCCGCATCGCGACCGCCTCCACCAGCGTCCGCACCCCACCCACGTCGGCTCCCTCGGGATCAAGCTCCGGTCGCGCGTCCTTCAGAACTGCGATGTCCGTTGTCGTCCCGCCGATGTCGGAAACGACGGCGTCGCGCAACCCGGTGAGAAACCGCGCGCCGACGAGGCTCGCCGCGGGGCCGGAAAGGATGGTTTCGATCGGACGGTTCCGCGCGAAATCGGCGGAGACAAGGGCCCCGTCACCGCGCACGATCATCAGCGGCACCGACAGCCCGAGATCATCAAGCCGGTCCGACGCGCCCGCGATCAGCCGGTCAATGAGGCCGATCAGCCGTGCGTTCAGAAGCGTCGTGAGTGCCCGCTTCGGACCTCCGATCCGGGACGTCAGCTCATGTGATCCGGTGACCGGGAGGCCCGTCACCTCCCGGACGATCTCCATGGCGCGGCGTTCATGATCGGGATTGCGAACCGCGAAATAGCCCGCGACCGCGACCGCGCGCACCTCCTCCGACACCCCCGCGAGAGCGCCGCGCAGGGCATCGCTGTCAAGAGGCGCTGCCTCTTCCCCCCGCACATCGTGTCCGCCGGAGATGCGGATAACCGGATCGGCGCCAACGGCCTCCGCCAGTCCCGACCGCGCCAGATCACGTTCGCCGAACCCGATGAACACGAGTGCCGCAGGGTCGCCCTGCCCCTCCACCAGCGCGTTGGTGGCGAGCGTCGTGGACAAGGAGGCCATCGCGATCTGGCCCGAGGCGATGCCGCTTTCGGTCAACACGTTGCCCACGGCATCGCCTATTCCTCGGGCAAGATCGTCCCGCGTTGTCAGAGCCTTCGCCCGCGCGAGCACTGCGTCAGGCGCGTGGGGCCGGGCAGCGCCCTCCGCATCTAGCAGCACCGCATCGGTGTAGGTACCGCCCGTGTCTATCCCGAGGAGCACGCGGCGGGCAGAGGCATCGATCATCCGCTGTTCCCTGTCCTTCCGGTTCCCGCAGGTATCCCGCCGCGCCCCGGTACGCCAGCGAAATTCCATCTGCGACCGATCGTGGCGGGGCGCGCACCACCCCTTGCACCCTACGGTGCGGGCTTCCCATATGCGCACCGTCCCAATCCGGAGCAGACCGATGGCCCTCACCCGCGACACGATCCTGACCGCCCTCTCCCGCGTCATCGACCCGGCGACGGGCAAGGACATCGTCGCGGCGGATTTTGTGAGAGCCCTCACGGTCGAGGGTGATGCGGTCCGGTTCGTGCTGGAGGTTCCGCCGGAAAAGGCTCCGGCGATGGAACCGGTACGCCAGGCGGCGGAGGCCGCAGTGACGGCACTTGAGGGGGTCAGGACGGTCGGCGCGCTCCTCACCGCCCACGTTCCGACAGGTGCAGCGGCGCCGAACCTCAAGATCGGTCGCCATCCCACCCGGCAAGAGGGTCCGATCACGCCCAAGGGCGTGAAACGGATCATCGCGGTGGCAAGCGGCAAGGGCGGCGTCGGAAAATCCACCGTGTCCGCCAACCTCGCCGTCGCGCTCGCGCAGGAGGGCAAGCGCGTCGGGCTGCTCGATGCGGATATCTACGGCCCGTCGCAACCGCGCATGATGGGTGTTTCCACCCGACCAAGCTCCCCGGACGGCAAGATCATCGAGCCGCTGATCGCCCACGGGGTCACGATGATGTCCATCGGGCTGATGCTCAAGGGCGACGAGGCGGTCATCTGGCGCGGGCCGATGCTCATGGGCGCCCTGCAGCAACTTCTCAGCCAGGTCGCGTGGGGGGAGCTTGACGTGCTCATCGTCGATCTGCCCCCCGGCACCGGCGATGTGCAGCTCACCCTGACGACAAAGGCGAAGATCACCGGGGCGCTGATCGTCTCCACCCCGCAGGATGTCGCCCTCATCGACGCGCGCAAGGCTGTGGACATGTTCCGCCGGGTCGATGCGCCGGTGCTCGGCCTTATCGAGAACATGTCCCAGTTCATCTGCCCCGAATGCGGCCACCCGTCCCACATCTTCGGCCACGGCGGGGCGGAGGCGGAGGCCAAGCGGCTCGGTCTGCCGTTCCTCGGCGCGCTTCCCATCACGCTTGACACCCGGCTGTCCGGCGACGCGGGAACACCGGTCGTCGCGCGCAATCCGGACAGCGTGGAGGCGGGGCTTTTCCGTCAGCTCGCCCGCCGTCTGGTGGATGGCGGATTGGTGTAGAATTAACCGAATTCATTTGTAACAGGGTATCGCACGCGTCTCAGTTCTGCCCGAATCGGCCGATACCTCCCAAAGTTGAGATGCAGCACCCCAAGGACATCCACGCCCTTTCCCGGGACGATATGCGGCCGCCTGCACGGCCGACAGCCTGGCACCGGATGGTGACCGCGGGCCGCCTCTTCACGGCCTGGCTCGGCGCACCTGCGCGCACGCCGGGGTCACATTCGGCGGTGACCGTCTATCAGGCGTTCATCCTGATGGCTGCGAGCTACTCCATTGCTTTTTCAGCGCTTCTTGGCTCTCTAGTCACGGCCTTTGCCTACAACACCACTGACTTGAGACCCCAGCTGCTGCTGCTCGGTGCGACGTTCTACGCACTCCTGCCACTTCTGAGACGGGTCGGGGTCGGGCTAGAGTGGGAGAAGGCGCTCTTTTTCACCACGTCGTTCACCATCGTCTTCTGCTTCGGCCTGCATGACGGTGCAATCCGGACAGCGGGGATCACGACCTTCCTGCCGGTTCTGGTGGGCATGGGGGCACCGCTCTATTCCCGCGTCGGGATCGCTATGCTTGCCGCCGTCGCGCTGACGATAAGCGGATCGCTCACCCTGATCGACCTCGCCCGGTTCGAGCCGGTCGCGGGCGGCATCACCCGCAGCGAGCTTGGGATGATGGGCGTGCGCAACGTCGCAACGATCGTGTGTGCAACCATCATCTCTCTCTTCGGCCGGCAGATCTACGAACAGCTCATCCTGAACGTGAAGGCGACCCGGGACCGGGCGCGCCGGGCCAACGAGATCAAGGGGGCTTTCCTTGCCAACCTCAGCCACGAGGTGCGCACGCCGCTCAACGCCATCGTCGGTCTGACGGAGATCCTGAAGCGCAAGGACGACATCTCCGACCAGCGGGAGCTTCTGGAAACGATCTCCCGCTCCGGCCACGAACTGCTCACCACGCTGAACGAAGTGCTGGACGTCGCGCAGCTTGAGGCCGGGCAGATGCAGATCCGGCCCGGCAACCACGGAATGCCGGAGTTCGTAGGGGTGCTGGAGCGGACATGGCGGCCACTGATAGAAGCCTCCGATCTCACGTTCCGCCTCGACGTGGACCCGGATCTACCGGAGGAGCTGGAGCTCGACGCCGCCCGCCTGCGCCAGTGCATCAATAACCTGATGTCCAACGCGGCGAAGTTCACCGAGGCCGGCGAAGTTCACATCACCATCCGCTGGCACCCCGAACCGGTCCCGATGCTCGAGATCGAAGTGTGCGACACCGGCATCGGAATACCGCTGGAGATGCAGCCCAAACTGATGGAGCCGTTCCAGCAGGCCGCGTCGAGCGACCTCGGACGGCCCGCCGGCACCGGGCTCGGCCTTTACATCAGCCGTGAGATCGCGCAGATGCTCGGCGGTGACCTCACCTTCAAGAGCGTGCCGGGCGTGGGCACGGCCTTCACGCTTACGGCCCGCGTGCGCCGGATCGAGGACCGCGCACCGGACCCGGCCTTTGCGGCCAAGCGGGCGCTCATCGTCGATGCGGTGGCCACCCAGCAGATGGCGCTGCAGTGCTGGCTCACGGATCTGGGGATGGAGACGACCTGCTGCGTCACCGGCGAGAACGCGCTCAACCTGCTGCGGTCGGGTCAGTTCGACGTCGTTCTCGTGGACACCCATCTTCCCGATTTCGCGTGGGAAGAGATCTGCCGCCGCATGCGCGCCCTGCCCGGCACATCGAACCTGCCGATCATCCTGACCCTGCCCGCGGGCACCCCGGCCCGCCTCGGCGTCGAAACCGCGATGCCGCTGGTGCGCAAACCGATCACGCCCCGCTTCGCGACGCCCACCCTACGCGCCGCACTTCAACAGGAAGCTGGCCGCGCGCACACTTGCACGGGACACTGAGCGTCGCTAAGACACCGCAAGCCTCAGGCAGCAGCGACGGACAAGCGACATGGCAAAGATCAACGGTAACGAGATCCGCCCGGGTAACGTTCTCGAACACAACGGTGGCCTCTGGGTTGCGGTGAAGACCAACCACGTCAAGCCCGGCAAGGGCGGCGCCTTCGCTCAGGTCGAGATGAAGAACCTGCGCAACGGCTCCAAGCTCAACGAACGGTTCCGCGCGGCGGACAAGGTCGAGCGGGTCCGGCTCGAACAGAAGGACCAACAGTTCCTCTACGAAAACGACGGCCAGCTCGTGTTCATGGACACCGAGACATTCGAGCAGATCGAGCTCGAGGCAGAGCTGCTCGGCGACCGTCGCCCGTTCCTGCAGGATGGCATGACGGTTACGATTGAATACTACGAGGAAGAGGCGCTCAACGTCACCCTGCCGGAGAAGGTCACCTGCACCATCGAGGAGACCGAACCTGCTGTGAAGGGCCAGACCGCCGCCAACAGCTTCAAGCCCGCCACACTCGACAACGGGGTGCGGGTCATGGTCCCGCCTTTCGTGGGAACCGGCGAGGCGATCATCGTGTCGACGGAAACCATGGACTACGTGGAACGCGCCTGATCACTCCAGCGCGCCGCTGATGAGATTACCTTCCGTCAGCATCCCATCTTCCAGGATCGTCCTGCCGGGCCCTGCGATGAGCACGCGGCCCGCAGGCAGTCGCAGCACCAGATGCCCTTCGTCCGTCCGGCCCGAAACGCCGAGCAGCGCCTCCATCGTGACGTTGGCCTGAGGCAGATGCAGACGGTCCTCCTCCGGATCGAAATCGTAGATCTGGTCGTCCCCGGTCGGCGCCCCGGCAAAGCCAAACACGTCCGCTCCGGGGCCGCCTGACATCAGGTCGTTGCCGGGGCCGCCGATCAACAGATCGTCGCCTTCGCCGCCCGCCAACCTGTCATCGTTGGGGCCCCCGATCAGATCCTCATGGAAAAATGCCCCTCGCAGCACGGTCGCCGCACTGCCCGGACGCTGCGCGGCAAGGAGGAGGGGACGCGCGAAATGATCGGCACTCCGCCCCTCCCGTTCCGCGACCCGGGCAATCTCCCCGTAGAAAGGTGCGATCGCGCTCGCGACAGCCTGGCTCTCCCCCGCGCGCACCGCGATGCCCGCGAGGAAGGGCTGACCGCCGAGTTCAAGCCACATCCCGCCCCCTGACATCCCCCCCGTGACGGTCGTCCCGTTGGCGACGAAAAAGGCTCCGGTGCGGTCCGCGATCTGGCGGGGGACAAACTGGCCCAGTTCCAGATCACCGGTGCTTTCCACCAACGCCCCGGCCGCCCGTTCCGCATAGCCCACGAAGGTCACCGTCCCCGCATAGTCCGCCGGATCGGCCGCCAGCACCAGCCGTGCTCCAGTGCGGGCATCGTCGGGGGCCACCTTCAGCGCCAGGTCGAAGGCCGGGTCGAGCACGCTGCCGGAGTTGTCCAGAAACTGCCGCCAGCTTTCCGGATCCTCCGGCAGAGTGATGTGGGCATCGGTGGCGCTCACAGGGAGTTCCTCCGCCGCAAGCCCGGCCGCGCGGATCACCTCTGTCACCCGCCCCTCCTGGGGAAAGTGGTTGGCGGTCACATAAAGCCCGCCGCCGAGATAGACCGCCGAGAAGGTCGCCCGCGCGGCGTTGAGGTGCATGGGATGATCGCTGTCCCGGGACACGCGGATCTGCCGTCCGTCGAGCGGCCCGGCGAGCTCCGGCGCCGCCTCCTGTGCCATCCCCGGTCCGACACCGAGCCACAGTGCGCTCAACACGGCCGCACCCTTGATCGCACCCATCCCCATGGCAGGCCCTTTCCCTTGGTCCGAGAAGAGTCTAAACGGTGCCCGACCGCTCCACAAAGGACTTCGCACATGGCTCAGGCCTCCGCCAATCTCAACATCATGATCAAGGCCGCACGCAAGGCGGCACGGTCCCTGATCCGTGACTTTGGCGAGGTCGAAAACCTCCAGGTCTCCATGAAGGGCGCGGGCGATTTCGTGAGCCGCGCGGACCTCAAGGCGGAGGAGATCATCCGGACGGAACTGACCGAAGCACGGCCCAACTATGGGTGGCTGGCGGAGGAATCGTCGGAGGTTGCAGGTGCCGACCCAACCCGCCGCTGGATCGTCGATCCCCTCGACGGCACCACCAACTTCCTGCACGGAATGCCCCATTGGGCAATCTCCATCGCCCTCGAGCACCGCAAGGAGATCGTGGCCGCCGTCGTATTCGACCCGGTCAAGGACGAGATGTTCACCGCCGAGAAGGGCGCGGGCGCATGGCTCAACGACCGCCGGATCCGCGTGAGCGGACGGCGCGACCTGATCGAGATGGTGTTCGCCACCGGCGTGCCGTTCGCCAACCATGGCGACCTGCCCGCAACGCTCCAGGACATGGCCCGGCTCCTGCCCCAGTGTGCAGGGGTCCGTCGCTGGGGCGCCGCATCCCTCGATCTCGCCTACGTGGCCGCGGGCCGCTACGACGGATACTGGGAGCGGAGCCTCAACCCCTGGGACATCGCCGGAGGCCTCCTCCTGGTCAAGGAGGCGGGCGGCCTCACCGGTCCGATCACACCGGACACGTCAGCGCTCGAAACCGGGTCTGTTATCGCCGCGAACGAACTCGTATTCGACCGCTTCACAGCGATCATCCGCAACGCCCCGAAACAAACGACCTGACGCACCCGCCCTTCCGGTTCGCGTCTTCGCGCATCACCGGACAGCGGGTGACATCGCCCCTTCTTCTGGCCCCAAATATCCCCGCCGGAGGCATCCTCCCTCTCCCCGCAGGGCGACGGTCCGACCGTACGGCGCACCAGATGCAGAAAGCGCGGGAGGGGGGCGGGTGGGGCCACCGCCCGTCAGGGCAAATCCCGCAGGTTCACCCCGCACGCCGCCGGATCTCCGTAGCTTAGCTCGCAGCTTTGAGGCTTTCCTCGATGTAGATTTCGCGGAGCCTGCGCCCGACAGGTCCCGGCACGCCGTCACCGACCGGTGTTCCGTCGATCTCGACGACAGAAGTGACAAATGTACTGGCTGCCGTAACGAACGCTTCGGCGGCCGCCTTGGCTTCCTCGACGGTGAAGGGGCGTTCTTCGATCTTCATCTGCGCCTCTTCTGCCATCTTCAGCACCGCGGCCCGGGTGATCCCGTGCAGGATGTCGTTGGACAGGTTGCGGGTGACGATCGTGCCGGACGTCGTGACGATATAGGCGTTGTTCGACGTGCCCTCGGTCACGTGCCCGTCCTGCACCATCCACGCATCGTCCGCACCCGCCTTGCGTGCCGCCATCTTGCACATGGAGGGGGCGAGCAACTGCACCGTCTTGATGTCCCGCCGCCCCCACCGGATGTCCTCGACGGAGACGACCTTCAGCCCGCGCGCGGCTGCCGGGCTTTCGATGAGCGGCTTTGCCTGGGTAAAAAGCACCAGCGACGACACCGGATCCTCCGGATAGGCAAAATCCCGGTCCGCCGCCCCGCGGGTGACCTGCATGTAGATCATCCCTTCGGTGAGGTCGTTGCGGGCGATGAGCTCGCGATGGATCGTCTCGATCTCCGCATCGGATGCGGGCGGATCCATCTCCAGTTCCCCCAGCGACCGGCGCAGCCGGGTCAGGTGCCCGTCGAAATCGACCATCCGCCCGTCGAGCACCGAGGTCACCTCATAGACCCCGTCGGCGAAGAGGAACCCCCGGTCAAAGACGGAGATCTTGGCCTCTTCCTCCGGGACATACTCCCCGTTCACATACACGATCCGACTCATGCTTCTCTCCTTCTCAGCCCCAGAGGGCGGCCTCCGGCGGGTGCACTCCGGCCGCGTCGAATGTCAGCCCGTGCGCGCGGTCTTCGGCGAGGAGCAGGGGACCGTCGAGATCGGTCACCGCAGCCCCCTGGGCCACCAGCACCGCGGGGGCCATGGCGAGCGACGAGCCCACCATGCAACCGACCATCACGTCAAATCCCGCCGCCCGTGCCGCATCGCGCAGCGCCAGCGCCTCGGTCAGGCCGCCGGTCTTGTCTACCTTGATATTGACCATGTCGTACTTGCCCGTCAGATGCGGCAGGCTGTCCCGGTCGTGGCAGCTTTCGTCCGCGCAGACCGGCAGCGGGCGGGCGATCTCGGCAAGTGCGTCATCCGCATCCGCAGGCAGCGGCTGTTCGACCATGACGACGCCGAGCCGGACGAGGACTGGTGCGAGCTGCTGGTAGAGCTGCACGGTCCAGCCCTCGTTCGCGTCGACAACGATCCGCGCATCGGGCGCACCGGTCCGCACCGCCTCGATCCGGGCGACGTCCTCTTCCCCGCCGCCGAGCTTGATCTTCAGAAGCGGGCGGTGGGCGTGGCGGGCGGCGGCCGCCCGCATCGCCTCGGGCGTATCGAGGGACAGGGTGAAGGCGGTGATCTCCGGCCCAGGAGAGGTCAGCCCCGCAAGCTCCCAGACCCGTCTGCCCGCTCTCTTGGCCTCAAGGTCCCAGAACGCGCAATCGAGGGCGTTCCGCGCGGCACCGGCGGGCAGCTGGGCTGCGAGCGCGGCCCGATCGGGCAGGTCCGCCGCCCCCTCGATCTGGGTCGTGACGCTCTCGAGCGTTTCGCCATAGCGCGCGTAGGGCACACACTCCCCGCGCCCGCTGATCCCGTCGCGGGTCACCGTCGCGGTCAGCACCTGTGCCTCGGACCGTGACCCGCGGGATATCGTGAACACCTCCGCAAGCGGGAACCGGTCGCGGGTGACGGTGATGCTCATGAGATCCCTCCACAGGACGAGAGACCGGGACGCGCGCCCCTGGCCCGCTGCGGGATTTGCCCTGACGGGCGGTGGCCCCACCCACCCCCCTCCCGCGCACATTGCGAGGTCGGCGCAAACCTAGCCACGGGGAGAGCTTCTGGTGATGCCGCGCGGGCCTCGTCGAGAAGCCACGGCACCGCACGGGTTTGCGCGCGCCGTTTTGCGGACCGGGTGGTGCCTCCGGCGGGGATATTTCTGGCCAGAAGAAGAGCTGTAAGTGTCACTCGGTTGGCCCTTTCACGGGGTGCTGCCAGCGGCGCCGGAAGCGGAAGTGGCGGACCGGTCCGCCGATCACGGGAGGGCGTCCACCAGGCGGCCCGCGCCCTGGCGGAACGGGTCTACCGTGGGCAGGCCGAGGCGCTTCTCGGTCGCGTCGAGATACTCAAGGGCGGCTTCCTCGTGGAGCGCGGCGGTGTTGACCGACACGCCGACCACCTCGCAGGCTGGATTGACCACCCGCGCCATGGTGAGGGCGACGTCGCGCACATCCTCGAGGCGGGGCAGCTTGTAGTCCGGCAGGCCGCGCATGTGGGGGCGCGTGGGCTCGTGGCTGAGGATGAGCGCGTCGGGCTGCCCGCCATGGACCAGGGCCATCGTGACGCCGGAGTATGAGGCGTGGAAGAGACTGCCCTGCCCTTCGATCAGGTCCCAATGGTCAGGGTCATTGTCCGGGGTGAGATATTCCACTGCGCCGGCCATGAAGTCGGCGATCACCGCATCAAGGGGCACACCGTCCCCGGTGATCAGGATGCCGGTTTGACCGGTGGCGCGGAAGGTCGCGTTCATGCCCCGCTGGTGCATCTCCCGCTCCATGGCGATGCCGGTGTACATCTTGCCCACGGAGCAGTCGGTTCCCACCGCCAGGCAACGCTTGCCCGTCCGCTTCTTGCCGTTGGCGATCGGATACTGAACGGACGGGATGCGCACGTCATGGAGCGCGCGACCGTGGGCCTCCGCCGTCGCGACCAGTTCCGGCTCGTCCCGGAGAAGGTTGTGGAGGCCCGAGGCAATGTCCATGCCCGCGGCCAGAGCTTCCTTGAGGACGGCAATCCAGGCGGGGGAGATCACGCCGCCCCGGTTGGCGACACCGATGACGAGCGTCCTGGCCCCCGCCGCGACCGCCTCGGGCACGGTCATGTCCGGCAGCCCCATATCCGCGTTGCATCCCGGCAGGCGCAGCTGGCCGACGGACGCGGAAGGCCGCCAGTCCTTGATGCCCTGGGCAACCTTGGCGGCAAGGGCATCCGGCGCATCGCCGAGGAACAGAAGATAGGGGGACTGGATCATGGGGCACCTCACACGAATTCCGCGGCGGAGGGTCGCCGGTGTCTCAATACCTAACGCGAGGGCAGCAGGCTTTTCCAGCCCGGTGCGCGCTGGCTCCACGGAAAATCTGAACTGGTCCGGGGGTCAGGCTGCGCGAGCGGGCGACGCGGAGCCGGGTGCGGGCGACAGGCTGCGCGCGGCGGCGATCATCGGATCGTCCGTGAAGTCCTCGGGGATCGCGCAAAGGCCGCGGCGCACGGACCAGCGCCCAAGCGCGGGAGACGCGGTCGCCACCGCGAACGGGATCGACAGGACGAGACCGGTGAGAACCGGCAAGGCCCAGGGCAGCGTCGCAGGCGAGGCTGCCGCGAGAAGTGCAGTGAGCCCCAGACCGAACGCGGTTTGCGGCCAGAGACCGCGGCAGGCATCCCCCCAGCTCAGCTTGTACGGATCCCGGTTCTGGGCGCCCCAGATCACCGATCTGCCGAAGACGAGCCCGATCAGGAACAGGGTGATCCGCAGCGCCACCACCGGCGCGAGGAGGAGCGAGAAAGCCGTCTCCGTCAGCGCGCCCGCGATGAAGCGGCGGCGTCCGCCATAGGAGGCCATGCCGCCGGGGCGCAAGGCCACGTCGATCCAGCCCGCGATCTTGGGAAAGAGGCTCATGGCGACCATGATGAAGAACATCGACACGCCGAAGGCGAGATCCACATCCGCAAGGTCGCCCCCTGCCACTTTCACCGCGGCGCTCGCGGTCATCAGCATCCAGGCGGGCGCGCCAAAGTACATCATGATCGCGGCGAAGATCTGGAACCGGCTCATGGGCTTCAAGCCTTTCCAGCCGAGAATGCGCCAGTACTGCATGTTGCCCTGGCACCAGCGCAGATCCCGCTTCGTGAAGTCGAGGAGCGTGGGGGGATTGGCCTCCCAGCTTTCGCCCTCGAGCGGGAGCACGCGAACCTCGTAGCCCGCCCGGCGCATCATCACCGCCTCCACCTGATCGTGGCTCAGGATGTGCCCGCCGAGCGGGGCCGCCCTGGGCAGCTTCGGCAACTTGCAATGGGTGCGGAACGCCTCCGTCCGGATGAGCGCGTTGTGACCCCAGTACGGCCCGCAATCCCCGTGCCACCAGGCCGCACCCATGGTGAAGGACCGCATGCCGTGGCGCATGCCGAACTGGAACAATCGCGCGAAGGCAGATGTCGCGGGCGTGCCGACCACGAGGCTCTGCAGGATGCCAAGCCGTGGATGGACCTGCATGACTTCAACGAGCCGGATGATCGCCTCAGCGGACATCAGGCTGTCCGTGTCGAGGGGCAGGAAATAGGTGTAGCCATCTCCCCACCGGTCAAGGAAGTCCTGCAGATTACCGGATTTAAAGCCGGCATTGTCCTCCCGCACCCGGTAGACCGCGCCGGCGCCGAACGCTTCGCGGTGAAGCTCGAAGAGGCGCCGCTCCTCCGCAATCACGTCCGGTTCGTCGCTGTCCGACAGGATGTAGAAGTCGAACCACTGTCCCACGCCCGCAGCGTCGAGCGCCCGGCGCATAGCGGCGACCCGTGCGAGCGACGGGGTCGGCGGTTCGTTGCGGAGGAACATGGCAATCGCGGTCTTCTCCCGGATCGGAGAGGATGGCGCATCGAGATGGGGAGCCGCCGCGGCGAGCCCGTCCCGCGCGCCGTGCATCAGCCACAGGCCGATCACCGCATTCCAGAAGCCCATGATCGTCCAGGGCGCGCCGACCATCACACAGGCGAGGATCACGATATCCGTGACGCTCCAGCCGCCCGCGCCGAAGACGACCGACAGCCCGGCAAGCAACGCCGCGAGCGCCGCTAGGTTCAGCGCGAGCACCAGCAGACGTCGGTTGCGCAGCACCCGGGCGGACTGCATGCCCGTTGGCGTGCGCACGTCACCGTGATCGGATTCCGCTGTCAGGGTCTGGACGTAGTCGGTCATCGCAGTATGGTCCCGCCGATCGGATTGGGGACATTTTCATGTCGGTTCAGGCGCTGTGGTACATCGGAAATGGCGAGGTTGCGCTGCGCTGCGGCGAAGGCGGCGACGGGGCGTGCCATGTCCGCACCCGCGCTTCCGGCATCAGCCGCGGCACCGAGCGGCTCATCCTGCGCGGGGCTGTACCGCAAAGCGAATGGGAGCGGATGCGTGCGCCGCGGCAGGAGGGGAGCTTTCCCTTCCCGGTCAAGTACGGCTACGCCGCTGTGGGCCAGGTCGAGGCCGGGCCGGAACCCTATCTCGGTGCCCAAGTGTTCTGCCTTGCGCCGCATCAGACCTCATTTCGCGCCGATCCCGGCGCCTTGACCATCATTCCGGAGGATGTCCCTCCCCGTCGCGCCACGCTGGCCGCCAACATGGAAACGGCGCTCAACGCGGTCTGGGATGCGGACCTTACCCCCAACAGTCGCGTCGCTGTCATTGGCGCGGGCCTCGTGGGGTGCCTGACGGCTTACCTCGCGCGGACCTATGCCGGGTGCAACGTGACGCTGTCGGACACAATAGCGTCCCGGGCGGAGATCGCGACTGAACTTGGCGTGAGTTTTTGCAACGCAGCAGCGCTCGCGGATCACTTCGACGTGATCTTCCACTGCTCGGCAACGGCAGCAGGGCTGGAGACTGCGCTGAATTCCGCCGCTTTCGAGGGTCTGGTGGTGGAGATGAGCTGGTATGGATCGACGCCCGTGCCCGTCCCGCTCGGTGCCGCGTTTCATTCGCAACGGCTGCGGCTCCATGCCTCCCAGGTCGGTCACGTCGCCCCGAACCGTCGCGAAAGCCACGATCACGCAGTCCGTTTGCGCGAGGCGGTTGCGCTTCTAGGGGATCCGCGGCTCGACGCGCTGATCACGGACACGGTCTGCTTTTCTGACCTGCCCGCGCGGCTTCCCTCCCTGCTCGCCGCGGATGCGCCGGGCATTGCGACCGTCATCACCTACGATTGACCCCGATCAGAAAGGATCCCCGATGTTTGCCGTAGAAGTCCGCGACCACATCATGATCGCCCATTCGCTCAAGGGCGACGTCTTCGGCCCTGCCCAGAACATGCACGGGGCGACATTCGTCGTCGACGTGGCCTTCATGCGCGAGAGCCTGAGCGCGGACAACATCGTAGTCGATATCGGTCGGGCGCACGATGTGCTCAAGGCAACGCTCGGCCCGCTCAACTATGCCAATCTCGATGAGGTTTTTCCCGGGGAGCTGACCACGACGGAGTTCCTGTGCAAGCACATCTTCGACAAGGTGGCCGAGGCTGCCCGCTCCGGCAGTCTTGGCCCCGGTTCCGACGGGCTGTCACGGCTTCGGGTGAGCCTCAACGAAAGCCACGTGGCGCGGGCATGGTACGAGGCCGCCCTGTGAGCCTGCGGGGCGCATGCTTCTCCTGCCGACGCGGGTAAGCTGATGCGGTTCGACTTCATCGTGCCGGGGGATCTCTCGCTGGCAACCGGCGGCTACGTCTATGACCGGCAGGTGATCGACCGCGCGGGCGCTGGGATGCGGCACGTTCAGGTATCCGCCCGGTTTCCCAATCCGGACCCTGACGACATTGCAGAGGTGGCGCGGGTGCTGGCCAGCGCACGGGCTCCGGTTCTCATCGACGGGCTCGCCTGCGGGGCCCTGCCACGCGAGACGATCGCGGACGCGCCCGTGCCCGTGGTCGCCCTGTGCCATCATCCGCTTGGACTGGAGACCGGCCTTCCATCGGAGCGGGCCCTCGAGCTCCTCCAGCAGGAAGCGGACGCGCTGTCGGCCTGCGCCCATGTGATCGTCACCAGCAACACGACCGCGAGGAGCCTCGAAAGCCATCTGGGCGTGTCCCCGGACGACATCACCGTCGCGGAGCCGGGGCTGGATCGGCGGTCTCCGGCCCCGCGGACCGGCACTCCGCCTTGTTTGCTCACGGTCGCGAGCCTCACCCCGCGCAAGGGACACGATGTGCTGATCGCCGCTCTCGAGCGAGTCGCAGACCGCAATTGGACAGCGGTCTGGGTCGGCGCGAACACGCTCGATCCGACGTGGGCCGGAATGCTTGATGCCCGGATCGCAGAAAGCCCCATCGGGCACCGGATCACGCGCCACGGAACGCTCTCCGCCGAGGACCTGTCGGCGCTCTACGGCACTGCGGACATCTTTTGCCTTCCATCGCACTATGAGGGATATGGCATGGTGTTTGCCGAGGCGATGATGGCGGGCCTGCCGATTGTCGCCTGCGCGGGCGGTGCAGTGCCCGAGGTCGTGCCCGTCGCGGCGGGCCTCCTTATGGAGCCCGGCGACCCTATCGCACTCGGCAACGCGCTCGACCTCGTTCTGCGGGATCGGGACCTTGCCGACCGGATGGCGGCGGCGGGTCACGCCCATGCGCAGACCCTGCCCGACTGGGACGACACGACCGCAACCGTGCGCGCCGTCCTGCGCGGCGTGGCGCGCTGAGGGAAGGGCGAACGATGGCATTCGCGGCGGACTGGCTGAGCCTGCGGGAACCGGCGGATCACGACGCGCGCGACGCGGGCCTCGTGACCGATCTTGCGCGATGGGCCGCGACCCGGGAAAGCCTCAGGATCTTCGATCTGGGCAGCGGCACCGGTTCGACGCTGCGCGCGCTCGGCGGACACCTGCCCGGACATCAACGCTGGACGCTCTTCGACATCGACCCGGTTCTCAGGACCCGCGCGGAGGAACTGATCGGCGATGGTCCGTTTGCGGAGTGCCTTGAGAGCGTCGAGGCGGCCGATCTATCCGCGGATTTGGAGAGCGTCCTCGCGCGGGGCCCGGACATCCTCACCGCCTCCGCCCTCATCGACCTCTGTTCCGCCGACTGGCTCGATCGTCTGGCGGAAACTCTGCCGCGGCAGACTGCCCTTTACATCGCGCTGACCTACGATGGGCGGGAGCAGTGGACGCCGGAACCGCCCCACGAAGACCGGGCGCTCGCCGCTTTCGCGGCACATCAGCGGGGGGACAAGGGCTTCGGCCCCTCTCTCGGCCCCGACGCGGCACAACACCTGGCCGCAGCGCTGGAGAAACGCGGGCGACGGGTTGTGCTGCGGGACAGCCCTTGGCGCATCCCGGGCCAGGGTGCACTCGCCCAGGAACTGGCGCGTGGTGGCGCGGATGCGGTGAGGGAGATGGAGGTCTTCACTCCCGAAGACTGGTCCGCATGGCGCGCCGGGCGCCGTGCGGCCGACACCGTCGTCGTCGGGCATCTGGACCTTCTGTCCCTGCCGGAGTGACCCGCACCGATCAGCCGGTCATGCGGCGGATCAATCCGTCTTTCTTGACGAACTGATGATAAAGTGCGGCGCCAATATGGGCGAAGACAAGGCCCGCGACGATCACCGCAATCAGCCCGTGAAACTCGAAAAGCGTCTCCGACAGATCGCGGTCCTTGGCCACAAGCGGCGGCATGTCGAAGAGGCCGTAGACCGGCAGCGGCGCGGAGTAGGCGCTCACACCGGCCCAGCCAAGCACGGGCAAGGCGATCAGCAGGACATAGAAGAGCCCATGCACAGCCCCGGACGCCGCCTTTTCCGGTCCGGTCAACGGCACCTCGTACTCAGGCTTGCGCGACACGAGCTTCACCACCACGCGCAGCAGCATGAGAAACAGGATTAGAAAGCCCGTGCTCTTGTGCATGTCGTAGAACACGTTGAACGATCCAACGCCGAAGACACCCTCGATAGCCGCCTTATTGTCGAAATCCGTGAAGATGAACCCGGCTGGGATCATTCCGATCACCAGCAACGCGATGATCCAGTGCAAGCCCTTCTGCAGGCCGGAATAGGTGGTGCGCATACTTACCGTTCCCAACTCGTTCTGAGGTCGCAGGTAAATAGCACATCCCCATCCTCAAATACATGCACCCGCGTGGTGGGCCTGCGCGCCTCGTCGAGCTGGTCGATGGGCTTGAGCTTGAGCCCCGCCTTGCCAGAGCCGAGGATCATCGGGGCCATCAGCAGGTGCAGAAGATCGACCGCGTCCGCGTCGAGGAACCGTGCGAGCGTGTCGGCACCACCCTCGAGCAGGATGCGCCGCATGCCATGCTCGGCGAGCGCGCCGACGATGGCGCGGGGCGGCAGGTGGCCGTTCTCGCCTGCGACGCGGATCGGCATGGCCGGTTCGGGAACCTGCACGCCCGGTTCGGTTACGACGAAGACCGGGGCCTCCCCATCGTTCATCATCACAAGGTCCCGCGGCATCCGCCCCCGCGGGTCGATCACCACCCGCGCCGGGCTCTGCCCGTCGACCCGGCGCACGGTGAGTTGGGGATCGTCCGCGATGGCGGTGCCCACACCGACGACCACCGCATCCACATGAGCCCGCAACCGGTGCAAGTGGTCCAGCGCGCTGTGTCCGTTGATGTACTTCGACGCGCCGGTCACCGTGGCGATCCGCCCGTCGAGCGTCTGGCCAAGCTGGGCCACGACCACGGGCTCCCCCGAGCGTGGGCTCGGCAGGAGCGGCATAAGCGTTTCGACCGGATTGTAGTTCATGGAAAGCCCCCTCGGCCTCTCAGGTCCGGATCATGCCGCAACCGGCGTGACCGCCTGCGGCGCACTGGGCGGAGCGGCGGCCTTCGGTTTGTTGCGCCAGGGCTGGCTCTTGAACCAGCTCACGGAGTAGGCCACGGCGATCAGCACTGCAAACCCCCAGCAGTTCACCACCCAAAATGTCCATACATCCCGCCCGATCAGATCGAGTATCCAGCCGTTGAACCGTGCAAGCGGGATCGATGTCATGAAAACCGCGAGCGATTGGGTGCCCACCTTGCGGATCACCGGCACCGTCGCCAGGAACCCGTCCCGGAGCAGCCATTCCCGCCTGCTCTGACCAATCGCGGCCCAGATGAGAACGACCGCAGCGATCAGGTGGGCAATCTGAAGAAGTCCGATCCGCTCCGCCGGGGCGAAGAGATCCGTGCCGAAATATTGCGGTCCGACGGTCGCGAAATAGTATACGATCAAGTCGTTGAGCGCCGGCAGATAAGCCATGATCTCATTGACGTAGGTGTAAGGGATCGTCACGATCAGGACGATCACGGCAAGCGTCAGCCCGACGGGCCCGAGCGGGCGCGGCGCGCGGAATCCCGTCACCAGCCGCCTGCCCCCGGCCCCAACCGCGCAGAAGGCGAGGTAGGCGACCGCCAGAAAATGAACGTAGCGGGCAAGGCCCATGTCGCTCTTCCACCACAGGAAGCGGAAGGCGGCCCGGGTATCTGCGATCCAGTCCTGCAGAGCCCAGCTGTCCGGCATGTAGAGTCCGCCATGGATCTTGAACCACGCAAACGGGATCACCGCGAGGACGTAAAGTGCCGCGACCCAGATCAGGGTCCGGTTGATCGGCGGTGCGGGCAGCCACTTCATTCCGAAGGCAAACCCGGTGAAGAAGATGATCTGCCAGCCGAACGGGTTGAAGAACCAGCGTCCCTCCCCGAACGGGTTGTTGGGCAGGTTCAGAAAGCTCAGCGCATCGCCAAGCTGCAGCAGCGCCAGATGTGCCGCGGACAGGCCGATCCGGTCCTCCGCGCCCATCTGGTGGGCGTAACCGGCGATGTTCGCACAGAGCCACAGCGCCCCCATCGCGAGCACGACACCCGGGAACCCGGCGCTGCGGTAGACCAGCATCAGCAGGGGGATCATCGCCAAGATGACCAGATACATGGGCAGGATGTCGAAAAGGCCAGGCACATAGGTCAGCGTCAGCAGACCCAGCATCGCCTCGCCCGTCTGTTCGAAGAACGGAACGACATAAGGCGTGTGCGTGTAAGGCCGGTCCGAGTTTCCGATATCGTAGTGGTCGATGGCGAAGGCAAGCATCGCCGTGACAAGAAAGATCCCGATATGCGCCCAGTAGACCTGCCACACCCGGAACCCGATCCGGGAGGTGCCCAGCAGCCAGCTCTTGTTCAGAAAGATCGACCCGAAGGCCATCGCCGAGGCAAGCCCTGAGCAAAAGACGAAGATGTCAGCCGCGTCCGAAAACCCGAACCGCGCAGGGATCCACAGCGTCCACACGTTCCCCGGGGTGTGCGCCGCAAGAATAATGAACATCGCAAGGCCCCGAAAGAAATCCAGTCTCGGGTCGCGGGTCGTTCGGGAGGAAACGGTCGGCTGTGTCATAGGTATCTTTTCGTCGTGGGGGTCGCGGCTATTGGGCCGCGATGCCACCCGCTGCAATATCCATCCGTCGCGTCTCGATTTGCGCGCGCCTGCGGGACGTATAGCCGTCTTCAAAGCCGCGATCCACTGTACGGCGTGCAAGAAGCACCTCCGCCGTGGCGCAGTCCCCGCCTCTCAGGGCCGCCTCGACAGTCAGGCGCCAGAACACATCCCGCTGCGCGTGGGAGCCGCCGATCCGCGGCAGGTGTTCGAGGCCCGCGACAAGCTTCGTCAGGGCCGTGTCGTACTGCGCCCCGCGGAACGCCAGCAGCCCCTCCGCAATCGGTGCGCCGGAGATCGTGCTGACCTCGTGCTGATCGTGATCGAGGGTCGTCGCATCGCGGGCGATCCGGCGGGTCAGCGCCTCTGCCTCCGCGCCCCGATCGGTCCGTATGAGGGCCATCAGGTAGTGCAAATCTGCGAATACAAGGGAGCCGTCATCGACGCGGTTGGCGGACAGATCGGCCAGCTCGTCCCACCGGTCGCCCACATCCGCGCCTTCAATCTCGAGACGAAGGAGAAGCGATGCGGCGTTCGAGATGTCGCGGAAATCGTCGGTGGCGGCGGGCCGCACCTTGAGATCGTAAAGCGCCAGCACAGGACCGAATGCGCCGCGGTCCAGGTGGAAAAGCGCGAGATGCCACCAGACATGGAACCCGAAATTGTTGCAATGAGCCCAGTGGGATGACTTGCCCGCGAGCCAGCGCACCCCGTCCGCGGCCCGCCCGGTCATGTCGTGCACGTGGGCAACCGCGTGAAGCCCCCACGCGTCGTCCGGGCAAAGGTCCAGCCCCGCCCGTCCAAACCGCTCTGCCTGCGTGTAGTCGCCACATTCCTCGAGCGCGAAGGATTCGCATCCGAGGAGGTATCCCCGCGCCGGATGATCGTCGGCAAAGCCACCCGCGGCGAGGCGAACCGAGGCCAGCATGCCCCGCGTGTCGCCGATGATGAAGCGGATCGCCTGGGCGAGCTTCATCGCAAGGGCATCGCCGGGATAGTCCCGGGCGATCCCGTCGATGATCGCGGCCGCGTAGCGCTGCCGTCCTGAGTAGTAGTGGTCGAGCGCATCGATGTAGCGCCGCTCCCGCGCCGTCGCCCCACCGTCCCGGGAAGCACTGCGGGCCGTCTCCAGCGCTTCGGCGACCGTCGGGCGCAACTCACGGCGGCCCAGCAGGCTGTAGAACAGTCCCTTCGCGGCCCAGCCCAGCGCGAAGCCGGGCTCGGCACCCAGGACAGTGCCCAGATGATCCGGCGTCGCGGCACCATGAGCCAGGAACGCCTTTTGCGTCGCGTCCCAGGCGTCCAGCGCCACCTCCGTCGAGAGGGTCACATCCAGGCCGTTGAAGTCAGTTTGCATCAGATCACCCACAGTTCCGGTGCACGCGCTTTTCGCCACCGCACAAAAATCGATTGCCGGAAATCTAGGGGAAAAAACAGGGCGTTCCCCTACACTACCCGGTGATCTCACACATCTGTGACCGCCTGTCAGAATTGTTTCGGCGATAACCTGCCGCTTGTCTGGACCGAATGAGGGACACCCATGATGATGCCGAAGGTGATCGCCGCTGCGGGCGCGGTGCTGGTATTGCTGGCCTTGGCTGCCTACGGCGAGGGCGGGGCGACCCGGGCATGGGCTCTCGCCATCGGCGCCTTCGCAGGGATCGCGCTCTACCACGCGAGCTTCGGTTTCACGGGCGGCTGGCGCCGTTTGATCCGGGAGCGTCGGGGCCGCGGTGTGCGGGCGCAACTGCTGCTGATCGGGTTGGTGGTCCTCGTCTCCTATCCGCTCATCGGCGGCTGGGGGGAACCTCTGGGGGTCGAGGCGCGCGGGGTGATCCTGCCCATGGGCATCGCGTCGGCCTTCGGCGCGTTTATATTCGGGTTCGGGATGCAGCTCGGATCCGGCTGCGCCTCCGGCACACTCTTCACCGCCGGGGGCGGGTCGACCCGCATGATCCTCGTGCTCGCCTTCTTCATCACAGGGTCGGTCTGGGCAACCTATGACTGGGATTTCTGGGCGAGCCTGCCGCGCACCCGCGCGGGCGTGTCGCTCATCCGCGACTATGGTGTGGTAGGTGCCTGGATCGCGATGGCAGCACTCCTCGGCGCGCTCTGGTTTGCATCCGTGTTGGTGGAACGGCGGGCCCATGGCACGCTCGAGCACGCGGCACCGGTGACCGGATCCTGGTTTGCCGGGCCCTGGAGCATCTGGACCGGCGCGGCGGGCCTCGCCCTCGTGGCGCTCCTCTGTTTCATCGTCCTCGGGCGGCCCTGGGGGGTCACATACGGCTTTGCGGTGTGGGGCGCGCAGGCGGTCGAACTCTTCGGCGCAACGCCGACGGAGTGGACATACTGGTCAGGCTGGCGGCGCGGCCATGTGGAGAACGGGCCGCTGTCCAACGGCACGACCGTCATGAACCTCGGCATCCTGCTCGGCGCGATGATCGCTGCAGGTCTCGCGGGCCGGTATGCGCCGGTGTGGCGCCTCTCCGCCCGCGACGTGGCGACGGCGGTCGTCGGGGGATTGCTCATGGGCTACGGCGCACGGCTCGCCTACGGATGCAACATCGGCGCGTTTCTGGGCGGCATGACGAGCGGAAGCCTCCACGGTGTGTGGTGGCTGATCTGGGGTTTTGCTGGTTCGTGGATCGGGGTCATTGCCCGGGGGCGGATCGGGATGGACCCCAGACCTGCCCCCGCCGCAGCCTAGCGGGCCGGAATGTAGCCAACCGGCGCGGCCTCATCCCGGACGAAATCCGCCGCCGGGCCGGTCACCACCGGCGTTATCCGCTTGAAGTCATAGCTCAGGTCCCCGTCCCGGGTGCCGGAGCGCATGATGAGGCAGTCGGCGAGCCGGCGCGGGCCGTCAAAGAGTTCCACATGACCGCGTAGCAGCGGCGTACCCTCGGCCACAGTGAAGCCGTCTTCCCGCAGGCTGATGATCCGGTGCACCGCATCCCCCGCATGCACCGCAAGACGTCCCTTGGGCGCGTCGGACTTGCGCCGGGTGCGGCTCAACTCATCGAGGACATCGTCGGACAGATAGGCTTCCATAACCGGACCTTCTCACTCTCACGCATCGTCTGCTTCCAGATTAGCGGAACCGCCAGCGACCCCAAGGGCTCATGCAGACAACACACCGAAACTTGGTGAAGATTTCGTGTATCTGCGCACTCCAACAGCCAAAATCGTTGCACCACTGGACCGTCCGATCTATCGGGCACAAGCATGAGGCGAGACGCGGCGCAACAAGCCGAAGCTGCACCTGCGAACACCGCGAATCGCCTCGTTTCCCGATCCGCAACAGATTGACGGTTTTTCCACCCTTAACGCCCGCGCCTGCAGCAATACATCTGCAGGACAAACGGCAGGAGGACCCGATGGGACGGCTCGTAGACGGCACCTGGACCAACCAGTGGTACGACACCAAAAGCACCGGCGGCCATTTCAAACGGTCCGAGGCGCAGTTTCGCAACTGGATCACCGCGGACGGGTCCCCGGGGCCGAGCGGGACTGGAGGGTTCAAAGCGGAAAGCGGACGCTACCACCTCTATATCTCCTACGCCTGCCCCTGGGCCCACCGCACCCTCATCTTCCGCAGCCTGAAGGGGCTCGCGGATCATATCACGGTGGATGCGGTCCATCCGGATATGCTCGATCAGGGATGGACCTTTCAGCCCCATCCGGACGGGACGGTCGGGGACAGCCTGATGGGCAAGGAATTCGCCCACCAGATCTACACCGCCGTCGATCCACGGATCACCAGCCGGGTCACCGTGCCGATCCTGTGGGACAAGGAACAGCGGACAATCGTGAGCAACGAAAGCTCCGAGATCATCCGGATGTTCAACTCCGCCTTCGACGAGATTACCGGCAACACCCTCGATTTCTGGCCGGAGGATCTGCGCGGGGAAATCGAGGCGGTAAACACGCGGATCTACGAGACCTTCAACAACGGCGTCTATCGGTCCGGCTTTGCCACCACGCAACAGGCCTATGATGAGGCGGTCACGGCGCTCTTCGACACAATGGACTGGCTCGAGGAACGGCTCGCGACCCGCCGCTATCTGATGGGAAACCAGGTGACGGAGGCGGACTGGAGGCTCTGGCCGACGCTTTTCCGATTTGACGCGGTCTATGTGGGGCACTTCAAGTGCAACCGGGCGCGGCTGGTGGACTATCCGAACCTCTGGGCCCACGCACGGGAGCTCTATCAATGGCCCGGCATCGCCGGGACCACGAACATGGATCACGTCATGCGCCACTACCACTACAGCCACGAGACCATCAATCCGCACCGGATCGTGCCAATCGGACCGAGGATCGACTGGGAAGAGCCCCACCGGCGCGAAGCGCTCGCAGCAGCCTGATCCGGTAGCGCGGGGTTGAGACCGGCGCGCCATGGTGCGAAGAGAAGGGCACGGCCCGCACCGGGCCGCTCGCCGATGAGAGCCCCGCGTGACCGATCCGATCCGCCTCGACACCCCCGCCGACCATGGCGGAGATCTGGCCCGCGCCATCGCTCTGTACGGCGGGGCGCGGGAGGACTGGCTGGACCTGTCCACCGGGATCAACCCGATACCCTACCCTCTGCCACCCATTCCCGAAGCGCTCTGGCACGCCCTGCCCGACGCGGATCTGGTTGCGGCGGCGGAGGCCGCGGCGCGGTTCTGCTGGTCGGTGCCTGACGGGATGGAGGTCGTGTTCGCGGGAGGGGCCTCCGCGATCATCGCGGCACTCCCCGCGCTGATGGCCCCGGGACCCGTCGATATCGCAGCACCGACCTATAACGAACATGCCCGCGCCTTCGCCCATGGCGGGTGGGAGGTGCGATCCGTCCGCGCTCCCGCCGAGGATGCGGAGGCTTACGTGGTCGTCTCTCCGAACAATCCGGACGGAAGGATCTGGCGGGACCTGCCGGACCCGACGCGCCTCGCCGTGATCGACGAGAGCTTCGCGGATGTGCGGGAGGGACGACGCACACTCTTCGGCCCGCGTCGCGTCGTGCTCAAGAGCTTCGGCAAATTCTGGGGCCTTGCGGGCCTGCGGTTGGGCGCGGCAATCGCGGAACCGCACATCGCGGCACGGCTACGCGCGCGGCTCGGGCCTTGGGCCGCCTCCGGCCCGGCGCTCCACGTTGCTGCGCAAGCGCTTGGTGATCAGGACTGGATCCAGAGGACGCGCGGGCGGATCGCCCAGGATGCGGATCGCCTCGACGGCCTGTTGCTGCCGCATGTGCAGCAGAAGGTCGGGGGGGCCGGCCTCTTTGCCACCTACCGGCTGGAGGACGCCGCCGAAATGCACCACCGGCTTGCGGAGCGGCGGATCTGGACCCGGGTCTTTCCCTACGATCCCACATGGATCCGGTTCGGCCTCCCCGGAGAGGCACCCGGCTGGGACCGGCTCGGCAATGCGCTGGCATGAGCATGCTCCTTCTCCTCGCCCACCTGATCGACGCCGCGTTTGGCGAGCCGCGGGCGCTCTGGTCGCGGATCCCACATCCAGTCGTACTGATCGGCCGCGGCATCTCGGGGCTGGAGGAACGGCTGAACCGTGGGCAGAACCGGCGGGCAAAAGGGGTCCTGCTTGTCCTCCTGCTCGTGGGTCTCAGCGCTATCGTCGGAATGGCCGTCGCCGCCCTGCCCGGCGGACCGGTGTGGGAGGTGCTCGTCGCGGCGGTGCTGATCGCCCATCGTTCCCTGGTTGACCATGTGACGGCGGTGCGTGACGCCCTCACGCAGGGGCTGGCGGAGGGGCGACAGGCGGTCGCCATGATCGTCGGTCGGGATGTCACGGTCCTGGACGAAAGCGGCGTCTCCCGCGCGGCCATTGAAAGTGCGGCGGAAAACCTCGCCGACGGCGTCATTGCACCTGCCTTCTGGTTCCTGATCGGCGGCCTGCCCGGCATCCTGATCTATAAGGCGGTGAACACCGCGGACAGCATGATCGGTCATCGAACGGAGCGGTTCGCGCAAATCGGCTGGGCCGCCGCGAGGCTCGATGATCTGCTCAATCTGATCCCCGCCCGGCTGACCGCCCTGCTGATCGCGCTGACGGGCGATCCACGGCGCATCGCCCCTGTGATTTGGCGCGATGCCCGGCGGCACCGGTCCCCCAACGCGGGGTGGCCGGAGGCGGCGATGGCGGCACGGCTCGGCATCGCGCTCTCGGGCCCCCGGATCTATGCGGAGGGTCCCAGCGACGATCCGTTCCTCAACGAGGCGGGACGCAGGGACCTCGGCACCGCTGATATCGCAGGCGCGACGGGGATCCTGTGGCAGGTGCTGGGCCTCTGGCTCGCCCTCCTCGTCCTGCTCTCACTTGGAGGTTTCTGAGATGATCAACCGGTTCGACCATATCGTGCTCACCGTCTCCGACGTCGAGGCATCGGTGGCCTTTTTCACCCGCGTCCTCCTGATGACGGAGGAGACCTTCGCCGAGGGCCGCAAGGCGGTTCACTTCGGCACGCAGAAGATCAACCTTCAGGCGCTTGGCGAGGAGACCCGAAACAACGCCGCAACCGGATCGGGCGATCTTTGCCTCATCACGGACTGGCCGATCGACCGGGTGATCGCGCATCTGCGGGCGGAGGAGGTGGAGATCCTGGAAGGGCCGGTGCAGAAATCCGGCGCAAAAGGACCGATCATGTCGGTCTACTTTACCGATCCGGATGGCAACCTGATCGAGGTCTCCCGCTACGACTGACCTTGCCGCGAGGCGTGGCGCGTCTACCTGCTGCGGAACCGCTCGGGAGCCGCCATGAACACGCCCGCCCATCTCATCGTTGCTGCAGCGGCCTTCGCCCACCCCGAGAGGGAGCGGGGCGACGGCGCGGCGAAGGTGACCTTCGCTGCCCTCTTCGGTGCGATCCTGCCGGATCTGTCGCTCTATCTGCTGTTTGCCTGGGCCCGGTTCGTGCAGGGGCGCAGCCCCCAGCAGATCTTCAATATCGACTACTTTTCTGACGCGTGGCAGGCCGTGTTCGCGGTCGACAACTCCGTTCCGCTTTGGGTCCTTGTCCTCGCGCTGGCCATCGCGCTCCGGTCGGCCATTGGAGTCGCATTCGCCGGGTCTGGGCTGCTGCACCTCGTGACGGACTTCCTCCTTCACAATGATGACGCTCGGCGGCATCTGTGGCCGCTGTCGGACTGGGTGTTCGTCAGCCCCGTGAGCTACTGGGATCCCGCGCACTACGGTCACATCGCCGGACCCGTCGAGGCCGTGATGTGCTTCGTGCTCCTCGCAATGCTCTGGCAGCGGTTTTCGGGATGGGTGGCGCGGGGTGCCCTCCTGATCGCGGGCGCGCTGGAGCTGCTGCCCGCCGTCGCTTTCGCCATCATGTTCGCGGGGTGACGCCCCCTTCAGGAGGTCGCGACCGAGACGTCCCGCACCTGCCCGCTGATCTCTGCCTTCGGGCGGTAGCGGCGCCCATCGATCCGCGCATCAACGGAAGGATGGACGCTTTCGTAGGGAGCCTGTTCGACGATCCGGCGGTTGCGGAAGAAGAAGAGCCGCGCGCCGCCCCGCCAGTTGCCGATGGCCGGGGCAAGAGGATCCGTCGGGAATCGGTCGCGCCAGCCCGGGGGGAGGTTGACGCCGCAGGCCTCCACCCGCTCCAGCATCCAGACAAGCGGGATGTTGGACAGGCCGCGCGCCGCGGGATTGGCGTGCACATGGCCGCCGACATCCGCGTGGGCCCCGGGAAACCAGACCTGCTCCATCTGACCGGGCCAGTCCGCGCCCGGGCTCCACTTGACCGGCTGATAGGCGACGCGGGTCTCGTCGATGGCGAGCGCCTGGAACGCCCGCGCGACCGTGTTGCCGATGCGGTGATCGTGAAACTCCGTCACCATGGGCACGATCCGGTTGAGCACCGGATAGGGCAGGCCGAGCGCCCGCACGGTGTCCCAGACCCCGACCATCTCGATCGGTACGTCCGCGTGGCAGAACCGCGCGGTGAAGCTGCGGGTCGCCCCATTGGGCCGCATCTTCTGATAATGGCGGAAGGATCGCGCGATCCGGCGTTCTGTCGCGAGCTCCCGCTTGAGAAGGCCCACCCGCCCGATCCACCCCGCGATCGAGCGCACTGCATAGGCTCCGCGCGAATAGCCCAGCAGCATCACCTTGTCCCCGGGTTCGTAGCGGGAGGCGAGGGTCGCATAACCCTGGCAGATCGCCGCGTTGATCCCCTGCCCCGCCGCGATGCGGAGCCATTTGAGCCAGCCCTCCCCCTGCACACCGGGATGGTATCCGAACGTTTGATCCACGGTCGGCCCAACCTCCGTGAGCAGCCGGTAGAGCAGGCCCGCATTTGTCTCCTCACCGTCCGTGAGACGGCTGAGCGTGCCATCGACGATGAAGATGTGGGTCCGGGAGGGACGGGACGACGGCATGGGCTGGTCCGGCTGTTGCGCTGTGCGCGCAAGGTGCCCCGCCGGGCGTCCGCGTTCAAGCCACCTCGCATCACGTCGGCGTTGAGCGCGCGGTGAGACATGGCGCCATGGCCGAGCATACCTCTAACGCGGAGAGGGGGTCAGGTCAGCGCGCGTTCCATGAATGCGCTCCACGGGTCGTCCGCGTAGGGTCCGAAAGGCCCGCGCAGGGTGAAGCCGTGTCTTGCGTAGAAGGCCCGCGCGGGCGCGTAGGCGTCCTTCGCTCCGGTTTCGAGCATGAGGTGTGTCACGCCCCGCGCCCGGGCATCCGCAACCAGCGTATCCACCAGACGGTCCGCAAGCCCCGTGCCCCGGTGCTGCGGCAGGACATGCATGGATTTGACCTCGCCCCGCCGGTCGTCGAGCAGGTTGAGCGCGACCATGCCCACCGCCGTTTCGCCGTCCCACCCGGCCCAGAACGCGGTGACCTTCGTAAGCGCGTCGGGTCCAAGGCTGAAGATCGATGTGGGCGGCGAATTGGCCTCGCTGTACGCAAGATGCGCATCTATGAGCGCGCCGACACTTTCCGTCCCCAGACCGCCGGGGCGGATGTCAACGGTCACAGATGCTTCTCCATGAAGATCAGGCCGTCGGTCGCCTCATGATCGTGGAACGGTCCGCGATCCATGTAGCCCTCGGCACGATAGAGCGCGACGGCGGGGGCAAAACCCGGGGTTGCCCCGGTCTCAAGCAGGAGATGGGTCAGACCCCGCGCGTGGGCTGCAGCCTCGATATGATGCAGGATGGTGCGGGCATAGCCCTTGCCGCGGGCAGCAGCGGCCACGTGCATGGACTTGATGACCGCCTCCGCCGGGCCGCTGGCCTTAAGCGCGCCGACGCCGACCAGCATGTCGCCCTCCCAGGCGGACCAGACTGTCACCTCCGGCGTCATGAGATCATCGAGCCCATAGGCGCTGTGCCCGGTGCAGGGACCATCATCAATGGAGAATTTCAGATGGGTCGCGAGGAGGGCGCGCACATCCTCCCCGCTCAGATCATCCTCAACGATCGAAAGGCTCATTCCGCCGCGATGCGGGTTGCGGCGTCGAGCCAGCTCCACACACGAACCGGGGTGAGCGGCATGTCCACATGGGTCACGCCCTGATCCCACACCGCGTCAAGCGCGGCGTTGGTTACGGCGGCGAGGGCACCAACGGTTCCAGCCTCCCCGCACCCTTTCATGCCGATCTCGTTCGCGGTCGACGGCACCAGCTCCGCATGGAACGGCATCATGGGGATGTCGTCCGCGCGGGGCATGGCATAATCCATGAAGGTGCCGGACAGAAGCTGCCCGTTCTCATCATAGACAACGTTTTCCGTGATCGCCTGGCCGATGCCCTGGGCAACGCCACCGTGAACCTGGCCTTCCGCCAGCATCGGGTTCATGAGGACACCGAAATCATCAACGACGGTGTACTTGACGACCCGGGTCACACCGGTTTCGGTGTCGATCTCCACCTCGGCGAAGTGTGCGCCGTTGGGATAGGAGCGACCGGGCACGGTGTTCTCGGTCTCGCAGACCAGCAACTCGACCTTGCCAGCCTTTCGGGCGGAAGTGCTCAGCTCCATCAACGTGATCGCCCGGTCAGTGCCCGCCACGCGGAACGCCCCATCCTCGAAGGTGAGGTCAGCGGCGGCGACCTCCAGCTCCTCCTCCGCCAGCGGGCGGAACCGGCGGATCATCTCGTCCGCGGTCGCGTTGATCGAGTTGCCCTGCATGGTTACGGAGCGGGATCCGCCGGTACCCCCGCCCTGGGCGATGAGGTCCGAGTCGCCCTGAACGAACCGGATCTTTTCAAATGGCACACCAGCACGCTCGTGCAGGATCTGTGCGAACACCGTCTCGTGCCCCTGTCCGTTCGACTGGGTCCCGACATAGAGATTGACCAGACCATCGTCGGCAAACTCGATCTTGGTGGTCTCGTTCTGATCGCCGAGGATCGACTCGATGTAATAGCTCAGGCCGATGCCGCGCAGTTTGCCCCGCTCCGCACTCTCCGCTTTGCGCGCGGCGAAACCGGCGACATCCGACTCGTCCATGGCCCGGTCGAGCACCCGGTGGAAGTCGCCCACATCGTAATGTTCCCCTGAGGCGGACGTGTAGGGAAACGCCTCCCGCGGGATGAAGTTCCGCCGCCGCAACTCGATGGGATCAAGGCCGAGCTGCCGGGCGGAATAATCCATCAGCCGCTCCATGACGTAGATCGCCTCCGGACGGCCCGCACCGCGATAGGCGTCGATGGGGGTGGTGTTGGTGAAGACGCCTTCCACATGGAAGAACACGGTCTGCACATCGTAGACGCCAGTCAGAACCTTGAGCGCCAGCTCCGACTGGATGTACTGGGCGAAGGGCGAGTTGTAGGCGCCCATGTTGGGCACGGAATGCACGCGCATCGCGACGAGCTTATGATCTGAGTCGAACGCAGCCTCAGCCGTGGTGACGATGTCGCGCCCCCCGGCGTCCGTCAGGTGGCCCTCGGACCGCTCCGCCATCCAGCGGATGGGCTGGCCAAGCTCGCGCACCGCGTGGGCGATGAGGAAGTATTCCGGATAGTTGAAGGACTTCATGCCGAAGCCGCCGCCGACGTCCGGGTTGGTGACGCGGACATCCTCCTTGGCCATGCCGAGCTTGCGCGCGATCTCGCTCTTCAGGCCCCAGACACCCTGCCCGTTGACGGAGACGTGGAGGCGTCCATCCTCCATTTCCGCATAGCAGCCCCGGGGCTCCATCGGGTTGGCGAAGACGCGGTTGTCGACGAGATCGAGGCTGACCGTGTGGGCGGCGGAGGCGAAGGCGGCCTCGGTCGCCGCCTCATCCCCATAGGCCCAGTCGAACGCCCTGTTGTCCGGCGCCTCGCCGTGGATCTGCGGGCCGCCGACGGCGGTCGCGACATGGGTCTCGCGCTCCTCAAAATCAAAGACGATGAGTTCGGCAGCGTCGAGCGCGGCCTGCCGGGTTGTCGCAACGATCGCCGCGAGCGCCTCACCCGCATGGCAGACCCGGTCCACCGCCAGGAGCGGCCGCACCGGGGACGCGCCCTTCGATCCGTCGCGGTTGGTGACGACGGAGAAATCCATCGCGTTCTTTACCTTCCCCTCAAGGTCCGCGGCCGTGTAGACGGCGAGAACCCCGTCCGCGGACCTGGCATCGCTCACGTCGAGCTCGGTGATCGTGGCGTGGGCAACCGGCGACCGGAGGAAATGGATGGCAAGGGCGCCTTCGGGGGCGATGTCGTCGACATACCGTCCGGCGCCGGTCAGAAACCGGCTGTCTTCCTTGCGCAGGACAGATTGGCTCACTCCGAACTTGGTCATGGGGCGGCTCCTGGGGCTGAGATGGGGTGTTCGATCAGACGATAGTCGTAATCGCGCCGCTGTCTATCGCGATTGTCAGCCATCTGCCGCGTCGCGACGGGCTGCCGCAGCACGTCTCAGATCCCGCAGGGCCGAATAGATCCACCAGCCGAAGAACATCGCGCCGAACGCGGCTATCTCCATGGCAAGGATGTCCCGCTGAATGGCCCAGCCCCGGTCGAGCAGCAGGACCATGACGAGGGCAAGACCGAAGAGGCCGCCGATGATGCGAAATCTGGGTGACATGTGGCCTCCGTGCGGTGCTGAACAGGATGGTGGGGCACTTCCGCGAGGTGGCAAGCATGTCTCAGGATGTCAGGCGCCAACCGGTCTGGGGCGGCAGAAAGGCCTCCACCGCCGCTGAGGCGATCACGATGGTTCCACCGGTTTCGGGGTTCTCCACGTTCAGCCCCCCGGGCACGGCGGTCACGGTCGCATGGCCGCGGGGCAGCGCCACGCGCAGCGCGTCGGTGTCGACCATGTCAGGCTCCTGCACACCGACGGTGACCTGCACGCGCATCAGATCGTGGGACAGGTCGAGCCGTTCGAAGAGCGGGATGGAGGAATGGCGGATCGCATCCTCGATCGCCCGCGCCGCGGCCTTGGTATAGTCCATGCCGTGCAGGTCGTTGCCCATCCCCATCTCGATGATGATCCGATGATCGGTCATGGCGCGGGCTCCATATCGAAGGAGACTGAGATCGCGACATTCGCGATGATCGTGGGGTTCCCGTCCGCACGCGGGCGCGGGATGTCGAGCCCGCCCTGGTGGACCTTCACCGTCGGCTGACCGTAGGGGAAGATCGCCTTGAGCGCGTCCGTGTCGACCGCGTCAGGCCGCTGCACGCCCACCTCGACGGTCAGGATCATCGCCTCCTTGGGAAACCCGAAGAGCTCAGCGAGATTGATCGAGTTGTGCCAGAGCGCGTCTTCGATGGCCCGGGTTGCGGCCTGCGTGTAGTCTCCGCGGCGGAGCGAGGTGCCCATACCGAATTCCGTGAGCAGTCTGTGGGTCATGCGCGCCTCCCTTTGCCCCTTGAGAGCGGAGGCCCGGCGCGCCGTCAAGGGCGGCGGTACGGGTGGAGAGGGGATGGAGCCTCCGGCGGGGATATTTCTGGCCAGAAGAATCTGGTCTGTCCGCTTCTAACGAACCTTGTGGAGAAGGTGAGACGGTGCGGTTTGTCTCGCCTTCTTTGGCGCGGTCACTTCAGTCCGGGGCTGCCATCGAACTTCTTCTCGAGGTCCGCCCAGCAGTCGATATAGTCATCCTGCAGAGGCGCCTCATGGGCTGCGAATTCGGTCAGGTGCTGGGGAAAGCGGGTTTCGAACATGAAGGCCATCGTGTTGGTCAGCTTGTGGGGGACCTGTTCCTCAGTCGAGGCCTTCTCAAACGCGGGCGCGTCTGGGCCGTGGGGCAGCATCATGTTGTGCAGGCTCATGCCGCCGGGCACGAACCCTTTCGGCTTCGCATCGTACTGCCCGTACACGTTGCCCATGAACTCGGACATGATGTTCTTGTGATACCAGGGCGGGCGGAACGTGTTTTCGCCCACCATCCAGCGTTCGGGGAAGATGACGAAATCGATGTTTGCCGTGCCTTCCACGCCGGAGGGCGCGGTCAGGACCGTGAAGATCGACGGATCCGGATGGTCGAAGGCAATGGCCCCGACCGGCGAGAAGGTGCGCAGGTCATACTTGCAGGGCGCGTAGTTGCCGTGCCAGGCCACCACATCGAGCGGGCTGTGGTCGATGCGGGTTTCGTGGAACTGGCCGCACCATTTGATGACGACGCGGGAAGGGGCGTCGCGATCCTCGAACCAGGCGACCGGCGTCTTGAAGTCGCGGGGATTGGCGAGGCAGTTGGCCCCGATCGGGCCCCGGCCCGGCATCTCGAACTTCTGGCCGTAATTCTCACAAACGAAGCCGCGCGCGGGGCCGTCGGCGAGGGTGACGCGGAACACCATACCTCGGGGGATGACCGCGATCTCGAGCGGTTCGACGCGCATCCGACCGAGCTCGGTCCAGAAAATGAGCGTGCCGTCCTGAGGCACCACCATCAGCTCGGAATCGGCGGAATAGAAATACTCATCCTCCATATCGGCGGTGACGAGATAGGTGTGGGCAGCCATCCCGACCTGGGTGTTCACGTCCCCCGCGGTAGTCATGCTGCGCATGCCGGTGAGGAAGGTAAGCGGCGCGTCCGTCATCGGAACCGGATCCCAGCGGTACTGACCGAGGGATTCCACATGGTCGGCGATGCACGGGGCGGACTTCCAGTAAGGCAACTCGATCCGGGTGAAGCGCTTCACATGTTTTACCGACGGGCGGATCCGGTAGCACCATGTCCGCTCGTTGCGCCCCCGCGGCGCGGTGAAGGGCGTGCCGGAGAGCTGTTCGGCATAGAGGCCATAGTTGCAGCGCTGGGGCGAGTTGCGGCCCTCGGGCAACGCGTCGGGCAGCGCCTCCGTCTCGAAATCGTTGCCGAAGCCCGGCATGTAGTCGAAGGCGGTTGCGGTGTCCCGGGGATCTGCGGCCCGGTCAATCACGGTCTGGCGGTTCATGGCGCGCTCCTGCAGCGAAGGGATAGGATCAATATCGTTGCAAATGAAACGATGTCAAGCTAGACCGGTCCCAAGCACTGGAGACGCGGATGACGGATTTCGATCTCGGCACCTTTTTGCCCTACCAGCTCGCGGTCATCGCGAGCCGGGTCAGCCGGGAGTTTGCGGAGCTCTACATGCGCGAGGCGGGCCTTTCGATCCCGGAATGGCGGGTCATCGCCCACCTCAGCCAGCAGGGGGAGGTGAGCGTGCGGGAGATCCACCGCCAGGTCGATATGGACAAGTCCAAAGTCTCCCGCGCCGCAGCCCGGCTGGAAGAGCGGGGGCTCGTGGTGAAGGCTGAACATGCCTCCGACAAGCGGCTCGTCTCGCTGACCCTGACCGACGCGGGGCTGGACGTGATGAACCGGATCATTCCGCTCGCCCGGGACTATGAGCGCGCGTTGATCGCGCGTCTGCCGCAGGCGATGCGGGATGATCTGCGCCCCCTTCTCGCGGCCATGATGGACCCACCCGATGACAGCGTCTGAGACAATCCTCTACGACTACCATTACTCCTCCGCCGCCTACCGGCTGCGCCTTGCCCTCGCACTCTTGGACATGGACTACACGCCGGTGCCCGTCGACCTGCGTGCGGGGGCGCATCTTGAACCCGAACACCGGGCGCGGAACCCGCAGGGGTTTGTTCCCGCGCTCTGGATCGACGGGCGGATGCTGACGCAGTCCGTCACGATCCTCGAATATCTCGATGAGACGCGGTCCGTGGGCTGGCTTCCCCGTGATGCGGTGGGACGACAGCGGGTGCGGACGCTCGCCCACGTGATCGCCATGGACATCCACCCGGTGTGCAACCTTTCCGTTGCGCGGGCCGGGAGCGGGGACGGGGATATCGGGCCGTGGATGCACCGGTTCATCCCCCGGGGGCTCGAGGCGTTCGAGGCGCTGCTCGACGATCCCGCGACCGGGCGCTTCTGCCACGGGGATCGCGTCGGCCTCGCAGATCTGTGCCTGTTGCCGCAGCTCTTCAACGCGGACCGATGGGGGGTCCCGGTTGCGCATCTGCAGCGCATCGGACGGGTGCGCGCAGCGCTTGAGGAGATCCCCGCCCTCGCTGCGGCCCATCCTGAACAGGTCAAGCCGCCGGAAGCCTAGCCACACCGGTCCCCGTGACGCGGGGAAAGTGTTGACGTACGCCCCGCCGGCGCGATGCTGGCGGCAAAATCACTCCAGGGAAAGGACCGCTCATGCCCCGCGATTTCACCACCCGCGATGTCGTCATCCTCGACGGTGCCCGCACCGCCATCGGAACCTTCGGCGGCAAGCTCGCAGGCACCAGCCCTATCGATCTCGGCGCCACGGTTGCGAAGGCGGCGCTGGAGCGGTCCGGCGTTGAGGGCGCACAGATCGGCCACGTCGCCTACGGTCATGTGATCAACACCGACCCACGGGACATGTACCTGTCCCGCGTGGCAGCGATGGAGGCTGGCGTTCCGGAAACAACGCCCGCGATGAACGTGAACCGGCTCTGCGGGTCCGGCGCTCAGGCCATCGTGTCCGCCGTGCAGTCCGTCATGCTGGGGGACACCGAATACGCGCTTGCCGGCGGGGCGGAAAGCATGTCCCGCTCGCCCTACGTCATGCAAGGCGCCCGCTGGGGCACCAAGATGGGCGATGTAAAGACGCTCGACATGATGCTCGGCGCGCTCAACTGTCCCTTCGGCACCGGGCACATGGGGGTAACGGCGGAGAACGTGGCCGCCGAACACCAGATCAGCCGGGAGGCGCAGGATGCCTTTGCGCTCGAAAGCCAGAACCGGGCCGCGCACGCCATCGCTGAGGGCCGGTTCAAGGATCAGATCGTGCCCGTCGAAGTGAAGGTGAAGCGGGACATGGTCCCTTTCGACACCGACGAACACCCCAAGGCGACAAATGCGGAGGCGCTCGCCGGATTGCGCCCGGTCTTCAAAAAGGACGGGTCGGTGACCGCGGGCAACGCATCCGGCATCAATGACGGCGCTGCGGCCATCGTGGTCGCGGACGCCGAGGCGGCGGAGCGTGCGGGTCTGAAACCCCGTGCCCGGGTCGTCGGCTACGCCCATGCGGGCGTACGGCCCGACGTCATGGGCATCGGGCCGATCCCCGCGGTCGAGAAGCTGCTCGAGCGGACCGGCCTTACCGCGGACCAGTTCGATGTGATCGAGTCGAACGAGGCATTTGCCGCACAGGCCTGCGCCGTCACCCAGTCGCTGGGCCTTGATCCGGCGAAGGTGAACCCGAACGGCGGGGCCATCGCGCTTGGCCATCCGGTCGGGGCAACCGGGGCCATCATCACGGTGAAGGCTCTGGCGGAGCTCGACCGCATCGACGGGCGCTACGGCCTGATCACCATGTGCATCGGCGGCGGTCAGGGCATTGCCATCGCGATCGAACGGCTCGGCTGAAGCTCACCGGCCCAGAAAACCCTCGACAACCTCAACGAACGCGTTGGGGTTGTCCGCATGAAGCCAGTGTCCGGCTCCCTTGACCGCCACGAACCGGGCGGCGGGAAAGAGCGCCCTGATCGCGGGACGATGCTCCGCGGTGACATAAGCCGACTCGCTCCCCGACACGAAGAGCGCGGGTCGATCGAACGATGTCGAAAAGGTCGGAAAGTCGAGGATCTGCGGCATCGCCGCATCCAGCGCGTCGAGGTTGAGGAGCCACACCGCCCGCCCGTCAGTGACCTGCAGGCTCTGGAGCAGGAAGGCACGCTGTGCCGCGTCATCAATGCTTTCCCGCAGCGCCCTGTCCGCCTCGCTGCGCCGGGTGACGGAGGAGAGGTCGAGCGCCCGCATGGCGGCGATGTAACCGCTGTGGGAATGGCCGTAGCTCACTGGTGCGATGTCCCCCACGATGAGGCGGGCGACGCGCTCCGGTTCTGTCAGCGCAAGGGCCATCGCGGCCTTGCCGCCCATGGAGTGGCCGAGCACATCCATGGGTCCGTCATGATCGCGGATCACCTCCGCCAGATCCGCCGCCATCTCTTCGTAGCTTTGGGTCGGGGCGCGAAAGCTCGACCCATGGTTGCGCATGTCGACGGTGGTGACCGGGCGCGCCTGGGCAAGCCTTTTTGCAATCGCGCCCCAATTCCTGCCGGAACCGAAGAGACCGTGGGCGATCAGGATCGGCCGCCCGCCCTGATCGGCCCCAAACCGTTGATACGACAGCATGCTCACCCTCCGTCATCGCGATGTCGGGTTTGTATTGCAGTCCGCGTTTCAAACCTGCAAGGGTAGCGCATCATTACACCCCATAGTTGTAAGCGTCCCGCGCAATGACCGATACCCGAACCGCAACTCTTCGCCTGATCAGCACGACTGACCTGCACATGTCCCTGTGCGCCTTCGACTTCCACCAGGACAGGCCGCAGACCGAAGGGCTCGAGGCGCTGGTTCCCCTGATAGAGGCGGCGCGGGCGGAGGTTGCCAACAGCCTGCTGATGGACAATGGCGATGCCATTCAAGGCACGCCGATTGCCCAGTGGGTCGAGACCCAGCCGGATGACGCGCCCCACCCGATGATCGCGGCCTTCAACGCACTGGGCTACGACGCGGCGACGCTCGGCAATCACGAGTTCGATTTCGGCCTTGATGCGGTTGCACGCGCCTACGGGCAGGCGCGGTTTCCGGTGGTCTGTGCCAACATCGTGCGAGAGATGGGCAGCGCACCAACCGACGACACACCCTACTTTCCGCCCGTCGCGCGGCTGGAGCGGCAGATCGCGATGGCGGACGGGTCGGCGGAACGCCTCCGCATCGGCATCGTCGGCGTGATGCCACCCCGCGTCCGGTTCTGGCACCGGCACACATTTAATGGAGCGTTCCACGTGCGCGCAGCCGAGGATGCAGCAGCGGCGTGGGCCCGGGACCTGTCCAGAGACTGCGACCTTGTCATCGCGCTTGCCCATACGGGGCTGGTCCCCCCCGACGATCCCCATCGGGAGGAGCAGGCGGCGTTGCGCATCGCGGAGATTCCAGAGGTGGATGCGGTCATCGCCGGGCATCAGCACTACGCTTTTCCCGGGGAGGGATGGCGTGACCTGCCCGGTATCGACCTCGAACGGGGGTGCATCGCGGGCACGCCCCTCGTCATGGCCCGGTCCCACGGACGGTCCCTCGGCATCATCGACCTCGCCCTTGCGCACAGCGACGGGGGGTGGGAGGTGCAGGACGGCACGGGCCAGTTGCGAAACGTAGGCGAAACGTCCGGTCCCGGACCGCTCGAGCGGGATCTCGCACCGGTACGAGCGGGCACACGGTCCTTCATGGCGGAGACGATCGGCACAACGCCCGTTCCCCTGCGCACCCACTATGCGAGCCTCGTCCCGACGCCCGCCGTGCGGTTCCTGCACGCAGCGCAGCTCGCTGTCGTGCGCGAGGTCCGCCCGGACCTGCCCGGGCCACTCCTGTCCGCGACGAGCGCGTTCAAATCCGGGCGAAGCAGCGGCTACACCTCCGTCGATGCCGGACAGGTCGCGCGCAGGGCATGCTCGGACCTCTGTCCCTTCGAAAACCATATCGTCGTGCTCTCCGTCTCCGGATCTGACCTCATGGACTGGGTCGAGCAAAGCGCGGCGCATTACGCGGTTGTGAAAGATGAAGGGCCGCTCCTCCTGCTGGATGCGGACGTGCCCGGCTTCAATTTCGACACTTTCACGGACCTCACCTTCACCATCGACCTCACCCGGCGCCCGAAGTTCGGAACGGCCGGGGAACTGACCGGGGCCGAAGGGCGTGTGCGCGACATCAGGTTCCGGGGCGCGCCGGTGACGCCGGAGATGACTTTCACAGCGATCACAAACTCCTACCGGGCGGCGGGAGGCGGCGGGTTCGGGATGCTGGCGGGACGGGACCCTCTCTGGATCGACGCAGAGCCGTTCAGCGCGCGGCTTGAACAGATGTTCGGCGCGGGTCTGGCGGACATGGACCTGCCGGATGTGGACTGGACGCTTACGGCCCCCACCGGGACCCGCGCCCTCTTCGAAACCGGACTGAAGGCGGATGCAGCGCCGCCAAGCCGCTACCGGCTTGGGGCCGGACCTGCGGCTGAGGACCGGAAGCTCATCGAGATCCTGTTCTGACGATCAGGCGGCCGCGCGGCGCGCGATCTCCATGGTTGCAGCCGCGACAGCCCCTTCCCCGTGAGGAACCTCCAGCGCCTTCAGGGCCGCGTCCACCGTCGCGATCGTGCCCAGGAAGTTGTGCGCGCTCAGATGCCCCATATGACCGATGCGGAAGATCCCGTCGGAGGGCGGCGTTCCCGCAGCGTCAAGCCCCAGGCCGATCCCGAGCGTGAGACCCGCGGCAGCCTCGCACCAGGCGCGCACCTCCGACGCGGCACGCCCCTCGATCCGGAGGGTGGTGACAGCAATCGAACGGTGCGCCCGGTCGCGGATATTGCAGGCGAGCGCCTGTCCCTCCGCCCAATGATCCGTTGCGGCCCAGAGTGTCTCCGCGAAGTGCTGGTGACGGGCCCAGCAGGCCTCCAGCCCCTCTTCCTCCAGCAGCATCGTCAGCGCCTCGCGCAGACCGTAGAGGTGGTGGGTCGGCGCGGTCCCCGCAAACCGCTGGTAGAAGAGATCCGGATCCGTGCGCGGATCCCAGTTCCAGTAGCTCGTCCGGCACTCCGCCGTCTTCGCAGCCTCGGCTGCCTTCGGCCCGTGGAAGGTGAAACTCACGCCCGCGGGTGTCATCAAGCCCTTCTGGCAGCCCGCGACCATCACGTCGACCCCCCACGCGTCCATCTCGAACGGCTCGCAGGCGAGCGACGCGATGCAATCGACCATCAGAAGGCCGCTGTGGCCTGCCTGATCCATCGCCGCACGGATCGAGGGGATGTCGTTGCGGACGGAGGAGGCGGTGTCAGTGTGGACCGTGAGAACCGCCTTCAACTCCCCTGCGGTATCTGCCCGCAGGCGGTCCTCGACCTGTTGCGGATCGACCGGCGCGGCGGTCCCGAAATCCATGAGCTCAACGTCGACGCCCATGGCCGTCGCCATGTCCGCCCAACCCAGTGCGAACCGGCCGGTGACAAGCACCAGCGCCTTGTCCCCGGGGCTGAAGACATTCGACAGTGCAGCCTCCCACGCCGCATGCCCGTTACCGATATAGATCGCGACCTCGTGGGCCGTCCGCGCGACCCGTTTCAGGTCCGCGGTCAACCCATCCATCATGTCGACAAGCTCGCCCTCATAGATGTTCGGAGAGGCGCGGTGCATGGCCCGCAGGACCCGCTCGGGGACGATGGAGGGGCCGGGGATCGCAAGGGTGGTGGGACCAAATCTCAGGGACATCAGGGACCTCGACGGCTGGACAACAGCCGCCATGTAAAGGCCGGGAAAGAGGCTTGGCAAGCGGCGGATCAACGCTCCAGCCGGGGCGCACCGTCGCGGCGCGTGATGCGACCGTCGGGCTGCCGGGCAAGGTCGTGATCCGCGTACCGACAGACATCCCGCGGGTCCCGCGTCCCGACCACGAGAAACGTGCCCGGTTCGGTCGAAAGGTTGCGCAGGCAATGGCCGTTCGGCACGCCGGCGGGGAAGGCTGCGATGTCTCCCGGGCCAAGCGGCGTCTCACCCGCATCCTCGATCAGCGTCAGCGTTCCGGAGAGCACGACAACGAGTTCATCGGTGAGATCGTGCCAGTGGCGATGGGAAGATGACGCGCCGGGGTGAAGCGTTTCCACGTTCGCGCCGAGCGCCCTGAGCCCCGCAGCCCGGGAGATCGATCGGCCCACGTAGACCCCGAGCTCCCCTGCGATATGACCGACCGCGTCGGGACCCGAGTAGGTGGGCAGGCTGGCGAGATCGACCTTGGGCATGGTGGCACTCCTTCGCGCTCAGCTTGGCACGAAGGGGTCCGTTCGCGAAGGGCGGAGGTGCCTTAGGCGAAGTAGGCCCGGAGGATCCGGGTGTAGATCGCCTTGAGCTGTTCGATGTGCGCGACCGCGACATGTTCGTCGACCTGGTGCATGGACTGCCCGACGAGGCCGACCTCGACCACGGGACAGTGGGCGCGGACGAAACGGGCGTCCGAGGTGCCGCCGCTCGTCGATCGCTCCGGAACCCGGCCCGTCTCCGCCGCGACGGCATCCGCGACGAGATCGGTGAAGGTGCCGGGCGGCGTCACGAAGCTCTCACCGGAAACCTTGATGTCCATGCGGATCTCCACGTCCGTTTCTGCGACCACGGCGTCGATACGCTCCTGCAGCCAGCGGGCGACGCTGTCAGATGTATGCGCGTCATTGAAGCGGATGTTGACCGTCGCCCGCGCCTGGGCAGGGATCACGTTGTTGGCGGGGTTGCCCACATCGACGGTGGTGATCGCGAGCGTCGAGGCGTCGAAATGGTCGGTGCCGTGATCGAGCGGCTCCCGGGCGAGCCGGTCGAGCACGGCGACAAGCGAAGGGATCGGGTTGAGCGCCCGGTGCGGGTAGGCCGCGTGCCCCTGCCGGCCGGTCGCCGTAAGGTAGGCGGTCATGGAGCCGCGCCGGCCGATCTTGATCATCTCCCCCATCACGCTGGGGCAGGTCGGCTCGCCCACGAGGCAGTGATCCATCCGCTCCCCGGTCTCGCCCATCCAGTCGAGGATGGCGGTGGTTCCGTCGACACCGTCACCTTCCTCGTCCCCGGTGATCGTGAGAACCACCGCGCCGTTCGGCGGGCTTTCAGCGACGAAATCAATGGCTGCGGCGGCAAAGGCGGCGACGCCCGACTTCATGTCGCACGCGCCGCGCCCGTAGAGGGTACCGTCCACGATCTCGGCCTCGAACGGATCGTGCGTCCAGGCGGCCCGGTCTCCCACAGGGACAACGTCCGTGTGTCCGTTGAAGCCAAGCACGGGGCCGTTGCCCAGCTCTCCCCACCGAGCGTGCAGATTGGCGATCCCGTTGCGGTCGACCCGGGTCGTGGTGAACCCCGCTCCACTCAGCAGCTCGTCGAGCAGCGCGATGGCGCCCCCTTCTTCCGGCGTGACGGAGGGGCAGCGGATGAGGTCGGCGGTGAGGGCTACGGGATCGGTCATGGCTGGTGCTGCGCTGCGTGAGAGGGCGGGAGCCTCCGGCGGGGATATTTTGGCCAGAAGAAGGGGTCAGGGCGCACCTTCGACGATGCGGCCCGCGTCGAGGCGTACCGTGCGATCCATGCGCGCGGCAAGATCAAGATTGTGGGTGGCGATGAGGGCGGCGAGCCCGGTCTCCCGCACCAGCCGCATCAGAACGCCGAAGACCTGATCGGAGGTCGCCGGATCGAGGTTGCCCGTGGGCTCGTCCGCGAGCAGGAGGGCAGGTCGGTTGGCGAGCGCCCGGCAGAACGCGACGCGCTGCTGTTCGCCGCCGGAGAGCTCCGCCGGACGGTGGTCCGCCCGATCCGCAAGGCCGACGGCGGTCAGCAGCTCCCGGGCGCGCGCGTCCGCATCCCCGGTTCCGACACCGGCGGCCCGCTGGGGCAGCGCGATGTTCTCTGCCGCGGTGAACTCTGGCAGCAGGTGGTGGAACTGGTAGACGAAACCGACCCGGTGCCGCCGGATGGTTGTGCGTCGGCGGTGGGAGACGCCGGTGACATCCTCCCCCGCGATCTCCACCGCCCCGGCGTCGGCCCCGTCGAGGAGCCCTGCGATATGCAGCAGCGTCGACTTGCCGGACCCGGACGGTGCGACGAGGGCCACGACTTCGCCAGCGGCGACGGAGAGGGTCGCAGCCTCCAGCACCCGCACCTCGGCTTGTGTGCCGAGATTGTACCCCTTGGCGACCCCGTCGAGCCGCAGCGCGTCACTCATAGCGCAGCGCCTCCACCGGGTTCATCCGGGCGGCCCGGCGGGCGGGCAGGATCGTGACGACAAAGGACAGCGTCAGCGAGAGCGTCACCGCCTTCATCACATCCTCGAAGCGCAGCTCCGCCGGGAGGCGGGAGAGGTAGCGCACCGACGGATCCCACACGCCGCCGCCCATCACCCAGTTCACGAAATTGAAGATCGGGTCGATATAGATGACGAAGAGGCATCCGAGGATCACGCCCGCGATGGTGCCGATCACGCCGATGGCCGAGCCACAGATGAAGAACACCCGCAGGATGGAGCCTTCGCTCAGCCCCATTGTGCGCAGGATCCCAACGTCCCGTCCTTTGTTCTTGACCAGCATGATCAGGCCGGAGGTGATGTTGAGCGTGGCGATCAGCACGAGGATTGAGAGGATGATGAACATGATATTGTCCTCCATCTCCAGCGCGCGCAGGAACCCACCCGAGCTTTGCAGCCAGGTCCAGCCATAGAACCCGGGACCCGCGGCATTGACGATGTCCTGTGCGAGGGCCTCGACCCGGTCCGGCGTCTCCACCAGCACCTCGATCTCGTCGACCACGTCGGTCCGGTTGAAGTAGGTCTGCGCGTCGGACAGCGGCATGTAGATGCGCGTCCGGTCGATGTCGTAGCGGCCCACGGTGAAGATGTAGACCACATCATAGTGGGAGATGCGGGGCGTCAATCCGAACGGGCCCTGCACACCGTTGGGCGAGATCAGCGTGATCTTGTCGCCCACAATCAGGTTAAGCTCCCGCGCGACGCCGGAGCCAATGGCGACCCCTGTCGCAAGATCGTCGAGGGATCCGTCAAAGCCCTCCGGGTCCGCGATGAGCGGGATCGACCGCACATCCTCCACGGTCTGGCCGTAGACCTCGATACCGGCATTGCGGCCGTTGGCGGATGCCATGACCTGACCGCGGACCGTGGGGGCAGCGCGGATCACCTCGGGGGCGCGAAGCACCCGCTCCGCAACCGCGTCATAGTCCTTGATGACCCGGGTCTGACGGTTGAAATCGTCGAGGTAGGTTTGCGCCTGGACGGACACGTGGGCATTCGCCCCGATGATCGTGGCGGTGAAATCCGTGCGGAAGCCGGAGCGGACCGCCAGCGTCGCGATCAGCGCAAAGACCGCGAGCGTCACTCCGATGAGCGAGATCCAGGTCATCACGCTGACCCCGCCCTCCTTTCTTCGTGCGCGCAGGTAGCGCCAGGCGATCATCCATTCGAACGGCGCGAAGGGTGCTGCCCCTTTCATGCGGATTGCCTCCTGCGGAAGGGGAGCCCGATCAGCCCCATAAGGATCGTCGCCCCGCCATAGCCCGCGCCGAACCCGCTCGCGGCGAAGATGAGGCCCGTGAACGTCATGGGCACGGTCGGCTCGTAGCTGTTCCAGGTGTTTGCCGCGACCTCAATGTCGGACAGGCGGTGAACCTGCATCAGCCGCTCCACCGGACCGGCGAACTGGAGGGCGGCGAGGCTGTCGCGCAGGTTCTCAAATCGGGTCAGCAGACCCGCCATATCCTCGCCACGGGCCACGAGGAACGGATCGTCAGAGAGCGCGTATCGGTCGAGCGCCTCTTCCCGGGTCAGACCGGCATCGCTGGCGCTCGCGTCGAAGGCCTGCGCCTCGGCCGAAAGCGCATCGACTGCCCCGCCGAGCCGCTGGACGTACTGCTGGGAAAAGCCCGGAAACTGCGCGGCGGCCAACGCTCCGGCCACTCCGGCGGCGAGCAGGAAGGGACGCGCGAACATGGATCAGACGCCCGCGTAAATCTCGGTCAGTCGTGTTACGGCCATGTCCGGGGTCAGTTCCTCGCTCTCACCTGTACGACGGGAGGTAAGCTCGACCACGCCGTTCGCAAGGCTGCGGGGGCCCACCGTGATCCGCCAGGGCAGGCCGATCAGGTCCATGGTGGCAAACTTCGCCCCTGCCCGTTCGGACCGGTCATCGTAAAGCGGGTCGAGCCCCGCACGGGTGAGCGCCTTGTAGAGGTCCTCGCAGGCCCCGTCCGTGCCGGCGTCGCCCTGCTTGAGGTTGACGATGCCTGCGTGGAACGGTGTCACGCCCTCGGGCCAGATGATCCCGTTCTCGTCGTGGTTTGCCTCGATCAGCGCGCCGATCAGGCGGGACACACCGATGCCGTGGGAGCCCATGTGGACCGGGACGCGAGAGCCGTCCTCGGTGACCACGCTCGCCTTCATCGGGTCGGAATATTTGGTCCCGAAGTAGAAGATCTGTCCGACTTCGATGCCGCGCGATTTCCGCTGTCGATCAGCGGGAACCCCGGCGAAGAGCGCTTCGTCGTGGGTCTCGTCCGTGCGGGCGTAGGGGGCTGTCCATTCGTCATAGATGCCCTGAAGTTGCGCGACATCGTCGAAATCCACCTCCCGATCGCCGAAGGAAAGATCGGTGACCGCGCTGTCGTAGAAGACCTCGCTCTCGCCGGTATCTGCGAGCACGAGAAACTCGTGGGTGTAGTCGCCGCCGATGGGCCCGCCATCCGCACGCATGGGGATCGCCTTCAGCCCCATACGCTCATACGTGCGCAGGTAGCTTGCAAAATGACGGTTGTAGGCGTGAAGTGCGGCCTCCTTCGACACATCGAAGTTGTACCCGTCCTTCATATAGAACTCTCGCCCGCGCATGACGCCGAACCGGGGGCGGATCTCGTCCCGGAACTTCCACTGGATGTGGTAAAGCGTCAGTGGCAGATCCTTGTAGCTCGTCACGTTGTTGCGGAAGATGTCGGTGATCAGCTCCTCATTGGTAGGGCCGTAGAGCATGTCGCGGTCATGCCGGTCGGTGATGCGCAGCATCTCCTGCCCATAATCGTCGTAGCGCCCGCTTTCCCGCCACAACTCCGCCGACTGCAGCGTGGGCATGAGCAGGGGAATATGGCCCGCGCGCTGCTGTTCCTCGTGCACGATCTGTTCGAGCCTGCGCAGCACCTTGAAGCCCATGGGCAGCCAGGAATAGATGCCCGAGGCCGCCTGCCGGATCATTCCCGCCCTCAGCATCAGCCGATGCGAGGCGATCTGCGCCTCCGCCGGGGTTTCCTTGAGCACCGGCAGGAAATAGCGGGAAAGGCGCATCGGGTACTCCGTCTCGTGCTGGGTTTCCGCGCATGTTTAGGCCAAGGCCCCAACTGGCGCAATGCCAACGATTTTAGGTTTGATTCGGTACGGATAGGCGGGGTTCCCCTGGGTCAGGTGGGGCCTCAAACCGGTAAGTTTTTTCATGCGACGAAATTTTGGGTAAGAAAACTGCCGAGCCCATCGATTGCGACGCAATATTCGTAACTTTATGCGTGACCGAGCGTCGCATCTCTCCTATGGTCGACCTCGCCGCAACGACGGCTCAAGTCTGGGGAGAGATCGGACCTGCCGCTTCTGCGGCAGGTCTTCGTCATTCCGGGCAGGGCGTCACCGTCAAGCGGGCCTCGACCTTGAAGGCCCGCGCGAGCCGCGTAAGCCTGCGGGAAACCGCCTCACCCGCCAGTGGCGCGCTTGCCTCGCCCAACCGCAGATCGAGCGTCGTGGCGGTCAGGCGCAGCTCCGCATCCGCAAGCACATCGACCGCAGCACCGGACATCATCGCGCCGAGGCGCAGGGCGCGGCCCACCTTCTCCGCCAGCGTTTGCTCTTCCCGGCTGATAAGGCCGAGCAGAGGCTCAGGAGGACGCACGGAGCGTCCGCTCTTATATCGGTGCGCGAGGGCGAGCCCGAGGAAGATCCTGCCCGGATGCCCGACCCCGCCCAGATTGGCCCGGGTGATCGCCTCGAAATTGATCGTCGCGCGAAAGTCCGGGTGGGAACGCCAGTGTACGTCGTGGAGCAGGCAGGCCGCGCGTATCAACCTGTGCCGGTCCGCATCTTCGTCTGTGAAGAGCGGGGCGATCCAGCGGTAGAGCGCATCGCCAAATCCGGGAAAGCGCGCGGACTGCGCCTCCATGTGGCGGCACGCCTCCAGCAGCGGATCCTTCGCCCGCAGTTCCCGCGACATGAGCTCGTAAAGCGCACCCTCCCGCAGACCGTAAGAGGAGATCGCAATGCGTGTCGGCGCGAAGGCCTCGATGAGCGGGCCGAGGACCTGCGCAGCGTAGGGCACCAGCTCCAGCCGGGCCTCGGAGGTTGAGGTCAGCGGCAAGAGTGCCTGCGCGTCCTGACCCGCGAGCCAGCCCGCAGTCTTGAGCAGGGCTGCCTGCTCCATCTCGTAGGCATGGAGCACGGGAAGCGGATAGTCCGTCCGCTGCATGTGCAGGAGCGCGATCGCCCGCCAGGACCCGCCGACCAGATACAACGTCTCGACCGGCCCGGGCACCGCGGTCTTGAGCGCCGCAAGTGTCGAGGCAATGTGCGCCCGCCTGCCCTTCGCTGACAGGTCCCGCAGCGGCAATGGCGCGAGGCTGGAGGTCACGCAGGTCCCGATCCGGCCACCCTCGACACGGGCAAGCTCCATGGAAGCGCCGCCGATGTCCGCGATGATCCCGCCCGCATCCGGCCAGCCCAGAAGGACACCTTGTGCCGCGAGGCGAGCCTCCTCCTGCCCCGTGGCCACGCGCAGCCGCAGGCCCGTGCGACGGGCAATCTCATCGCAGAACGCGGGACCGTCCCGCGCCTCTCGCACCGCTGCGGTGGCGATGCCCATCAGGTGGGTGAGCTTCATGCGCCGGGCGAGCGTGGTGAACCGGCTGATGGCACCGACCGCCTTCTTCCAACCTTCGGGATTCAACCGCCCGCTGTGGGCAAGGCCCGCGCCGAGGCCGCAGAGAACCTTTTCATTGAAGAAGTAGGCGGGGCTGCGGGCGGCCCCGTCAAACACGACTAGGCGGACGGAGTTCGATCCCACATCCACCACCCCGACCCGGCGCAGCGCGGCACCTTCGGTGGGAAAAACGGGAAGGGAGGGGAAAGGGTCTTGCGTCATGGCGACAGGGCCTTCGCGGGGGCGTCGGCCAAGATGTGTCAGCCAGGGCGGGGGTCGTCAACTGCCGTCCGCGCCGTCGACCCCGCAACGCACCTGCAACCTACAAAAATTCAGGCCGCGTCACCCTCATCAAGCACAAGGCGAATCGTGTCGTCCGTGCCGTGCCGCCCACGCCCGGAAAGGGAGGGGTTCTGCATGAAGAAGCGGTGGCAGCTGAACGGTTTCGCCCCCTCCGGCAGGTTGGGCCTGTGGTAGGACCCGTCGGCGGCGAGCACCCAGCTGTGTGCCTCATCCGCCATGTTGGCGGCCATGATCTGCTCGACGATCTGGGCGTGGACCGTCGCGTTGGTGATCTCCACAAGCGTCTCCACCCGTCGGTTGAGGTTCCGCCCCATCCAGTCGGCAGAGCTGATGTACACCCGAGCCCCCTTCGACGGCAGGCCCTGGCCATTGCCGAAACAGGCGATGCGGGAATGCTCGAGAAACCGTCCCACGATGGATTTCACGCGAATGTTCTCCGACAGACCCTTGATGCCCGGTCGGATGCCGCAGATGCCTCGGGCCACGATGTCGATGGAGACCCCGGCCTGCGATGCGCGATAGAGCGCCGCGATGACCTCGGGCTCGATCAGCGAGTTGACCTTGACCCAGACAGCCGCTGGCCGCCCCGCCTTTGCATGGCCGATCTCAGCCTCCAGGCTCTCGATGATCCGCGGCTTGATCAAGTGGGGAGAGATGCAGAGGTTCTCCAGCGCATCGGGCTTTGCGTAGCCGGAAACGTAGTTGAACACCCGTGTCGCGTCCCGCCCGAGTGCCGCGTCGCAGGTAAAGAAGCTCAGATCCGTGTAGAAGTTCGCGGTGATCGGGTGGTAGTTGCCCGTTCCGAAGTGGGTGTAGGTGACCAGATCGTCCCCTTCCCGCCGCACGACGGTAGAGATCTTCGCGTGCGTCTTCCAATCGATGAAACCGTAGACGACCTGGGCGCCCGCCCGCTCGAGCTGGCGGGACTGCCGGATGTTCGCTGCCTCGTCAAATCGGGCCTTGAGCTCCACCAGCGCGGTTACGGACTTGCCATCCTCCGCCGCTTCGCAAAGGGCGGAGACGATGGGCGAGTTCTTCGAGGTCCGGTAGAGCGTCTGCTTGATCGCGACCACGTCCGGGTCTCGCGCCGCCTGCTGCAGAAACCGCACGACGATGTCGAAGGTCTCGTACGGGTGGTGCAGCAGCATGTCCTTCTGACGGATCGCGGCGAAGATATCGCCCTCGTGGTCCTGTACCCGCTCCGGCATCCGGGGCTGGAATGGTGGCCAGAGAAGCTCCGGCCGGTCCCCGATCACCAGCTCGCTTAGGTCCGCGATGCCGATGACACCGTCGATCTCGATGACCTCCCCGCCCGCGACGCCAAGCTCCTCGACGATCATCCGGCGCAGATCCGTAGGCGCACCACGGGACATCTTGAGACGGATGACCTCTCCCCGACGGCGGCGCTTGAGTGCGGTTTCGAACTCGCGCACCAGATCTTCGGCCTCTTCCTCCACCTCAAGGTCGCTGTCGCGCAGCACCCGGAACGTACAGAGGCCCGTGGTCTCGTACCCGGGAAAGAGCTTGGAGAGGAAGAGCTCCAGCAACCCCTCCAGCGGGAGAAAGCGGATCACACCCGGGCGGCCCCCGTCCAGCCGGATGAACCGGCGGACCTGGCGTGGCACCGGAAGCAGTGCCTCCAACGGCTGGCCGTCATCCTTTCGCCGGAGGGTGAGCGCCATCGCAAACCCTTCGTTGGGGATGAACGGGAAGGGATGCGCCGGGTCGATGGCGAGCGGCGTGAGAACCGGAAAGACCTGGTCCATGAACACCGCCTCAAGCCGGGTCGCATCCGCGCCGGTCAGATCATCGACGCCAACGATCTCGATGGCCGCATCCGACAGCGCGGTACTCAGCCCCTGCCAACAGCTCTGCTGGCGCAGCATCAGCGCGCGGGCGTCCGCGTCGATCTTTTCAAGCTGCTGGCCCGGGGTCAGACCGTCGGCGCTGGGGTGGGTGACGCCCTCCCTCACGAGGCCCCGCAGGCCGGCAACCCGCACGGTGTAGAACTCGTCGAGGTTGGATCCGGAGATCGAGAGGAACCGCACCCGCTCGAGCAGCGGAACCGCGGGGTTCTCCGCCTCCTCCAGCACGCGCCAGTTGAAGGCGAGCCAGCTCAGTTCCCTGTTGAAGATCGCTTCCGGTGCGTCCGGCGTGAGGCCCGGAACCTCTACGGCGGCGGAGGGGTCGACTGAGCTGTTCAGAAAGTCTGCCTGTCCCATGAGCGCCTTATCTCCCAGGTGTGCAACACACTTATGACGGATCTTCGGGCACCTTCCAGCCCTCCACCCCTGCGGCGAAACGCGCGTTGAGGACCGCCTTCTTCTCCAGAGCCGCTGCGTCGAGGGTCGCGACAACGCGCTGTGCGGCGCGCAGCGATCGTTCCATCCGGGTGACCACGTGGGGCAGCAGGTCGGGGGAGATCAGCTTTTGCCGGTCGCGAAACAGCTTGGCCATGACCTCCAACAACAGAGTGTCATCCGGAGCGGGCAATGTCACGGCACTCGCCGCGCTCAGCCGCGACAGAAGGTCCGGTGTCAGGAGGTCCCACTGCATCGGCGGCACGCGCCCCGTGACGAGGAGATGGCCGCCATGGGCGGCAAGTTCGTTGTGCAGATGAAAGAGCGCGCGCTCGGCCTCCTGCCGCGCGTCCATGGGCAAGCCGCGCAAGGTATCGCCGCCTTCGACCGCGACGGCTGCGAGGTCCGTGAATGCGGGCACGGCATCGGCCCGCAGGTCGGCAGCGTCGACGATCGCGGCACCGGCAGCCTCCGCCCAGATATGGGCGAGGTGGGTCTTGCCCGCGCCCTCGGGTCCGATGAGAAGGAGCTTTCCACCTGGCCAGTCCCGCCACGCGTCGATCATCAGGAGCGCTTCGGCATTACTCGGCGATACGCAGAACGCGTCTCTCCCAAGCGTCTCCTGTTGCGGCAGATCGAGCGGAAGCTGGCGGACCGCGCTCATGAACTGTCCTGCTCCGGCCCCCTGTAGAGGCGGCTCGACAGGTATTGCTCAAGGCCGAAGCGCAGCATCACGCCGATGGTTGCCGCCAACGGGACGGCGATCAGCATACCCGTGAAACCCATCAGCGCGCCGAACGCGGCGAGGGCGAACATCAGCCACACCGGATGCAACCCGACGCTGCTGCCCACGAGCTTGGGCGTCAGGAAGTTCCCCTCGACCCCCTGCCCGGCGAGGAAGATCCCGGCAACTGCGGCGATCCAGACGGGATCGTTCCAGAACTGGAACAGGGCGACACCGATAGAGATCGTACCGCCAACGATACTGCCCACAAACGGGATGAAGCTGATCAGACCGGCGAAGAAGCCGATGATCAGCCCGAACTGCAGCCCTACAAGCGACAGTGCCGCGGCGTAGAAAAGGCCGAGGATCGCGCAGACGGTAAGCTGCCCGCGCACGAACCCGGCAAGCACGTCATCGACCTGCCCCGCGAGCTTGCGGATCACGGGCGCATGCTCCCGCGGGAGCCAGCCGTCGATGACCGCGATCATCCGGTCCCAGTCCACGAGCAGATAGAAAGCGACCACAGGTGCTACGACGAGCAGGATCAGGAAATCGACGACCGCAAGCCCCCCTGCGAGGAGCTGGTTGGCAAGTTCCGGCCCCTTCGATTGCAGGGTCGCGACCGCATCCTCGATGGCCGCCCGGATGGGTGAGCCTTCGTCGAGTATGTTCGGGAACCGCAGCTCCAGCGCCTCCCGCGCTGTGGCGGCAAACTGGGGAATGGACTCCACCATCCGCCGTGCTTCATCCACCAGCAACGGTGTCAGGATCAGTAGGAACGCGATCATCATGAGGATCATCGCGAAGGTGATGATGATCGTCGCCATGACCCGGCTGAAACCCCACGTCTCCAGCCGGTCCGCAACCGGATCAAGGAAATACGCGAGCGCCGCTCCCACCACGAACGGCAGGATCGTGTCCCCGACGATCCACAGGAACACCAGAAGAACAACGAAGCCGAGGCTCCAATAGCGTATCTGTTCCGTCGTGCTGAGACCCATCTGACACCACCCGACTGTGCACCGTTCGAGGCGCTGATCCTATCTCGGTTTGCGGCGGTGCGGTACCGCAGAAACCGCGGCTCTAGAGGGTAATCGGTCGCATCACTTCCGGCTCCACGACATCCACGCCGGGCAGCGCATCCTTCAGCGTCGCGGCAGACTGTTCAAGGATCGGGAAGGTCTGGTAGTGGCAGGGGATCACCGTCTCGAACTCGAAGAACATTTTGGCCGCAGCGGCAGCCCGGCGCATGTCCATCGTGAAATGTCCGCCTGCGGCGAGGATGCCGATCTGTGGGGCGTGGAGCGCCTGAAACACCTCCATGTCCGCCATCACGTCCGTGTCGCCGGAGAAGTAGACCGTCTTGCCCTCGCCCGCGATCATGAAGCCTGCCTCGCCACCGGCGTAGATCGGGCCGTCCGGTCCGGCGATGGAGGAGGAATGGGTCGCGTTGACCATGGTGATTGCGACGTCCCCGATGCGGATGGTGCCGCCCTTGTTGAAGCCGATGGTCTCGATCCCCTCTTTCTCGGCCCACCAGGACATGAGATCGTAGATGCCCGCGACGGGGATCGAGAGCTCTGTCGCGATCGCGACCGCATCTCCCGAATGGTCCCCATGCCCGTGGGAGAGCAGGATCAGGGTGGCGCCCTCGATGGCGCGGGCACGGTCGCCTTCCGCAAACATCGGATTGCCGGTGAGCCACGGATCGACGAGCAGGACCTCCCCCGCGATCTCAATCCTGAACCCCGAATGTCCAAGCCAGATGATCTGCATGCCCGGAACCCTCCACCAACTGCACGTTTGGCCGGAGCCTATGCGCAGGAAGGGGCGGTGCCAAGCGGTGCGGTCAGTGCGGGATGTAGTCGAAGCGGGTGAAGCGTGCCTCCGTCGCCCGGCCCGAGGTGTCGAAGGCAAACATGCCGACGAAGTTCCCGGTGAAGGATGCGTGCTCGCCCCGGCCGCCCTCGTCGGAGAGGAGGGCGGCGTTGAGCGGATCGCCGATATCGCTCCACGTCTGGCCATCCACCGACCAGGCGAACTGTTGCTCCGCGTCCCGGGTGGTCACCCGCATGTGGATCGGGCCGTCGGGCACCGGGACCTCCTCGCCGACCGTCGACGACCCTTCGGGCCAGTCTCCCGGACAGGACAGGATCGTGAGCACCCGCCCCGCCCCGCCGCGCGAAAGCGCGAGGGCGTGGAACTTGTGCCGGTTGTAGTAGGTCGCGAGACCAGCCGCCTGCTGATAGGTCTCCGGCTCGAAGTGCACGCAGGTCGCCGCGTCGTAGCGGAGGTGTTCCTGGCGACGCGCGACCAGCGCCTGCTCGAACCAGCTGCCCAGGCTTTCCCGCCCGGTGAGGACGAGGGCACCCGGCTCGCACCGGAACAGACGTTCGGGCAGTGGCGTGCGGAGCCACTGGAATTCCTTGGGCAGGCTACTGTCGGAAAAGTCTCGCGAGAGTGCCACGGGGGGCCGCGGCGCCACATCGCCGGGCGAAGGAACATCGACCCGCGGGACGGAGCCGCCCGATTCCAGATAGAGCCAGTCGTCCCGCCAGACGCAGCGTTCGATCCCCGTTTCTCGGCCCATGGGGCAGAAGGGTCCGGGCAGCGGACGCCCCATGAGGAAAGTGTGGTAGACCGCTCCATCCGGCGTTTCCACATACTGCCCATGCCCCGTGCGCTGGATCGGATGGTCCGGCGCGTCGGCCGTCGTGATGAGGTGCCCGTCGGGCTGCGACTCGTAGGGGCCGGTCAGGCTGCGCGACCGCGCCATCGTGACTGCATGGTCGTAGCCCGTGCCGCCCTCCGCCACGGTCAGGTAGTACCACCCGTTCCGTCTGAAGAGGTGCGGCGCCTCGGTAAGACCCCGCGACGTGCCGCTGTAGATGTTCGTGACCGGGCCGAAAAGACCCCGCTCCGGCGTCCATTCCTGCAGGAGGATCCCGTCGAAGGAGGCATGGGCGGGATTGCCGCCGGTGCCCGGTCCCCGGTGGTTCCACTGCATGTTAACGAACCACTTCCGCCCGTCCTCGTCGTGAAAGAGCGAAGGGTCGAAGCCGGACGAGTTCACGTACCACGGGTCCGACCAATCCCCGTCGATGGTGTCGCAGGTGACGATGTAGTTGTGCGCATCCTTGAACGCGCCGTCGAGCCGCTTGACGTCCGTGTAAACAAGCCAGAAGCGCCCATCCGCGTGGGACAGGCAGGGGGCCCAGATCCCACCGGAATCCGGATTGCCCCGCATGTCGAGCTGGGACGCCCGGGTGAGCGGGCGCGCCACGAGATCCCAGTTCACGAGGTCCCGGGACTGGTGGATCTGAACGCCTGGGTACCATTCGAACGTCGAGGTCGCGATGTAGTAGTCCGCCCCGACCCGGCAGATCGAAGGGTCCGGGTTGAAGCCGGGCAGGATCGGGTTGCGGATCATCGGACCCTCACGCGAGCAGCGCCCGCGCATCGTCCGGCGACAGCGGTGCGGGGCGTGTGCAGGTGGTGCTGAGCGTGACGAAGCTGCCGTCCGCGCCGGAGCGAAGCACGGACGTCATCACGTCGACCGCGTGCACGGCGAGGTCGAGGCTGCACCGGTGCGCACCGCCCTCCACGATGGCGCGCGCCATGTCCGCAAGGCCTGCAGCACGGTAGTTGGCCCGGTCGCCCTGCTGGTTCGCGACCCCGAACGGATGGTCCCACGAGCTCACCGAGGAGACGGCACCGTCCTTGCCCGCCTGTTCGAGGGTGCCGCCGAAGAAGTTCGGATCCGGAAGGAAAAGCGATCCATCCGAACCGTAGAGCTCCATATGCCCGTGCCTGTGGGCCCAGACGTCCCAACTGGTCGACAGGGTGATTGCCGCCCCGGCCTCGAACTCCAGCAGCGCGTGGATGTTGGTTGGGGTCTCAACCTCGATCACCTCGCCCGCACGCGGCGTCGAGGAGATCGTCCGGGTGGGCGATCCGCTGGTGGTGAGCGCGCCGACCCGCCGGATCGGCCCGAGAAGCTGGATCAGATTGGTCACGTAGTAGGGCCCGATGTCGAGCATCGGCCCGCCCCCGGGCTTGAAGAAGAAGTCCGGGTTCGGATGCCAGTGCTCCATCCCGTGGGACATCACGTGTGCCGTGCCCGCAACCACCGACCCGATGGCACCCTCGTCGAGGAGCGCGCGAGCCTGCTGGTGCGTACCGCCGAGGAACGTGTCCGGTGCGGAACCCACCTTGAGCCCCTGTGAACCTGCCAGCGCCCGCAGCGCCTCCCCCTCCTGAAGCGTCAGGACGAGCGGCTTTTCGGAATAGGCGTGCTTGCCCGCCTCGAGGATGGACGTGGTGACCGCGTAGTGCGCGTCCGGCACGGTCAGGTTGACGACGATGTCGATATCGTCGCGACCCAGCAGATCGTCGATCGACCAGGCCGCGGTCCCATACTCCTCCGCCCGCGCGATCGCCGCGTCGGGGTTGATGTCCGCCACGCCCCGGATTTCGATTCCACGAAAGAGCGGCGCGAGCTTCAGATAGGTCTCAGAGATGTTGCCGCATCCGATGATGCCGACCCCAAGTTTGGTCATCAGTTTCCCCTCAGAACGACTGTGCAGCCTCCAGCGAGCGCCCGGCAAACCGCCGGTGATCGCTGGGATTGTCGTGTTCCATGATGAAGTAGCGGGTTGCACCCGCGCGCAGGGCGGCCATCAGGGTCGGCCAGTCCATGACGCCGTAGCCCACATCCGCCCAGCCGTCCTCATCCTCCGCCGTGCCAGCCGCCGCAATGTCCTTGACGTGGGCGGAGATCAGACGGTCCGCGTAGGCGTTGATCCACGGCAGCGGATCCTGATCCGCCATCTGCACCCAGGCAACATCCAGCTCCAGCTTCAGGCGCGGATCCGCCGCGAGGATGTGATCGAGCGGGAAGGATCCGTCGGCGCAGGGCCGCATCTCGAAATCATGGTTGTGCCAGCCCACGCTCAGCCCCGCGGCCCAGATCGGCTCAGCCGCCCGTGCGACCCGTGTGCCGAGTGCTGCCCAGCCCGCCGCGTCCGTCGGCCGGGCATCGGGCTGGAGGAAGGGAAAGATCACCGCCTCGATGCCCAGCGCCTCGGCGATCCGGACCACGTCGGCGGGTGACGTCTCCACCTGCTCGAGCCCGAAATGGCCCGTCGGCATGGTGAGCCCGCTCTGGCTTAGGCCAGAGCTCAGGCTCTTCACCGCGTCCGCATCCAGATAGAGCGCGCCGTACCCTTCCACGTGCGTGTAGCCGAGGTCAGCCAGCATCCCAAGCGTGTCGTGCAGGGGTGGAAAGTTGCGTGAGCTGTAGAGCTGGTAGCCGTAGTCCGTCATCAAATGTCCTTTCCCCGCTCGTCTCAGGCGGGCGTGGTAAAAGTGGCGCTGTGAAGGTCCCGGACCGTGAAGGTCACCGCGTCCCCCGCCGATTGCGGCGTGAAGAAGAGGCGGACGGGCTGCCCCGGCAGCAGGGTGACCGCATTGTCGGACAGGCGCCCGGGCACGCTCGGCTCGAGAGCCACAAAAAGTGCGAGTGCCGCACTTTCCAACGTCACCTGCCACATGCCCTCGACCCGCTTGACCCGCGTGCGGATCCGGGGCGGTTGGAGGCGATAGGCCTTGTAGCGCTTCGGGGCGAAGTGATCGCGGGCCGTCGGTCGTCCCGGGACCGTCCAGTCGAAGACGAGGATCTCGTCATCGCGCAGCGTGCCGTCCGCGATGGTCGCAAGCACGGCGCTGCGCTCCGTCGGGACAGAGCCCGTCGCGGTCGACAGGGGGCGGACCGATCCGTCGACGGAGGCCGCGCGGACGGTCATGTCGATATCGACCACATCCGCGGTGTCGTTGACCGCCTTTAGCGCGATGCCCCTCTCGGTCGGGACGGCGAGCACACGGACAGGATCAAAAAACCGCCGTGCCATGTGGTGCAGGAGCTTCCAGCCGCCGCCATAGTCCAGCGAAGACCAGCTCGCCACGGGCCAGGTGTCGTTGAGCTGCCAATAGATTGCGCCGATGCAGTGGGGCTTGAGGCTGCGCCAGTAATCCACCGCAGTCTGGATCGCGAGGCCCTGCTGGACCTGGCTGAGATAGACAAAGTCCTCAAACGTGAAGGGAAAGCGGAAATAGCGGAACATGGTTTCCGCGATCCGGGCATTGCCGCCTGCGTTCTTCTGATGGCTCTCCAGCACCGGGGCGGCGATGTTGAAATCCTCCGACCCGGCGAAGCTGCGGATCACATCCATGGAGGGATAGGACTGGAACCCGAACTCCGAGCAGAACCGGGGGGAGATGTCCCGGTAATGCTCGAAATCCCGGCCCTCGTGCCAGACCGACCAGAAATGCATGTCCCCCGATCCGTCATTGTGCCAGGCGTCCCCGAAGTCGAGGGTGCCCGGCGACGGGGAGGAGGGCCACCAGTTGGCGGACGGCAGAAGCTCCTTAAGCGTCGTCTCGATGGCCCGGTTCAGGCGGTCGTAGGAGACCAGATAGCGATCCCGGTCCTTGCGGCTCTCCTCGAACCATGTGAGCGCGCCGATCAGTTCATTGTCCCCGCACCACAGCGCGATGCAGGCGTGGTGCCCGATCCTGGCAACGACGTCCGCCACCTCGGCCCTGACCTCAGCCAGATAGTCAGCGGTGGAGGGATAGAGGTTGCAGGCGAACATGAAGTCCTGCCAGACCATCAGCCCCATCTCGTCACACAGATCGTAGAACCAGTCGGGTTCGTAACGCCCTCCACCCCAGACCCGCAGGATGTTCATGTTGGCATCGACGGCGGACTGCAGCAGGTCCCGCGTCTTGTCCTCGGTCACCCGACCGGGCAGCGCATCCGCGGGGATCCAGTTCGCCCCCCGGGCAAAGACCTCGCGCCCGTTGACCCGAAGGCCGAACCGTGCGCCTGACGGATCCGGATCCGTGATGAGCTCGACAGAACGCAGGCCGATCCGGCGAGTGAGCGCGTGGTCACCGATCCGCGCGGTCAGCGGGTACAGGGTCTGGGCGCCCAGCCCTGCGGGCCACCAGAGCTCTGGCTCCGACACATGGAAAGCGACCTCCGCCTGCGCCTGACCGGCGCGCAACGCCACCCGCTCCTCCTGCCCCGCAAAGTCGACGATGCAGATTTCGTCCCTGTCGGGCGCACGGTCCGCGATCAGGCGGACATTCACCGTCACCCCGTCGGTGCCGTGGTGCTGAGTGACGCTCATGTCGCGCAGGCGAGTGACGCCGTTGGGCACGATTTCGATCGCCCCGTACAGCCCGCATGGAGCGAGCGCAATGTTCCAGTCCCAGCCGAAATCGCACTGTGGTTTGCGCAGCATGTTGCCGTTGGGGATCGGGCAGTTCTCTGCGTGATAAGGCACGAAGAAGGGCTGCGCCTCCTGCCTCCGGGCAGCTTCCGCCACGTTCGAGGCGAACCGGATCTCGATCATGTTCGATCCGGGCTGGGCGACACCTGAGAGATCAACGTCGAACCGGCGAAACGCGTTGGCCGCCTCCAGCACGACGCTGCCGTTCACCCGCACCTCCGCAACCGTATCGAGCCCGCTCAGGCGCAGGCGGACATCGCCTGTCGGCAGGTCGAAACTGCGCCGGGCGATCCAGTCACGTTCGGCAATCCAGCGCAGACCGTACTCGTTGCGCCCCCAGTAAGGGTCGGGGATCCGCTCCGCACGGTGGAGCGCGCTGATGATGTCATCGGGAAAGGAGATCTCGAGCGCGTGGTCACCCCGGTCGTCGCGCAGGTCCCATCTCCCCGAAAGATCGAGGGTCCAGTCCCTGCTGTCCGTCTTCACAACCGTTCCTCGGTCGCCGCATCGAAGAGGGACGCCCGGGAGATGTCGGTCCCGATAGAAAGCCGGTCCCCGACAGTCACGTTAGCCTGCCCGTCGAGCCTTAGCCGGAACGGGTTCCCGGCAAAGGTGGTCCAGACCAGCGTGTCGGAGCCCATGGGCTCGACGATTTCCACGACTATCTCCGCCAGAAAACCGGGGGCGGACGCGTCCGCAACGAGCGCCACATGCTCCGGCCGGATGCCGAGGCTCGCCGGACCGCCCCGCCCAGGCGTCGCAAACCCATAGCCGCCGAGGTCGATGGTCATGTCGCCGACGCGCATCGCCGTACCGTCAACAACCCCGTCGAGGAAGTTCATCGACGGGGAGCCGATGAACCCCGCGACATACTTGTTGACCGGGCGCCCATAGATCTCCTGCGGGCTGGACAGTTGCTGGATCTTTCCGTCCCGCATGATGGCGATCCGGTCCGCGAGCGTCATAGCCTCCACCTGATCATGTGTCACATAGATCATCGTGTTGTGAAGCTGCTGGTGGAGGCGCTTGATCTCCACCCGCAGGTCTGCCCGCAGCTTCGCATCAAGGTTGGAGAGCGGCTCGTCGAACAGGAAGACGTCGACGTCCCGCACCAGCGCGCGCCCGATCGCGACCCGCTGCCGCTGTCCGCCTGAAAGTGCTGCCGGTTTCCGTTCCAGAAGCGGTTCGATCTGCAGGATCTCCGCCGCGCGGGCCACCCGCCGCTCGATCTCGGCCCGCGGCACACGCGCGTTTTTGAGGCCGAATGACAGGTTTCCCTTCACCGACATCTGCGGATAGAGCGCATAGGACTGGAACACCATGCCGATGCCCCGGTCGCTCGGCTCCTCCCACGTCATGTTGCGTCCGTTGATGAAGATCTGGCCATCGGTCACATCGAGCAGTCCGGCGATGCAGTTCAGCAGCGTGGACTTTCCGCAGCCGGAGGAGCCCAGGAGCACGAGGAACTCCCCCTCCTCAATGGTCAGGTTCAGATCCTGCAGCACATCGATGGAGCCAAAGCTCAGGTCGAGGCTCTTTATTTCCACGGATGGCATGCGTTCACCCTTTCACCGCGCCAGCGGCGATGCCGCGCACGAACAGCTTTCCGGACACGAAGTAGATGACGAGGGGCACAAGCCCCGTCAGCAGCGTCGCGGCCATGTTGACGTTGTATTCCTTCACCCCCTGAACGGAGTTGACGATGTTGTTGAGCTGCACCGTCATCGGGTAGTATTCGGGCTTGGTGTAGATCACGCCGAACAGGAAATCATTCCAGATCCCAGTGACTTGCAGAATAATTGCCACGACGAAGATCGGCAGCGACATGGGCACCATGATGCGGAAGTAGATCCCCCAGAACCCTGCCCCGTCCACCCGGGCAGCCTTGAAGAGTTCTTCGGGCAGACCGGCGAAATAGTTTCGGAACAGCAGCGTCAAAATAGGCATGCCGAAGATCGTATGTACCAGCACCAGCCCGCCGAGCGAGCCATAAAGCCCCATCTCCCGCAGCAGGATCACAATCGGGTAGAGCATAATCTGGTAGGGGATGAACGCACCGATGATCAGGATGGTGAAGAACATCTCCGATCCCTTGAACTTCCAGTTCGACAGGGCGTAGCCGTTGACGGAGGCCACCGCGATGGACAGCACCACGGATGGGATCAGGATCTGGACGGAGTTCCAGAACCCCCGGCTCAGGCCATCGCAGTTTATCCCGGTGCAGGCCTCCGCCCACGCCTTCACCCAAGGCTGGAATGTCACCTCGACGGGCGGGGCGAACACGTTGCCGAGCCGGATCTCTGGCATGCCCTTCAGGGACGTCACGATCATCACATAGAGCGGCAGCGCGTAGTAGAACGCGAAGAGCAAAAGCGTGCCGTACAGAAAGATGTTCCGACGGGAAAAACGGCGGCGCGGTTTCGGTCCGCGCGGACCTTCCATGAGAGCCTCAGCCACGTTTCTTCCCCCCGAACTCAAGGTAGGCCCAGGGGATCAGGATGATCACGACGGACAGGAGCATCATGGTAGAGGCGGCAAAACCCTGCGCGAGGTTCTGATCCTTGAACATCTTGTCATAGACGTACTTCGCCGGCACCTCCGACGCGATGCCGGGCCCGCCGCTCGTCTGTGCAACGACGAGGTCATAGACCTTGATGATGCCCGAGGCGATGAGCACCAGCGCGGTGATAAACACCGGGCGCATCATCGGTATAATCACGCGGATGTAGGTCTTCCACACAGGGATCCCATCGACCCTTGTCGCCTTCCAGATGTCCTCATCGATGCCGCGCAGGCCCGCGAGCATGATGCACATGATCAGCCCCGATCCTTGCCAGATGGCCGCGATCAGGATGCCGTAGATCACGATGTCCTGGTTATAGAGGGGGTCGAAGGCGAAACCCTCCCAGCCGAGACTGCGGACGACCTTCTGCACCCCGAATTCCGGGTTGAGGATCCACTGCCACGCAAGGCCGGTCACGATAAAGGACAGCGCGAACGGATAGAGGTAGATCGTGCGGAACGTGTTCTCGAACCGGATCTTGCGATCCAGCATCGCCGCGAGCGTGAAGCCGATCACGAGCGTCAGGATCATCGAGCAGATGCCGAAGATTGCCAGGTTCTCGATGGAGACCAACCAGCGGCGCGTGCCCCAAAGCCGCTCATACTGATCGAACCCGACGAAATCGAGCTTCGGCAGCAGGCGGGATTTGGTGAAGGAATGGACGACGGTCCAGACCGTGCATCCGACGAAGATCACAAGTGCCGTCAGCACCATCGGGATCGACGCGACCTTCGCGGTCATGTTGCGGAAAAGCTGGATCGGGCGCCGTGCCGTTTTCACCCGAGGGGTTTCCGAGGCAGCTTCGTCAGCGAGGGCCAATGTGGGAGCCTCCCATTGCGCGCCCATGGTGGCGCAGATGCGTCAGTCCACCGGTCCGGTGGCATGGGCAGGACACCCGCCGCGTGGTGCGGCGGGTGTCCGGTTTCAGGGATCAGTCCGCGTCGGCGATGATGGCCGCGTAGCGCGCCTGCGCATCGGCCGCGCTGTAGGATGGATCGTTCCAGAACTCGACCATCAGATCCTCGATCTGACCTTGCGTGTCCGCGGAAAGGTGCTGATCGGCGGAGGGCAGGATATTGCCCTCGGCGAGGATCTCGAGCCCCTTCTTCATGCAGTCGTTCGCAGCAGAGAGGTCGATGTCGCCCCGCACCGGCAGGGATCCCTTTTTGAGGTTGAAGGCGACCTGCGTCTCCTTGGAGATCATCACCTTCGCGAGCTCCTTCTGGGCCGCGGTGACCGCCGGATCGTCGTTGACCGGGAAGTAGAACGCGTCGCCCCCGGTGGAGATGATCTCGTTGACGCCGAGGCCCGGCAGGCAGGTGTAGTCCTCACCGGCAACCTGACCGGCCACCTGGAACTCACCCTGGGCCCAGTCGCCCATGATCTGGCCACCGGCCTGACCTGTGATCACCAGATTGGTCGCGAGGTTCCAGTCCTGAACCTTGGAATTCTGAGCGAACAGGCGCGCCTGGGCGGCAGCCTCGAACACGCGGGCGTACTCCGGCCCTCCGGCCATGTCCGCGTCCTTGTCGATCACGACGGATTTCCACGCGTCGATCCCGGCGATGGCGATCGTCATCACGCCGAACGCGCCGTTCGACTGCCAGGGCTGCTGGCCGAGCGCGAGGGGAACCTTGCCCGCCGCCTCGAGCACCGGTGCCGCCTCAACGAACTCATCCCAGTTCGAGGGCACATCGACGCCCGCATCTGCGAATGCCTTGTGGGAAAGCCAGATCCACTCCCACGAATGAATGTTCACGGGCACGCAGTAGATGCGCCCGTCGACGGTGCAGCTGTCGAGCAGCGAGGTCGGGTTGACGATGTCCCGCCAGCCGCCTTCCTCTGCGATGTCGGTGAGGTCCAGCATGAGCCCTGCCTCGACCAGTTCCTCCGCCTGACGGCCGTGGTTGAGCTGTGTGGCCCCCATCGGATCGCCGCCAAGGATGCGGCTGATGATGATCGGGCGCGCCGTGCCACCGGATCCGGCGATCGCGCCGTCGACCCACGAATGCTCGGTCGCGTTGAACGCCTTTGCGAACTCGGCCACCGCTGCGGCCTCCCCGCCGGACGTCCACCAATGGGTGACCTCCAGATCAACTGCATGTGCTGCCGATGCGGCGCACAGTGCCGTTGCGCCAAGCAGAGCTTTGGTCAGGGTCATCAGTACCTCCCAGTTTCTAAATCGTTATAGGCAATATCTAAAACGATTTAGTTTTACCAATCAAGCTGGATTCTGCATCGGATAGGCCGTAATCCTTGACGGGTGCGATCCCCACACCAGGTCCTGCTAAATGGTGAAAAACAAGGGATTTTAGTTGCATTTCGGGTCTGTTCAGCGCGGTGATTCGACGGCGCCTGACCGGCACATCGCCCCCGAACGCAACGGCATCGACAGTGAAACGCGCGGCGAGGCTGATGGCTGATTCGGACGCTACCAAAGATCGAGTGACACCCGCAGCGGTCGGGGAGCGGCCGACGCTCAAGACCATCGCGCGGCTCACGGGCATGGCGGTTCCGACCGTCTCCCGCGCGCTCAATGATGCGCCGGACATTGGTCGTGAGACCAAGGAACGGGTGCGCGCCGCGGCCCGTCAGGTGGGCTATCGTCCGAACCGGGCCGGGGTACGCCTGCGGACCGGAAAGACCAACGTCGTCTCCCTCGTCATGTCAGCGGACCATGACATCATGAACCACACGGCACGGCTGATCACCTCGGTCGCGGCCTCCCTGCGGAACACGCCCTACCACATGATCGTGACCCCCTATTTCTTCGATCAGGACCCGATGGAGCCGGTGCGCTACATCGTCGAGACCGGGTCGGCGGATGCGGTGATCATGAACCAGACGACGCCGGAGGATCCCCGGGTCGCGTACCTGATGGAGCACAGTTTTCCCTTCGCCACCCACGGACGCACACGCTGGGCGGACGATCACGCCTACTACGATTTCAACAATGAATCCTTCGCCCACTACAGCGTGTCGGAGCTAAGCCGCCGGGGACGGCGCAACATTCTGCTCGTCTTCCCCCCCCAGAACCAGAGCTACGGGCAACATATGTCCGCGGGTGCCCTCCGCGCCGCGCAGGAAATAGGTGTCGTTGCGGATCGCTTGACCACCGCCGTGTCGGACGATGCGGGGGCATCGATCCAGCCGGCGATCACCGACTATCTCCGCGCCCATCCTGAAACGGATGCAATCCTGTGTGCGTCGACGACCGCGTGCATGGCGGCCACGGCGGCGGCGGAGGGGGTCGGGCTGACGCTCGGAGAAGAGATCGACATCGTGGCCAAGGAGGCGATCCCGTTCCTCAAGCAGTTCCGCGCGGGCATCCTGTGCATGTACGAGGATGTGGGTCGGGCCGGGACCTTCGTCACCCGGGCTGCGATCGACCGGATCGAAAACCCCGATGGCCCGCCCATGCAGCATCTGGAACAACCGACCAAGCTCGGCTGATCAGGGTGCGACGAGCTCCACGAGGAACGGCCCTTCGGTCGCAAGTCCGCGGGCGAAGGCATCCGCGAAGCTCTCCATATCCTCCACCCGCGCGCCGGGCACGCCGTGCCCCTGCGCCAACGCGACCCAGTCGAGATCGGGATCCACCAGATCGAACATGCGCTGCGCGTTGCGCCCAACGTCGCTGACACCGACATTCTGCAGCTCCCCATGGAGGATCTGGTATCCCCGATTGGCGACCACGACGATGACGATGTCCAAGCGCTCCCGCGCCATGGTCCAGAGCGACTGGAGCGTGTACATCGCCGAACCGTCACCGGTCAGCGCAACCACCTTCCGGTCCGGGCAGGCGATCGCCGCGCCGACCGCGCAGGGCAGACACTGGCCGATAGATCCGCCGGTGGTCGCCAGCACATCGTGCGGCCGCGCGGTCCCCATCGCGGAGTTCAGGGCGACCCCGGCAGTGACGCTTTCGTTCACGATGATCGTCTGCTCCGGCAGGAGCGCTGCCATGACCTGACCCGCCTTCTCAAGGGTGAGCGATCCGGTGGGCATGTCCGGCAAGGACAGGGGGTGAAGAGGATAGTCGTCCGCGTCCTCCACCCCCAGCGCGTCGGCAAGCGCGCAGAGCGTCCATGACACATCCATCCGCCCGTCGCACAAGGAAGTCAGCCCGCACCCCGCGGGCTCCGGCAGGCTTGGTTTGCCAGGATAGGCGAAGAAGGCAACGGGCCGGTCCGTGCCACACAGGACGAGGTGGTGCACCTGTGCCAGCTGCGCACGTTTCTGATCGACCGGATAGGCAAGCTGCATGATCGGGGGCGTACCCGCCCCCCGGGACATGCGGGCGACGAGCGTGTCCGCAAGGAGCGTGCACCCCGTCCGCGCCGCGATCCGACCGGCGCGCATGCGGTCTGCGCCAAAGAGCGCTGAGCCGCCGAGCATCAGTGATGTGCCCGGGACCGAGAGCAGCTGCGCCGCCGCCTCAACCTCAGCCTCACTCGGCCTCAGAAGGGGCGGAGGGGCCGGGGCAGTAGCTGGTTGACCACCGGCATCCCAGGCCGTGTTTGCGGGCAGGATCAGGGTCGCGATCTGCCCCCCAGCGCTGCGGGCGGCGGAGATGGCGGCGGCTCCGTCCGGACCAACGGACGCCGCATCCACGGCGACCCGCGTCCAGTGGGAGACGCTCTGGCTCACCCCCTCGACATTACCCTTGAGCGGGCTTTCGTAGCGCAGGTGATGGGTCGCGTGATCGCCCACGATGTTCACAATACCGCTCCCCGCCTTGCGCGCGTTGTGCAGGTTGGCAAACGCGTTCCCGAACCCGGGGGCGAGGTGCAGCAGGGTCGCCGAGACCTGCCCGGTCATCCGGGCATAGCCATCCGCGGCACCGGATGTGCCCCCCTCAAACAGGCAGAGGACACACCGCATGTCCGGGTGCGCGTCAAGGGCGGCGACGAAGTGCATCTCCGACGTTCCGGGATTGGCAAAACAGGTGTCGACGCCGTTCTGAAGGAGTGTCTTGACCAGGGACTCCGCACCATTCATCGCGCCACACTCCTTACCCGTTCGGCCGGAGTGTGGCGGGGCATTGCCCGGCGCGCAAGCGTGCTCAGAGCAATGTGCGCTCGATGGCCCAGTAGGCTCCGACCGCGGCGATTGCCAGGGATGCGGGCGTCGCGATCCGGGCGCGATACCAGTCCTTGCCGCCGAACCAGTAACCGACCAGCGCAAAGGCGATCGCGATGACGGCGAGCTGGCCGACTTCGACCCCGATGTTGAAGCCGATCAGGCTGATCGCGAACTGCCCCGGGTCGAGCCCGATATCGCCGAGCACGGAGGCAAAGCCGAGCCCGTGCAGCAGGCCAAAGAGGAAAACCACAACCGGCCGCCACGGCGTCAGCCCGCGCGACAGGACGTTTTCGACGCCGACATAGACGATGGAGGCCGCGATCAGAGGCTCGACGATCTCCGCCGGGACATTGACGAGACCGAGAATGCCGAGGGCCAGCGTGACCGTATGGGCAAGGGTGAACGCCGTCACCTGCCAGAGCAGCGGCACCAGCCGAGCGGAGAGGAAAAAGAGCCCCAGAACAAAGAGGATATGGTCGAGCCCCTTGGGAATGATGTGTTCGAACCCGATGACGACATAGTCAACGAACACGGTGACGGGGTCCGTCGCCGTTGCCTGCCCCACATCGACCGGGTCCGTGCGCTCTCCCCCTGACAGGTAGGCAGTGTAGCCGACTTCACCGTCGACGATCTGGCGGATCACGAGATCGCCGAGGTCTGCGGTCCATCCCACGGTGACCGTCTCCGCACCTCCCGGAAGGGTTCCCGCAAGGGAAAGGGTCGAGAAGCGGGGCAGGTCCACCTCGCCCACTTCCGGGATCTCGACGCCCGCGATGTCGAGCGCCACAGGCGCGCCGTCGGCCTCTACGCGCAGTTTCGTGCTCAGGTCCGGCCATGCGGCCCGCAACGCGGCCTCAAGCGCTGCGGGGTCGAGCGCACGGGCTGCGTCGTAATCCTCCGCCCTGTCCGACGCGTCCGTATCCTCCAGCCCCTGCAGATCGACACCGGCGACCGCAGCTTCGAGCGTCATGCGGATGTCGAGCGTGACCTGCCCTTCCTCCGCCGTCAGGTCGGCGACGGAAGGCTGGATCTCGTGCGCAGCGGCGGGGCTGGCCACCATCGCCCACACAAAGGTGAGGGCGTACAGGATGCGGAGGAGCGGCAAATGGGATATCACGGGCACGTCAACTATTCCTTGGGGGTTTCGCGATGCGCGTCTCACTGGTTCTGATCACTCTCGCCAGCGTGGCGATGGTTCTTTCCACCCCTGCCCGAGCCCATGAATTCTGGATCGAGCCGGTGGCATACGAGGTCGCACCGGGTGCCCCATTGATCGCTCATATCCGGGTCGGGGAAGAATTCAAAGGGCCAAGCTCAACCTTCCTGCCGAGAAGTTTCACGGCGTTCTTCGTCAACACTCCGTTGGGCAGGGTTGCGGTCGAAAGCAACCTCGGCGACACCCCCGTTCTGGACCAGCGTGTCCCCGCGGACGGGCTCGCCACGATCGTCTATGTGACCGGCAACAGCACGCTCACGTACCCCGATCTGGCGAAGTTCGAGCGCTTTCTGACCCACAAGGACGCGCTCTGGGTGCTCGACCAGCATGCGGCGCGGGGACTGCCGGAGGAGAAGTTTCGGGAGATCTACTCCCGCTATGCAAAAAGCCTCGTAAACCTCGGCCCGGACGGAGGACAGGACAGCCCCTTCGGACTGGTGACGGAGATCGTGGCGGAGGCAAACCCCTACACGGACGATCTTTCGACCGGCTTCCCGATCCAGGTGCTCTACGAAGGCGCACCGCGGCCGGACGCTCAGGTCGAGGTGTTCGAGAAATCCCCGGGCGGGAGCGTCGATGTCACCCTCACCCGCACCGACAGCGACGGACGGGTGCGCATTCCCGTGAAGCCCGGGCACAGCTACCTCCTCGACGCGGTCGTGCTCCGTGAGCCCCCCGCAGCCCTCGCAGAGGCGCGGGATGTGGTGTGGGAGAGCCTGTGGGCGAGCCTCACCTTCGGCGTGCCGGACTAGGTCCGCTCTCTGCGCTTTCGCTCCGCTGCACCTGTGGTAAGCCTTCCGAACTGAAGACGGGAGGACGATCATGGACCCAGCGGAGCACCTGAACGCGCGCTTTCTGACACGCTGCGCGGAGCGGGACTTTCCCACGGGTCCAGCGACGGCAACCGATCTAGCGGCGGATGAGATCATCGCGCTCTTCCGGTCCCAATGCGCGAGCCGCCATTTGGATCTTACCTCGCGGCGGATGCAGAAGGCGGGCCAGGGGTTTTACACCATCGGCTCGTCGGGACATGAGGGGATGGCGGCGGTGGCCCACGCCCTCGAACCGACGGACGTGGCGTTCCTCCACTACCGCGACGCCGCCTTTCAGATCCACCGGGCCGGACAGGTGCCAGAGCAGGATCCGATCCACGACATCCTCCTGAGCTTCGCGACGGCGAAGGCGGACCCGATGTCAGGGGGGCGGCACAAGGTGCTGGGATCCCGGGCGCTCATGATCCCGCCGCAGACCTCGACCATTGCGAGCCACCTGCCGAAGGCTGTGGGCGCGGCCTACTCCATCGGCCTTGCCCGGCGCAGAGCACCGGAACACGAGGTTCTGCGGCGCGACGGCATCGTCGTATGTTCCTTCGGCGACGCCTCCGCCAACCATTCGACCGCGCAAGGGGCGTTCAACTCCGCCGGTTGGACCGCGTACCAGAACGTGCCGATGCCGCTTCTTTTCGTCTGCGAGGACAATGGCATCGGCATTTCGGTGCGGACCCCCAAGGGCTGGATCGCGGAGTCCTTCGCCACCCGGCCGGGGTTGAAGTATTTCGCCGCCGACGGGCTCGACCTCTTCGACACCGCCCGGACGGCCCGCGCAGCGGCGCGATACGTGCGCGACATGCGGCGCCCGGCGTTTCTGCACCTGCGCACGGTGCGCCTGCTTGGCCATGCAGGCTCGGATGTTGAGGCAAGCTACCGGACACCCGTGGAGATCGCGGCGGACGAACGCAACGATCCACTCCTGCATACGGTTCGGCTGATGGACGCGGCGGGCGTGATGACGCCGGACGCGGCGGTCACGCTCTACGAAGAGATCGGAACCGCGTGCGCGGCGCAGGCGTCGGTCGCGGTCACCCACCCGCCGCTCGCCACCGCGGAGGAGGTGATGGCAAGCATCGTTCCGCCCGGACGGGTCTGCGCCCCCTCAAACGGTCCGACCGCCGACGCCCGCGCTGCAACGTTCGGAAGCGATCTGAAGGCGATGGCGGAGCCGCAACCGATGAATCGGCTGATCGGATGGGCGCTCACGGACCTGATGCTCGCCCATCCGGAAATCATCATCGCGGGGGAAGATGTGGGGGCGAAGGGTGGCGTCTATGGCGTGACGCAGAAGCTTCAGGCCCGGTTCGGGCCCGACCGGGTGATGGACACGCTCCTCGACGAACAGTCGATCCTGGGGCTTGCCACCGGCCTGAGCCACAACGGATTTATCCCCGTGCCGGAGATCCAGTTCCTCGCCTATCTGCACAATGCGGAGGATCAAGTGCGGGGGGAGGCCGCGACCCTCCCCTTCTTTTCCAACGGACAGTTCACCAACCCGATGGTGATCCGGATCGCGGGCCTCGGCTATCAGCGTGGCTTCGGCGGGCACTTTCACAACGACAACTCGCTCGCGGTGCTTCGGGACATCCCGGGCCTGATCATCGCCTGCCCCTCGAACGGGGCGGACGCGGTCGGGATGCTGCGCGAGTGCATCAGGCTCGCGCGGGAGGAACAGCGCATCTGCGTGTTCCTCGAGCCCATCGCGCTCTACCCGATGCGCGATGTCGACCCGGGCGACGGGGCATGGTTGCGCACCTATCCCGCGCCCGGGATCCGCGTCGGTCTCGGGGAGGTCGCGGTGTCCGGCCCGGCCGACGCGGTCGCGATCGTCAGCTACGCGAACGGGCACCACATAAGCACCCGGGCAGCAAGGCTGCTGGAGGCCGACGGGATCCCCGTGCGCCTGATCGACATGCGGTGGCTCGCGCCGGTTCCCGAGGAGGCACTCCTCGACGCAACGGGGGAGAGCCGCGCCATCCTCATCGTCGACGAATGTCGCCGCACCGGAAGCCAGTCGGAGGCTCTCGTGACCCTGTTTACGGAGCGTTCGGACCGGCGGGTCAGCCGGATCACCGCCGACGACAGTTTCATCGCGACAGGCCCCGCCTACGCGGCGACCCTGCCCTCCGTCGACGATGTGGTCGCAGCGGTCCGCGCGGTGTCTCAGCGTCGCTGATCGGCGCCCCCGGAAAGCTGCGTGAGGCAGCGCCGCAGGGTTGCAATCTCCTCGTCAGAGAACGCCGCGGCGAGGCGCGCGTCGTAGGCCTGCGCCTCGCAACAGAGATCATCGAATGCCGCCTGCCCAGAGGCGGTCAGCGACAGGGTCTCCAACCGCCGGTCCGCGGGATCCTCTGCCCGGGTCAGAAACCGGCGCCGTTCCAGCGCCGCGACGGCGCGGCTCACCTTGGTCTTGTGGATGCGCGCCCGCCGGCAGACCTCGCTCGCGCTCATCGCGCCATAGCGGCCAAGGTGGAAGAGGACACGCCACTCCGTCCGCAGCATCCCGTAGCGGTCCTTGTAGAGGCGCTGGAACCCAAGGCTCGAAGTCTCCGCCGCCTGTGTCAGAAGGTACGGCAGAAAGGTCGCAAGATCGAACCGGTCCTCTTCCATGACACCTCTGCCCCGTTTCTGTTACGCACACGTCACTTCTGTCACGGCGCTCACCCGCTGTCGTTACGCTAGCGGCACGGCCCACCGATCAGAAGGTCTCCACACTTAAATCAGACTGTTGGAGACAAAAAATGACCGAGTTTACGCTCACCCTCGCGACCAAGACTTTGACCGTCGTCCGCGCCATTTCCCAGATCATGGAAGTGCCGGATCCGAACGAAGTCGCCCGGGCAATCGCAGCCGCAGAAGCGACGGCTGCGGGGGTGGCAAACCCGCTCGACGGCTTCGCGGGCGGCGCAGGCGCGTTCGACCTTTTCGGCGAGGGACCAGCGGCGGAGATGCTTGCGGGCCTCGGCCTTGGCGGCATGGGGGCTGAGATGCTCACCGACATGCTCGACTTCGGCAAGCCGGGCGAAACCGGACCGCCCACAGACGGGTCCGGCTTCGGCGGCAAGCACGGGCACTACATGGACGACATCTGGGGTCCGATGGATGCGCACGGCGAGCCAATTCCTGACAATGACGGAAGTCCGGTTGCCGGGACAACCAACGTCTACGAGTTCGAAGACACCGAGGTCACCGTCGTCACCTGGACCATGACCGACGGAGAAAAAACCTGGGACGTCTACTATGTGATGATCCCGGAGGGGAAGGAAGACGAGGCCGATCAGGCCATCAATGAACCCGGTTCCGTTGTGAAGCCCAATGATCCGGATGCGACGCCCGAAGGTGGGGAGCAGAAGCCCAAACAGAAGCCGGAGGACCAGCCCGAAGACAAACCGGAGGAGAAGCCCAAAGAAGACAGTGAGGGTTCCGGCGAGCCCAAGGATGAGACGAAAAAGAAAGGCTCTGACGACCAGTTGCCCGAGCATGGTGATGAGGCCGGCGGCCCCGTGCCGCAAAACCTCGGTGAAAAGGACAAGCCGGGCTACGGGCTCACCCAACCGGACCCGGACGATCATTCCGGCGACGACCCCGAGTTCGAAGACGAGGGCCTCGATCCCTGGATCATCCCCGATGAGAACAAGAACGGAGCGGTTGTCCTTGAGATCCGCGGACCGGGCTACGGCCTCACCCAGCCTGCCTCCGGCGATGAACCCGTCGGCACCACGCCCGACCTGCCGCCGACCGACGGGGGCGAGACGTTTATCGCCGCAACCGGGTTCCAGAACCTCGAGGCGGACAACCTGTCCTTCGTCGATCACGGCGACCTCTCCACGGAGATGCCGGACGGGTCCTTCGAGGGCAACTTCCTGACCCTCTGACCCGGGTTTCGGAGCAGACACGGGCCGTGGAGGGTGAAAGCTCTCCACGGCCTTTCGGTTGTCCCGCTTGTTAGTTACATTTTCAACCAATATGCGGAGACCGAAATCAATGGGGAAGGACCGACATGCCGCTGACACGTTCCTGGATCGACACCGCAAACGATCCCGAGGGAGCCTTCCCGCTCAATAACCTTCCCTTCGGCGTATTCTCCAACGGGGATGCTCCCAGATGCTGCACGGCAATCGGCGATCAGGTGCTCGACCTTGCCGCGGTCGAGGAGGTGGGGCTGTTGCCCGATGCGGGCCTCTCCGCGCCGACGCTCAACGATTTCATGGAATGCGGTCCTGAAACCTGGCAGGCGGTGCGGAAGCGGCTGACGGAGCTTCTGTCCGAGGGCGCTGACGAGACGGTCCGCCCGATGCTCCACCCGATGAGTGCAGTCACGATGCACCTGCCCTTCCGGGTCGCGGAGTACACCGACTTCTATGCCGGACGGCATCATGCGGAAAATGTCGGCACGATGTTTCGGGGCAAGGAAAACGCCCTGCCGCCGAACTGGCTCCACATCCCCATCGGCTATAACGGCCGCGCATCGACGGTGGTTGTCAGCGGAACGGACATCGTCCGGCCGAACGGCCAGACCAAAGCGCCGGACGCGGAGATGCCCGGCTTCGGCCCCTCCAGACGGCTCGACATCGAGCTCGAGATGGGGGCCGTCGTGGGCACACCTTCCGCCATGGGCCACCCCCTGACGGTTGCCGAGGCGGAGGACATGATCTTCGGCTACGTCCTGCTGAACGACTGGTCCGCGCGGGACGTTCAGGCATGGGAATACCAGCCGCTGGGCCCGTTTCAGGCGAAAGCCTTCGCAACCTCGATCAGCCCGTGGGTCGTGACGAAGGCCGCCCTCGATCCCTTCCGCATCGCAACGCCGGAGCGGGTGCATCCGCTTCTTCCCTACCTCACTGAACCGAGGCCGGGCCTCTACGACATCGCACTCGAGGTGGAGATGACCCCATCGGGCGGTGTACCGACGACGGTCTGCAGGACGAACTACCGGGAGATGTACTACTCCGCAGCCCAGCAGCTCGCCCATCACGCAAGCTCCGGCTGCGCGATGAATGTCGGCGATCTCTTGGGATCCGGCACCATCTCAGGCCCCACGAAAGACAGCCGCGGGTCGCTGCTCGAGTTGACGTGGGGAGGGAAGGAGCCGCTGACCCTAGCGGGCGGAGTGACCCGGACGTTCATCGAGGATGGCGACACCCTGACGCTGACCGGTCATGCAAAGGGTGAAGGCTACCGGATCGGGTTTGGCACCTGCACCGGCACGATCCTGCCCGCTCCAGCATTTCCCGCTTAGGAGGCGACCATGGCAAAGGCCTTTGCATCCCAGGGAGACCTCGCAGAGAAGCGTGTCTCGTTTACCGAAGTCGGCCCGGACCTCTGGGCGTTCACCGCCGAAGGGGATCCGAACACCGGCGTGATTATCGGCGATGACAGCGTCATGGTGATCGACGCGCAGGCCACTCCCCGCCTCGCCGGGTTGGTGGTGGAAAAGATACGCGCGGTCACCGACAAGCCCATCAGCCACGTCGTCCTCACCCACTATCACGCGGTCCGCGTGCTCGGCGCATCCGCATACGGGGCGGGCCAGATCATCATGAGCGATGCGGCCCGCGGCATGGTCGCGGAGCGGGGGCAGGAAGACTGGGACAGCGAATTCCAGCGCTTTCCCCGCCTCTTCGAAGGGTACGAGAGCATCCCGGGCCTCACCTGGCCCACGACAACGTTTCGCGGTCACATGACGGTCTATCTCGGCCAGCGCCGCGTCGACCTGATGCAGCTCGGGCGTGCCCACACCGCTGGGGACATCGTGGCCCATGTGCCAGACGCGAACGTCATGTTCACCGGTGACATCGTCGAGTACCACTCCGCCTGCTATTGCGGCGACGGCCACTTCGCCGACTGGCCAGGGACGCTCGCTGCGATCCGGCGCTGGGATGTCGACGCGATCGCGCCGGGGCGCGGTGATGCTCTGGTCGGGCGGCAGATGGTGGAGGCAGCGCTCGACGCGACAGAGGATTTCGTGCGCTCGACCTACACCTCCGTCGCCCGGGTCGCCCTGCGTGGCGGCTCCCTGAAAGAGGCCATGGCGTCGTGTCGGGATGCTTGCGATCCGAAATTCGGCACCTATGCCATCTACGAACACTGCCTGCCCTTCAACGTCGCCCGCGCCTATGACGAGGCCCGCGGCATCGCCCATCCCCGCATCTGGACCGCGGAGCGGGATCTGCAGATGTGGGCCGACCTGCAGGGATAAACATGCTGGACGCGCGCTACGAAACCCCGCTGAAGCTGTACCCCTACACCCGGTCCGCGGATCAGGACGCGGACCAGCCCGCGCGACATCCGGTGGTGATTGTCGGGGGTGGGCCGGTGGGGCTGGTGCTTGCGCTCGACCTCGGGCTCCGCGGCGTCCCGGCGCTCGTCCTTGATGACCATGACGGGGTCGGCATCGGCTCCCGCGCGATCTGCTTTGCCAAGCGCACGCTGGAGATCGCACACCGTCTTGGCTGCGCGGCAGAGATGGTCGAGAAGGGTGTCGTTTGGAACGTGGGCAAGGTTTTCCATGGCGAACGACAGATCTACGAATTCAACCTGCAGCCGGAGGAGGGACATCGCCACCCCGCCTTCATCAACCTTCAGCAGTATTACTTCGAGCGGTTCCTCGTGAACCGGATCCGGCAGGCTCAGAAGACAGGCGCGCCCATCGATATACGGGGACGCAACCGTGTCACCGCGTTTGCTCAGGACAACACCACCCTCACCGTCGAAACCCCGGAGGGGCCCTACACGCTTCAGGCGGATTGGGTGATTGCCTGCGACGGCGCCCGTTCGCCGCTCCGCCAGATGCTGGGGCTCGGTTTCGAGGGACGGGTGTTCGAGGACAACTTCCTGATTGCCGACGTGCGCATGGCGGCCGAATTCCCGACGGAGCGCTGGTTCTGGTTCGAACCGCCCTTCGAGGGGGCGGGCCAGTCCGCGCTCCTGCACAAGCAGCCCGACGACGTCTGGCGGATCGATTTCCAGCTCGGCTGGGACATCGACAGAGAGGTAGAACTGGCCGAGCACAAGGTGCGTGCCAGGGTCAACGCGATGCTGGGACCGGGCGTGGACTATGAGCTGGAATGGACCTCGATCTACACGTTCCAGTGCCGGCGTATGGACCGGTTCCGCCACGGGAACGTCCTCTTCGCCGGGGACGCCGCGCATCAGGTCTCGCCCTTCGGCGCGCGCGGGGCCAATTCCGGCGTGCAGGACGCGGACAATCTGGGCTGGAAGCTCGCAGCGGTTCTGAACGGCGAGGCATCGACGTCGCTCCTCGACAGCTACGAGGTCGAGCGGATGTATGCGGCGGACGAGAACATCCTGAATTCCACCCGCGCGACGGACTTCCTGACCCCCAAGTCGGAGATGAGCCACATCTTCCGCAACGCGGTGCTGGAACTCGCCCGCGACCACCCGTTTGCGCGCCCGCTGGTGAATTCCGGTCGTCTCTCCGTCCCGACGGTCTACGATGGCCTGCCGCTCAACGGTCCCGATGAATTGCCCCACGCACCAGACGCCAGCCGTGTCGGAGCGACCTGCCCCGACGCCCCTCTCGGCGACGGGTTCCTGCTGGATCAGATCGGGGGGCAATGCGCGCTGATCGCGCTTGATACCGACGTGCCCGCGATGGACGGGCTCGGGGTCACCGTGCTGCGGGTCGACACGGTGACCGCGCCGCTGCTGCGGGATCGTCTGCTGGGCGACGCAGCCACCGGGGTCTATCTGGTCCGCCCGGATCAGCACATCGCCGCACGCTGGTCATCTGTTGACCGAGCGGCGGTGGCACAGGCGCTCGCAACAGTGATGGGACGCGCCGCATGAGCGATCTGATCCTGACCCCGAACCTGCCCGATCCGGACGGATTCTACGACCGGCTGCTTGCCGTGCACGAGGGGTTGGACCCAGCGGAAAGTGCGGCACTGAACGCACGCCTGATCCTGATCCTGTCGAACCATATCGGAGAGCCGCGCATCCTCGAACAGGCTCTTTCAGCGGCGCGAAAGCGGACGGAAGACTAGCCGCCCGGTCACGGTGCCAAAGGCTTTGACAAGCCTGCCGAGTTCTGGCAAGGCACGGCATTCTTGTGACACTTCCTATCGAGGTACAGATGCCCGATCCCGAATGGGGCGTAAAACGCCTCTGCCCGAGCTGCGGCAGTCGCTTCTACGATTTGAACGCGGATCCGTTGACCTGCCCGAACTGCGGGGCGAGCTTTTCGCTTGAGTCTCTGACGGCGCCGAAGGGCAAGGCCCCCCGCGCTGAGGCGGAAAAACCGAAGCCGAAGCCCGAGGAGGTCGCCGAGGTTCCCGACCTCGAGGATGACGACGTGCTCGACGATGATGACGAGGATGTGCCCGTCGACGATGACACGGTGCTCGAGGACGATGAGGACACCGTGGACCTCGACGAGATCGCGGATGTGCCTGCGGAAGACGAAGAGAACTGATACGCTTTTTGCTTGAAGTCACCGGGGAACGCGCCTAACCAGGCGACCGGTGATTTCACCATGGGGCCATAGCTCAGTTGGGAGAGCGCTTGCATGGCATGCAAGAGGTCAGGGGTTCGACTCCCCTTGGCTCCACCATCCCCTTCAAATTGAAATCAGACGACGCTTGAGCGCGCGGTTTTGCGTATGCGCGCAACAGGCGATTGCCTCATGTGGCGGACCGACTATCGTCTCGCTCCATGCAGACGAGCAACCGATTGCGACGATCCGATGCGCTTGGCGGGTTCGACATCCTCGACAGCGTGGTGGGGAGGTTTGCATATGCGCCCCATCGCCATCCCGAGCTTGTCATCGCAACCTACATCTCGGGGGCGAAGCAGGCCCGGTGCGGCGGCATGTCGTTGGGCATTGCCGCCGGCGATATCCTTCTGATCGGGCCCGAAGAGCTGCACGACGGGAGGACCCTGGACACTTCCGGCTGGGCTTACCGGGCCGCTTACCTCTCGCCCTGGCAAGTGGCTGACTGCACGGGCCTTTCCACATTCAGCGTCGAGGACAGGATCGCGGGCCACCGCCTGATCAGGGGGCGCCCAAGCCTCGCCCGAAGGGTTTCCACCGCCCTTGAAGAGCGGGCGGCGTCCGATCTGGCGCTGCCGGAGGTATTGCTGCATCTGCTGTCCGATATGGGCACGACGAGGATCGACACGATCCCTCCATCACCGGCCATCCGGCGCGTCCGCGACAGGCTTGAGGATGATCCCGCGACACCGGTGACCTTGCCCGATCTCGCGGCTCTCGCCGGTCTTTCGCCCGAACACCTCTCGCGGCAGTTCAAGGCTGCCTACGGGCTGTCACCGTTTCAGTACGTGACCCAGGCTCGCCTCCGTCTCGCGCGGAACGCACTGGCGGAGGGCGTGTCGATCGGAGAGGCCGCCTGCCTTGCCGGTTTCGCCGATCAGAGCCACCTCACCCGGTGGTTCAAACGCTGCTTCGGCGTTGCACCCGGAGCATTTGTACGCAGTCAATTCCGTTCAAGACGACCCTGATCGAAGAGGCTAGGGTACACCCGCGATGCCACTCATTGCGGGACAGACCTCATGACCGAACGCCCCCTCCACCAGAAAACCATAGGGATCCTCGGCGGGTCCTCCAACGTGGCGACGGCAGAGTACTATCGCTTCCTCAATGACGGGGTGAACGCGCGGCTTGGCGGGTGGGAGATTGCGGAGACCCTGATCGCCGGAATGAATTTCGGCAACATCGAACACTATCTCAGAACGGACAACTGGACCGATCTGAGCGCCTACATGAAGGCTAAGCTCGACGGGCTCATCGCGGGAGGCGCGGACATGATCCTGTGCGTCTCCAACACGTTGCACATGCCGCTGGAGCCGTTGATGAAGGATGCGTCGGTCCCGCTCATCCACATCGCGGACCCGACCGCCGCGGCGATCAAAGGCGCGGGGCTCTCCCGCGTCGCCCTGTTCGGCACCCGGCCGGTAATGCAGCTTGACTATCTCAAGGACCGGTACCGCGACCGGTTCGGCATCGATGCGGTGAGCCCGACGGAGGCCGAGCAGGAGGAGATCGACCGCATCATCTTCGACGAGTTGGTGAAGGACCGGATTTCCGACCGCTCCAGACGCCGCTACCTCGAGATCGCGGATCGGATGCGGCGGGAGGAAGGTGCGGAAGGACTTATCCTCGGCTGCACGGAGATATTCCTTCTCATCGACCAGCCCGACATGCCGGACTTTCCCATGTTCAACACGGCACGGCTCCATTGCGACGCGGCGGTGAGCATGGGCCTCGGGCGCGACTAGCGCACGGAACCCGTTGCCATGAGGCGGGCGAGCGGGCGGGTCTGCGCCTCCACACTCCGCCGCAGGGTCTCAAGCGTCATCCCGTCATCCTTCACGAACTCGATGAACATCTGGTTGAGGTTGTTGAAGATGAGCTGTCCGAGCGCCTCCGCATCCAGATCCGCGCGGGCCTCGCCCCGCTGCTGCAAGGCCTCGATCAGATCTACAACCTGCGCGGCCAGCAACGCGTCGAGCTCCCCGTAGCGTCGGCCGTTGGGGGTATCCGGCGCCGCGATGGAGAGCGCCATGGCCGTGCGCCACATCTCTTTCGACAGGTACTCAAGCGAGTGATCGTAATACTCGAAGATCAGCTTGAGCAGCGCGTCGTCCACACCGTTGGGCGGGTTCGCAACGATCCGGGCACCGGAGGCAAGCACCTCCTCCACCTCCATCGCGACGGTGGCGATAAGGATATCGCCCTTGTTTCGGTAGTAATTGTAGACCGTTCCGACAGAAACCTCGGCCACTTCGGCGAGATCTTCGATTCGCACGGATCTGTACCCATCTGCCCGAAAACGCGTCACTGCGGCGGTCAGAATGCGCCTTTCGCGGTCAGCTTTCTGTTTTTCGCGCAAACCGGCCATGAAGATCCGTCGACATTTGAAATCAAACTCAACATTGGAGTTGACTGTAAAAATGAACGACTTCAACTTTTTTCGCAAGAGAGCCGCACGCCACGCGGTCGGATGACTTGCCAACAGGAGACGACAGATGAGCCGGATATCCTCGTATCTTCTTTGCACGACCGCGTTGAGCGTCATGGGCGCCGCCGCCTCGGCCCAGGAGGAGCTGAACGCACTCGTCTGGTGCGACCATACCGATCCGGCATTGATCGAACCGTTCGAGGCGGCAAACGATGTGAAGGTGAACCTGCGTGAGTATGAGGGCACCGGCGCAGCACTCGCCCTCCTCGAGCAGTCCCGCCCCGGAGACTGGGACGTGCTCGTGATCGACGGGATCGACGTCTTCCGCGCGGTCGAGGCTGGCATTCTTGCGCCCCTGCCGGACGGCGCAATCTCCACCGACGATTTTTTCCCCGAGGTGGTGATGGCGGAGAATAACAGCGTTGACGGGGTGACCTACGCGGTGACGGAGAAGTTCGGCTACAACACCATCTCCTACAACGCCGACAAGGTCGATCCGGCGGATATGGAAAGCCTTTCGACCGTGTGGTCGGAGAAGTATGACGGTCGGATCTCAATCTACGACTACTATCTGCCGCTCATGGGCATCGCGGCCATCGCAGAGGGTATTCCGACCGCGGAGATCGGCGCTGATGATCTGCCCGCGGTTGGCGGTGTCCTGTCCACCATGCGGTCGCGGGCAGCCTCCGTGGCAGGGGTCGTTGCGGCCCAGACGGCCCTCGCGACCGGCGAGGTTGATATCGTCGTGGGCGGCGGCGAGTGGCTGACCGCGGTCCTGACCGCGGAACAGCCGGAGCTCACCTGGACGATCCCGAAGGAGGGTGCGGTTCGCTGGGCACAGTCCATCGGTGTGGTCGCGGGCGCGGAGAACCCGGACATGGCGCTCAAGTTCATCGAATACATCGTGAGCCCGGAGGGTCAGGCCCGCCTTGCAACCTCATCCTGTTTCTGGGGCATGCCGGCCAACACGAAGGCGGGCGACGTGCTGACGGATGCGCAAAAGGACGTGCTGCGCTGGGATCAGCAGCCGGACTACCTGGCCCGCACCCAGCTTTATCCCGCACCCGACGCCGCCCTCGACAACGACATGCAGGATCTGTGGCTCGAAACGCTCCAACAGTGAGCTTTCCGGGAGATCGCACCCGCGGCTGGGGCTTCGTCGCCCCGGCGCTGATCTGGACTGTCGCGTTCTTTGTCATCCCCTTTGTCGTGATGGGCGCGATGAGCCTGGCGACACTGGAGGGGCGCACGCTGATCTGGGGCGTGTCGTTCGCCAACTATCTCGAACTGGCGGAGAAGGCATATCTCTGGCGCGCCATCATCGTGTCGCTCGAAATCACGCTGACGGTCACTGCGATTTCCATTGTGCTTGCCTACCCTCTGGCGTGGATCATCGCGTTTCGAGTGCCGCCGCGGTGGCAACGCCTCGCGCTGTTGCTCACGATCCTGCCCTTCTGGACGTCCTATGTGGTGCGCTCTTACGCGTGGCTTCTGGTGCTGGCGCGGGAGGGTGTGGTGAACCAGTCGCTGATCGGTCTCGGCCTGATATCGGAGCCCCTCACGCTCGCAAACACCCGGTTCGCCACGGTCACCGGCTTCGTGCATTTTTTCGTCATGCTGCTGACCCTGACGGTTTACGCCAACCTCGTGCAGCTCTCGCCAAACTACCGGCGGGCGGCGATGGACCTGGGCGCGAGTGCGTTTCAGACGTTCCGGCACGTGGTTCTGCCGCTGACCCTTCCCGGGATCGTAACGGGCGCCTTTCTCACCTTCGTGCTGTGCATCGGCGACTACATCACCCCGCAGATCCTCGGCGGCAACACGGAGCTGACGGTACCGCAGGTGATCATGGTCCAGCTCGGGCGGCGCGCGGACTTCCCGCTCGCGGCAGCGCTCGCCATCGTGCTGATGGGCCTGGTGACACTCGCGTACCTCGCCTGCGCCCGCTGGCTGAGGCTCGACCGAATATGACCCGGGCACTCCCCTGGCTCTACGCGGTTGCAGCACTCGCGTTCATCTACCTGCCGGTGGGCACGCTCGTGCTGTTCTCGTTTCAGGACGGGCGTCTGCCGGTGCCGCCGTTCAACGGCCCGTCCCTGCGGTGGTACGGGGAGGTGCTCGGGGACGAAGATCTGACGGCCGCGCTGGGGCACTCGCTGCTGGTTGCGGCGGGATCGTCAACAGTCGCGGTCACGCTCGGCTTCCTTGCTGCCTACGGCCTTGCACGGTACCGGCTGCCCGGATCGGCCTTGATGCGAGGACTTCTGATTGCGCCGATCACGGTCAGCTACCTGATCGTCGGTCTGGGACTGCTGATCGTGCTGACCCGGCTTGGGCTGGGTCTGTCCCTGGTCACCGCTGCGGTGGGACATGTGGTGATCAATCTGCCGCTTGCGTTCGCGATCATCTACGCCTCGATGGGCGGCCAGCAGCAGAATGCGGAGCGGGCCGCGCGAGACCTCGGCGCGGGTGAGGCCCAGGTTCTGCTGCTGATCACCGTGCCGATGCTCGCCCCGGCCATCGCGGCTGCGTTCTTCCTCTCCGTCACGCTGAGCTGGGACGAGTTCATCATCGCCTTCCTGCTGACGCGGTTCGACGTGACGCTGCCCGTAGAGATCTGGTCGATGCTTCGGTCCGGCCTATCCCCGAGGCTGAACGCCATCGGCAGCTTCGTCTTTCTGGTCTCCGTCGCCGTGGTGATCGTCGCGGAGGTGCTGGTCGCACGGAGGCGCGGGGCATGACCGCCAATGTCGTGATCGCAGGCGTGCACCACGCGTTCGGCCCCCTGCGCGCGCTGCGGGACATTTCGCTGGAGATCGCAGCAGGTGAATATGTGACCCTTCTGGGTCCGTCCGGCTGCGGGAAGACGACGCTTCTCTCCATCCTGGGCGGGTTCATCGCACCGGACGGTGGACAGGTCATGATCGGCGGGCAGGACATGACGCGGACACCATCCGCCCGGCGCCCGACGGCGACCGTGTTTCAGGACTACGCCCTCTTTCCGCACATGAGCCTTCGGGACAATGTCGCCTTCGGCCTTCGGATGGCCGGTATGGGCCAGCGCGCACGCCGCGCGCGGGCGGAGGCGCAGCTTGAACTTGTGGGATTGCACGGTGCCGCCGACAAGCGCCCCCATGCCCTCTCCGGCGGGCAGCGACAGCGGGTTGCACTGGCCCGCGCGCTCGCGGTGGAGCCGGATGTCCTGCTGCTCGACGAACCGCTCGGCGCGCTCGATCTGAAGCTGCGGCGGGCGATGCAGGACGAGCTGAAGGCGATCCAGCGCCGGGTCGGCACCACGTTTATCCACGTCACCCATGATCAGGAGGAGGCGATGGCGATCGCTGACCGGATCGTGGTCATGAACGCGGGCCGGATCGAGGATCAGGGAAGTCCCGCCCGCGTCTACGCCCGTCCCGCGACGCTCTTCACCGCGGACTTCATGGGCGAGATCAACCAGATCCCCGGGCAGGCGACGGGCAACGGGGTCGAGACGCCCTTCGGCTCCCTGCCCCACCCGGCCCAGCAGTCGGGCACCGTGACCGTTTGCATCCGGCCCGAGGCGATTTCGACCGGCGATGGTCCGGTCTGGATCGGTCCGGCGCGGGTGACGGATGCGGCGTTCTTCGGCACCCACTGCCGCGCCCATCTGGTGCCCGACTGCGCCCCTGATCTGACACTGATCGCGCATCTGCCGCCGCGGGACCTGCCCGAAGCGGGCGCGCGGCTTATCCTGTCAACGGATATCGACGCCTGCAGCGTCTTCATGAAGGAGGACTGACATGGAACGCGCACGCCCCGAGGACTGGTACAGGATCCGCAGCCGGGATGACGGTGTCACGATGATCGACGAGCCGTTCATTCACGAGTTCTACCGCTGCAACATGTGGCACGTGCGCGGGCGCGACAGGGACATGCTGGTGGACAGCGGCATGGGCGTGGTCTCCCTGCGGACATGGGTGCCTCTGGTCAGCGAGCGCAGCCTGTCGGCCATCGCGAGCCACACGCACTTCGACCATATCGGCTGTCATCACGAGTTTGAGGACCGGGCCGTCCACCGGGAGGAGGCGGACATCCTCGCCAAACCGGATCGGGAGGCGACGCTCGCCGACCTGTGTGTGACCGATGGGATCTTTGACCGGCTGCCTCCGCTGCCGTATCGGTCCGCGGACTACACGGTGACCGGCGCGGGCGCGACCCGTCTCCTCGATGACGGGGACATCATCGACCTCGGCGACCGTCATTTCGAGGTGATCCACACGCCCGGGCACTCCCCAGGCGGCATCGCGCTGTGGGAAGCGGCAACAGGCATCCTGTTCTCCGGCGACATCGTCTATGACGGACCGCTGATCGAGGACACGTACCACGCCGATGCCGCGGACTATCACCGCAGCATGGTCCGGCTTCTTAAACTGCCTGTGCGTGTCGTCCATGGCGGTCATTTCCCAAGCTACGACGGTGCCCGCCACCGCGCGATCATTCGCGAATGGCTGGACGCGCGCGACACCTGACGTGGCACGCTACTTCTTGGTGATCGCCGCTTTCGGGATCTCGCCGGAGATCAACACTTCCGTCGTGCGGATCACGTCGAGAAGCGCCTGCCACTCCTTTGCCGACAGCTCGGGATGGGACTTCGCGAGGTCTTCGCTCGAGCCCTTGTTGGCGCGGGCGGTCTCCACGGCGGTGCGTTTGTCCTGCGCGGTCTTTCCAAAGTTCTTGAGCAGGTAGTAGGCGATCCCGGGACCTGTGTAGAGCGCGCTCACATGCTGTGGAGAAATGTAGGAGAGGTCGATCCGCACCTGGACAGCAGCCTTGCCCTTCTTGTCCGTGAAGGGTTTGCCCTGGGGGTTCAATGCCCCCTCCTCGTAGGTTGTCGCCGACAGGAAGTCCGACGGCTTCGTGCCCTGCACATGCCGCATCTCATCGCTCGGGCGCGTGATCTTGTTGGACCCTGTCCCGGAGGCGACCTGAGCCTTCTGCGCGCCACTAACCGGGCTCATGTTCGTGGGATAGATCGCTTTCGCCTTCGACAGCTCCGTCAGGTTCTCAGGTGAGATGTTGCGAATGACAAAGCGTGGGACGAGCTGGCCAACCCGGTCGATCACATACTCGCCGTCATCGCGATTGATGATGTACTGCTCCTTGTTGTTGCCGGAGATCACAAACTTGAGTTCTTTGAGCGCACTGGACCGCAAGGCGCTTTCGTCCACTTTTCCGCTCTCATCGACGTAGTTGTCGGAATCGAGCACCTTGTTCGCCTGTCGCCGGGGAAGACTGTCGAAATAGGTCGCATACTCCAAGTAGGCGGCGTGCCTCGCCTCGCCGGAACCTTCCGCCTTGAACCCTTCGAACTTTTCCCAAAGCTGCTTCAGCTTTTTCGACTGCGGTCCAGTAACCGCGCCGAGTTCGGCGTACTGTGCACCGTAGGTCGAGTTGGCAAGGCGTCGGCGATTGAGATGCGCCGCCATCCTTGAGCCGACCCCATGTCGCTGGTCGGAGATAATCATTTCCATGATGCTTGTCGCGATTACCTGATCGGACATGCCAATGAGGTAGGGCGCCATAGCATTTGCATCTGCAGTCACACCGGACCGCAAATACCGGATAAAGTATCCGCGGATGTTCGCGCTCATCTTGCTCCCGGTGTAGATGATCTGCAGCGCCTCGAAGAGACAGTTACCGTCGCGTTCAGTCGTTCGATCCGCAGCAGGCTCTGCATAGACACCGCCGTCCACGGCTCCCGTCACAGCGACGTAGTGATCGCCCAGATGAACGAGATCCATATTGTGACCGTTCCGCGGGCGGGTCGCGCCGATCGTCATCACGCGCCTGAGGCGATTGGTCGGGCCAACCACAAAGATGTTGGTGGAGAACTTCAAGGTGGTGGTGGCGATGTGCTCAGCCTCCGCAAGTCCGCCCCAAACGGCGTTCTCCCGCATGTCCTCCCGATAGTCCGCAATCTCCTGCGCGGTCACGGAAAGGTCGAGATCGTCGGGCGTCAGTGCCTCCGCTGATTTGATCGCTGACTTATCAAGTGCTTCGATACGAGACAGATATGTCTTGATGATCGGCGGATAGATCGACGTCTGTTCGGTCTCTCCCTCCAGACGGATAAGCTCCTGGGCATTGCGCAGCTTTGACGCGAGGATCGTCAGGGTTTCCTTGTCCTGCTCGGTAAGCCCTTTCGCTACGTTCTTCTCGATCTTCGAAATTTCCGGTTCCACATCGAAGAGTTCGGAGAGCTCTTCCAGTCCGGTCTTACCGTCCAGTGTCTTCCATTCCTTTTTGATCGCTTCGATTAGATTGGCCCCCGTCGGGCTTTCATCGAGCGTGGCGAGCAACTCGGCCCGCTCCTTGGGTGTCATGAACTTCGTCTCGATCACCTTGTCGGACTTTTTGATGGCCCGATCCGTATATTTGCCACCGTTCAGCAGCTTGATCCTGACGGCCTGCAGCGGGGTCGCGGTGGATGGGTGGTCCAGAACCCGGGTGTCCGCGCGACGCTGGAGCGCGGTGATCCATGAGGTTGGTGCGCTCAGATCGGCAGCGCTTTGCATCTCGCTGAGGGCATTGTCGGCGACCACGTCCGACCGGCCACCGCCATGGGCCGTTGACGAAACGTCCTGTCGTGTCGCTCCCCGCGATCGCTGCATGTCGCCCGGATCCTCGACTGTCGGACCGAAACAGGCGGCCCGGCCTGAGTGTGCTCGCACACATCGCTCACGTGAAAGTCAAAACCGCGCGACGCGCTGCACTCAACGATCAAGTTTGCAGCCTTAACGGGCTTTTGTCGCGTCCCAGGGATCTCACGCGGCGAAAGGTTCCGGAATAAGCACGCAATACACAAAAAAAGGGCGTGGGGGGTCCGCGCCCTCTTTCAGCAACCAGCAGCGATCAGCGCAGAACGGCGCAGGCAATCCGGGGGCCGGACAGGCCGTCATGGATCATCACGGACCGGTTCTGGATGAACGACGCACGCAGGCGCGGGGCCACGATATCACCCACCGGCATGCCCGCATCGGACACCATCAGGTGGGGAAGGTCGCCGATCGGAAGCACGCCACCCGGAGCACCGTGACCCCCATGGTCCCCGTGCCCGTCAGAGGCGCTGTTCGCGTCCGCCATTTCCGGACCCTCGGCGATGTCATCGTCCAACTGCACCGTGTGACCCTGAGGTGTCTCCATGCTCTTGGAGCCGTCGGACATCGCCATGGTGTGGCCCTTGTGGGTCTCCATGGCCATCTCGGGTGTGCCGTCGGTCATGGTTGTCATGCCACCCTCTTCGCCCATGGTATCCGCCATCGCCATGCGCTCCTCCTTCGGCGTGGGCGCGGCAGTATGCGCGGCGTGGTGATCGTGGCCACCGCCGGTCCCGACCCCGAAGTGCGGCCCGGCTGCCTGACCGGCGACGAGAACACCGTCGACATAACCCGGGTCGCAACTGGGGTTTGCGTGGATGTGAAACCCGTTCATCCCGGCGGGGAGTTGAGAAAGATCGGAGATCACGGTCAGCCCGTCCGCACCATCGGCAAAGGTGACCGACCCGATCACCTCGTGAACGCCCTCCGCACTGATCCGGTGCACATCCGCTTCGAGGGTCATGTCACCCTCGATCTTCGACAGAACGGAACGGGCCATTGCCATCTCGTGGGGACGGAGCATCAGATGCAGCGCCCGCTCGGCGCGATCCGCCGCAGCTTTCAGATTGCGGGCACGGAAATGAGCCTCCGCCGCGTAGGCAAGGCTGTGCCCGTGTTCGGGGCGGGCGAGGTTGGCCGCATCCAGATAGTCGGCGGCCCGCACGGACTGTCCGTCGAGCAGCAGAACCTGCCCCATGGCAAACTGGGTCTGCACATGGTCGGGCAGCGCCTCGACTGCCTCGGACGCGAGCGCGCGCGCTTCCTCCAGTTCCCCGGTATGCTCGGCGAGCACAACGGACAGCATCGCCTTCGCGATCGGATCACCCCGACCATGCTCGATCGCGGTCCGGTAGTGCGGGATTGCGTCGAGCGGTTGGCCCTCTTCGAGCGCGATGGTTCCCATCTCGATATGGATGAGCGGATTGTTGGGGGAGAGCTTCAGCGCCTCCCGATAGATGTCGAGCACCGGGGCATGGCGTCCGCCACCCCCATGGCCAACCTCGTCATGCGCGATTTTGGCAAGGGAGATCCATGCCCGGGCCATCGTCGGATCTGCATCGACCGCACCCCGCAGCGACGCCTTCGCCATGGACATGTCACCCATGAAGAAACCATTGATCCCCTTCAGATAATGCAGCTCAGCGGTGTTGGAGTGCTCCACCAGACCGGCATCGAGCGCGGCAACGGCGCCCGTGTGATTGCCCCGCTGGGTCAGATAGTCGGCCCAGATCAGGAACCCCGCTGCCATGTCCGCGTGGCTGTAGGCGAGGGTCTCAAGCAGTGCCTCGGCCTCCTCCTGCGCATCGATGGAGGTGTAGGCCTGCGCCATCGCGTCCCCGAGGAGGAACTGCTGCTCCGGGGAGGCTCCGTCCATTCCCCCTTTGAAGATCTCGATGGCCTTGAAGGGCCGCCCAAGCGCGCGGTAGGCCTGTCCCCCGTTCATCCGGGCGGCAAAGGCAACTTCAGGATCATCGAAGAATGTCTCGAGACGCGCGGCCGCCTCCGGGGTCCGGTTGAGATCCCAGTCCGCGAGCGCGAACATGAAGCCCTGGGGACCCTGCGCCGCCTGAGCCTGGCGGAGTTGGTCCAGCAGGTGCTCCGCCCGTTCCGCCTTGCCTTCGGCCATCGCGACGGAGGCCGCGAGGCTGAACCACCGGCCCGCGACGGTTGGATCGAGCTTCGCCCGGCGTTCCGCCTGGCTGAGCACCTCCCCGGCTTTCGCGACCTGCCCGGTGTCGAGCAAAAGCTGCGCCCAGCGCATGTAGACAGGCAAGGCGGATCCAACGGGTCGGTAAGCCGCGCCGAACGTCTCGAACCGCTCGAGCGCCGCGCCCCTTTCCCCGGCGCGCGCGAGCGCATCTGGGGAAGCGGAGAGCGCCACAAAATTCCGCGGATCAAGCTCAAGCGCAGTGTCGAACGCGGCGCGTGCCGCGGCCAGATCGCCGGAGTTCAGGGCGACGATCCCGGTGACCGCAAAAACGCGGGTGTCCCCCGGTGCGAGCGACTGAGCCGTGCTGATGGCAGCGCGTGCGCCCTCCATGTCGCCCTCCGCAGCCCACCAGCCCGCCGCCGTCAGCCAGCCCTTGAGGTTCTCCGGAAACTGTTTGAGGTGGGTTTGCAGGCCGCGGAAGGCCACATCCCGGTTGCCCGCCCGGTACTGGATCGTGACCGCCGCCAGATGGCGCTCCTCCGGGGTGACTGCATTGTCGATGTTGAAGATCGTGATCGAGGTCGCATGCTCGGGCAGGATGTTCTCTTCCAGCAGCACAGGCTTGTTCCCGTCACCACCGAAATAGTCGGAGGAAACCGCGCTGCCCGGCGCCTGCTCCGCATCTTCGGTAAAGGTCACGGCCTGAGCGCCACCCGCCGCGAGCGCGGCGGCGATCACGATAAAAAGACCCTTGTCGGCCAAAGCCTTGCTGCGAAACATGATCAAGTCCCCCATGAGTGCGATCAGATCGACATTTCCGACAGACAACCCGAACGATTGGGCCGCATCTGGAAAAAAATGAGGCGGAATGTGATCATCCCGCCCCATCATGCTTAACTGTCCTTCAGGACGATCAGGCCTTCGCGCGCTGGCGGCGTGCGACGGCAAGTCCACCGATTGCCATCAACAGCATCGCAGCCGCCGGCGGCAGCGGAACCGGTGCCACGCCGTCGATCTGCAGATCGATGGTGTAAGTCCAGCCGGACGATGCGTAGTTGGAATAGTCGGAGAGTTCGATGGTACCAGTACCGTCGATCACAGACGTGAAGGTCAGCGTGTCCCCGGAGACGAAGCTGCTGAAGCCGTTCCGGTTGGTCGCGAGAACGCCCGACGTGGACGTCCCGACATAAGGCGACGGAAGGGTGTCAGACGCACCGTCGGCGACGGTGAAATCGTAGATGCCCATCGCCGCACCTTGGGTGCTCGTGTAGGTCACGGTGTAGTCCGCGCCAGCGATCAGCGGGAAGCGGTAGAACACGGAACCGGAGTTGCCGTTGTTCTGCACCGCGCCGCTGCGCACACCACCGGCAGTGGTGAAGTCCGGCGTGTCATACGTGACCGAAGAGCTGTAGAAATCCCCCGCCACAGAGGGAACAGCGCTGAATGCCAGCGCCGCAACCGCTGCAAAAGCAACAGCAGCCGTCTTGAGAGTAGAAGTGAAGCGGGACATGTGTCCTCCTCCTGTACTTTTGACCCGTCGATCCGACGCCGCCCCCAACGGCCCCGGTGACCTGGGCTTGCTAAAAGTGAATTGTGTTCAAGACTGGCCCGACATTTGTCGAAATATCGCATTTTACAAAGTATTTAGGCTTTCTGGTTAACGACTTGGCGGATTACACGCGATCCGTGCATAGCGCTCGAAAACCTTTCTCCCGGTAGTTGACCTAACGGCGGGCAACAACCGCCCGAGCCGTCCGCATGGCGAGGGCGGAGATGGTGAGGGCCGGTGATTCCCCTCCGCCGCTGCTGGGAAACACGCTGGCGTCGGCGATGTAGAGATTGTCGATCTCGTGGCTCCGCCCTTCGGGATCCACGACGCTGGTATCCGGATCCGCACCCATCCGGCAGGTGCCGAAGACGTGGGAGGAGCCGAACTCGTCGTAGGTGCCGGATTCTTCAATCAACTCGCTCACCCCGGTGGCGTCGAGCACCGCGCGGCAGTGCGCGGCCATGACCCTCAGGCGCGAGAGCTCCCGGTCATCCAGGTGGCTGTGGATGCGTGCCTTCGGCAGACCATCCGCGTCCCGATTTTCCGGATCGAGGTCGATGAACGTGCCCGCGTTGGGCAGGCTTTCGCCAAAAGCGCCGACGCCGAGAGCCTGCCCGAAGCTCTTGCGCATCGCCTCCTTGTGAGCCTTGCCGAACCCGCCCACGACCCGCGCGGCATAGTTGATCGGACCCACAAGGTTGGCCTCCGCCGTCGCCGGGGTGATGCGAAACCCGCCGATCGTGCCCGGCACCGCGTCGGGCCTGTTGAAGTCCCAGCAGATCCCGTCGGACGGATGCCCGCGGTGGCTGCCGACCGGATCGTCGGAGAGGCCGATGCTTGTCCAGGCGAGCGTTTCCATGAAATTCCGCCCGACCTGACCGGAGCCGTTGCCGAGAGCGGAGTTGAGGAGGAGCCGCGGTGTCTCCACCGCGCCGCAGGCAAGGACGAAGACCGGCGCCTCGACACTCTCGTCGACCCCCTCGCGCCGACGCAGAACCGCACGGCTGATCCGTCCGGACGCGTCCGCCTCCAACCGCTGGACCCGCGCGCCGGTCACCACCCGACATCTGCCGGTCGCCTCCGCATGACGCAGAAAGGTGATGTCCGCGGTGCCCTTGTCGCCGCGCGGGCAGCCGCGGTTGCAGTTGCCGCAGAAGTTGCAGGATGGGCGGTCGTCGTAGGGTTCCGACAAGACAGCCAAAGGGTTCGCGTGGAAGGTCCAGCCCAGCGCCGCGAACCCGGACCGCAGCCGCCGGGTTGCGTAGCTCATGGGCAGTTCGGGCAAGGGAAAGCTGGTTCTGCGGGGGCGGGACGTGTCCATCTGCGATCCCGACGTGCCCACCAGCCGCTCCGCCCGCGCGTAGAAGGGCTCGAGCTCGTTGTAGCTCACGGGCCAGTCCGCGGCGACGCCGAACTCCGACCTCATCCGCATCGAGGCTGGGTTCATCCGGTGATATTCGCCGGTGAAGTAGAGGGTGGATCCACCGACGCCCACGACATGCTTGTAGCCCCCCCGGGGCGAACGGCGGTCGCCGGTGTTGCGCAAACCGCGGATTCGGTTCCAGGAGCGCAGGTCGTTCCACTCGGGGTCAAGCTTCTGGAGCGGGGCAAAGGTCTGCCGGTCCGCGGTCGGGACCTTCTCGGGAAATCCGGTCTGTTCCCAGTTTGGACGATCGAGCCGATAGTCGGTGATGAAGTCGTAGCGCGGTCCGGCCTCGAGCACGAGCACGTCGAGCCCGGCTGCGGTCAGCTCCCACGCCGCGGCGCTGCCGCCCGCACCGCTTCCCACGATCACCACATCCGCACTGAAATCGCTCATGTCCGGCCCTCGGGCGCTTCCGAAGCGTCGAGATACCCCGCGGGCTGTGGCGGATCTTCCAGACCAAGACCGGCCCAGCTTTCGGGACGTGCATAATAGTCCATGAAGAGTTCCGCTCGGGCGGCGCGGAAGAACCAGCCGGGAAGCGTATCCTCCGGCGCCTCCGCCATTTCCGCGATGATATCGTGTCGCGCCTCGTCGCCGAGGGCGACGAAGGGCTTCCCGTGCCGCTGGTCGCTCACCCGGTCCAGCAAGTCGAGCGCGGCTTCCACAATCCCCGCGAAGCGCTCATCGTCCGCAGCACGCGAGAGGATCCGTCGATGGCTGCCAAGATCGGAGGCGGAGGGGGTATCGTCCCGGGGCAGGATCACATCAGAGAAGGCGATCAGCCGCGTCTCCAGCATGTCGAGCGTTTGCGCACCCGCAAAGCGAACCGCCGTCGCCCACGCAGGTACCGCAAGGACGGAGGCGGCCAGCAGGCGGCGGCGCGTCAGGTTGTGCGCACCCGTTTGCATCCCTTTCGGCAGATCCATCACCAGCCCCCTCGATTGACACAGCGTCAATAGTCCTGGGTCTTGGCGAGAAAATGGCGCGGGCGGGGCGGGCTGGGATCAGTCCAGAACCAGTTGACCGGGAAAGAGAATTTCGACGCAACGGCGCGCGCGCTGCGATGGGTTCGCGAACGGAAGATCCGTAAGGCCAAGCCGCGCGCGGATGAAGGGAAGCCCTTCCCACAGGCTGATCAGATGATCGGCGAGATCCTCGGCAGCAAGGTCATGGACGACATAGCCCTGGGCCTTTCCCAGCGCGATAAGCTCCGTCACCTCCCGGTGTCCCCGTCCGTAGGCGGCGGCGTAGAACTGCTCGGCCAACTCCTGCTGCAGCCGGGCCTCTTCATGCATCATGCGGTCAAGCCGGATGCAGAAGTCGTTGTTGAGCAGCGTCAGCAGGTTGTTTCCGTAGCCGACGAGAGCCTTCCAGAAGTCGGGGGCCGACCCGGGAGAGTTGTCGGCGCCAAGGTCGAAGAGATCGCCCTCCTCCTGCATCAGCGCCGTGAGCACGCCGATCATGTTGCCGAAATACTTGTAGATCGTGGCCTTCGACGACCCGGACGCCTTCGCCAGCGCCTCGGTGGACACAGCAGAGAACCCGTGCGCCAGGAAAAGCTCCCGCGCCGCATCCAGAACCCGGACCTCGGGCTTCGTGCGCTGACGGCGTGCGCCGGGGTCGCTCATGTAGGCGTGCTCCTCATCTCTGTGCTCCGATTTCGAGCCCAAAACTTTTTTCTGGTCTCGCCTTGCCGTCCGGTGATGTCAAGATAGGTACGGTACCGTACAGTACTATTCAACCGCTCGGGAGAACATCATGAGCCTCGAACGCGTCCTTGAATCCACCGGCCGCAGGACCGCCGAAGCCAGCATCGGCCTTCGCTGGATTCTCATCCCCGTCACGATCATTTTATGCGTCGCCCTGTCCTACGGCGCGTCGAGCCTCCGCTTCGCCGGCGATTACCGCGTCTTCTTTGGTGCGGAGAACCCCGACTTCATCGCCAACGAAGCCGCGCAGGGAACGTTCGGCAAGCCGGACAATATCTCCTTCGTCGTGATCCCAACCTCGGGGGACATCTACAGCGAGGAGACGCTGCGCGCCATCCACGCGCTGACGGATGCGTCCTGGCGGCTGCCGTATGTCTCCCGCGTGGACAGCGTGACGAATTTTCAAAATACCGTCGGGATCGGTGACGACTTGATCGTGGAGGATCTGCTCTTCGATCCGGACGAGCTGACACCCGGCCGCGCCGCCGAGATCCGCGCTGTTGCGGAGGCAGAGCCTCTGATCTCGGGCTTCGTCGCCTCCCGCGACGGCGCGGCGACCATCGTCAACGCCACGGTGCAGCTGCCCGCAGACGTGCCGAATGTCTCGTCCCTCGCCGCCAACGAGGCGCGGGCGATCCGGGCGGCGATCCTTGCGGACCACCCGGGTCACGAGATCCATATCTCTGGTGTCGCAAGCCTGTCCGCCGCGTTCGAGGAGGCGGGCACCCAGGATTCCATGACGCTGATCCCGCTCGTCTACGTGATCATTCTGGTGGTAATGGCGCTCGCCATGCGGTCCGTGAGTGCCGTCGTCGCGAGCCTCGCGGTGATCCTTCTCTCTACACTTGTCGGCATGGGTGTCGGCGGGTGGACCGGCGTTCTGCTCACGCCGATCTCGCTCTCCGCCCCCATCATCATCCTGACCATCGCGGTTGCGGATGCGATCCACCTGATCGCCGGCGTCCGGACAAAGATGGCCGACGGCGTGCCGCCGCGGGAGGCAATCGTGGAGTCCACGGCGCTCAACTTCGCGCCGATCCTGATCACCTCGGTCACGACCATCGCCGGTTTCCTCGCGCTCAACTTTTCGGACAGCCCACCCTTCCACCATCTGGGCAACATTTCCGCCGCGGGGATCGCCGCGGCCTGGATCCTGTCGGTCACGTTCCTGCCTGCGCTCCTCTCATTCCTGCCCCTCAAGTTCCCCCAGCGCGGGCCCGAGCGGCTGACCACGAGCGAGCGTGCGGCGGAGTGGGTGATCGCCAGACCGCGCCAGATCATCGTAGGAAGCGGTCTGACACTCGCCGTGCTGATCGCCAGCATCCCGCTGACGAAGCTGAACGACCAGTGGTCGCAGTATTTCGCGCCCAGCCTCGAGTTTCGCCAGGCCATCGACGCGACAACGCCTTACTTCGGAACAGATCAGGTCGAGTTCGTTCTCGACCCGGGCGCGCCCGGCGCGGTCGTGGATCCCGACTTCCTGCGCACGGTTGATGCCTTCACCGACTGGCTGCGGGAGCGCGAGGAGGTCGCCCATGTCTACGCGGTCTCCGACATCATGAAGCGGGTAAACCGCAACCTGAACGGGGACGATCCCGCGTTTTACGCCATCCCCGACGACCGCACGCTCGCCTCCCAGTACCTGCTGGTCTACGAGCTGTCGCTGCCTTACGGGCTCGACCTGAACAACCGGGTCGATATCGACCGGCGCGCCACCCGCGTTACCGCCTCGATGCAGGACATCTCGACGGAGGAGACGCGCGCGTTCCTCGCAGCGGCGGAGGACTGGTTCGGGGCGAACGGGGGCGGGTTCGGCTACCAGGCGACAGGATCGAAGGTGCTGTTTTCCTTCGTCGCCCAGCGCAACATCGAGGCGATGTTTGAAGGGGCTGCGATGCTCGTCGTCGCGATCTTCGTGATCCTCAGCGTCGCGTTCCGCTCCGTGACGATCGGCGCGATCAGCGTAGCCCAAAACGCCCTTCCCATCCTCGCGACGTTCGGCCTGTGGGCCCTGCTCGTGGGGACGGTCGGGTTCTCCGTCGCGGCGGTGGGGGCGGTTGCGGTGGGCCTTGTGGTCGACTTCACGGTCCACTTCCTGTCGAAGTACCTCCGCGCCCGGGATACGGAGGGGCAAAGCGTCGACGATGCGGTGCGCTATGCCTTCCGCACCGCCGGGTCGGCCATTGCGGCAACCACGCTGATCCTCGCGGCCGGTTTCGCGGTGCTCGCCCTCTCCGCCTTCAAACTCAACGCGGACCTCGGCCTGCTGACCGCCATCGCGGTGCTGCTTGCGATGTTCGTCAATCTCTTCCTGCTGCCGAGCCTCTTTCTCGTCTTCGGCACCACCCGCCCGCGCGACGCGGACGGGATCCAGCCTGCCTGACATGTCCATCCATTCAAGGAGCACTCTTATGCTGCCGATCAAATCCACCCTCGCCGTCATCGCGGTTGCCATCGTCGCCCTGCCCGACCCGTCGAATGCGCAAGGAGGGCGCGGGTTCGACATCGCCGCCCGTTCCGACGCAAGCGATGCGGGATTTGGCGCATCCTCCGTCGATCTGACCATGACCCTGATGGACGCCGCCGGGCGGACCACGTCGCGGGAGATGCGCATCGACACGCTCGAAAAAGCGGGCGAAGGGAACGGGGACAAATCGCTCACCGTCTTCTTCTCCCCCCCGGATGTGGAGGGCACCGCGCTGCTCTCCCACGCACGGATCGTGGAGTCCGATGACCAGTGGCTCTACCTGCCCGCCCTGCGGCGGACGAAGCGCATCTCCTCCTCCAACAAGTCCGGCCCCTTCGTCGGATCGGAGTTTGCGTTCGAAGATCTCACCGCGAGCGAACTGGGCAAGTACGACTACACCTACCTTGAGACCCGCATGGTCGATGGGATGGAGATGGATGTGATCGAGTGCGTGCCGCTCTATGAACGGTCCGGCTATTCGAAGCTCAACTGCTACTTCGACACGGACATCTACCAGTCCCGCAAGGTGGAGTTCTTCGACCGCGGGGGGCAACTTCTGAAGACGCTGACGCTCGAGGACTATCGCGAGTATCCCGGCGGGTTCTGGCGCCCTCACAAGCAGACGATGACCAACCATCTGACCGGCAAGGTCACGGTCATCGAGGCGCGCGCCTACGATTTCGGCGTCAACCTCAGCCGACGGGACTTCGAGCCCGCCGCGCTCGACCGTCTGTGAGGCTCCGATGACGAAGATCGGACGCGCCGTCGTTCTGGGAGCGGTTGCCACCGCAGCCTTTCCCGCCCACGCACAAAGCCTCGATCTGAGGCCGGAGGTCGCCCTGGAGGGGCGCCTCTTTCCGGAGGAACCCCGCTTCGACGATCAGCTCGAGACCGCGCAGGGAAGCCTGATCCTCTCCGGGGAGGCGCGCTGGCGGTCGCAGGATCGGTCCACCCAGGTGCGCGTTGAGCCCTATCTGCGGCTCGACAGCGCCGACGATGATCGCACCTACGCTGATCTACGGGAGGCAAGCCTGTCCTACCGGGCGGGGGACTTCGACTTGACCGCCGGTGTGTCCCAGGTGTTTTGGGGGGTGGCGGAGGCACACAACCCCGTCGACATCATCAACCAGGCGGACACGCTCGAGGATATCGACGGCGATGAAAAACTGGGCCAGCCGATGATCCGCCTGTCCTGGCGCGGCGACTTCGGCACGGTCGAGGGGTTCTACCTGCCCTTCTTCAGGGAGCGGGCGTTTCCCGGGCGCGAGGGCAGGCTTCGCAGCGATCCGATCGTCGACGAGGATGCGGTGCACTACGAACGGTCGGACGAGGAACTGGCGGGGGACGTCGCGCTGCGTTACACGACCCGGCTCGATGATTTCGACCTCGGCCTCCACGCCTTCTACGGCACCAGCCGGGAACCGACCCTCACCTTCGATCCGGCAAGCGGGACGCTGCAGCCCACCTATGCGGAACTCGCGCAGGGCGGGTTGGATCTGCAATACACCTCCGGCCCCTGGCTCCTGAAGGTCGAGGGGGTTGCAGGCGAGGTGAGCGGAGAGCGCTTCACCGCTGCCGTCGCCGGGTTCGAGTACACGTTCTTCGACATCGGCGGTCAGGGCTTCGATCTCGGCGTCATCGGCGAGTACCTCCACGACGACCGGGACGGGACGGAGACGCCCACGCCGCTTTTCGACAATGACGTGTTCGTCGGGACCCGCCTGACGCTGAACGACATTCAGGACACCGAGCTTCTTGCCGGGGTCATCGTCGATACGGAGACGGAGGCTGTTCAGGCGAGCGCGGAATTTCAGCGCCGCCTCGGCGACCGGACCCTGCTCGAGGTTGAAGGGCGTGCCTTTGCCGGGGGAGATGACCCGTTGGTGGACCCTCTGGAAGCGGATTCGGTGCTAACCCTCCGCCTGACGCGGTTCTTCTGACCGTTCCCCATACTGACGGACGGGCGCGGCCTCACGGCGACGCCCGTCCGATCCGATCAGTCGATAACGCCGACCTCGCGATAATAACGTGCAGCACCGGGATGCAGCTCCATCAACCCGCGTTTCGACGCGCCGAAGCTCACGTCAAGAGCCTTCGCCCACGGTGCCTCGGACGTCACCTGCTCAAGATTGTCCCAGAACGCCTTGGTGATCCGATAGACCGTGTCCTCATCGAGATCTGCACGCACGCCGATCCCAACTGCGGTGTCGAAGGACATGACCGGCCCGGTATTGACCTGACCCGCATACATGTCCGCAGGCACCTCCGCCTTGTAGCGCCACTGGCCGAGATACTTGTCCACCGCCTCGCCCTCGTGGCTCTCCGGCCCGATGAAGCGCAGCTCCTCCGTCTCCGTGAACTGGATGAACTGACCGCAAGGGTCGAGGCAGCCGTTCACATAGACGTCGATCTTGCCATCGAGAAACGCCTGAAATCCGGTCTGCCAGTTGGCCTTGATCGCCTCGTAATCCTCCCCGGCGACAAGGCCGGTTGTGGCCGCGACCCAGCCCCGCGCGGCATTGTAGGCGCCACCGCCTTGAGGTCCGAGGAACACGGACGCGCCCTCAATATCGTCGAGCAGCTCGATGTCGCTGTCCGCACGGACGGCGAAATGGTACTGGCCGTAGGGGAACCACATCAGAAGCTGCAGGTTCTTCGCGAGCTCCGGCGCCTCAGGCTCCTTGGCATACATCGCTTTGCCTGCGGACATAAGGTTGTAGACCACAGGGCTCGTCATCGACATGTCGAGGTTGCCACGTGCAACTTCCATCATGTGCAGGGTCGCGGCGCCACCGCCCGCGACCTCGATGGTGATGCCGTCCGCATTGTCGTTCACGATGTTGGCGAAGGTTGCCATCGTGACTGCCTGCCCCAGGCTCGGCGCGATCGTCGCCATCTTCAGCGTGCCGTCCTGCGCGCCCGCGCCCGTGGCAATCGCAAGCGACGCGAGCGTCGCCAATGTAGTTCTACGCATCCAGTGTCCTCCCTAGATCGGTACGTTCTGTTCTGTTGTTTTTGTTGTTCTGTTGGGTTTCCTTCCCGTGCCGCGCACGGTGCAGGGCAACGAGGGCGAGGCCGACAGCCACTGCAGGTGCTGCGACGGACCAATGGGGCACGAGCACCGCGAGGCCTGCCACCGTTCGTGCAATCCGCTCCCACCCAGAAAGGCGCCCCCGCTCGAACCCGGTGAGCGCGGATGTGAGCAGCCAGAGCGCCAGCGCCAGCGCGAGCATCACCCAACCGAGGTCGAGCCAGCTGACGCTTTCGAGGTCAATCATCGCGCGGGACCGGGGAAGGTCTCCGCCGAACCAGGCAAAGACGACCTGTAGCTTATAGATCAGCGCGGGGTGATAGACGAAGACGAACGGGATGATGAAGCCGGCCATGGCAAGGCGCGCGGCCTGAAACCCTGTCCGGACCGGATCCGCCCCGGCGATAGGGGCCGCGGCGAACGCCGCGAGCGCGACGGGGGGCGTGACCGTGGAGATGACCGCGAAGAAGACGACAAAGAGGTGCAATGTCAGCGGCGCGATGCCAACCGCGTCGATCCCCGAACTCAGCGCGATCACGATGATGAAGTAGGTCGCCCCGGGTGGCAGCCCCATGCCGAGCACGATGGCGCCCAGCGCGACCACCACCAGCGTCAGGAACAGCGGCCCGCTGGCAAGTTGTGCAAGCAGGAGCGACAGGCGACCGGAGAAGCCGGAGACCTGGATCAGCCCGACGATCAGTCCGATGGCCGCGACAATCACCACGATCTTGCCCGACATCCGTCCCGCGCTGACAAAGGCCGCATAGATCCGCGATGGGGACCGGAAATCGCGGAACAGCACAAGGGCTGTCACCAGGGCGGTCATGAAGCCATAGAACCCTGCCTTCTGCACCGATGGCTGCACGAAGAGGAAGTAGCTGAGCACACCGAGCGGCAGGATGAAGACGAGGCACTGCACCGCTTCCGACCGGACGAGGCGCGGGCGCGCCTCTGCGGGCAAGGGGCCGATTCCCTGACGCCTCGCCTCGAAGTAAACCGTCAGAAACGTACCCAGATAGAAGAATGCGGCGGGCAGGATCGCGGCGACCACGATGTAGCGGTATTCAAGACCGATCTGACCGGCAACGAAGAATGCGACAACGCCCATCACAGGCGGCATGATCTGCCCGCCGGTCGATGCCGCAGCCTCGACCGCGGCGGCGAACGCGGGTTTGAAGCCGGACCGTTTGATCACCGGGATGGTCATGACCCCGGTCGACACCACGTTGGAGATCGCGGCCCCGGACAGGGTGCCGAAAAGCGCCGAGCTTGCCACCGCGGCGTGGGCGGCACCACCGGTGAACCGCCCCGTGAGCCGGTTGGCGATCTTCATCAGAAGCTCGCCCGCCCCGCTGGCCATCAGCACCGCGCCGAACGCAATGAAGATCAGGACATTGCCGCTGACAACCTGCAGCGGCTGGCCGAACATGCCGCCGGTCTGGGACCAGAAGTTCAACACCATGGACCGCATGGACTGGGCGAACGTCGCGTCCGACCCCGCGAGGATCCCCGTCCAGTCCGGCAAGAGCCCGCGCAGGAAGAAGTAGGCGATCCAGAACAGGCAGAAAAGCACGATGAACCCGCCGAACTCCCGCCATGTGAGGTAAAGCACCAACAGGGTCGCCACCGGAAACAGAACGAAGTCGACCGCCCGTGCGGTGGGAAGCGCACCGCCATCGACGGCAAAGAGGCTGATGACCCAGGTCGTCACGACAAGTGTCGACAGGCCCGCAAGCGCCCACCGAAGCCACCTCGCGTGCCGCTCCAGGCCGAGGAACGAGATTGCGAGGGCAAAAAGGATGGGCAGGCCCAGGATCAGGCCCGTGGGCAGGAGGAACGCCCGCTCGAACGCCTTGAACCCCGCACCGAGCCAATGTTCCCGCAAGAGCATGCGCCGGTCCCGCCGCGACAGTTCCTCGAAGTCAGATGTGATCGTTTCAATGATCAATCGGACAAGGTCCGAAAGCGGGCCTGACGCCGCGTATATCAGGATCACCAGCGTAAAGGCGAAGGCGAGCGCATCGGCCGCCCTGTCGGTTGCGGGACGGGCGCTCATGAGGCGGCCTCCGCAGCGCGCAGGCGGCGCGCGTGCCAGAGGTAGGTGTTGCGCGCGGTCGCGTTGATCTCCGCCTCCGCAAGCGCCTCCAGGATTTCAGCCTTGAGCGTCTTGGCCGGTTGCCCGAGGGCAACGAGCGCATCGCACAGCTCGAGCCGCCAGTGGGGATCCGCGCTCCCCTCCGCCGCCGCCCGCAAGGCGTCCAGCCCTCCGGCCAGATCGCTCAGATGCCGCGCCCGGTCGCGGGTGGAGATCGTGCCGAGGGTCGTCGGGTTGCCGTCGTACCAGCCCAGCGTCCCCATCGCGTAGGCCCGCGCAGACCATGCCAGCTTTCCATAGAATTCCCCGAGCCAGGGTTTGTCGGCCAGTTCGGACGGCAAGGCGATACCCGCAACGATGTCGTCGATGGGAACACCCGCGTCCATGCGCTCGGCGGTGTATCGCATAACGTGCAGGATGGCATCGCGGGTGGTCGTCAGCACCTCCCGCACACGGTCAGCACCGAAGATCGGCATGGTGTGGCCCGGAGCCAGAACCTGCGCACCGAGTTCGGCAAGCACCTCGAGGCTCTCCGCCCACTGACCGAAGTCCCGATAGGGCGTGCCGCGGATGGCGTAGAGGTTGGGGAACGCATGGTACCAGGTGTCACCGGGGAAGAGCACACCCGCCTCGGGCAGCCAGACGGCCATGTGATCGGCGGTCTCTCCGGGCACCATGATCAGCCGGGCCGCGATCCCATCAAGGTCGATATGCTGATCCCCGTCGATCGTGCAATTCGGGAGGAGGAAACCGGCACCCAGACCCTCCATCGGGCGGTCCCCCGGGCCACAGCCCAGCGAAACCCGCTCCTCCGTCGTAAGCCCGATGCCGAACTGCGCGGCCGTGCGCGCGTTCAGCGCCGCCGCCGGTGCGATGGCGTTCGCATCCTGCGCCACGAGGTCGGATTTGAAGCTGGCACTCGCAAGGATGGGGATGTCTCGACCGTCGGCGAAGACGGTGGAGCCGCAGATATGATCCCGGTGGCTGTGGGTGTAGATGATGCGGCCGACCGGCTTTTCCGAACGCTTCTGAAACGCGGCACGCACATTCTGCGCGGCCCCCGTGCTCTCGGACGTGTCAATGATCGTGACGCTCTCCCGCCCTTCGATCATGTGCTGGGTCGAGGCGGCAAAGCCCACCGCGGTCCACATGCCCGGTGCGAGCTCAACCACCGTCTGAGGGAACTGGGTTTCGGCGTGGTGGAGGAGGGCGGCGTTGGGCATCAGCTCACTCCTCCACGTATCGCTGGGACGCGGGGCCGCGATAATGCTGCGTGAGGTCTTCGGGCACCTCCGAACCATCGACCAGGAAGGGCAGAATGCCCCGCCGTATCGACCTGCCCCGCATCGCGCGGATATCCTCGTCGGACTTGGTGACCCGTTGCGCGCACCGTCGGCCCCATTCGGCGAGCTGCCCGTAGAGCCGGGGAAGCTCCGGATGCGCCGCGTCACCCTTTGCTAGATCGACGAACTCGTTCGGATCCGTTTCCAGATCGAACAGCATCGGGCGGAAACCACCCTCCGCATGCATGAGCTTGTAGCGGCCATCAAACAGCATGAAGAGCCTGCAATCCTGGGGCGCGACGCCCAGCTTTGTCGCCTGCGGGGTGACAGAATAGTCGAACTCCGAGATCACGTAGTCTCGCCACGCAGGGGCGCTTCCGTGCAGCCAGGGCTGCAGCGACCGTCCCTCTAGGATGTGATCCGGAACCACACCGCCCGCCGCCTCGACAAACGTCGGTGCAAGGTCGATCGCCTCGACCAGCGCGTCGCAGGTGCTGCCCCGCGTTCCGTCCGCCTCCGCCCGGGGGTCGTAAATGATCAGCGGGATCTTCACGGAAGGATCGTGGAACAGATCCTTCTCCCCCAGCCAATGATCGCCCAGATAATCGCCATGGTCGGATGTCAGGACGATCATGGTGTCCTGCATGCGGCCGGTGCTCTCCAGATGGTCGAGCAACCGTCCGAGGTGATCGTCGCATTGCTTGATGAGGCCCATATAGGCCGGGATCACCTTCTGCCGGACTTCTTCATCCTGAAACGCGGCGGCGATCAGGTTTCCGGCATAGGCGGCATAGACCGGATGGGCGTCCTCCAGTTCCCCGTCGTGGCGCACAGGTGCCGGCACATGGTTGGCGCCGAACATGTCGTGGTAGGGGGCGGGCACGATGTAGGGCCAGTGCGGCTTGATGTAGCTCACATGCGCGCACCAGGGTCCCTGGGCCTGATCGATGAAGTCGATGGTGCGGTCCGTCAGCCACGGCGTCTCGCTATCCTCTTCCCGGATGTTGGCGGGCCGGTCCGCGTGGCCCATCATCCAGCCCGACGCCTTGTTTCCCTCAGCGTCGATCCCCGCATTGGCGAAGTCGGCCCACGGGTTCTCTCCGTCATATCCCTTGGCATTCAGGTAGGAGTTGTAGGGCGACCTACGCTCGTCGTAGAACCCGTCCGGCCCCTGCCCCCAGAGCCCGTCATCCCGGATCCAGACATCAAATCCGCATTCGGCCTGCCGCGCACCGATGACGCTGTCCGGTGAGAGGCCGAGCCGCGCCATGCCCACTGCATCCGCGCGCATGTGCGTCTTTCCGATGAGCCAGCAAGCCATGCCCGCGTCGCGCAGGTGATCGCCCATGGTGTGTTCGCCCACCCGCAACGGAAAGCCGTTCCACGCCGCACCGTGGGAGGAGACATAGCGCCCCGTGTAAAAGCTCATGCGGCTCGATCCGCAAATGGGCGACTGCACGTAGGCGTTGGTGAACCGCACCCCCATCTGCGCCACCCGGTCGAAATTCGGTGTGTGCAGATGCGGATGTCCCGCGCAGCTAAGGTAGTCGAACCTGAGCTGGTCATACATGATGAACAGGATGTTCACCAATCTCCTCCCCTGATCGCGCGGATTGCCCGCGTCCTTAATCAACACTATTGGCCGATTCCGATCTGCGCGCTAGCCTTCGGTCCGCCTGGCGGACTGATCGGGAGGGCGACAATGATGGCCGAAGATGCCGAAAGGATCCGGGCGCTCGACAGGGGCTTGAGCGTCATCGAGCTGCTCGCCCGCAACGGGCACATGTCGCTCGCGGATCTGCGACAGGGCACCGACCTTCCCAATCCGACGCTCCTGAGGATCCTCGCCACGCTGCAGGCACGCGGATGGGTCCGCCGCAACATCGTGGAGGGGCGCTACGAACTGTCCCATTCTCTCGGGCCGATCCTGGGGGAAAACGCGCGGGGGCATCCGCTGGCGGAGCTTGCGGAACCCCACCTGCTTGACCTCGCCCGGAAGCAATCGGACTGGCCATCGGACCTGTGCGCAGTGCTCGGCCCCGGCACCATCGAGATCATCGAAAGCACGCGGCAGCGCGGGCCCATGGCGCCGACGCGGACCGGATTGGGGTTGCGCCCGTCCATGGTTTTTTCCGCCCATGGACGGGCGGCGCTCGCCTTCTCCACCACGGACGTCGTGGACATTCACCTCGATGCGATCCGCCGATCCGGCGATCGGGACGACCGCAGCTGGATCGAGACCGGGCGGCTTCAGTCGGAACTCAACGCGACGCGCTCACGTGGCTTCGCAGTGCGGGAGCCGAACTACTGGGCTCCGCCTTTCGATCCGGGTCCGGAGCTGGGTGCCATGGCGGTGCCGATCCGGGCGGGAGGGGAGGTTCACGGCACCATCAGCATCCTCTGGATCGTCGCGGAAGCTTCCTTGGACGCCGTGCTCGATCATGGATGTCTCGACCACCTTCGCGCGGCTGCGGACAGCATCGGCGCAGCTCTCTCCCGGCGGGAACTTGCGGCCCCGCTCAGCGCGTCAACCCTTCGGCAGTGACAGCGCGTCGGTGAGTGCGAGCGCGCTCATGCCCCCGTCGATCACGAGGTCCTGCCCCTTGACCCACGCGCTCTCCGGTGAGGCGAGGAAGACGATGACGTCGGCAACCTCTGCCGGAAGGCCCGGGCGGCCCACCCGGGCGACATTGCGCGCCATCCGGTCGCCGAACGCCGCCGCGAAATCGTCCAGGATGCCCGTGCTGACCGCCGCCGGGCTCACCGAATTCATGCGCAGCCCGCGCGCAAGCATCCGCTCGGTTTCCGCAAGCGTGAGCGCAATCACCGCCTCCTTCGAGAGGTTGTAGGCCCGCGTGGGGTCGATCCCTCGCTCCATGATGAATGCGGGCAGATCCCCCGGGCTGAGCGCCATGAGCGCCTTCACCTCCTCAAGGTTCTCCCTCCAATGCGCCCCTGCCCGGGAGGCCACGTTCACAATCGCCGCACCGTGCGAAAGCCTCCCGACCATCCCGTCAAGCATGGCACGCACGCCGAAGTAGTTCACCTTCAGGATGGGCTCCTCCAGCCCCTCGCGTGGAGGCAGACCCGCATTGTTGATCAGCGCATCGAAAGGTCCGGCGGCCTGGGCGAGGGCCGCGTCGATGGAGGCTGGATCGCTCAGATCGGTCCGGATCCATTTCACGTCGGCGTCGGGCTCGCGAATATCAAACGCGGTGACGGCATGGCCCAGCGCGACTAGCTTTTCCACCACCGCCGCACCGATCCCCGTTGCTCCTCCGGTCAGGGCAATATTCATGTAACCCCCGGTCAAGTCCGGACGACCTTGAGCTTCGTCTTCAGATCCGTGCGGCAGAGCGCATGGAGGAAGCAGGTCTGTTCGGAGATATCGAGCATTTCCCGCGCCACATCTTCCGTCTCCGACGTTGTGAGGTGCACGTGGGTCTCGATGGGGTCCGCGGCACCCGGCCGCTCGGTCCCGCCCGACGCGCCGCCGAGGCTGAAATGGGTGTCCTGCACGATGCGGTAGTCGGGCAGATCGAGCTTGAGCATAGACACGAAGCGCCCGAACTGCGTCATGAAGCAGAACGCCACACCCGCACTGATCAGCGTGTTCGCATCCGGCGCGCGCCCGTCCTCGCTGCTGAGGAACCGGAAGGAGGTGCCGTGCGGCGAGTATTGCATCTGCCGGATGTCGACAATCCCGTCTTCCCACAACTCGGCAACCGCACCGATGTTGAGGCGACGGTTCTGCTCGTCGGCGAGGCTGCCCGACGCGCCTGCGGTGCCGAGGGCAACGTCCTTCTTGGGCGTCAGGCCGACCGGGGCCATCAGATCCAGATCGCCAGGGGCGCTGTTGAGCGCATCGAAAGCGTTCCGCGCGTCAGGCAGCAGGGGGCCGTCAAGCTCCGGCACCGTCGCGGTCTCCAGCGTCTGCCCGTTGCGGGCAAGCTTGAACAGGCTGGTGAGCTGACCACGGATCAGGCCGTTCGCCGGGGCTGCATGGATCGCATTGATGAGCAGGGTGTTGAGCGCCGCATCGTCGAGGTCGCAGTCGATCTCGACCTGCAGCTCCACCGGCTCCGCCCCGCCGACCATCGTCCGCTTCGGCATCGAGCCCCGCATGGTGTAGTAGTTGTCCTGCACGAGCCTGAGAGAGCGGATCGCGACGCTATCGCGACGGGCGAGCGCGACAATCTCCGTCAGATAGCTCGCCGCCATCCCGCAGGAGAGAAACGCAAGCGGGCACGGCGCCGCGTCGTGGCCGTTCAGGTAGGGCCCCTCATCCGACACGAGCCGCCACGCCCGCCCGGTCCGGGCGGACAGGACCAGCGCCTCCTTCTGAAACCCGCTGAGGGATCTTGCCCAGGTGCGAAGGGCATCTCCCCTCCGATTGTCCGGCGCGGTGAGATCGACGTCGCGCAGATTGGCAACCTCGAAGAATGGCGGGAGCACACTGCTCCCGATGATGTCTTCACCCAGCTTGGTCATGCGCGTTCCCGTCGTCCGATCCGTAAGTGCCCGCGTGTGCCCGGGTCTCGATCGGCGGCAGTGCAGCATCTTCCGCAGCGGAACACCAGATTTATCGTGAGACGGGGCAGGCTGACCGCTCCGCCCGCGTGGTGTCACGCGGTCGTGCGGCTTGCGATGAATTCTTCGAGCTTGTCGAAGGCCTGGCTCCAGCCGCCGGCACCGGCCGTCCCTTCGGCGACACCCACATGGGTCATGACCATGCGGGTCTTGCCGTTCGCTTCGGTCAGTTCGACGATGATCTCCGTGATGTCCGGCACATCGTCCGGCATCCCCATGCTTTGGGGAGAAATCAGGTTTCCGTCCTCGTCGCACATGCTCTCGGTATAGACGAGGCGGTGGGGCGGGCTGATCTCCTTGTAGACACCGCTAAACCACATGGTCATGGACCGGTCCGGCGCGTCCATCGCCATGCAGACCTTGCGAGTGCCGCCCACGGTCACGTTCATCTCCGCCACCGGGACGGACATCCCCCGGGGGCCGTACCATTGTCTGAAAAGCTCGGGATCCGTCCACATCTCCCAGACCTGCGCGATCGGAGCGGCAAACTCCCGCTCGATCCGCACCCAGTTTGCCGTGTCAGTCATGCTCTGATCCCTTCATATCGTCGAGAAGTCTGCCCATGGTGTCGAAGCGCGCCTCCCAGATGTGGCGGTACCTGTCCGTCCAGTCCGCCAGCGCCTCAAGCGGCTTCGTATCCAGCGTGCAGGGGCGGAACTGCGCATTACGCTCCCGGGCGATGAGGCCCGCGGTTTCCAGAACGCGGATATGCTTCGACACGGCAGGCAGGGACATGTCGAACGGCTCCGCCAGTTCGTTCACCGTGGCCCGCCCCTGTGCGAGCCGATCAAGAATTGCCCGGCGGGTCGGGTTGGCGAGGGCGGCGAAAACCGCATCAAGTTGGGCGCTGTCCATGCCCTTTAATAAACCAAACGGTTAATTAGTCAAGCGGTTCACCCGCCTTCCCCGATTGCGCCGCGGGGCCAACTGCGTGCGCCAGCTCGTCACAAAATTTTAGAAAATTTTCTCCTTTCGAGACTCAAATTTCGTGGTTCCATCTAGGGGCGAAAAATCAGGCTGAGCGTTTCGAATTTGGCGTCAAAAGGAGGGTAAAGTGGCCGATTTTGACCTCGATGACATCATTCGCCCCCCCCGGGATGGTCTGGGCACGTCGGAAGATGACACCTTCACGTTTTCATTTCCGTCTCGCGGAACAGCCTCTGTCTTTCGAAGTGATCTGAGCTTCGATGCGGGCGACGGGGTCGACACGCTGATCGCGGACGGGATCATCGACCTCACCTTCTCCTCGATCCTCAACGTGGAACAGACGATCATCGAGGGCGGCGACTTTTCCCGCGGGGAGGTCACCGTGTCCGGGGCGCGCATCGACCAACTGGGCCAGATCCGCTTCGGGTCGGAAGTGTTCTTCCAGCCGGTAGGAGGGTTCGACAATTCGATCCTGAGGATTGCCGACTATGACGGGCGGGGGATCCGCCCGGACATCGTCGCCGACACCGCCCAGACGATCCAGATCGAGCTCGTGCCGACCGGCCGCCTCCGCAGCAGTTTAAGCGATACGGGACCGCTCACGTTCGACTATGTGGCGCTGATCTATGAGGGCACGCTGTCCCTCGACCTGACGGACGTGACCGGGCCCGAGGGAACGGACGTGATCTTCACCCTGCCCGAGGATCCACGGGACGGCAGTCCGGGGACCAAGCTTGCGCCGGCGGAGGTCTTCGCGCCCGGACCGACGGCACTCTCCCTCACCATCATGGGCAGCGCGCTGCCGGACGATCTGCAGGGGGGCGACGGGACCAACACGCTCGACGGGGCGGGAGGCAACGACATCCTGCGCGGTGGCGAGGGCAACGACACACTGCGCGGCGGGATCGGCGATGACCGTCTGATCGGAGGCTACGGGCAGAATGTCTACGAGGGCGGCGCGGGCAACGACCGGATTGAGCTGGAGCTCGAGCCGCGCCCGTTCAGGGCCGTCGCACCGGATGCGAGCAACACGGTGATCTTTGGTCCCGGGGACGGGGTCGACACGATCTCCAACCCTTTCCTCCTCTCCTTCATCGATCTGGGCAGGTTTGACGAGGCGACGGCCCAGGCCGCCTACGACACCCGCATTGTCGACAGCACCGGCATGACCCTCGACTTCGGCAGCGGCGATCGGCTGATCATCGAGGGCGGCACGGATGCAAGCGTGCCGCGGTCCAAGTTCCTCGGCCCTGGGTTCAACACACCCGCAACCGACGTGACGCTTGAGAACGTTGCGCTGCCGGAGCTGCCCGAGGGCAGCGTGACCGTGCGCACCAAGGTTGCCGACATCGTGGCGACGGATGTGGACGCCACCACGTTCACGCTCTCTGGCGCAGCCGCGGAGTTCTTCGAGATCGTGGGCGATGAGCTGTTCCTCGTTGGGGGGATCATTATACCCTTGGCCGACACCGGCGGCTTCTCCGTCCGTATTGTCGGCGATGGCGGCCCGTCAGCGGAGCTGACGCTAGAATTTGCCGGGCCGAACCTTCCCGCGGAGGAGGCCGCGGTCTCCCTCTCCAGATCCACGCTTCTCGACGACGAAAGCGAGGGCGGGCCGGTTGCCATCATCTCCTTCATCGACATCGACGGCGACACGGAAGTCACCCTGTCCGGGGACGATGCGGACTTCTTCGAGATCGAGGGGGACGAGCTGTTCCTCAAGGACGGCGTGGAGCTCGACGCGCCGACACAGGCGTCCCTCGAAGTGACGGTTTCCATCGACGGTGAGGATGTGGCCGTGTCCGTGCCCGTCGTGGATGCGGATGGCGGTTCCGTGGTGCCTTTCGGCGGCACGCCGGTCTTCACCTTCGAAGAGTATATCGATTTGAAGGATCCGCCGCGTCCCGCGGTCATCATCAGACCGGATGGCGACCTGACCGGCGTGGATATCACCCGCGGCGGCAGCTACCGAAACGTGGATACCCTGAGCCTGAGCGGCGCGAACGCGGTCGCGATCTATGGCCAGGGGTCGAACACCATCGAGAATGCGGGCTCAATCTCGGTCAACGGGACCGAGAGTACCGCGCTCGCCTTTCTGATCTCAGGTGTCCTGCGCAACACGGGCAACATCACCGTGTCGGGGACAGAGGCCGTGGGCCTCTACTTCGAAGGGACGGGCTCCGCGACGAACGCGGCATCCGGGGTCATCAATGTCTCCGGCGAAGAGGCCAGCGGGATCTTCATCGAAGGGTCCGGCACCGCGCTCAACGAAGGCACGATCAACGTGACCGGAACGGCCATCGGCGCCTCCGGCATCGGCGGGGAAGGCGAGGTCGACCTCGCCAACACGGGCAGGATCAACGTCTCCTCCACATTCGGCGGCGGCATGGTCTTCGCCGGTGAGGACCGGACCCTGCTCAACGAGGGCACGATCGCGCTCTCCGGTCCCATGAATATCGGGATCGGGGCGGCGGGCACGAACAATGTCGCGATCCACCGGGGCACCATCACCGGCAGCGGCGACGAAACGACGGGCGTCGCCCTGTCGGGCTTCTCCGGGCTCAGCGTCGCGGTGGGCAGTGGGCTTGAGGCTCTGATCGCAGGGGAGATCAGCCTCACCGGACCGAATTCGATCGGCGTCCTCCTCGCCTCCAACTCCGGCAAGCTGCAGACGACCGCGCCGATCTCCGTAACCGGAGATTTCGGGACCGGAATCGCCGCGGTCGGCACGGTGATCGATGTCGATCTCGATGAGGAACTGACCGTCGGCAAGGGCACCGCGTTTCTGTTCGGCGCGGAAGATTTCCCGATCTTCGACGATCTCGACGGGGTCCTCGCAAACGAGGTGAGCCTTTCGATCGGCGCGAACGTCACCGCGACGACGCCGTTTGACAGCGTTTTGTTCGATGCCCGCGGCACGGGCTTCGGCATCGTCAACGAGGGCAAGTCCGTCACCGGCTTCGGCGACGGGTTCAAGGTTGGCGGTGCTGCCCCCGGCATGTTCATCCTCGACAATAGGGACGGGGGAACCATCGACGTCTCGGGAGAGATGTTTGATGTCAGCGCCGATCAGGTGGTGCTCACGAACCTTGTCGGCGGCGCGCTGGCGGCCGGTGACCTCGGCAGCTTTTCGGACGTTGCCAAGCTCGACTTGACCAACGAGGGCGCAATCACTGCCCGCGGCGACGGTCTTCGCATCGTCGGGGAGGAGTCGGCGGAGTACACGATCTCGAACACGGGCGCGGTCGAGGTGACGGACGATGTCGCTCTCCGGTTCCAGACGCTGGCTGGGAGCAGCACGCACCAGTTCGGCAACGGGGGCACAATCACCAGCACCGACGGCGCCGGGGTCGGCTTCGTCATCGGGGACGACGGTTCGGTCACTTTCGTCAACGAGGCCGACATCGAAGCGAAATTCGATGCGGCACTGATCGCAGCGGGCGATGGGAGCTTCGTCACAGCCACCAACTCGGGGCGTCTGATTTCCACCGACGGGGCGGGCTTCAGCGCCGTCGCCCCGAACGTAGTCTTCACCAACACCGGAACGCTGGAGGGCCTCGGCTTTGGCCGAACGGTCGATGACCGCCCGACGGTGCCCGGAGGAGAGCGGCCGGGCGCAGCACTCGACATCGTGGGGGACGATGCGCGGATCGAGAACTCCGGCGCGATCACCTCCCGCGTGGTTTCCCCCATCGACGGGGACGCACCGATCCCGGCTGGAATTGCGATCCGGCACGATGGCAACGGCTTCGCACTCAACAACGCCTCGACCGGTGTCATCACCGGGTTCGTCGAGATCGCCAATCCGGAAGACAAGCACGCCCAGATCGACAATGCCGGTCAGATTCTCGGACAGATCGGCGCCAACACCGAAGGATCCGCGGACGAGGGGCCGCGGGGCGATCCAAACTCCGTCCTTTTCGTGCGCAACGCCGCGGGCGCGGCCATTAAAAACGCGGACGGCACAGCACTCCGAACCACATCCACCCGGCTCGATGTCGAGAACCGGGGCGATATCGAGGGCAGCGCGGCGCAGGCCGTCCTGTCCGAGGCACCCGGTGCCAGGTTCATCAACCGCGAGGGCGGTACGCTTACGAATGCAGCGGGCGGCGGTGTGCGGATCACGGATCTCTTTGGCCGCTCGAAAGCGACGGATCAGTACACCCTGATCAATGAGGGCACGGTGGAGGTGAACGGCTCCGCCCTGACAGCGACCCTGGCCAACCCGTTTTCCACCGGCGGGGAAGAACCGGGTCCGGCGGCTCTGCTGGGCAATTCCGGATCGATCCTTTTGACCGGTGAGGGCGGGTTCGGTCTCTCGCTCGGCGGCATAGATGTGCTTGGGACGGCTCTGTCGGCACCAACCGCCGACACTGATATCTTCGGCGCTCCGGCAGCGCCGGACACGACCGCGCAAGTGATCAACACCGGCACGATCACCATGACCGCCGACGGCAATGTCGGCCTTTTCACCGGCCTCACGGTGAGTGCCTACATGGCCAACGAAGGCACGATCACCGGCGGCGGCCGGGGGCAGATCGGCATGGGCCTTCAGGCGAGCAGCGGGGTCAAGACCTCGAACGCCGTCTTCAACCTCAAGACTATCGAGTTGACCGGGGCGGAGTCCGTCGGGATGAAGATCGACGGCAACGGCGATACCGTCCGCGTCGGTCAGGGCGAACTGGTGTTCGCCCGCGGTGGATCCACGTTCAGCGTCAGCGATGTCACTCTCGACATTCAGACCACGGACAGTGACACGCCGATTTTCCCCGCGGGCAAGATCGAGGTCTCTGGCCCCAACGCGATCGGGCTGCAGATCAACGGCAACGATGTCACCGCGGGCCTCGCGTCCGGCGTTGCCGCGGACGATCTCACATCCCCGCGCGGTGCGATTACTGCCACCGGGCCAGGCGGCATTGCCGTGCAGCTCAACGCGGACGGGGGCGTGTTCATCAACAACGGTGAGGTCCGTGGTGACCGCGCAGCGATCCAGGGGAGCGCAGGCGATCAGACCGTCATCAACCTTGCGACCATCGAGGGGCTGGTCGATCTAGGTGGCGGCCAAGACATCTATCAGACGCTTTACGGTGCCGAGGGAACCGGCATCGTGAATGGCGGGGACGGCGTGGATACCTTGCGCCTTTTCAGCACAAGCCCGTTCGATGACAGGATCAACCCGGACACGGTGCCGTCGTTCGACCTGAGCCGCTTCACCAATTTCGAGGTGCTCGAGGTGTTTGGTGGCGGGACGACGGCCGTCACGGGCACCTTCGCGGGGCCCACGCTCAACGTGATCGAAGGATCGCAGCTTTTCCTCGACGATGCGACCGTACCTGCGCTCAAGGCACGGGATGGTTTTGTCACGGGGACCGGCACGCTCGGAGATGTGGAGATCGATGAGCCCGCGGTCTTCGCGCCCGGCACGAGCCCCGGCACCGTGCGCATCACCGGCGACCTCATCGTGCGCGGCACGCTGGACCTGGAAGTCGGTGGCGCGGAGGAGGAGGATCAGGATCTTCTGATCATCGATGGCACCGCGGATCTGAGCGGGGCGACGGTCAAGATCAGCTTCATCGACGGGTTCGTGCCGGAGGCGGGCAGCGGGTTCAGCCTGATCGAGGCGACCGGCGGGATCACCGGACTTGAGACCGCAGCAGTGGAGGTGACCGACGCGCCGCCGGGCTTCACCGTCTCCATCAATCCGGACGGCAGCGTCGATGTGGAGGACGAGGATCCCACGAACATCCCGCCCACCGCCTCCCCCATCGACGCAGGCACCACGGGCGAGGACGCTTCACCGGTTTCCATCGATCTGTTGACCGACGCGAGCGCGGACGACCCGGATGGGGGCACCCTCGCGATCAACGACGTGTCGGTCACCCTAGAGGACGGCACACCTGTGGCCTTCACCCTCGACGGTCCGGTGCTTACCATCGACCCCGGGCAGTTCGCGGACATGCTCGGCGCGGGAGACAGCGCGGTGCTGTCGATCACCTACGACATCACAGACGGACAGGGCGGCGAGACGCCCAACTCCGGCACGCTGACGATCGCCGGGCGGGACGGTCCTTTCACATGGTTCGTGGACGCGGATGGCGACGGGTTCGGCATCGATGATCCGGCCACAAACGTAACCGCCTACGATGCTCCGGCAGGAACGGTCGCGACATCGGGGGATGCGGACGACACGGACGCATCGATCTTCCCGGACGCGCCCGAGATCAACGACGGCAAGGACAATGATCAGGACGGCAGCGTGGACGAGGATAACAGGGATCCGATCCCGGATCCCGTGACCCTCACGGTCCGCCAGGACACAGTGCTGACCGTCCCCGTCGCGACGCTGCTTGCCGGTGACACGGACCCGGACGGGGACGCGCTTGCGATCACGGGCGTCACACCCGGGGCGAACGGGTTGGTCACCCTCGACGATCTCGGCGACGATGATCCGGACAATGACCTTGTCATCTTCACGCCGACAGCCGGGTTCACTGGGGAGGCAAGCTTCAGCTACCTTCTGACGGATGGGTTTGGAGGAGACGCAGTCGCCCCCGTCTCCGTCATGGTCACCGAAGCGCCTCCCCCGCCGCCCGACGACGTGCTGGACCTCGCCGCCCTGCCCCTCTCGGGCTTTGGCACCCAGGACGCGGGCACCGCAACGTTCCTGTCAGACGGGACGGCGGTGCGGCTCGAGGCCAACGCCTGGAAGCAGTTCGCTACGGACATCACTGTCGAGACGGACACCGTTCTCAACTTCACCTTCGCCTCGGACGTGGAGGGCGAGATCCACGGCATAGGGTTCGAGACCGATGAGGGTCTGTCCGAAGAGTTCATATTCAAGGTTCACGGCACGCAGGACTGGGGCAACGACCTTTTCGACGACCGCTACACCACCGGCAGCGGGCCGCAATCCTACAGCATTCCGGTCGGGCAGTTCTTCACCGGCAGCTTTGACCGGATCGTCGTTGTCATGGACGATGATGCGGGCGTGGGTGCGGACAGCACCTTCTCCGACATCTCGCTCAGCACCACGTCGAGCCCGCTTGTCGACGGGGCCCCCGTGCCGCTGACCGGCTATGACGGGACGCAGGATCAGGGTGTGGCCGAGATATCGGAGGACGGCACGTCGATCCTGCTTCAGGACAACGCGTGGAAGCAGCTTGCCGTCGATGTGACCGTGGAAAGCAACACGCTCCTCAGCTTTGATTTTGCGGCTGATGTGGAAGGGGACATCCACGCCATCGGATTCGAGAGTGACGGGATGTCGGGCGAGGAGTTCATCTTCAAGCTCCACGGCACACAGGATTTCGGCATCGACGCGTTCGACGACCGGTACGAGACGGGCAGCGGCTTCCTGAGCTACCAGATCCCGGTTGGTCAGTTCTTTACCGGCAGTTTCGACCGCATGGTCCTCATCATGGATGATGATGCGGATGTGGGTGCGACCAGCACTTTTGCCAACATCGCGTTCGACACCGAAGACCTGCCTCTGGTCTCCGGCGAGGTTGCGCCGATCTCGAGCTTTGGCGGTCCTCAGGATCAAGGTGTCGCGATCGTCCGCGACGGTGGCGCGACCATCGAGCTGCAGGACAATGCCTGGAAACAGCTGGACACGGACATCTTTGTGGACGAGGACACGCAACTCGCCTTCGACTTCGCGTCAGATGTGGAGGGAGACATCCACGGGATCGGGTTCGAGAACGACGGTCTTCTGTCCGAAGAGTTTGTCTTCAAACTTGACGGCGATCAGGACTGGGGCATCGACGCCTTCGACGGGCTCTACGAGACTGGCAGCGGGGCGCAGAGCTACACGATCCCGGTGGGCGCGTTCTTCACCGGAGAGTTTGACCGTCTCGTGCTGGTGATGGATGATGACGCCGATCTCGGCGCCGACAGCATCTTCAGCGACATCGAGATCCTGTAGGGAAGCATAGTCCCGCAAACGCTGTCCGCCCGGCGGCACGCCACATTTCAGGGGGTGCAGTTGGCGGACCGAGGAGGATTCGAACCCCCGACCCCTAGATTCGTAGTCTAGTGCTCTATCCAGCTGAGCTATCGGTCCGTGAGGCGTGTACCTACGCCCCGTTCACCCGGTTTGCAAGGCCGAAATTGAGGCTGTGGGCGCCGGAGGCAACAGGCAATCGGGCAGGCTGAGCAGGAAGGTCGTGCCCTGGGACGACGTCTCGAGCAGCTCCAGTTTGCCCCCGTGTCCGCGCACCAGTTCAGCCGCGATCGCGAGGCCCAGACCGGTGCCACCGCGGCGCTGGCTGCCCTGGAAAGGCTTGAAGAGATACTCCACCGCTTTGCTGGGCAGCCCCGGTCCAGTGTCGCTCACGGATATCTCGCATCCATCCTCTTGCGCCGGGCGGGCGTTGACGATGACGGAGCCGCCCTCCGGCAGGGGTTCCATCGCCTGCCGCGCGTTGCGGATGAGGTTGGAGAACACGCGGTAGAGCTGTTCCGGATCCGCCGCGATCTGCATCTCCGGCGGCACATCGTTGATAAGCGAGACCTTCTCCGCCCCGTGCGCTGCCTCCGCCTCCAGCACATCGGCGATGAGCGCGTGGAGTGCCAGCGGGCGCTTTTCCGGCTGTGGCTCCTCCGCCTTGCCGTAGGCAAGCGTGCTTTCGCAGAGGTTCACGGCCCTGGTGATGTTGAGCACCAGCTTCGGCGCCACACGCTTGACCGCCGGATCCTGGCTGATCTCGAGCCGGTCGGCGACGAGCTGCGCGACGGAGAGCATGTTGCGCAGGTCGTGGCTCACCTTGGCCACGGCACTGCCCAGCGACGCAAGCCGATCCTTTTGCTTGAGCGCGGACACGAGGCTCGTCTGCATTTCGTTGAGGGCAACCTCCGCACCCTTGAGCTCCAGGATGCTGGCCTTCGGCTTGATGATCCGGGCCGCATCCTCCGGATCGTCGCGGAAATGCACCATATTCTCCACCACCCGCCGCATCGGCCGCACGATGAAGCGGCGCACAGCGAGAAACAGCAATGCCGCCGTGACCACGGAGATGAAGAGCGACAGGAGCAGGATCCTGAAGCCGTAGTCGATGAGCGCGTCCTGCAGCGGCGCCTCGGACATGGTGATCTCGATCGCCGTTCCGCCCCCCTGCACCGGGCTGCCGATGATGCGGATCACCCGGTCGGTCTGGGCGGTGACCGTGGCGAACATGTCCGCGATCAGGCTTAGCGCTGTCGCGTTGCGCATGTCGTAGGTCGCATCGACCGGTCCCGGCATCGGCGTGGCGAGCACCAGCTCCCGCACGAAGTTGCGGCGCAGCACGATGTTGATCACGCCCGCATTGTTCAGAAGCTCCGCCTCAAGCTCCGGGGCGACCATGTCGTTCGGCGTGGCCAGCAGGGCGAGGGAGGCGATCTGAGCCCGCTCCAACCGTTCCTGCAGATAGTCCGCGCGGAACCGGGCCGTGGAGGGCAGGAGGATAAGGACCTCTGCCACCATCACGAAGACGATGGTGAGCCCCAGGAACCGTCCTGACAAGGAATTGAAGAGCATCTTCTGTTCCGTCTCCTCAGACAGTCTTAGGCTATGGGATATGACGGGGGCAAACAAGGGCACCCTGAGGGTGGCGTGGGGTGCGGCGATGACATCGAAGATCCTGTTCGTGCTGGTCTGTCTGGCCGCGGTTCTGGGTTTCCAGAACCGGGATTTCATCCGGCAATCCCTCTTTGGCCCGGATCTCACCTTTGTCGCGTGGCCCGCGGACGACCGGTTCCGGATGATCGAGGGGGCGGGGCTGAGCGCGGCGGTAGACCTTCTGACCGTCGGTGTCGACCGGCCCGAGCCGGTGGCGGTTGACGTGTGCACCACCCTGCCCCGGGATCCGAGCGGAGAGACGGTCCAGATCTCGGCCTTTCACGATTACTATTGTCCGAACTGCCGGGAGGTTCTGCTGGCCCTTGAGGATATCGCGGAGGCCGATGGGGTTGCGCTGACCGTGTTCGACTGGCCGATCTTTGGCCTTGCGTCGGAACAGGCTGCGCGCGCGGCCCATGCGGCGGGGCTTCAGGATGCGCGGCCTGCGTTCCAGTCCCGGATGCTAGGCACCACGTTTCTTCCCACAGAGCGGTATCTGAACGATCTGTCCCAGAGCCTCGGCCTCGACCCCGCACAATTCAGATCCGACATGCGGGCCCCGTCCGCGGATGCGGAGATTGCGGCGACACGGGCGCTCGCGAACACGCTCGGCCTGCGCGGAACACCCAGCGTCATCATCGGTGGAACGGTCATCGAGGGCGCGGTCACCGAAGCGAAGCTGCGCGCGGTCATCGCGGCGGAGCGGAACGTGTCACCGCCCGGGTGCTAGCCGGTCATTCCACATGCGACGCTAGGATAGTGTAGGGGCCCGGCGTCGGCGTGACCTCCTCTATCTGCGAAAAGACCGGCGCTGCATCTCCCCTGAAGATGGTCGCGTGCCGCATGTCTGGCCGGCATTGATCGCGCGCGAAATGCAGCTCCGTGCCGTATGACCACCCCCGCCCTGTCCGATATGAAAAAGGAGGAGCGGACGCTCCTCCTGTCGCATGCCAAGGGTCATCGCCTCCCGCGAGGAGGCCAGCGGGTCAGGGCAGGTACTTCTGCACGAGGCCCACGATCTTCTTCACCCGGTCGTTCTGGAACAGGCGTGGCACGTAGTACTGCCCGGCCACCCGCTTGTTGATCTCGCCGAGCGTCGGATAGGGCGCGACCATGGCGGTCATTGCACCGATCTTGAGCTTGTTCGCGATCAGGAGCGCCCAGGGCTGGATGAGCTCCCCGGCCATCGGCCCGACCATCGAGGCCCCGACGGGGCGCCCTTTGACAACCATGACCTTGACCATGCCGGTGGTCTTTTTCTCCGCGACCGCGCGATCGTTCTCCCCGAACTCGAACCGCAGGACCTCCACGGCGTGGGAGCCGTGCTGCTTCTTCGCCTGCGCCTCTGTCAGGCCGACCTGCGCGATTTCCGGGTCCGTGTAGGTAGCCCAGGGGATGTGCGCGTCCGAGGCCTTCGCGGGCAGTCCGAAGAGCGCGTTGCGGATCACGATGCCCGCGTCATACCCTGCCTTGTGAGTGAACTGCAGGCCGCCCGCGGCGTCGCCGATGGCGAACACGCGTTTGTTGCTGGTCTTAAGACCCGCATCGACCTTGATGCCGGTCCGCGTGGTCTCGATCCCCGCTTTGTCGAGCGCGAGCTTGTCGAGGTTTGCCTTCCGGCCCACCGCCATCAGCAGGTGGGACCCGATCCAGGAGCGTCCCTCCTTGTCGGTTACCTTGATCTGGTCGCCCTCAGGATCGATCCGGTCGACGAGCGCGCCTTCGACGATGTCGACGCCCTCACCCCGGATCTTATCAAGGGCGATGGCTGCGATCTCCGGATCATCCTTGCCAAGCGCCTTTGCCCCTTCGAGCACCGTGACTTTGGAGCCGAGGCGGACGTGCGCCTGCGCCATCTCCATCCCGATGGGCCCCCCCCCGATGATGATGAGGTGTTCCGGCTGGTCCCGCAGATCGAAGATGTTCTCGTTGGTGTAGTAGGTCACCTGATCGAGACCCGGGATCGGCGGCACGAAGGGGGAGGAGCCGGTGGAGATCACGACGCGCCGCGCCTCGATCACGTGCTCGCCCGCCTTGACCTCGCGCTCGTTGAGGAACTCGCCGAATTCCTCGATCACATGGACGCCCAGCCCCTCGAACCGCTCGACGCTGTCATGGGGGGCGATGGTCGCGATAACCTCGGCCACATGGTCTTTCGCCGCGGCGTAGTTCACATGGGCGGTCGCCTCGGCGACGCCGTAGGGCACGCCGGAGCGGAGGGCATGGGCGGCCTTGCCGGAAGCGATCAGCGCCTTGGAGGGGACGCATCCGTAGTTCAGGCAATCGCCGCCCATCTTGTGTCCTTCGAGCAGGACAACCTTGGCGCCCATCTGGCTTGCGCCGGCTGCGACGGACAGCCCTCCGGAGCCCCCGCCGATGACGAGGAGGTCGGTCTTGATCTTGGTCATGGGAGTATTCCTTGCGTGAGGGGGGAACCCCGGGGCTCAGGCGGCAGCCTTGCCCCGGACGGCCTTGATGAGGATGGGAAGGGCCGCGAGCGCACAGAGCCCCAGGATCGGCCCGATGATGTGCGGCTCGAAGAAGATACCGAGGTTCGGCGTTTCACCGCGGGCGAACACCTCACCGAGGCCGGCACCCACCCAGGTGTAGACCGCGGAGCCGGGCATGATGCCGAAGAAGGTGGTGATCACGTAGTTGCGGAGCGAAACCCCGACGAGCGCGGGCAGAAGGTTGGCGGCGAAGAACGGGATCGCCGGAACAAGGCGCATCAGGAAAAGGACGCTGACCTCGTTCTCCTTCAGCCCCGCCTTCAACTTCGCGATGGTGCCGCCGGAGGCGTCCATGCGTTTTGACAGGCTCTCCCCCAGCCCCATGCGGGCGGCGAGGAAGATCGCGACGGCACCGATGGTGGCGGACGTGACGGTCAGCAGGACACCGCCCACAAGCCCGAAGAGGAACCCGCCCGTGAGGGTCATCACCAGCGCACCGGGCAGCGAGAAGGCCACAACTGCGATGTAGATCGCCGCGTAGACGAGGGCGGCGAACAGGTAATTCTGGTCCCGCCACGCGATCAGTGCCTCCCGGTTGTCGCGCAAGGTCTCGAAGCTCAGATAGTCCCTGAGAAAGACGAAACCGATGATCGCGACGGCCACGATGGCCAGAAGCGGCAGAAGGCGTCCGAGGGAGAATTTCGGCGGGGTCTGGTCGGTCATTTCGGTCATGGCGGGCCTCATCGCTGGGCGGGTTGGTGTGTTGGGTCACATCTTGAGGATCGCGGCCCGCGGGAAAAGGCCGCTCACGCGCGGTTGACCGGGTGTGTTGAAATGTTTCATCACACCCGCGTGGGAGCAGGCCGGGCCGCCCCCGCGGCGGGCGAGAAAATCGCGATTTGCCGTCCGGATCGAATTGACTCCGTCCCGCACCGCAGCTATGCCCCCGGCTCTAGGTTTTATACGGCAGGTCTGGCGCCCGTAGCGCAGGCGCCGTGGGATGCGTCACAGAGCATCCCGGATGTGTCAGGAGAGCGAAGATGAAACGCACCTATCAGCCGAGCAATCTCGTCCGTAAGCGGCGGCACGGCTTCCGCGCCCGGATGGCGACGAAGAGCGGTCAGAAGATCCTCAACGCCCGTCGCCGTCGCGGCCGGAAATCCCTGTCCGCCTGATCGGACTGACGCCATCCATGGCTGGCGAGACGCCGCCGGGGACGCCAGGGCCAGAGGCCTTCGCATCCGCGGCGGCTTTGTCGTGGGCGGATGTTGGAATGCTCGTCAAAAGGGCCGACTTTCTGTCGGCTGCCCGGGCCCGGCGACAGGCGCTGCCGTCGTTCATCCTGCAGGCCCGGCGGCGCGGGGATGGGGAGCAGAGCACCCATCCCGTGCGGATCGGCTACACCTGTTCCAAGAAGGTCGGCAATGCTGTCGCCCGCAACCGCGCCAAGCGCCGCCTGCGTGAAGCGGCACGGCGCGCCCTGCCAGGGGGTGCCCGGGCCGGATGGGACTATGTCCTTATCGGGCGGAAGGACGCGACGGCCACGCGGCCTTTTGATCTGCTGGTCGAGGATGTGGCACAGGCTCTGACACGGATCCACGCTTCCCGTCCGCAACGATGACCCCCCTCGCCTACGTCCTTTCCCTGCCCGTAAGGCTCTACCGGGCCACGTTTTCCCCGATTGTAGGCATGAACTGTCGGTATCACCCCACATGCTCCGCCTATGCGCTCGAGGCGCTCGAGAAACATGGGGGGCTCAAGGGGGGCTACCTGACCGTCCGCCGCATCCTGCGGTGCCATCCGCTCGGCGGCTCCGGCATCGACAACGTGCCGGACTAGCGCGCCACCTTCGACGTCGTTCCCGCCACATCGGCGGCGTAGCGGATCCGCTCCGTATCGCGGTAGGCCCATCCGCCGAAGAGCCGGACCGCTGCATAGATCGTCCAGGCCTTCAGCCGTCCGACACGACCCCGACGCATCGCGGCCCACATCAGATCATCGGCAAAGCGCCGATCCTGTGCCCGCGCGGTACCGTCCGGACGATCCTGCCAGGCAAGATAGAGGTAGTCGTGGACGATGGCCGCCTCCAGATGACTTCCCACCCGCCCGACGAGGCCACGGGCAAGAGGGGGTACAGATGCAAGGTCGGTCAGCATCCCCTCCGGCACTGTCACGGCCCGCCAGCGCACCTCTCCGCGGAGCCGGTAAGCCACCCGATAGGGTGCACCGACGATGTAGTGTGCATCGGCCCCGGTGCGGAGGCGCGGCGCCTCCGGCGTCCGGACCAGAACGAGGGGATCCGGATGGCGCACATCCATCACCTCCCCGGTGATTCGCGGATAGGGGTCGGCTGGGCTGGAATTCGGGGGCATCGGCGATCTCCGGAGTTCGGGGCGAGACCGCACGCTAACAGGGCCTCGACGCCGTTGCGCAGGTTTGCCGCCATGCGCACGCCCCGCATTCACGGGGCTCGCCGGGGAATTGCGCCGAGTTAACCGGTCACTAGCGATTGCTCCCTAGAAATTGAGACCTGTCAGGGAAGGGAGCGAGAGATGGTCAAGCGGGGACGCAGTCCGGAGGCCGCGCGAAAGGCAGCGCAGATCGGCCGGTCCGCGACGCGCGCCTACTTCGCCGCCCTCGCTGTCATCGCGACGCTTGCGATCGGGTCCTTCGTTGTCACCTATTCCGCAATCCTCAAGGAGCGGACGAGCGTGACGCTCGTCAGCCTCTCAGCCGAACAGCGTGCCCTTGCCCACTATCTGGGGTTTCTAGTGTCCCGTTACTCCCAGGTCGCCGAAACGGCGGAGGGTGCAGGCCTGCGGGCGGAGATGGAGATCACGCGCCAGACGATGCTCGACAATCACCGCACGCTGATCGAGGGAAACCCGGCCTTCGACCTCGCGGCGGAACAGAAACCGGAGGTGCTGGACCGCTTCTTCGCGCCACCTCATAACCTCGACTTCAAGATCCGCCGCTTCCTGTCCCTCGTCGGACTGATCGTCGATGCGCCGCGTGACCGCGTGAACGATGATCTGGTGTTTCAGGCGATCACGCTGGCGCGGCAGGACCTTCCCAACAGCCTGCGTGTGCTGACGAACACCTACAAAGCAAGCACGAGCGAGGGGATCGGGCAGATCGGACAGGTCAGCCTCTTCGTGCTTCTTCTCAACCTCATGTCAGTCGTCCTGATCGGCGTGTTGCTGATGCGGCCCATGGTGGCCAGGATCGTCGACCGCAGCCGCAAGCTGGCGGAGACGGAGTCGGCCCTCGAACACACGCTGTTCCACGATGAGCTCACAGGCCTGCCGAACCGCGCCGGTGCGATGGCACTCTTCAACCAGCACTACCATCCGAAGCATGAGGGCGGTGTCGCGGCAATCCATCTCGACATCACCAACTTCCGCTCCATCAACGACGCCCATGGTCAGAGCGTCGGTGATGAAGTGCTCCGCATCGTCGCCCGGCGGCTGGAAAACTGCGTGCGCGGATCGGACTTCGTCGCCCGGATCAGCGGCAACGATTTCGCCGTCATCTTCCCCGAGATCTCCGCTGAACAGAACGTGGCGGAGGTGAGCAGGAGGATCTCCGAGGCGCTGTCGACACCCATCACCATCGACGATGCGACTGTCACACTCACCTGCGCGATGGGTCTGGCCTATGACGAGAGCAGGAAGACGAACTACGAACGCATCATGATGAACGCGGACATCGCACATCGGGAGGCGTCAACGGACGCGACCGACAATGTGCGCAGCTTCGACGAACAGATGCGCAGCCAGGTCGAACAGCGGGACGCTGTTCTGCGCCAGCTCTCCGACGGGATAAAGCGGGATCAGATCGAGCCCTACTTCCAGCCCCAGATCGCCGCCGACACCGGTGCGGTGACCGGCTTCGAGGCGCTGGTGCGCTGGCGTCATCCGGACCGCGGGGTCCTTTCCCCCTTCCACTTCCTCGATCTGGCGGAGACGGAAGGCATGGGCGACGCGATCCACGACATCGTGGTGGAAAAATCGCTCTCCGCCCTGAAATCCTGGGATGCTGCGGGCTACACCGTGCCGCACATCGGGATCAACTTCTCCTCGGGCCAGCTTCGCGATCCCAAGATCGTCGACAAGATCAACTGGGTCGTCGATTCCTCGGGTCTGGAGCCCGCGCGGGTCGCCATCGAAGTGCTCGAAACCGTCATGGTCGATTCCGACGACGACATGGTGGTGCAGAACCTCCACAGGCTGGCGGAGGCGGGATTTCAGCTCGACCTCGACGATTTCGGCACCGGTCACGCCTCGATCTCCAACATCCGCCGCTTTGGCGTCGATCGGGTGAAGATCGACCGGGCCTTCGTCTCCGGCATCGACAGCGACGAGCCCCTGCGCAAGATGACGCTCGCGATGGTAAAGATGGCCCGTGGCATCGGCATCGACGCCCTCGCCGAAGGGGTGGAGACCGCCGCCGAACAGCGCGTGCTGACGGAGATGGGATGCACCCACCTGCAGGGCTTCGGCATCGGGCGGCCCATGCCGCTCGACGACACTCTTGTCTGGCTTGCCAAACACAGGGCCAACGAACGGACCCGCGCCCGCCAGTCCGCAGCGTCCTGACGCGCGAAATACCTCCGCACACGACTTGTTCAGCCCCCCGCAGACCTTACCTCTGCGGGGTAGGTCTCTGCGCATGAACACGCGGGGCGAAAAGCCTTGACCTTTATGCACAGCACCTGTTGAACCGCAGAAACCTCGAAATCGCCGTCCGGAGTCGCTCTATATGCAAGACGAAAGCAAGAACCTGATCCTTGCCACGGCCCTCAGTTTCCTCGTCATTCTCGTCTGGTTCGTCCTCTTTCCACCGCAGGATCCGGTTCAGCCCACTCCGTCGTCGGAACTGACCGCACCAACATCGGAGGAACTTGGCCTCCCGCCCGGTGCCGCCGCCGGACCCGCGACGCAACCGTCAGCACTTCAGACCCGGACCGATGCGCTGGAGGAGGCACCGCGCGTGCGGATCGAGACGCCACGCCTCACCGGCTCCATCAGCCTTGCGGGCGGACGGATCGACGATCTGCATCTCGTCGACTATTTCGAGACGCTGGCGAAGGAGGAGACGGTCACCCTGCTCTCCCCCGCGGGCGCACCGAACGCCTACTACGCGCTTCACGGCTGGGCGCCGACCGCGGATCTGAGCTTCGACGAGGTGCCGAACCCGAACACCCCGTGGGAGCTTGAGGTCGGCCAGACCCTCACGCCGAGCACGCCCGTCACCCTACGTTGGGACAACGGGGCAGGCCTTATCTTCCGCAAAACGATTTCGGTCGATGACAACTACATGTTTGACATCACCCAATCGATTGAAAACACGACGCAAAACTCTGTCCGGCTTGCTCCCTACGGCATCATCGCCCGGCACGGGGAGCCGGAGACTGTGGGCTTCTACGTCCTTCACGAAGGTGTCGTGCGCGCCCAGGATGGGGAGATCAACGAGGTCGACTACAACGACATGCCCGACCTGGAGTTCAACCAGGCGGAGCGGGGCAACCTCGAAAAGATCGACGTGACCACCAACGGCTGGATCGGTTTCACGGACAAGTACTGGATGACGACACTGATCCCGGAGACGGGCCAGAACTTCACCTCCGTGACCAAGTACACCCCCGGCTCGGATACCTACCAGACCGAGACGCGGCTGCCGACACGGGAGGTCGCCCCCGGGGCAAGCATCGAACACAAGACGAGCCTCTTTGCCGGTGCCAAGGAAGAGAAGACCATTCAGGCCTACGAAGAGTCCCGCAGCATCGAGCGGTTCGTCGATTCCATCGACTGGGGCTGGTTCTGGTTCCTCACCAAACCTTTCCACTGGGCACTTGTCTTCTTCTACGACGTGATCGGCAACATGGGCTGGGCGATTATCAGCCTGACGCTGGTGATCAAGATCGTGCTCTTCCCGCTCGCCTACAAATCCTTCGTCTCAATGTCGAAGATGAAGGCGCTTCAGCCACAGATGGAGGAACTGAAGGAGAAGGCGGGCGACGACAAGGAGAAGCTGCAAAAGGGCATGATGGAGCTTTACAAGAAGGAGAAGGTGAACCCCGCCTCCGGCTGTCTGCCCATCCTCGTGCAGATCCCGATCTTCTTCGCACTCTACAAGGTGCTGTTCGTGGCGATCGAGGTGCGGCACGAGCCCTTCATCGGCTGGATCAAGGATCTCTCCGCGCCGGATCCGACATCGATCCTCAATCTCTTCGGCCTGCTGCCGTTCGCGACGCCCGGGCCGGAAAGTCTGTTCGCGATCTTCTCTATCGGCGTGTGGCCGGTCCTGATGGGCCTGACCATGTGGCTTCAGCAGAAGCTCAACCCGGCACCGACGGACCCGACGCAAGCTGCGGTCTTCGCCTGGCTGCCGTTTATCTTCATGTTCATGCTGGGCACCTTCGCCTCCGGCCTCGTGATCTACTGGGTGGCCAACAACACGATCACCTTCATCCAGCAGTACGTCATCATGCGGAGCCAGGGGGTGGAGATCGATCTGCTGGGCAACATCACGGGCAAGACGCGGAAGAAGCCTGAACCGTCGAAACCCGCCAAGTAGCATGGCCGCCCTCGCCCAGATATGGCGTCACCCGATCAAGGGCGTCGGGGCGGAAAGGCTGGAGCGGGTGACGCTCTCGCCCGGTACCACGCTGCCCTTCGACAGGCACTGGGCCATCGCACAAGAAGGTGCGGCGTTTGACGAAACAGCCCCGGGCTGGGTTCCCTGCCGCAACTTCATTCGCGGGGCAAAGGCGGCATCGCTGATGGCGGTCACAGCGCGGATGGATGGACCGACACTGACGCTCAGACATCCGGAATTGCCCGAGCTCACCGCGAACCCGGATGATCCGGCGGATGCTGCACGGATCGTGGACTGGGTCCGCCCGATCTATCCCGAAAATCGCCCGGCACCGGAACGGATCGTGTCGGCCCCCGGACGGGGGATGACGGACAGCGACTTTCCCTCCGTCGCGATACTCTCCCTGAGCACCCTCACGGCGCTCTCCCAGAAGGTCGGACAGACCCTCGATCCGCGCCGGTTCCGGGGTAATCTCTGGGTCGAGGGAACGGCACCATGGGAGGAGTTCGACTGGGTGGGACAGACGCTTCGCGTCGGAACGTCCCTGCTCAAGGTGGAGGAGCGGATCACGCGTTGCCGCGCCACGGAGGCCAATCCGGTTACCGGACGGCGGGATGCGGCGACCCTGGATGCGCTCGCAGACGGGTGGGGTCACGAGGATTTCGGCGTCTACGCCACGGTCATTGAAGGGGGCGAAATCGCCGTCAGTGCGGAGGTCACACTCCTATGACCGGCCCAGATCCAGACCAGGTGCATCCGTTGCCCCTCGCCGACAGTGTCGTCCTGCTCGCCCCCCTCGCGCGGGGTCGGAGCAATGTCGCAGTCGGGCAGTTCACCTACTATGACGACCCGGTTGAGCCGACCGGGTTCTTTGACCGCAACGTTCTCTACCATTTCGACTTCGTCGGTGACCGGCTTGAGATCGGGTCCTTCTGCGCGATCGCGACCGGTGCACGCTTCATCATGAACGGCGCCAACCACGCCATGACCGGCTTCTCGACCTTTCCGTTCAACATCTTCGGCGGCGGCTGGGAGGTCGGCTTCGATCCGAAGGACTGGCAGAGCGGGTACCGCGGCGACACGATCATCGGGGCGGACGTCTGGATCGGGCGGGACGCGCTGATCCTGCCCGGTGTGACCATCGGCGCGGGCGCGATCATCGGCTCCGGTTCCGTCGTCAGCGCAGATGTGGCCCCGTACAGCATCGTGGTGGGCAACCCGGCCCAGTCCGTGCGCCAGCGCTTCGATCCTGGCACGGTCGCGACGCTTCTCGAACTTGCGTGGTGGGACTGGCCGCTTGAGAAGATTACCCGCAACGTCAACGCGATCCGCGGGGGCGATCTCACAACGCTCGAGGCTGCCGCATGACCGGTCTGACATTCAGCATCGCGAAGGATCCGGCACCGGAGACGGCGGAGGCCGCGAGGAAACTCTTTGCCGGGCCGTGTGACTTCCTCAAGGGGGTGGTCGCCATGGATGGCCTGCCCCCCGCCGACCGGCTGGAGGTCTGCTTCGCGGGCCGCTCCAACGTCGGCAAGTCGAGCCTGATCAACGCGATTACCGGGAGGAAGGCGCTCGCCCGCGCCTCCAACACTCCCGGCAGAACCCAGGAAATCAACTTCTTCACCCTCGGCGAGGACCGTTACATCGTCGACCTGCCCGGTTACGGCTTCGCCGAAGCACCGGTTGCCGTGGTGGAGAAATGGCAGCGCCTGCTCAAGACATATTTGTCCGGGCGGGCCACCCTGCGGCGGGTCTTCCTGCTGATTGACGCGCGGCATGGGGCGAAGGCGGTCGATGAGGAAATCATGACCCTCCTCGACACCGCAGCCGTCCCCTTCCAGACCGTGCTGACCAAGGTCGACAAGCCCAAAAAGGGAGACCTCGAGAAGGCGCTCGAGCGCACGCGATCCGTCCTCGCCAAACACCCTGCCGCCTATCCGGAGATGATCCTGACAAGCTCCGAGAAGGGAGTCGGCATCCCCACCCTACGCGCAGCCATCGCCGCCATCACCTGAGACGAGACCATGGAGAAATCCACCGCCATGAACCGTGACTGGATCGCCACCGCCCGCACCCTCTCCGAAGCGCTGCCCTACCTGCAGCGCTACGATGGTGCGACCGTGGTCATCAAGCTCGGTGGCCATGCCATGAGTGACGACGCGGCGATGGAGCGTTTCGCCCGGGACGTGGTGCTGATGAAGCAGTGCAACGTGAACCCGGTCGTGGTGCATGGCGGCGGTCCCCAGATCAACCAGATGCTCGACCGTCTGGCGATCAAGTCGGAGTTCGTGGACGGCAAGCGGGTGACGGATGCGGCCACGGTCGAGGTGGTCGAGATGGTCCTCGCCGGCCGGATCAACAAGCAGATCGTCCAGGCGATCAATGATGCGGGCGGCAAGGGCGTCGGCCTGAGCGGGAAGGATGCGCGGCTTCTGGTCTGCGAGAAGGCGACGAAGACCGTGAAGGATCCGGGAAGCCAGATCGAAATGGTGCTCGACCTCGGCTTCGTCGGCGAGCCGGTGGAAATCCACCCGGACCTGCTGCACACTTTCGTGCAGAGCGACTTCATCCCCGTCGTCGCCCCCGTTGGCATGGGGCGGAACGGGGAGACGTTCAATATCAATGGCGACACCGCTGCGGGCGCAATCGCAGGCGCCATGCAGGCGGATCGCCTTCTCCTGCTCACGGACGTGGCGGGGGTGAAAGACGCGGATGGCGACGTTATCACCGATCTGAGTTCCGAGCAGGTGCGAGACCTCACCACATCCGGCGTGATCGCCGGGGGCATGATCCCGAAGACAGAGACAGCACTTGACGCGCTCGCCCACGGCGTCGGTGCCGTGGTGATCCTGGACGGACGTGCGCCCCATGCCTGCCTGCTGGAGCTCTTCACCGCGCACGGCGCGGGCTCCCTCATCAAAAAATGACCCAGGCCGCGCTTTCCGACCTGCTCGCTGGCCAGAGCCTGCGGATCGCGGGCGTCGTGGAGCGGGAGGGCGAGACCCTGGTCCTCGTGGGCCCGGACAACCGGACATTCTGGTCCATGTTGATGGACGCTCAGGAGGGACAGGATGGCGCGGCTGACCCTATCGACCGCTGGTCGCGCCGGGTGCTCACAGCTCTTGCAGAGACGGTAGGGGCGGAGGCGATCTTCCCCTTCGGAGGACCACCCTGGCACCCGTTCATCGGGTGGGCGCTCGACAGCGGAGAGATCACCCAGTCTCCCATCGGCCTGCTGGTGTCGGATGAGACCGGTCTCTGGGTCTCCTTCCGCGGCGCCTTTCGGTTTGAGGGCGCGCGGGGCTGGACACGGCACGGCACGCCGCCCTGCCCGACCTGCGCGGCACCGTGCACGACCGCCTGCCCGGTCGACGCATTCGCCGACGGGCAGTACGACGTCGCCGCCTGCCGGGCGCATGTCAACGCGCCAGAGGGGATCGCATGCAGGGTGGGGGGCTGCCTCGCCCGCCACGCCTGTCCTGTCGGACGCTCCTTCGCGCCGCCCCCGGACCAGGCGACCCATCACATGGCAGCGTTCCGGGGCGAATAGCCCGCAACCTCTTGATTGTGACAAAAATATACAGCGCAATCGCACCATGGTGAGAATCGTGCTGATCAGACACGCGAAGTCCTCGTGGTCGGACCCCGAAGTGCAGGACATCGACCGCCCGTTGAACCGGCGGGGGCGGCTTGCGTCGACGCTGATCGGCGCGTGGTTGCGCGACGAGTCAGTCGGGCTCGATCACGTCTGGCTGTCGCCTGCGGTGCGCAGTGCGGAGACCTTTGCCCACATGAACATCGAGAGCACGCACGAGCCGCACGCTCACAACGCGCTCTACATGGCCGATCCCAACACGATCCTGAACATTCTGCGCTCCACGCCCAAATCGGCGAAGACAGCCGCGATCATCGGGCACCAGCCCGGGCTGTCATCCTTCGCCCGCAAGCTTGCCGATGGCAGCCAGACGCAGGCGGAAGGGCGGGCGTTTTCGAAGTTTCCAACAGGAGCCGTCGCACTGTTCGAGTGCGACGTGGACGCCTGGCCGGACGTGAAATTCGGCAAGGCGAAGTTCGTGAGCTTCGTGACCCCCAAGGACCTCGTCTAGGCCCGCGGGGGTCAGCTCTGATCAGTGGCCGAGGATCTGGCTTAGGAACAGCTTGGTCCGATCGCTCTGCGGATTGGTGAAGAACGGCTCCGGCTCGTTCTGCTCCACGATCTGGCCCGCGTCCATGAAGATGACCCGGTTCGCGACCTTGCGCGCAAATCCCATCTCGTGGGTCACGCAGAGCATGGTCATGCCCTCCTGCGCGAGCTCGATCATCGTATCGAGCACCTCCGCAATCATCTCCGGATCGAGAGCCGAGGTCGGCTCGTCGAACAGCATGATGCGCGGCCGCATGCAGAGCGAGCGTGCGATTGCCACCCGTTGCTGCTGACCACCAGAAAGCTGCCCGGGATACTTGTTTGCCTGATCCGGGATCTTCACCTTCTCCAGGAAATGCATGGCAGTCTCTTCCGCCTGCTTCTTGGGGATCTTGCGCACCCAGATCGGGGCAAGCGTGCAGTTCTCAAGGATCGTGAGATGCGGGAAAAGGTTGAAGTGCTGGAAGCACATGCCCACCTCGGACCGGATCTTGTCGATGTTCTTGAGGTCAGAGGACAGCAGAGTACCGTCGACGACGATCTCACCTTTCTGATGTTCCTCGAGCGCGTTGATGCACCGGATCAGCGTGGATTTGCCCGAACCGGAGGGGCCGCAGATCACGATCCGCTCCCCCTGCTGCACGGTCATGTTGATGTCCCGCAGAACGTGGAACTCCCCGTACCACTTGTTCATGCCGCGGATGGTAATGGCGACTTCGTCGCTTACCTTCATCGCGGAGCGGTCGATTGCTGCGTCTTCCATGAATAGCCCTCCTTACCGGTGGCCAGTGTTGAGCTTGCGCTCAAGATACTGAGAATATTGTGACATCGCGTAGCAGAAGATGAAGAACACGAAGGCGGCGAAGCCGAAGAGCTCCCAATAGACGCCGTTCCAGTTCGCATCTGCCAGGATCGGGCCACGGATGAGGCCGATCGGATCGAACATCGAGATCACGGAGACAAGCACCGTGTCTTTGAAGAGCCCGATGAAGACATTGACGATGCCCGGGATGGAAATCTTCAGAGCCTGCGGCAGGATGATGAGCTGGATCGACTGCCAGTAGTCGAGGCCCAGGCTGTCCGCTGCCTCATACTGTCCGCGCGGCAGCGCCGCGAGCCCGCCGCGGATCACCTCGGCGATGTAGGCCGCGGAGAAGAGCGTGATCATGATGATCACCCGCAGGATGAGGTCAAACGTCGTACCCGGCGGCAGGAAGTAGGCCAGGATCACGTTCGCCACGAAGAGCAGAGTGATCAACGGCACGCCGCGGATGAACTCGATGAACACCACACAGACCGACCTGATGAAGAACAGATCAGACTGTCGGCCCAGCGCCAGCAGGATGCCTAGCGGAAGCGACAGAACCAGCGAGGAGATGCCGAGGATATAGGTGAGCACGAAGCCACCCACGTTGCGGGACTCCACCTCGGACAGGCCGATGGGCACAAGGTAGTCGAACAGGCCCGCAAACTCTCCAGCCAGGAAGAGCCACCAGATCACCGCAGCAAGGGCGCCCGCCAACAGGCCGATCACGACGGAGTAACGCGCGACGAACATGTTGACGAAGTAGGCGACGGCGAAGCCTGCGAGCGTCATCACCGGCCCCCAGATGCTGCCGCCCCAGATCAGGAAGTACCCGATGAAGGGAAACAGGCCGGAGAAGATCAGCATCGCGCGCGGAAGCGAACTGAAGAGGACGGGTGCGAGAGCCAGCAGCATTCCCAAGAATGCGAGAACCGGCCGCCAGTACCCTTCCGACGGGTAGAAGCCAAAGAGGAGCTGTTGCCACCGCTCGGTGATCACCGCAAAGCAGCCACCGGTGCGACCGTTCAGGATCTCCCGACACTCATTGAGGGATCCCGCGACCCACACACCGTTGAAGAACCACGGCAGGACGAACATGCCGAGCCGCACGATGAAGTAGATCGCGAGCACGGTCATCAGGATGTTGAACCAGCCGTCGAACAGGTTCTCCTTCATCCACTTGATAAGGCCGGTTTCAGATGCCGGGGGCGGCAGTTGTGGAAGGCTGTCGTGCCGGACGAAGGCGACGGAGTTTGCGTGCGTATCGCTCATCTCAGCGCTCCTTCAGCTTAACAGCGTTGTTGTAGATGTTCATCACGAAGGAGATGGACAGCGAAATGGTCAGGTAGAACAACATCAGCAGGAGGACGCATTCCATAGCCCGGCCGGTCTGGTTTAGCGTGATGCCCCCGAGCGTCCCGGTGATGTCCATGTATCCCACGGCGATGGCCAGCGACGAGTTCTTCGTCAGGTTGAGGTACTGGGAGATGAGCGGCGGAATGATCACGCGAAGCGCCTGGGGAAGGATCACGAGGTTCATGATCCGGCCCTGCCGGAGGCCCAGCGATGCGGCCGCCTCCGTCTGCCCCTTGTTCACGGCCATGATCCCGGCACGCACGTTTTCGGCGATGAAGGCCCCGGTGTAGATCGCAAGCGCGAATGTCAGCGCGATGTAGGATCCCCGTATCTGCAATCCACCCTGGAAGTTGAAGCCCTGCAGGGACGGGTAGTCGAGACCGATCGGCATGCCCAACGCGAAGAAGGCGAGCAACGTCGGGATGAAAAAGATCGCGAGATTGATCCGCCCGACCGGCAGCATCTGCCCGGTCGCGTAGAGCCGCTTCTTCGCGTAGGAGCGCATGAAGAAGATGCCAACGATAGACAGCAGGAAGACGATCACCACGAGCGCCGATCCGCTTTCCCAGACGGGCCGCGGGATGTACACACCCCGGTTGGTGAATGCCATGCTGTCACTAAGGATCATGCTCGCCGTCGGCTCAGCCCCGCGGAAGGCGCGCGGTGCAGGCATGCTCACGGTCATGATCGAGAAGATGATGAGGATCCAGATCAGCACGGGCACGTTGCGGAACATTTCCACGTAGACCGACATGATCCGGGCGACGAGCCAGTTGTTCGACAACCGCAGAACGCCGGCCAGAACGCCGAAGATCGTCGCGAAAAAGCAGCCGACGACGGCCACAACCAGCGTGTTGAGAACCCCGACGATCGCCGCGCGGAAATGGGTCGACTGGCTGTTATAGTCGATCAGACGCTGGTTGATGTCGTAGTTCGCGGGCGCTGACAGGAACGCGTAGGAGAAGTTCTGCCCCTGATCCGCCAGGTTTGCGATCGCGTTGGAGATCAGCCAGCCGAAGAACAGCACGAGCGTGATCAACGCGATGAATTGAATGGTCGCAGAACGATACCGGGTATCGTAAATCAGCATGCTCAGTCGAAAGGACTGATCATCCTGGTCTGGTATGGCGGTCATAACTCCGCACCCCTCATCACTGTTGGTGGATGCCGCATCTTAGAACTGCGTTGAACGCAGCCTCCCGGTCGCACGGCTGTCCGTAGACTTTTGGTAGATACAAACGGGGCGCGCTGTGGAAGCGCGCCCCGGGTACTGGGTCTTAGCGGAACGGCGGGCTGTAGAGCAGGCCGCCATCGGTCCACTGGGCGTTGAGCCCGCGGGACAGGCCGATGGCTGTCTCCGGTCCGATGTTCGCGTCAAAGATCTCGCCATAGTTGCCGCCAACTGCGAGCGCTTTCATCGCCCAGTCAGCTTCAAGGCCGAGCATCTCACCGAGGGAACCTTCGGTGCCGAGCAGACGGTTAACCTCCGGGTTGTTGGTACCTGCGCCCATCTCGGCGAGGTTCTCGGAGGTCACGCCGAGCTCTTCGGCAGTGATCAGCGCGTTCAGGGTCCAGCGGACAATGTCGCCCCACTGGTTGTCGCCGTGACGGACGAGCGGGCCGAGCGGCTCCTTCGACACGATTTCGGGCAGAACGACGTGCGCGCCGGGATCTTCGAATGCGGCACGGGTTGCTGCGAGGCCGGACGCGTCCGTGGTGTAGACGTCGCAGGCACCGGCGAGGTACTGCTGCTGCGCTTCCGCGTTGGTCTCGATCGGCACGGGCTCGTAGCTCATGCTGTTGGCACGGAAGAAGTCCGCGAGGTTGAGCTCGGTGGTGGTGCCGGTCTGGATGCAGACGGTGGCGCCATCAAGCTCGGTCGCGGAGGAAACGCCCAGCTCTGCCGGAACCATGAAGCCCTGGCCGTCATAGTAGTTGACGCCCACGAACTCGAAGTTCAGGTCGACATCGCGGGAGAACGTCCAGGTGGTGTTCCGTGCGAGCATGTCGATTTCGCCGGAGTTCAGCGAGGTGAAGCGCGTCTTACCGGTTGTCGGCACGAACTCGACAGCGGACGGGTCATCGAGGACCGCCGCCGCGACCGCGCGGCACACGGCCACGTCGAAGCCAGCCCACTCGCCGTCAGCGTCCGGCGCCGCGAACCCGATCAGGCCCGTGCTCACGCCGCACTTCAGTACGCCGTTCGCCTTCACAGCTTCCAGCGTCTGGGCGGATGCCGCACCTGCCGTCATGGCGGCTGCGGCAACCACGCCCATAAAGACTGTTTTTTTCATAGATTACCTCTTCCCTGGTCATCCGCTTCGTTGAGCGGGTCCGATCTCAATGATCAGAAATGGTTATCAACTTGTTTCCAAGCTGTGATGGAAGTTTGGTCATGCTGGCGGACCATCGTCAAGACCCCGGCTTTCGCAACCGCAATGTCTGCTTTGCTGACCTATTTTTCGCCCCGTTGTGGGATACGACTTTCGTCGCGGAATGCACCTGTTTGATGAAAGGTGCTCAGACCGGATGCATGCGGTCAGGTTGACGTTAGGTCGGGTAAGTCCGGGCCGGACCGGCGGTGAGTGACACAATCTGAAATTGAATCGATGGACTACGCATTGAGTCCAAAACATCTTTTAGGTCAGTATGCGCTACCTAACAGGGATGGAGGCGCTTACATTCCGCGTCGCTCCTGCGCGTGCGGAGCGGCGCGAATCCGGGATTTCTTTTTGCGTTCAAGCGACAGAACTGCTCCAACACCGGAGGAGGCGCGTCTCGAGGCACGTAGGGTCACTGTCATCGGCACGTTATCAAAGCTTTACAGGTATGCGACGGAATACCGCCCGATCCGGCGAATCACATCAGCCGCGCAGATCCATCACGAGGCATGTCGTGGAGCCTGTGGCGTAGAGCTTTCCGTCCTCCTGCCCTACGATCCGACCCTCCGCAACCCCTGTCCGGCGCCCCCGGTGAGAGACGTCGCCGATGGCCTCGACCATGCCGCTCGAGGGCAGAAGGGGTCGGATGATATTGATCTTGTATTCAAGCGTCGTGTACCCCTGCCCGGCCTCGAGCGTGGTCTGCACCGCGCAGGCCATGCAGCTGTCCAAGAGCGTGCCGAACCAGCCGCCATGGACCGATCCGATGGGGTTCATTGTGTCGAACGTCGGCTCCCCGCAGAACACCGCCTGACCGGCACTGACGCGGTCGAGCCGGTAGTTGAGGACGCGCCCGATCGGGGGCGCGGGCAACTCCCCGTCCACGATCCGCTGGAGGAAGTCGAGCCCGGACATCGAGGCAATCACCTCCCGCGTTGCCAGGTCCTCGACGGAGGATGCGAAGTAGGGTTCAGCCATCTGCGGCTCCTCTCGACAGGGCGATGAACCGGGCCGCATGCAGGAAATCCGCCCGCTTGCGCGCGGCCATTTCCGCGGCCTCTTCATCGGTGCCCCAGAGGTCTTGCTGATAGGTCTCATCAATGCGGGTGAGCGGCCAGGCATCCTCCGCGCTCAGATGATCATCGTGGACCGCAAGGCCGATCACCAGGGACCCTGACAGCGTCACCAGATCGTGGAATCCGGTGAGAGCGAAGGCGTCCATTCCGTCGACGGGCCTGTTGAGCGCCGCCAGACTGTCCTTCGGCTGGGGCTGATACATGACGCCGGACACGGGAAACAGCCGCGACCCCAGCCGCTGCGCCGCCCAGTCCAGAAGGGGGTCCCACGCCTCCGCCTGACGTGCGACGAGGGCTTCCGGCCCCTCAGCCCGGTAGCACAACAGGTCCGTTGTGCCGTACTCGGTGAGGAGCGCGATCACCTCCTGCCGCTGGGTCGCCACCTTGTCGAGCGCTGCGTTGGCCGAGCGTGTGACGGGCATGGTTCCGGGGTCGACCTGCTCCTGCTGCGCGTCCCACTCCGCGGCGATGGCGCGTGCAAGCGCCTCCGTCGGAACGACCAGGGGCGTCTTCAGCGGTGTCCGCACGGACCGGCCATCCAGGGTGACGGTGAAGCCGCCCTCCGCCGTGGTGACTGTGCTTTCGGTCCAGAACCGTTTGACCGCCCACTCGCTCATACCTGCGCCTCCAGCACCTGCCCGATCAGATCGGGTATCTGATCGAAGGACGTTGCGATGACGTCCGCGCCCGCGTCCCGCAACTGCTCGACCGGGTGGTATCCCCAGGCGACGCCGATGGTCGCAAAACCGGCCGCGCGGCCCATGGCGATGTCATACTCCGTATCGCCGATCATGACCGCCTGTACCGGTGTCACACCGGTCTCCCGCACCGCCTGCTCGAGCATCGCGGGATGCGGTTTGGACGGGTGCAGATCGGCGGTCTGGGACGTGACGAAAAACCGCCCGAGGTCATGGGAGGCGTAGATGTGATCGAGACCGCGGCGGGCCTTTCCGGTGGCGACCCCCATCAGGAGCTCCGCCTCACCGGACAGCGCATCCAGCGTGGCGCGGACATGGGGATAGAGCGGAAGCGTGGCCTCGCCGCCTGTCTCCTCCCGCAGGGCAACGAAGCTTTGCCGGTAGAGATCCGCCAACCGGATCACCTCCCCATCCGGAAGCTCCGGGGAGAGCTTACGCACCGCCTCGGGCAAGGAAAGCCCAACAATGCTGAGCGTCTCCGCATCCGTAGGTGGTGCCTTCCCAGCGGCGCGATAGCCCCGGCGCATCGCCTCCACGATAAACGAATGGCTGTCGATTAGGGTTCCGTCCATGTCGAACATGGCAAGGCGCAGGGGGGCAGTCACGTCTCCTCCTCGAAGGGATCGAGGGAGGCTTCCCGGCTTTCCCAGCCGAAGAATTGCCAGGTCTGCGCCATGTGGGGCGGCAAGGGGGCCGTGATCGTCAGAAGGCCGCCGGTCACCGGATGCGTCAACCGCACAGTGCGGGCATGCAGGTGCAGCTTCCGACTGATCCCGCCACCAAGCTGTACGCCCCACCCGTCGCCCTCATTGGTCTGGCTGTTGGTGCCATACTTGCCGTCGCCGACGATGGGATGGCCGATGGCCGCCATATGTGCACGGAGTTGGTGGGTCCGGCCCGTGATCGGGCTGAGCGCGACCCACGCGGCGCGGGAGGCTGCATTCTCGATGACCGTGTAATCGGTAACGGCGCGCTTTGCCCCCTCGGTATTGTCGACCTCCTCGGGCAGGATCGGCACCATCTTTTCGCCCGCCCCGTGGGGGCCGTGCCCGGCCTGCTTGGCCAGACCATAGCGGATGACGCCGGTGCGCAACTTGGGCGCGCCAGCGCAGGCGGCCCAGTAGATCTTGCGTGTGGACTTGGCCTGAAACACCTTAGCCAGGGCCGCCGCCGCGCGGCCCGTGCGCGCGAGGAGCAGGACGCCGGAGGTGTCCTTGTCGAGCCGGTGCACGAGCTTCGGGGCCGCCTCCATATCGAACTGCAGCGCGGCCGCGAGACCGTCCACATGCCGGGTCTGGCCGGAGCCGCCCTGGGTCGCGAGGCCCGCGGGTTTGTTGAGCGCGATGATGTGATCGTCGCGGTACAGAACGGAAGCGCGCATCATCTCCGCATCCGCGTCGGAGATCCTTGGGCCTGACGCGACCGGTGACGGTGCCTCCGGCAGGGGCGGGACCCGGAGGATCTGACCTGCGCTGAGCCGGGTGGCGGACTTCACCCGCCCCCCGTCGAGCCGCAGTTCGCCTTTGCGGCACATCTTCTCGATCCGGCCCTGGGTCACCTGCGGGAACTGCTTGCGCAGCCAGCGGTCAAGCCGCTGCCCTTCCGCCTCCGCATCGAGGGTGAGCCTCTGCACACCGCTCATGCGCCCAACCCTCGGGCCGCGGCCATACCGAGCGCCAGCGCGAGGATCGAGGCGGCGACGCTTCCGCCCGCATACCCGATCGCTGCCCCCACCCGATCCGCCTCGACAAGGCGCACCGCATCAAGCGAGTAGGCTGAGAATGTGGTGAAGCCGCCGAGCACGCCGGTCATCAGCAGAAGGCTCGCCGCCCCGCCACGCTGCAAAAGCCACACCGCGCAGAGGCCCATGACAAACGATCCGAGCACGTTCACGGCGAACGTGCCGTAGGGCCAGCCTGTGCCAAGGCTGCGCGCGGCACCGCTGACCAGTGCAAAGCGCAGTCCAGATCCGACGGCGCCGCCGAGCATAACGTAGAGGAGGGAAGGTCCGAAACTCATGGCCCCGTGTAAGCCCCAGCCACCGGCGGAGGTCAAGCCCGGCGCAGTGCTCGACCACCCGTGACGCTGCCGCGTCAGGTCAGCCTGCGCATCCGGGTGAAGATCGGCTCCATACCTTCGATCTGGTTGCTTTGGTAGAACCGGATCAGATCCTCGGTATTCTCATCGGTCCAATGCATGTCGTCCCCGACCCGGTCGAAGATCTCCGCCGGGACCGGTGCCGCCGTCCGCGCGGCATCCGAAAAGTCGAAACAGCCCATAGCCCACTGACCAAAACGCCGCCCGTCCACATTGCCATGCCACAGAACCCGCAGCTTCTCATTCCGGCGGTCCGCGGCGATCTTGGCTGTGAGCTCGAGAATCGTCACCGTGTGTCCCTCCAGCACCTGGATGAACACACCATCGGAAAAGATCAGCATACCGCTGATTCCTTCGGAGGCGTTGAAGGTGTTGGCTTCGCGGGCGATATCGTTGAGCGTGCGCTCCCCGATCCAGGGCGGACGTGCATAGCTGCGATAGATCAGGCTGTATACAGCTTGCGCCACCAAAATTGTCCTTGAAACTTGACAGTTGCCGCATTCCGCCAACCTGACATCAGTCTAGTTGGTTTTAATCCGATACGCAATGACAGTGACCGTCAGCCCTGTCGCTGCGCACGCAACTTGTCAAAATATTCAAGACGCTTTTTAAGCTCGCGTTCATGTCCGCGCTCGACGGGGGCATAGTAAACACCCCGTTTCATCCCATCTGGAAAATAGTTCTGGCCGGAAAACCCGTCCTCCGCGTCATGGTCGTAGGCGTAGCCGTCACCATAGCCGAGGGACTTCATGAGCTGTGTCGGGGCGTTGAGGATATGCGCCGGAGGCATGGCGGATCCGGTCTGCTTGGCCGCAGCACGGGCGGCCTTGTAGGCGGAGTACACCGCGTTCGACTTCGGCGCGAGGGAGAGATAGACGAGCGCCTCGGCGAGAGCCAGTTCGCCCTCGGGGCTGCCCAGACGCTCATAGGTCTCCCATGAGCGGAGGCATACGGCCTGCGCCATGGGATCGGCAAGGCCGATATCCTCGACCGACATGCGGGTGATGCGGCGAGCGAGGTAGCGGGGATCCTCCCCACCCTCCAGCATCCGGGCAAACCAATAGAGTGCCGCATCCGGGTCCGATCCGCGGACCGATTTGTGCAGGGCGGAAATCAGGTTGTAGTGGGCATCTCCGCTCTTGTCATACTGCGCCGCACGCCGGTTGAGGCGTTGGACGAGTGCATCCCGGTCGAGGGGTTCGGCGACGCCCCAGCCGATCACCTGCTCGACCATGTTGAGGAGCGCGCGGCCGTCCCCGTCGGCCATCTCCTGCATGGCCTCCCGCGCCGTCGCATCAAGAGGTAGCGGTGCGCCCAGATCCCGCTCGACCCGCTGCATCAGCAGCTCCATCGCGGCAAGGTCGAGGCGGTTGAGCACGATGACCTGCGCCCGGCTGAGAACCGCCGAATTCAGCTCGAATGACGGGTTCTCCGTCGTGGCCCCCACGAGGACGATCGTGCCATCCTCCATGTGGGGCAGAAACCCGTCCTGCTGCGCCTTGTTGAACCGGTGGATCTCGTCGACGAAGAGAAGCGTGCCGCGCCCCTGCCGCCGCCGCAGCTTTGCCGCGTCGAAGACCTTTCGCAGCTCCGGCACACCGGAGAAGATCGCGGAGATCTGCACGAACTCCAGGTCCGTTTCCTTGGCCAGAAGGCGGGCGATGGTGGTCTTGCCCACACCGGGCGGGCCCCAGAGCACGATGGATCCGATCTGGCCGGAGGCGAGCATGGCCCCGAGGGGTCCTTCGGGACCCAGCACATGGTCCTGCCCCACGACCTCGGCGAGCGCGATCGGTCGCAACCGGTCTGCAAGAGGGCGTGGCGCGTCCTCACTGGCCTCAAAACTGTCGAAGAGATCCGCCATGGTTCGACCCTACCGCCCTGCCCCGGGCGACCGCAACCGATCCGACCGGTGCCAGGTGCCAAGCGATGCTGCGCGCTGGAATTCCGTGCTTGGAGTGCTCCGCTGGCCTCCACCGAGCCGCCAGGGTCGGGCGGCTACCGACATTCGGTTCCAACCGACCAGAACATCGCGGCTCGCCCGCTTTCCCCATCTCGCACAAACGAAAGGGCCCCCGCTGATCGGCGAGGGCCCCTCAAATCCAGTGTCGGCGAGGATCACTCCTCGTCGGTCATCGCCTCTTCTTCCGCGACCCGTGCCTTGTCGGCAGCGCCCTTCGCCGAAGTATCGCGGTCGACCAGCTCGATGATCGCCATCGGGGCCATGTCGCCATAGCGGAAACCCGCCTTCAGCACGCGGGAGTAGCCACCGTTGCGCTCCTTGTACCGCGGGCCGAGCTCGTCGAGCAGCTTCCTGACCGCTGCGTCCTGCTTGATCTGCGCGTGCGCGAGGCGGCGGGCATGCAGATCGCCGCGCTTGCCGAGGGTGATCAGCTTGTCGATGATCCGGCGCAGTTCCTTCGCCTTGGGCAGGGTCGTCTTGATCTGCTCATGTTCGATGAGCGAGGCCGCCATATTCGCGAACATCGCCTTGCGGTGTTCGTGGGTGCGGTTGAGTTTGCGGTAACCGTTACCGTGACGCATGTTGTGTTCCTTTCAGCGTTATACTTTGTCTGGCGGGCCCTGCGTGTTGGCCCGCTCTCCTTGGGGCGGAATGCCCAGGTCGGCGCGTCCAGGCGGACGCGCCTGCACTTAGAACTGGTCTTCGTACTTCTTGGCCAGATCCTCGATATTGTCCGGCGGCCAGTCGACGATATCCATGCCGAGGTGCAGACCCATCGTGGTCAGCACTTCCTTGATCTCGTTGAGCGACTTGCGGCCAAAGTTCGGGGTGCGGAGCATCTCTGCTTCCGTCTTTTGAATCAAATCCCCGATATAGACGATATTGTCGTTCTTCAGGCAGTTTGCAGACCGCACCGACAGCTCGAGCTCGTCCACCTTCTTGAGCAGAAGCGGGTTGAACTCCAGATCGTCCTCTTCTTCCGCCCGGCTTGCCGCTTCCGGCTCGTCGAAGTTCACGAACACGCCGAGCTGGTCCTGAAGGATCCGGGCTGCGTAGGCGATCGCATCCTCCGGCGTGATGGAGCCGTCGGTTTCGAGGTTCAGGGTCAGCTTGTCATAGTCGAGGACCTGCCCCTCCCGGGTCGGCTCGACCTTGTAGCTCACCTTCTTGACCGGCGAGAACAGAGCGTCGACGGAGATGAGCCCGATGGGCGCATCCTCGGGCCGGTTCTTGTCGGCGGCGACGTAGCCCTTCCCCGTCTCCACGGTCAGTTCCATGTAGACGGAGGCGCCGTCGTCGAGGTGGCAGATCACGTGATCCTTGTTGAGGATCTCGATGCCCGCGCTCTCGCTGATCTGCCCGGCGGTGACGACACCGGGACCCGTGGCGGAGACGGAAACGCGCTTCGGCCCGTCCACGTCCATCGCAACGGACACGCCCTTGAGATTAAGCACGATATCGGTCACGTCTTCGCGCACACCGGGCACCGAGGAAAACTCGTGGAGCACGCCGTCAATCTGAACGGACGTTATCGCCGCGCCCTGAAGCGAGGATAGCAGCACCCGGCGCAGGGCGTTGCCCAGCGTCAGGCCGAAGCCGCGCTCGAGCGGTTCTGCAGTTGCGGTGGCGAAACGACGAGGGTCTGCCCCGGGCTTGATATCGAGCCCGGTCGGGCGGATGAGTGCCTGCCAGTTTTTATGGATCATCTTGTTCTCCTCTATCCCAGTCCCTGATCGGATCCGTCAATCAGGAACGCCCGAGGACTCTGCGGATGCTTCAACGGGCTAAGGCGCGCCAGAATTGACGCGCCTGCCAGCTTGTTCTCGTCAATAATCAGACGCGGCGGCGCTTCGGCGGGCGGCAGCCGTTGTGTGCGATCGGGGTCACGTCCCGGATGGACGTCACAGTGAAGCCGATTGCGGAGAGAGCGCGCAGCGCGCTTTCCCGGCCGGAACCCGGACCCTGCACCTCGACCTCGAGGGTCTTCACACCATGCTCCTGCGCCTTGCGGCCCGCATCCTCCGCCGCGACCTGTGCCGCGTAGGGTGTGGACTTCCGGGAGCCCTTGAACCCCATCGTGCCCGCGGACGACCAGGAAATCGCGTTGCCTTGGGCATCGGAAATCAGGATCTTGGTGTTGTTGAAGCTCGAGTTCACATGTGCCACGCCGGCGGTGATGTTCTTCGAAACCTTCTTCTTTGCGCGAACCTTGTCACGTGCCATCTGCTCGCCTCCTTACTTCTTTTTGCCGGCAATCGGCTTTGCCGGGCCCTTACGGGTACGAGCGTTGGTGTGGGTCCGCTGACCCCGCACCGGAAGGCCGCGACGATGACGCAGGCCGCGGTAGCAGCCAAGGTCCATCAGACGCTTGATGTTCATGGACACATCGCGCCGCAGGTCGCCTTCGACCATGTAGTTCGCGTCGATATGCTCGCGCAGCTGAAGAACCTCCGCATCGGAAAGCTCATTCACGCGGCGGGACCCTTCCACGCCGGTTGCGTCGCAAATGGAAACGGCGGAGGTCCGTCCGATTCCATGAATGTAGGTCAGGGCAATCTGCACCTGCTTGTTTGTCGGGATGTTAACGCCTGCAATTCGCGCCAAAATCTTGCTCCGTTTTGTCCACCATCCCCCTCAAGGGACTGTTTTTCCACAATCAAAGCCGACCGTTTCCGCCGGCCGGCTTGTTCCTGTCCTTACCTGGACCATAGGCATCCCGCGCGCCTGAGGTGAAATGTAGAAATCGGCGCGACTCTCTGTCGAGAGAGCGCGCAGTATATGAACCCGCGCGCCATCGTCAACCCGCTGTCAAGAAGTTTTTTCAGCTATCCAAAACGGCGTCTAAAGAGGCGGAAACCGCCCCAATCTCGGCCATGCCATCGATGGGCGAAAGCTGCCCCTTGGCGTAATAGTAACCGATCAGCGGAGAGGTATCGCGGTAGTAAGCCATCAGCCGAGTGCGCAGGGCATCCGGGTTGTCGTCCGCCCGGCGGGTGAACTCCGTCCCACCGCAATTGTCGCAGACGCCGTCCACGGTCGTCGGCTTGGTGTCGTCATGGTAGACCTCGCCGCAGGAGGAGCAGGTGAAACGCCCGGAAATGCGCGCGACGAGCGCATCCGCATCGACCCGGATCTCCACCACCGCATCCAGACCGTCACCCCGCTTTGCCAGCAACTCGCCCAGAGCATCCGCCTGCGCGAGTGTGCGGGGGAAGCCGTCGAAGATGGCGCCCTTGTCCGCGGCCCCGTTGTCGAGCTGTTCTGCGATCAGGCCGATGACGATTTCGTCGGTCACCAAATCGCCCCGCGCCATCACCTCTGCCACCTGCTTGCCCATCTCCGTCCCGGAGGTCTTGGCCGCCCGCAGCATGTCGCCGGTGGAAAGCTGCACCATGCCGCGTTCTTCGACCAGCTTGCGGGCCTGCGTGCCCTTCCCTGCCCCGGGGGGGCCCAGCAGAATGATGTTCATTAACGTCTCCCTCGTGCACCTGTCGGCTTTTTACGCTTGCCGCCGAGACGCGACTTTTCGATCAGGCTTTCATACTGATGGGCAACGAGATGCGACTGTACCTGCTGCACCGTATCCATGCTTACCGACACCACGATCAGAAGGGAGGTACCACCAAAGTAGAACGGCACGGCCAGCTGGCTGATCAGAACCTCGGGCAGGAGGCAGACGGCGACGAGGTAGATGGAGCCCACCACGAGCAGGCGCGTGACCACATAGTCGAGGTATTCCGCCGTGCGCTTGCCCGGGCGGATGCCGGGGACAAAGCCACCCTGCTTCTTGAGATTGTCCGCCACATCCTCCGACTTGAAGGAGACGTTTGCGGTGTAGAAGTAGGCGAAGAAGACGATCATCGCGCCGAAGAACAACAGGTTCAGCGGCTGTCCCCGGCCCATGTAGGCGGAGATCCAGCTCAGCACGCCGGAGCCGTCTCCGCCGAAGGTGGCGAAGGTCTGGGGCAGCAGCAGGAGCGAGGAGGCGAAGATCGCCGGGATAACACCTGCCGGGTTCAGCTTGATGGGCAGATGGGAGCTCTCGCCACCATACATCTTCTGCCCCACCTGACGGCGGGGATACTGGATGTGCACCTTGCGCAGCGCCCGCTCGACGAACACGACGAAGGCGATGACGGCAACCGCCATCACGATCACACCGATGATCACCGGCGCGGAGATCGCACCCTGGCGCCCCTGTTCGAAGAACTGGGCGAGTGCCGCGGGAAGCTCCGCGATGATGCCGACGAAGATGATCAGCGAGATGCCGTTGCCGATGCCGCGGGCGGTGATCTGCTCACCGAGCCACATCAGGAACATGGTCCCGCCCACGAGCGTGATCACGCAGGAGGCGCGGAAGAACCAGCCCGGATCGAGCACGAGCCCCTGGCTCTCAAGCCCGACAGCAATCCCGTACCCCTGAAAAACCGCAAGGAAAACCGTGCCGTACCGGGTGTACTGGTTGATCTTGCGCTGGCCCGCCTGACCCTCTTTCTTGAGCTGTTCAAGCTGCGGGATCATCGAGGTAAGAAGCTGCACGATGATAGAGGCGGAAATGTAGGGCATGATGCCGAGGGCAAAGATCGCCATCCGGCCCACGGCACCGCCGGTGAACATGTTGATCATGCCCCCGATGCCCTGGGATGCCTGCTCAAAGAAGAGCTGCAGCTGTGCCGTATCGATGCCCGGAACCGGGATGTACGTGCCGACGCGATAGACGATCAGAAGGCCGAGGGCGAAGAGGATGCGCTGCTGCAGTTCCTTGGCCTTGCCAAAGCTGCTCCAGCTCAGGTTCGACGCCATCTGTTCGGCTGCGGATGCCATGTAGGGCCCTCCATGACTGCGCCGCCGAACCCTCAGGGCTCAGGCGGCGCGGAAAAGTTTCTCAAGATGTAAGGTGCACGAATGGCACCCACAAGTATTATTCCGCGGCCGCCTCAGCCACCGCACCGGTGACCGTGAGAGCGCCGCCGGCCTTCTCAACCGCCTCGACAGCGGCCTTGGAGGCGCCGGTGACAGTAAGCTTCAGCTTGGCGGTCACATCACCCTTCGCGAGCACCCGGACACCGTCGAGCTTGCGCCGCACCAGGCCGCTTTCAACCAGCATGTCTTCGGTCACATCGCCGGAGCAATCGAGCTTGCCCGCGTCGATGAACTTCTGGATCAGGCCCAGGTTGATGACGGCGAACTTCTTGCGGTTCGGCTTGTTGAAGCCGCGCTTGGGCAGACGCTGGTAGAGCGGCATCTGGCCACCCTCATAGGCGTTGATCGCAACACCCGAGCGGGACTTTTGACCCTTGATACCACGGCCACCCATCTTGCCCTTACCGGAGCCGGGGCCGCGGCCGATGCGCTTGCGGGATTTGGTGGCGCCTGGGTTGTCCCGGAGTTCGTTGAGTTTCATGACGCTGTCTCCTCTGGCCGGATATGCGGGAAGGAGCGTCAGCAGCCCCGCAACCACGGCATTTGTGAACGGTCAGGCCCGGTCTCGCCGGGCCTGAGGGCGCGCTCAGGCGCGCTCTTCGATGATTTGGACGAGATGCGGGATCTTGTTGATCATGCCGCGAACCGCCGGAGTGTCCTCCAGTTCGCGGGTCTTGTGCATCTTGTTCAGGCCCAGACCGATCAGCGTGTCCCGCTGTTCCTTCGGGCGGCGGATCGGAGAACCGACCTGCTTGACGACGATGGTTGCCATGATCAGGCCTCCACTGCTTCGGCTGCGGCCTCGGCCTCAGGTGCCGCGTCCTGCTTGGGCAGGATGTCGGCGACCTTCTTGCCACGACGCTGCGCGATCATGCGCGGCGAGCTTTCGTTGCGCAGGCCGTCGAGCGTTGCCCGGATCATGTTGTAGGGGTTCTGGGACCCGATGGACTTCGCCACGACGTCCTGAATGCCCAGCATCTCGAACACCGCACGCATCGGACCACCCGCGATGATCCCCGTACCCTGGGGTGCGGTCCGCATCACGACCTTGCCCGCACCGTGGCGGCCTTCCATGTCGTGGTGCAGGGTCCGGCCTTCCCGCAGGGGCACGCGGATCATGCCGCGCTTTGCCGCTTCGGTTGCCTTGCGGATCGCCTCGGGCACCTCGCGGGCCTTGCCCTTGCCGAAGCCCACAC